>JAAFGT010000042.1:22781-57908 GCA_010365215.1 Acidipila sp. | reverse complement strand
GTAAGAAAAACGCCCAGCCATCCCAGGAAGGCACTAAAGAAAGGAAAGAGCACACCCGTGGAAGCGAACGCGAGACCCAGGGTGGCGGTGGCGCCGGAATAGTTCATCAGAAACGCCAGCGCCAGAACGGCGGCGATGGTGAGCTCGGGAAGCGCAAGTTGTCGCGCCGTGGCGCGCAAAACTTTGCCGAATTCCGCAGGTGACACGCGCAGGACCAGCGCCGAGCCGATGGCGGCCAGCAGGCACGCTGTGCCGGGCGCAGCGAGCCAGTTCCAATTATAAATCGCCGGGTAGGGCGAGATCGCCGTGACCACCGGAGGTATGCGCGCGATCTGATTGTGCAGCGCCGGCCAGGGGAAGGAGAGCGTTACCGTGTTTAGTTGTCTCTTGAATACGTCCAAGCCCCACGCCAGAACGAGCACCACTAATAATCCGTAGGGTACCCAGGCCATAAAAATTTCACGGGGAGAATAATTGCTTCGCGTGGGCGATGCGGTCGTTTCGCCATCCATTTGGAACGAGTCCCGCGGCTTCCACACGCGTGAAAGCGCCACGAGTGCGCCAATGGCAGCGAGCGAGCTGAGAATGTCGGTGAGCTGCGCGCCGACGTAGTTGGACACCAGGAACTGCATACCGGCAAACGTAATTCCGCAGACGGCCGCGGCCGGCAGGATGCCGCGAAGCGCTCTTCGCCCGCCCATGACGCCGATCAGGTAAGCCGGAACGATCAATGAAACCGGCGCGCAGATGCGCCCCACGGCGGAGCTCAACTGGTCGAGCGGAAGGCCGGTGGTGGCGGCTAGCGTCAAAATGGGCGTGCCGATAGAGCCGAAGGCGACAGGAGCGGTGTTGGCCAGCAGACACAGACACGCTGCCCAGAACGGCGAAAAGCCCATTCCGGCGAGCATTGCCGCGGCCACGGCCACGGGCGTGCCGAACCCGGCCGCTCCTTCGATGAACGCGCCGAAGGCGAAAGCCACCAGCAGCGCCTGCATGCGGCGATCGCTGGAAAAGCTGCCGATGGAATGCTTTACAATTTCGAATTTACCGGTTACCTGGGTGATGCGAAATAAAAGAATTGCGGTGAAGACCACCCAGCCGATGGGGAACAGCCCGAACGCGGCGCCGTAAGCGATGGCGCTGCACAGAGTGCCGAAGGGCATGTGATAACCGAAGAGAGCGGCGAGGGCGGCGCTGGCCAGAGCGGCGAGCGCCGCCTGCCACGCGGGCCGCCGCTTGATTCCCAGCAGATAAAACATGGTGAAGACGGGCAGCGCGGCCAGAAGCGAGGAGAGCCAGAGATTGTGCGCGAGCGGAGTGTAATTTTGTTGCCACATGGTGGAAACGGTGACCGCTGACTGGCGGAAGATAATTGTGCGTGCTTCGCGCCGCGACAATTGCCGCCCCTTCTTACCCGCGTCGCGCGATGCTGTCAAGCTCAGCGCAGCGGCGAAAAGTATTTATGATTTTTCTTCGGTGTCGTTCTTATCCTCGTAACTGAAGATCAGGTGCGAGATTCGCGGAGCTTCCTGGTCCACATGGAACGACCTGGCGCGCATTTCGATCTCCAGATCGGCCACGGTGGTGCGCTCGTGCTGGCGTAAGTGCTCGACCCAGGATTCCACCATAAACATTTCCAGTTGGCGCCAGGGATCGGCGGTGTCGCGGAAGAGTCCCCACTGCAGCGCGCCATCGCGCTTTCGCGAGCGACCCACCGCGCGCATGGCCTCCGCGAACTGGTGCCGGTCTTTGGGATCCACGCGATATTCCACGGTGACCAGCACCGGGCCGTGGTCGGGTTCAGGCGGGCTCAACACGGAGAGTTCCGGCCAGTGCGAGGAGGGGTCGAGCTTCAATCCTTGCGCGGATTCAAGTGGGTATCTGCGCACCACAGTTAATCCCAGCAGCATCAACACACCCGCGGCGTCCAGCGCAAACGGCACACCGCGGTATTTCGCCACCGTGCCCCAGAGTAAGCTGCCAAGCGCCATCGCGCCCTGGAAAACCAGAATGTAAACGGCCAGCGCCCGCGCGCGCACCCAGAATGGCGTGGCAATCTGCACGGCCACATTGAGGTGCACCATCATGGTAAGCCATCCAAAACCGGCGAAAAGCATGGAGGCGTATAGCAGCACGGGATGCGGTTGGGAGGACGCCAGCAACATTACCAGAGCGAATACCGCGGTGCCGGTGGCGGACAAAGCATCCACGCTCATTCGCAGGCGCAGCCGGGGCAAAAATCCTACGCCGCAAACGGCGCCGAGTCCCATGCTGCCGAGCAGGAAACCGTAACCCAGCGATCCGTGATGCAAGCGTAACGCCACCAGCGGCATCAGGGCCCATAGCGCGCTCGCGCCAAGCACAAATGTGCCGGTGCGAATCAGCACGGCGCGCACGGGCGGAGCATGACGCACGTAGCGCAGTCCGGTTCCGATAGCGCTTACCACACGCTCGGCCGGGAGCATGGACTGGCGCGGCACTCGCCGCCAGCGGTAGAGCACGGAAATTACGGCAACGAACGAAGCTGCATTGAGCAGGAACGCTTGCCCGGAACCAAATATCGCCACAATCAAGCCACCCAAAGCAGGGCCGATGGCGCGAGCGACATTGTATCCGGCGGAGTTCAGCCCCAGCGCCGCGGGCAGTTCGCCCTTGGAAACCACCTCTGGCGTAATCGCCGCCCAGGCCGGGCCGTTCATCGCGTCGCCAATGCCCATGAGGAAGGTGCAGAACAGAAGCGAATACGGCGTGATTTTTCCGGCAAGCGTCAATGCCCCGAGTACGGTGGCCACGGCCAGCATCCAGCTTTGCGTCAGCAGCAGAAGGCGACGCCGGTCCACGGCGTCGGCAAGCGCGCCCGCCGGCAGCGAGGCCAGAAACACCGGCAGGGTCGCTGCCACCTGAACCAGCGACACCATGATCGGCGTCGGGCTCATGGAAGTCATCAGCCACGCCACGCCAACGTTTTGCATCCAAGTGCCCACGTTCGACACCACGGAGGCCACCCATAGCGCGCGAAACAACGGCTGGCGCAGCGGCGTCCATGCGGATTGCGTTTCGGTGAGTGGAACGGCGGAAGCCAATTCAACCTCGAGGCAAAATGTTTTGTTCCGTATTGCGGTTCTGCACCGCTACGGTTTACCATCGCGCGCGGTTTTGCACGATCGGCGAGACGCACCACGCCGCTGAAAGTTGCGGAGTCTCAACCGAGAGTGCGCCGCAAGGTTTTGACGTCAAGCTCGCCTTCCCAGCGCGCTATCACGACTGTGGCGACTCCGTTGCCGAGCATATTGACCACCGCGCGAGCGGTGGCCATGAACCGGTCGATGCCGAGAAGCAGAGCCATTCCCGCTACCGGGATAATCGGAAAGGCCGTCAAGGTTGCAACCAGGGCGATAAATGCAGCGCCTTGAATCCCGCTGGCGCCCTTGGAAGTGAGCACGGCGACGGCAAAGATGGTCAGTTGCTGATAAAGCGTTAGGTGCGTGTTGGTCGCCTGGGCCACGAAGAGCGCCGCCAGGGTCATATAGAGGCTGGTGCCGTCGGTGTTGAATGTGTAGCCCGTTGGAAGGACCAGCCCTACCAGCGCTTTTGAGCACCCGAGGTTTTCCATCTTTTCCATCAACGTGGGCAGCGCAGGTTCGGAGGAGGCGACTCCCAGCACGATGATGATCTCTTCTTTGATGTAGAGAAGAAATTTGAGGATGGAGAATCCGGCCACCCTGGCGATCGCTCCCAAGACCACGAGCACGAACACCGCACAAGTAAAATAGAACAGCGCAATCAGTTTGAGCAGAGGCCCGAGCGATGTCACTCCATACTTGCCAATGGTATAAGCCATCGCGCCGAAGGCCCCGATGGGGGCCAGCCGCATCACGATTCCCACAACACCAAACACCGCATGCATCAGCCCGTCGAGCAGATCCACCAGCGGCTTGGCGCGCTTGCCCATGGCAGATAAAGCAAAACCGAAGAGCAGCGAAACCAGCAGAACCTGGAGGATGTCACCCTTGGCGAAGGCATCGACGACGGTAGTGGGAATAATGTGCAGCATAAAATCCGTAGCGTTTTGCGCTTTCGCCTGCCCGGCATAATCCGCCACGGCCTTGGTATCGAGCGCAGCGACGTTGACGTCGAATCCCGCGCCGGGATGCACCAGGTTGCCAACCACCAGGCCGATGAAAAGGGCCAGAGTGGAGACCAGCTCGAAATACAGCAGCGCCTTAACTCCTACACGGCCGATTTTCTTCATGTCCTGCATGCCGGCGATGCCGGTGACCACGGTGCAAAAGATCATCAGGGTTATGACCATGGTGATGAGGCGGATAAATCCGTCGCCGAGCGGCTTCATGGCCGCGGCTTTCTGCGGATAGAGGTATCCAAACACGACGGCCAGGGCCATGGCCATCAGCACCTGCACCCACAAAGTGGAATAGAAGGGCTTATTACGCGAAGACGGGAGGGACTCGAGGGTTGCAGAAGGCCGTGTGTCGCTAATGCTTTCCGTCATTGAACCTCGGGCGCCCTTTGCTGGCGGAGCTGATTGTACATGGCGGAGCTAATTGTAAACGAGACCAGCCGCGTCATGAATTTGAGTATTCTACCCGACCTTTACAGAAGTGACGCGCTTTCAATTCACCGAGGGTCGAGCGATGAGGCTTGTGCGGCAGAAAAGTTTTTGTTCCGGCAGGCGCGCGCCGCAGCAAGCGCAAATTAGCGCAGCCACTTTTCAGGCTGGTGAATTGCATCGGCCAGGTCGTTCATGAATTTGGCGGCGCGCGCGCCGTCGGCGACGCGGTGGTCACAGGACAGCGTCAAGATCATCATCGGACGAATGCCGGCCTGGCCCTGCACGGGCACAACGCGGTCGACGATGTTGCCCACGGCTAGAATTGCGGCTTGCGGGGGAATGATGATGGCGCTGAAGGCATCTACTTTGTACATTCCCAAATTGCTGATGGTGAATGTTCCGCCGGCCAGGTCAGCAGGGCGCAGCTGGCCGGCTTCGGCGCGCTTGGCCAGGTCGCGCCGTTGCATGGCAATTTCTCCCAAAGCGGCGCGGTCGGATTGGGGAATTACCGCTGCCACTACGCCATCGTTGACCGCCACGGCGATGCCGATATTTACGTCGGGGTTGAGGCGCACGCCTTCGCCAGCCCAGCTTGCGTTGATGCGCGGATGCTGTACCAGCGTGCGGGCTACGAGCGCAATCAACAGATCAGTGTAGGTGAGGCGCGCTCCGTGCGTCGTTTCGATTTCTGGCCCGCGCCGCGCGCGAATGTCGGCCAGCGCGCCGGCATCAACTTCACGCACGACAAAAAAATGCGGCACGGTGGTCCAGCCGTGGGTGGTGCGCTCGGCCATGAGGCGGGCGATCGTGCTGGATTTTTCAAGCGTGCCGGCAGGCGCAGCCGTGACTGGCGTGCTGGTGCTTAGCGCGCTTGGCGATCCCGCCGCAGCCAGAATATCCGAGGCGAGAATTTCTCCACCGGGCCCCGAGCCTTGCAGTTTGGCGAGGTCGACTCCTTGTTCACGCGCGAGGCGGCGAGCTTTGGGAGAGATTTTAATTTCCGCACCGGCAGAGGAAGTTGAACTGCCGGCAGCTTGGGCCGCCGCCGCTTGCGCGGGCGCGTTGACCACTTGGCGCGCCGATTTCGTGGGAGCCACATCGGTGGGAGGGACTTCACCCGGTTGAACAAGCCAAGCTATCGTTTGACCGACCGGCACAACATCGCCGGGCTGAGCTTTTATGCCGGCAAGGATGCCTTCACCCGGAGCCTCGATCTCGACCACCGCTTTGTCCGTTTCGACTTCGAGTAAGGGCTCGCCCTTGGCGATGCGGTCGCCTTCTTTTTTGTGCCAGGAAATTAGCTTGCCGGTTTCCTGTGCCATTTCCAGTGCGGGCATAACGATGCTGATGGCCATAAGTTTTGGGACGCCGAATGGACGGACCGGTAGCGTTGATGCGCGACGTTAGTCCCTAACGTTACTGGTAACCGGCACGCGTTCGGTCCGGGCGCTGGCTTCCACCATGTCGACCACGCGCTGGCTGGGAGCGGCCTCGTGCTCGCGCGCCCTGGGCAGCGGACCGTTGACCGTAAAATAGTGCGCGCCGGCCACCAGCAATTCTTCGGCGGGGAATCGCGTGATGACTTCGTGTCCGGTCTCGGTGACCACAATTTCTTCTTCGATGCGCGCGGCGCTCCAGCCGTCGGTGGAAGGCCAGAACGTTTCGAGAGCGAAGACCATGCCAGGCTTGATCTCATAGGGATGGTCGAGCGAAACCAGGCGGCTGATCACCGGCTTTTCCCAGATGGCCAGGCCGATTCCGTGGCCGTATTGCAGCGCGAAGGCTGCTTCCTCGTCGGGAAATCCGAACTCTTGCGCCTTGGGCCACAGCGAAGCGATTTCGCCGGTGGTGCGGCCGGGGCGAACCAGCGAGATGGCGGCGTCGAGATATTCACGGCAGCGTTTATACGCGTCAATCATGCTGTGCGAGGCGTAGCCGATGGTGAAGCAGCGGTAGTAGCAGGTGCGATAGCCCATGTAGGAATGGAGAATGTCGTAATAAACCGGATCGCCGGGGCGCAGCACACGGTCCGAGAAAACGTGCGGGTGAGGGTTACAGCGCTCGCCGGAAATAGCATTCACGGCTTCGACGTATTCCGAGCCCAGGTCATAGAGCACTTTGCTCACCAGGCCGACGGCCTCATTTTCGCGCATTCCCGGTTTCATGGCGCGGTACAGCTCGTCGTAAGCGGCGTCGACCATCATGGCGGAGGTGTTGAGCAGCGCGATTTCATCGCGCGTTTTAATGACGCGTGTATCCGACATCAGCTGCTGCCCATCGACCACGGTGATTCCCTCGCGCTGCAACGCAAAGAGCACTGGCGGCTCGATGATGTCGACGCCCAGCGGCTGCTTGTGCAGGCCACGCTTCTCCAGCTCGATGCGGATTTTTTTGGCAACGTCTTCGGCGCGCCCCATTTCCGGCGACATGGCGCCGCGCAGCAGCGAAATTCCGGCGCGCGAGCGCTCGCCCAGCCACGGGCAGTGGAGCTGGTGATGGCGCGCGGCGGAGCCGAAGTCCCAGAGAATCGGCTCGTCATTCCGCGCCAGCAAAGCGAAGCGACTGATCTTGTCCTGCGCCCAGCTGCCGATGTGCGTGGAAGTCAGATAACGCACATTGTTCATGTCGAAGCACAGCAGCGCGCCCATCTCGGATTTGTCCAGCAGAGCCTTGGCGCGCGCCAGACGTTCCTTGCGCAGCCGGTCGAAGTCGATGCGCTGCTCCCAATCGACGGCCATGGTGCCATATGTCGGTAGTGCCATCGCCCGCCTCCAGTTCTAAAATGTCAGGATCGGCCGCAAAGTTTGCGCGCGGCATCGAAGACCATCTGCTCGTTGGGAACCGTGGCATCTTCGAGCGGCGGAGAAAAGGGGATGGGAACATGCATTGCTCCCAGCCGTTTCACCGGGGCATCCAGATTGAAAAATGCGCCTTCCGCAATTACCGCGGCAAGCTCGGCAGTCACACCGTACCGTCCATACCCTTCATCGATCACGATGGCGCGAGAAGTTTTTTTGGCCGATTCCACCAGAGTCTTTTCATCGAGCGGCCAGGTGGTGCGCGGGTCGATCACTTCGGCGCTGATTCCAATCTCTTCAAGCATGACCGCCGCAGCGAGCGCTACCTGCACCATGCTGCTGGTGGCCACGAATGTGATGTCGGTTCCCACGCGCTTCACGTCGGCCACTCCCAGAGGAATGGTGTATTCCTCGAGCGGGACGGGACCCTTCATCTTGAACATCATTTTGTCTTCGAAAAAGATTACGGGATTTTCGTCGCGGATGGCCGTCTTGAGCAGTCCCTTGGCGTCGTAAGGCGTGGACGGCAAAACCACTTTCAGTCCCGGCACGTGGCTGAACCAGGCATGAAGGGATTGCGAATGTTGCGCGGCCGAGCGTCGCGCGGCTCCCAGCGTGGTGCGCATCACCATGGGGACCTTCCACTTTCCTCCCGACATGTAGTGCACTTTCGCCGCCTGGTTCACCATCTGGTCCATGGTCAGGGTGATGAAGTCTCCAAACATGATATCGACTACGGGGCGCAGGCCGGTCATGGCCGCGCCCACGGCCAGTCCGGTGAAGCCGGCTTCGGAGATGGGCGTATCGATGACGCGCTGGGTGCCAAATTCTTCCACCAAGCCGGACAAAACTTTGAAGGGCGTGCCTGCCTCGGCCACGTCTTCGCCGAGAATCACTACGCGCGAGTCGCGGCGCATCTCTTCTGCCAGCGCCTCGCGCACGGCTTCGGCGAAGGTAATTTCGCGCGTAGTTTCTTTTGTAGCGATTTCAGGCATAGACGTCCTGGTCGACTTCTTCCGGGCCGGGATAGGCGGCGGCTACAGCAAACTTCACCGCTGCTTCCATCTCGCGGCGAATTTCTGATTCCATGTCATGGAGAGTTTCCGCGCCGGCATGCTTTTCTTTTATCAGCCAGTCGCCCAGGCGCTTGATGGGATCTCGATCTCCCCATTCCTGCTCTTCCTTTTTTGAGCGGTAATACTCGCGATTGATGTCGCCCACATGATGGCCGCGCATCCTGTAGGTATTGCACACCAGAAATGCGGGACCTTCTCCGCGGCGCGCACGCTCCACCAGCCGGGTAGCGATGGCATGCACGGCGCGCACGTCTTGGCCATCCACGCTTTCCGCGGGCATTCCAAAAGCCGCGGCGCGCGCCTGAATGTCGCCGGCCGTCGTTTCCAGGTAATGCGTGTATTCATTATAAAAATTATTTTCGCAGACGTAGATCACCGGCAACTTCCAGAGTTGCGCCAGATTCATCACTTCATAAAGCACGCCTTGTCCCAGCGCCCCTTCGCCAAAAAAGCAGACGGCCACCTGTTTAGTTCCCAATTGCTTGGCGGAAAAGGCCGCGCCGGTGGCAATCCCCGTGCTTCCGGCGACGATAGCGTTCGCGCCAAGATTTCCGGTGGTAGGGTCGGCAATATGCATCGACCCGCCTTTGCCTTTGCAGTACCCCGCTTCCTTGCCCAGCAGCTCGGCAAACATGCGGTCTGGCGCGGCGCCTTTGGCTAGGCAGTGGCCGTGACCGCGATGCGTGCTGGTGATGTAATCCTCGGGGGTGAGGGCTTCGCAGACTCCCACCGCCACGGCTTCTTCGCCCACGTAAAGATGCGCGAGGCCGGGCATGAGCGCGCGAGTATAGAGCTCGTTGACCTGCTCCTCGAACAAGCGAATGGCGGTCATCTGCCGGTACATGTGCAGCCAAAGTTCCGCGCCCGTGCCTGTCTCGATTTTCGTTCGGCGGTCAGCCACCGTCTTCATCTTTCCACTCCGGACATGCGCGCTAGTACATCGAAGACCACGGCAAAATCCTTCTTGGCCCATCCCATGCCGCGAGCGGCGGAGAGGAATTCGTTCGTCGCCGCGGTGGTGGGCAGGGGGACGTCGAACTGGCGCCCCAGTTCGAGGGCCAGCAGCATGTCTTTTTGCATCATGTTTACGTCGAACCAGGCCTCTTCCGGCATTTTCAGGACGAAGGGCCCGCGGTACTGAACCATGGGTGAAGCGATGACGCTGTGCGTTAAAACGTCGACAGCGGTCTCGCGCGCGATGCCGCCTTTTTCCGCCAGCAAGACGGCTTCGGAGAAAGCGAGCATCTGCACGGCGAGGCTGAGGTTGGTGGCGATTTTCATCACCAGCGCTTGCCCGTTCCCGCCCACGTGGGTAACTTTCGGGCCGATGTCGTCGAGCACTGGCTTCACGCGATCGAAGGTTTCGCGGCGGCCGCCCACCATCACGGAGAGCTTGCCTTCCTGAAGAGTGATCACGCTGCCGGATACCGGCGCGTCAACAAGGTCAGCACCTTTCTCGCGAACTTTTTGCGCCAGAGCCCGGCTCACCGTGGGACTCACCGTGCTCATGTCGATCAGCGTCTTGCCCGCGGCGAGTCCGGCCAGCAAGCCGTCGGGCCCCTCGGCAATGATATTCAGCGCCGCGGAATTGGTGACCATTGAGAAAACAATATCCGCTGCGGCGCATACGGCTCGCGGGGAATCGGCCCAGCGCATCCCGCGCCCAATCAGCCATTCCGCCTTGGCGCGGGTGCGGTTGTAGCCGGTTACGCTGTGACCTTTGCTCAGCAGGCGGTTCACCATGTTTCCGCCCATCACGCCGAGGCCTACAAATCCGAGATTAGCCATCCTGACAAAACTCCCGTCTTACGAAACCGATTTGGAAAGCGCCGGCTCGCGCTTGGCCGCGAAAGCGCGCGTATCGGTGCGCACCTGCTGCAGATGCGCGCGCATCGCTTCGCGCGCCCGTTCCGGAGCACGATGCTCGATGGCCTCGAGGATTTTTTTGTGGTGGAACTGACCCCGCTCGGGGCCGCCTGGCACGGTAAAGATGGTCAGCCGCTGTTCGCGCAGCAGTCCAACGATGGAATCGATGAGCGACAAGATAACCGGATTCGCGGCGGCTTCGGCAAGCGAAAGATGGAAATCGAGATCCGCCTCGATGAACGCCTCGGCGTTGGTGCCGGCGCCCTCCATCACCGCAACGGCTTCGCGCATCGCCGTGAGGTGCTGCTCTTCTCCTCGCGTTGCCGCCAGCGCGGCAATCTCCGGTTCCAGAATTTCGCGCACTTCCACCAGGTGCGTGGAGCCTTCGGGCTGCCCGATCTTGATCATCAGATCGAGCGATTGACGGATGGCCTGCGAGGTGCCGTCGGTGATGAATGTTCCACGGCCGGAATATGCTTCAACCAGTCCTTTTTCTCTTAAAACCTTCACTGCTTCGCGGACCGCCGTGCGGCTGACACCGAACTGCTGCGCTAACTCCCGCTCGGCCGGCAGCTGGTCGCCGGGCTTGAGCGCACCCTGCAGGATGGAATCTTCAATTTGTTGAACGATCTGCTCGTAGAGTCGCAACGACTGGAGCGTTTTGTAAGCCATATTCCCTCCGGGAGGGGTCGCTACACTACAATGGACCGCACATTTACAGTTACGCGTACGGGCACCATCGGATGGGTCTTTATATGGTGGTATAATTGCCCGACCAAAATACCATAGGCGTCAAATTCCGCGCAAATGGTTCTTCGAATGCGGCAGAAACTTCAAACTTCGCTACCGAATAACCACTGACTTAATGTTTGTGAATTCGCGGATGCCGTATACCGAGAGTTCCCGTCCGTGCCCGGATTGCTTGACGCCGCCAAATGGAATTCGTGGGTCGGAAGCCACCATGCCGTTGATGAATACCATGCCGGATTCGATTTCGTCGACGAGCTGATCAATTTCTTTTTTGTCGTTGGTCCACACACTGGCGCCTAACCCAAAGCGCGTGTCGTTGGCAATTTGAATGGCCTGCTCGATATTTTTTATGCGGAACATGCAGGCTACCGGGCCAAAAAACTCCTCGGAATAGCCGGGTGAGCCTTTGGGAATATTGGTTAATACGGTGGGCGCGTAGAAATTTCCGGGTCGATCGAGCGGTTTGCCGCCGGTCAAAAGCTGTGCTCCGGCCTGGATGGTTTTTTGGACGTCCTGGTGGAGAGTGAGCACGGCATCCGCTGTAGCCAGAGGGCCCACCTCCGTGGTGGCCTCCAGCGGGTCTCCCAGCCGTAGCGCCTCCATCTTTTTTACAAAGCTGCGCTCGAACTGGTCGGCAATTCCTTCGGCAACAATGAACCGTTTGGCGGCGATGCACGACTGGCCGTTGTTTTGAACGCGGGCCTTCACTGCTGTGGACACGGCTTCTTCAATGTTTGCGCTGGGCATCACGATGAAAGGGTCGCTGCCGCCCAGTTCCAGCACCATTTTCTTGATTCTTTTTGCCGCGGACATGCCCACTTCAATTCCCGCGCCTTCGCTACCGGTGAGAGTTGCGGCCTTCACGCGCGGGTCCGCCAGGATCGCGTCCACTTTTTTCGATCCAATGAGCAGGGTCTGGAACGATCCTTCCGGGAATCCCACGCGCCGGAAAATATCCTCGATCATCAGGGCGCATTGCGGAACATTGGACGCATGCTTGAGCAGTCCGGTGTTTCCGGCCATCAAGCAGGGCGCTGCGAATCGAAAAACCTGCCAGAAGGGAAAGTTCCACGGCATGATCGCCAGGACCGGGCCTATGGGCTGGTACTTGATATAGCTGCGAGTGACGCCGATCTCCACCACTTCATCGGCCAGGAAGCGTTCGGCATTTTCGGCGTAATACCGGCACCCCGTCGCGCACTTGACCGCCTCGGCCACGGCGGCGGCCAGCGGCTTTCCCATCTCGATGGTCATCATGCGGCCGAAAACATCTTTCTCGGCCTCGAGAATCTCTGCGGCCTTCATCATTCTTCGCGCGCGCTCAGCAAAAGGAACTTTTCGATACTTCGTGAATACCTCGGAGGCGAGCTGAATTTTCGCGTCAATCTGGGAGTCGGTAAGTTCCGTGAAGGTTTTGAGGACCTCGCCGGTGGCAGGATTGGTTGTCGCGATTGCCATTGCTTGTTACCTCCGCGTGTTACCTCGGAAAGATTTCACCGCTGCTGGCTGCTCTGGGTGTTGACGGGGAGTCCAGTGTTGGCGACCCGAGAGTATGGTCAGACCATCGCACTACCTTATCAAAGTCCTCCGCGAAAATCCCCACCAGCGGCTGCGATGCTTAATCCAGCCGGTCAGGGAACTTCTTGACTTTCTGTTTTGCTGGGTGGTACAGGGGTCCGACCATTTCTTCGGCTTCGCAAACGTTCAATCTTAAGTTGTGGAAGAGATATGGAGGGATCCCGATGGGAGAGAATGAGAACCCGACGATTTCAAAAAACAAGGCGGCAATGAAGAACGTGGGGACAAATCGCAAACCGACGCGCAGGGAGTTTGTAAAATGCGCGGCCGGTGCGAGCCTTGCCATGGCCGGTTCCTCCCTTGCCGCGTGGGCAAACAACCATCCCCATCCATCACCGCAGAGCCTGAAGTATCTGGACCGCAGGACTTATATTCACAATATGGAAGTGATCGCCCACATCCTTCCGGGCAAGGAGCGCGGCGGGAAGATGCAGATGATGTCCGTGGGGAGCCGGCGATATCTTCTGCAGCAGGGTGATGTGATCGACGTGAGCGATCTCCATCATCCAACGATGTACAACGAGCACGGCTTCAAGGGTGACCAACTGCAGGTGGCTTACAACGATAAATTAAAGAAGTGGATTCTGATGACCGGCGCCGCGGCGCCCATATCAGGTTCGACCGCCGCCGCGCCTTACGGGAAATATGATGACCCGAAGTTGCTGGAGCCGTGGAAGAATTTCAAGGGGCTGCGCGGTGTGCGTTTCTATGACGCCACCGATCCTTCCAAGATCGTCAACCTATCGGAATTCAGCACGGGTGCCACCGGGTCGGGCACGCACCGCAACTATTATGATGGCGGCCAGTACGCCTATCTCGACACGGCTCCGGATGAAAGCTTCAGCCACCAACTGTGGTACGCGCGGCCGTTGGTGAACGGCAACATGATCGTGGATGTATCCGACCCGGCCAATCCGAAAGAGGTTTCGATGTGGTGGGTGCCCGGCTCGCGAAAAAGCGAAGAGAGCGAATATCAAAAGTGGCAGTGGTCCCGGCTGAAATACGAGCACATGGATCAGACTCCTTTCGTCGGCTTGCACGGGCCGGTGTACGTGCCCAAGAAAATTGACGACGGCGGGAATCGCGGCTACGGCGGTTGGGGATGCTTTGGGTTGATTATCCATGATCTCTCGGACGTGAAACGCCCGCAGGAAATCGGCCGCTTCGAGCCGCCGCCACAGTACGGAGCCGGCGGCGTCGCTTTCCACACGATCTGGTGCGGCATGCTCGATCGCGGCTTCGTGATCGCGAATGGCGAGACCACGAATCCGGACTGCAATCAGATTTATCTGCCCATCTGGGTGATCGATGTGCGCGACGAGACGCGTCCCACGCCGGTGGCGCAGTTCCCCCGTCCGGTGCCTCCCAAGCAGGCGCCTTACCGCGACTTTTGTTTCAAGCGCGGACGATTCGGGGCGCATAACCCGCCGCATCTCAAGGCGCCGGGAAAGATCTCTGCTGACTTCATCGCCTATTCCTATTTCATAGGCGGGTTGCGCTGTTACGACATCGGCGATCCGTACCGTCCGGAAGAGGTGGCCTACTTCATTCCTCCGCAGGGCGGTGACTTGAAAGATTTTGGGAGCTGGAACCGCACGGTGGACAACGTGTTCGTGGAATGGGACCGCAACGTGATTTATTGCGCTGCGGACACCGGGATCTATGTTTTGAGCTGTCCCAGCCTGGGTAAGCCCATGCTTGATCCGTTGCCGGTGACGGAGTGGTCGCTGCCAAAACTGAACGAGGGCGCAGTTTAGTGCGCATTTCATAGCGCGCGAATGGTTGGGGGAGGCGGAATGAAAGTTGCGAAATGGATGTGCTCGAAGTTTATTTGCGCGGGCATTAGCGCGCTGGCTCTGGTGGGGTGTGCTGGAACTCGCGCGGACGGGCCATCGCTGCAGACCGTTCGAGTGATCAGCCTGCCCGGCCGTCCCCTGCCCATCGTCGCTGCGGAGTCCCAGGGGATTTTCGCCAAGTATGGCGTCGCCGTGCAGTTTCAATCCGCCGACAGCTCGGATGTGCTGCGCGTCGATCTGGCAAACGGCAAAGCCGATGTTGCCGTGGCCGCGGTCGACAACGCCGTCGCCATGGTGGAGACAGCGGGAGTTGACGCCATCATCGTGATGGGCGGCGAACGCACGGTGAATGAGCTCATCGTGCAGTCCGAGATCCACTCCATTTCCGAGTTGCGCGGCAAGACGGTGATTGTCGACGCCACCAACACCGCCTTCGCCCTGCAGCTTAAGAAAATTCTGCTGTTGAACTCGCTGCAAGCCGGCCGCGACTACCAGATCAAGCCGATCGGCGCGAGCCCACTGCGGCTGGCGGCCATGCGCGAGCACAAGGAGTATGCCGGGACGATGCTAGGCCCTCCCGCGTCCGTGCTGGCGAAGCGGGACGGCTTCGTGAGTCTTGGCTCGACCCTAAAGTTTATCGGCCCGTATCAGGGTTCGGGATCATTCGTATTGCGCGGCTGGGCCCGTGCGCATGCGGATGTGCTGGTGAGATATCTCGCCGCGTATCTCGAAGCGCAACGGTGGATATTGGCGCCAGCGAATAAACGGAAAGTGATCGAGCTGCTGATCAAGGAAGCGAAGCTTCCGCCTGCTGCGGCAGAGGAGACTTACTCGCTCACCACCCAGGGAGCCGGAGGCTATGCTGAGGATGCTCGCATGGACCTCGATGGGTTCAAGAATGTGCTCAAATTGCGCGCCGAGATAGAAGGCCAATGGGGCGGCCAGCCGCCCACACCAGACAAATATTACGACGCCGAGTATTACCAGCAAGCGTTAACACAGAAACCGCCAAAGTAGGCTTGCTTTGGTTGCGATCATTTCAAATGGTGGAAATAAATCCGCTGGAATTCTCGCATGAACCGAGTGGTCCGGCCACTACACCATTAGCGATCATTTCGCGGATAACCGATAACGCTTTTGGAATCCTGGTACTGGCACGGCGCGAAACATCTTGACAGCCTTCGTTATATGGTGGTACAGGGGTCGTACCGGAAAGGGGAGGTGGTGATGCGCTCAGTACGATTGGGGTCGGATTTGTCTGGTTGCAAGGCCTTGGCGAGGGCTCTAGCTATCATTCTGGGCGTAGTGGTTTTCTGCGCTCCGATGTTCTCGCAGGCGAACTTCGGCCGAATTTTGGGCAGCGTGCACGATCCGTCCGGAGGCGTGATTGTCGGCGCCACGGTCACCATCACCGACGTGTCGCGCGGCATCCCGCGCACCGTGACCACTGACGAAGCGGGAGAGTATGTCGCTCCCAACCTGCTTCCCAGCACCTACAAGATCCACGTCGACTTCAAAGGTTTCAAGGCGGTCGAGCGGCCGAACATCCTGCTGGAAGTTGGCAAGGACGCGCGCATCGACTTCGAGATGCAGCCCGGCGCAGCCACCGAAACGATCACCATCACCGAGCAGACTCCAATGCTGGACACCACCAGCGCAACGCTGGGCGGTACGCTTAGCAACGAAACCATCAATGACCTCCCCTTGAACGGCCGCAATTACCAGAACCTGCTCGCGCTGCGCCCCGGCACGATGGTCTATCCGGGCGGCGGACCGTGGACGCAGAGCACTAACGGAATTCGCCCCGAAGGCATGGGCTACGTGGTGGACGGCGTCGCGAACGATGAAGCGTTCATGGGGTTGAGCGTCACCAATGCTGCCGCAGTCGCGGGCGATGCGGCCACGCTGATGCCCATCGACGCCATCCAGGAATTCAATACCCAAGTAAATCCGAAGGCGGAGTTCGGATGGAAACCGGGTGCGGTCACCAGCGTGGGGCTGAAGTCCGGCACCAATGATTTTCACGGTACCGCTTACGCGTTCGGCCGCACCGATGCCTGGGACGCGCGGAACTTCTTCAATCCGGTGGGGCAAGCCAAGCAGCCGGTGGAACTCGAGCAGTACGGCAGCACCGCCGGCGGACACATTATTCGTGACAAGCTTTTCTACTTCGGCGGCTATGAAGGCCAGCGCTACACCGTGGGAAACTCATTTACATATAATCTCCCGAGCCCGACCGCGGGAGGCGGAGCCGACGTAAGCCTGCCCGATGCAATCATGGGCGTTCAGGCGGCCGGTTTGACGCCGAGCCCGCTCAGCTTGAAGTTAGTCGGATGCACGCTAGGGCCGCCGATCACTTGCACCGCCGGCATATACGGGCCTTTCGCTTCCGTCCCCGGGAATCAGGGTGGATTTCCAAATACGAATAAGTCCGACAACGGGCTGGGAAAAATTGACTACCACCTCAGCGACAGGAACACCGTAAGCGGTTCCTATTTCCTGGGGAACGATAAGCTCCTCGCCGAGGATGCCCCCGAGACGCTGCCGCAATTCGAGACCTCGATTCATTCGCGAGCCCAGGCGGTGGCCGGACATTGGACTTGGACGCCAAATTCACGTTGGGTGAATGAATTCAGGGTTGGTTACACCCGCTACACTCTGACGATCATCCCCGTCGATTCCAAGAATAATGCCTTCACAACCTACGGCATAAATACCGGAGTGACCAACCCTGTGCTGGCTGGACTGCCCAATATCAAGGTGGGCGGATTCAGCGAGGCCGGAGGCTTCCACAATTTTCCTAAAATTGTAGGCCCCGACAATACCTACAGCTTTATAGAAAACCTGTCTTACCTGCGGGGCAATCACGCCTATAAGTTCGGAGGCGAAGTACGCAACATCAGGGTACATCAAGGCACATTCCGCAACGGAAGGGGGCGGATCCGCTTCGGACAACGGGATGCGTTTGCTGCTACTTGTCCTCCAAGCCAGTCACCGTGCGCGACGGCCCTGGAAGACTTCATCGCTGGTGTTGTCGGCCGGGTCGATTTTCTTGCGGGGGATCCGACGCGAGACTTGAGCCAGTGGAATTACGCTGGTTTTGCTCAAGATGACTGGCGACTAACTCCGAAGGTGACGGTCAATCTGGGATTGCGGTACGAGTACAGCACTCCCCCGACGGAATCGCACAATAAGCTCGGCAATTTCGAACCAGGCAAAGGTCTGGAGCAGGTGGGCAAGAATATCGATTCCCTTTATAAAGGCGATCACACTAATTTCTCTCCGCGCCTGGGAGTGGCGTGGGACGTCACCGGCAAGGGGACAACCGTGGTGCGTGCGGGTTACAGCCTGATCTACGAGCTGCTCACCATGAACGTGCTGATGTCCCAGCAAAACACGAACAACACGGTTACGCTTGGAGTTGGAGTTATCCCCACGGGGGCCGCAATTTACGCAAACAGTTCGCAGATTGCGAATCCCGGCAACATCGTGGCGACGGGCATAAGCCTCCCCGGTTCATTGGTTACACCGAACTGGCAGAATAACAGCGGCTCTGTGCCCCTCTATCCGGCGAGTGCAACTTCGTTAGTCACCTGCGGCGACGGTTCCGCACCTCCGCCGGGCCTGTTGCAAGCCGGGCCGTGCAGTATTATGGCGATGGACCGTAACTACCGCACGCCCTTCGTTCAGAACTGGACGTTAGGTGTGCAGCATGCCTTCACGAACTATCTGTCGCTGGAAGTCGGGTATGTTGGCAACCACGGCAGCAGGCTAACGGGCATTCGCGATATCAACCAAGCTGACCCGGCGACCGGGGTCCGGCCGTTGGACAACTCGTTTCCCTACCTGGCGTTCGTTAACTTCCTGTCGAACCTCTACAGGTCTAACTACAACGGGCTGCAGTCCACTCTGACGGCGAGGAATTTCCACGGTCTGGATGTGGTCGCCGGCTATACCTACTCCCATGCGCTCGATCAAATGTCCTACAACTGGAATCAGTACCTTCCGCAGGACAGCAGGCATCCGGAGCTGGAATACGGGGCCAGTGATTTCGACATCCGCCATCGCTTTACACTTTCGCTGACGTACAACATTCCGGGAAGAAAGGGATTCGCGCAGATGTTGGAAGGCTGGAAGATCAATTCCATCGTTACTCTGCAGACTCCCCAGCCCTGGAATTCCTTCGATTCTGGCGATGATATCAGCGGCACGGGCGAGAATGCTGATCGCTGGAATTTCTTCGGCAAGGCGGAAGACTTCAAGTCCAGAGGGCCCAACCCGATTCCTTTCATCGGGGGCCCGAATTTTAATGTCGACATCAATCCAGCTTCCCCCACGTTCATGCACGTGATCGGTGTGATCGTGGGAGCGCCCTCCGCCGCTACGACGTGTTTCTCTCACGCAACCTCACAGGCGGCAAAAGATCAGCTCGGGGCTCTCGGCTGCTATGCCGCGGGCAATTCCGTGATGATCCCGCCCGCTCCTAAAACGTTCGGAAATCTGGGCCGCAACGTATTCCGCGACACCGGATTCAAAAACTTGGATCTATCCGTGGCCAAGACCTTTAAATTCGGGGAACGGTTCTCGGCACAGTTCCGTGCGGAAGCTTTCAATATTCTCAACCATACTAACTTCGCTAACCCCTGGGGAGGCACGAGCGGCTATGGCGGTGGCGCCACGGCTGATCCGTCTGCTCCCGGCCTGTTCGGCTGCGGCTGCGCCACGCCTGACGTCGCTTCCGCGAATCCTGTGCTGGGCTCGGGGAGCAATCGCGCAATCCAGTTGGGACTTAAGTTGATCTGGTAGTTGCTTCAGGCAAGGCTTTGATGACGGGGCCGGACGCAAGTCCGGCCCTTTTTCAATCCGCTGCAAGTGCTTCGTTTTGGGGAGGACTTAATTTCGATGAGACCCCTGGTTAGGAATTCCCTCGCCGCCACCGCACTTCTTTTTGTTTGTGCTGTTCCTCCAACGACCTTACCGGTTTTTGCCGCCGGTGCTCGTCAGGCGCCGCAAGATCAGGCGCTGCTGCAAGCAGACCGTGCGCTGGTGCAGGCTATTGGGAAAGCCGACAAAGCGGCCGCCGGCAAACTGCTTGATACAAACTTCACTTGGACGGACGCGCAGGGGAAAACTCAAAGCAAGGCGCAGGTTTTGCAGGCGCTACCCATTTCCACGCTTGGTGACGAAAGCGGCCTGGATGTAAAGGAACACACCTACGGGCAGGTGGGCGCGGTCACCGTGGGAAGCGCAAAATTATTCGTTTTACGCGTGTGGGTGAAGCGGCCCGCAGGCTGGCGCGCGTTGGTTTATCACGAGGTCAAGCTTAGCGACCAGCCTCCGACGGCGGCGGGAACGGGCGTGGTGGACTGCGAGAATCCCTGCAAGACGCTGCCGTACAAGCCCAGGAACGAAGCGGAGCGTGGGGTGGTCGCTTCGTGGCAAGCGCTCGAGACTGGCGTTACCGCCCACGACGCCGATGCCTGGGCCCCGCACATTGCCGACGAATTCATAATGCTGAGTTCCAACAACGATCGACCGCTCTCCAAGGCCGATCGCATGGCCACCTTGAATAAACAGAAACTGGCAGGGGTTGGCTCGGCGCCGGCGCCGCTGGTCTCAGCGAAGATGTTCGACTTTCCGGGCACGGTAGTTATGACCGGTGAGCATCAGCCTCATCACGGCAAGCCGGTGCACGTCACTCGCGTGTGGATCAAACACGATGGACAGTGGGTGATGGCCATCAGTTTTCAGACCGCCATACAAGCCGCTGCGGCGAAAACCTGATCCGGCTACGCGGTCAGACATTCTGGGGGCAGCGGTTAGACATTCTGCTGGCAAATGAATACCTGGATCACGCGCGTCATTCTTGCGGGCCTGGTTTGCAGCGGTATATTTGCCGCAGCAGCCGGCGGGTATGCCGCCGGAATCGCCGATGAGCCGGCGGCGGTTCAGGCCGATCACGCTTTTGTCGAAGCTGTCGGGAAAGCAGACGCGGCCGCACTCGATAGGCTGCTTGATGCGGATTTCACCTGGATCGACTCCAACGGAGTGAGCCACAGCAAGGCTCAGGTACTCGAAAATTTGCCGGCGTTACAGAACGGCGAAGTCGAAATACAGGCGCGTGACTATGGACGCGCCGCCGTCGTAAGAGCCAACCGAGGAAGAGTCCAGGTTTTGCGCGTGTGGGTGAAACGTCCAGGAGCCTGGCGCCTCGTGCTGTATCAAGAAGTCACATTGGCTGCCCAGGCGGAGCGCGTTGCAACCGGTTCAAGCGAATGCGAAAATCCTTGCCGCACGATACCGTTCGAGCCACAGACGGAATCGGAGAGAGCAGCCATCGCTTCCTGGCAGGGCGTGATGAAGGCCATGGCAAACAATGACGCCGGGGCCTACGCGCCGCTTATCGCTGACGAATTCACGGCTACCGACACACACCACACCGCGGCGCTCACTAAATCGGAGCGCATCGCTCAAATCAATAAGCAAAAGCAAACGCGAACAAATGCGGCGCCGCCCCCGCTCCTTTCCGCGCGCATGTTTGACTTCGGAGAAACGGTGATGATGATCGCGCGCGAACAGCGCGCTGAGGCCAAGCCATATTTCAATACGCGGATGTGGGTGCAGCGCGACGGCCGCTGGCAAATGCTTTTCAGCTTTAACACCAGAATTGAATAGAGCGCTTGAGCTGCTATAGAAGAAGCGCGGGCACTATCGAAACATAAAACTTACTATGGCGCAGGAACCCGCTAAGTCCGACCGCTTTGATATTGTTGTGGCAGGCGCCGGACACAATAGTCTGGTGGCCGCAGCTTATCTGGCTAAGGCCGGCTATCGCTGTCTGGTGCTCGAGCACCGGCCGTTAATCGGCGGCGGCGCCGCTACCGGCGCGATGACCCTGCCGGGATTTCTGCACGACACCTGTTCCTCGGCGCACGTCCTCATCCAGGACAGTCCCATCCTGCGCAATGACGAGCTGAAGCTGGGGGATTACGGGCTGGAGTACATTTTTCCGGATCCGGTGGTGCACATCCCATTTCCCGACGGGAGTTACATCACGCAGTGGCGCGACGTGGAGCGCACCTGCGCGGAGTTCGCGAAGTTTTCAAAAAAAGATGCTGTGGCCTACCGGCGGATGATCACCGATTATGAGGCCATCAAACCGCTTTTCGACTCGACCGCCTACACGCCGATAGGTTTCGGCAAACCGCTAAACGAGCGGCTGGCCGCGCATCCCCAGGGAAAGATCTGGCAGCGCCGCATTGCCATGTCCGCTTGGGAGATCATTCGCGGCAATTTCGAAGACGACCACTGCCGCGCATTCATGCTGTGGATGGCGCTGCAGACCGTGGTGCCGCCGGAAGAGCCTATGAGCGGGCGGCTGGCGTACTCGCTGGTTTATGGCCGCCAGCGCTGGAGCTGGACGGCGCCGAAGGGGGGCTCGGGAGCGTTGACGCAGGCGCTGGGAAAGTTGATCGAAGCGCACGGCGGCGTGATCCTCACAGAGAAGACGGTGCACCGGCTGATTGTGGAAGGCGGTAAATGCCTTGGCGTGGAATGCCTTGACGGCAGCTCATATCGCGCCGAGAAAGCTGTGCTTTCCACGATGCACATCAAGCATCTGGTGGAGATGGCGCCGCGCGAGCTGTGGGGGCAAGATTTCATCGATGGAGTGGACACGTGGCAGGCCGGCGGCACTTTGTTCGTCACGCACTACGCCACTAGTGAGCCGCCCACTTTTGCGGTCGCGGGAGGCAGCATTTCCCCGATAGCCGCAGGCACGATGGCCACTCCGGAACGCGCCCTGCGCATGGGCTACGACTATGCCCGCAGGGCGGTCAACGTGGAGGATCCGTCGCTGCTGATCGTGTGCAGTAGTGTGGCGGATCCCACGCGCGCGCCTGCGGGCAAGCACGTTGTGAAAATCATCGGCTTTCAGCCCTACGATTTGAAGGAAGGGCCGCGGCACTGGGACGAGATCAAGCAGCAGGTCTCCACGGCAAATCTGAATTATCTGCGGCGATTCTCGCCCAATCTTACCGACGACAAAATTCTCGCGCACGTGGTGGAAAGCCCGTTCGATCTGGAGCGCATGAATCCGCACAACTGGCATGGCAGTTGCCACGGCGGCGCGCAAAATCCGGCGCAGTCCGGCGCGATGCGGCCGGTTCCAGGTTGGGCGCAGCACCGCATGCCCATTACCGGCTTGTATCAAACGGGTGCCACCACTTATCCCGGCGGATCGGTATCGGGAGCGCCCGGACGAAATGCCGCGACGGTGATGCTCAAGGATTTCGGAACGACCATCGAGGACGTGATTCAGAAAAAGAACTGATGGTAAGAGCAATGCGCTTGATCAGGTTTCGGAGGTCAGCTCGGTGAAACAGAGAAAGCGAAATATCGCGCTGGTTGTGACGGTGCAAGCTGCGGCTGCGTTTTTATTCATCGCGGTGGCACTGCCGGCTCGCCAGACGGCGCCAGTGCCACAATCT
Source organism: Acidipila sp. (assembly GCA_010365215.1). Lineage (GTDB taxonomy): Bacteria > Acidobacteriota > Terriglobia > Acidiferrales > UBA7541 > JAAFGT01. Next base: position 34,985 of record JAAFGT010000042.1, on the reverse strand, counting down.
TTCAAGCAAGAAGAATTGGTTTTCAAGAATTTTCAAGCGCCTACTCCGACGCAGCCCATCCCGTATAGCCATAAGAAGCATTTGGCGCTGGGTTTGGAATGCAAATTCTGCCACGTAAATCCTGAACCGCGGACCGTGATGACCTTCCCTGCCACCAGCAAATGCATGGGGTGCCACGCCACGATTGCCAAGGACAGGCCGGCCATTCAAAAACTGGCGCAATTCGCGAAAGCGCAGGATCCAATTCCCTGGGTGCGCGTCTATAAACTTCCGGCGTTTGTGCATTGGCGCCACAGCACCCACCTGGACGCGGGATTGAAGTGCGAAATGTGCCACGGACAGGTTGCGCAGATGGAAGTTATGGGGCAAGCCACGGTGGTGACCTCCATGTACGGTTGCGTGCACTGCCACGAAATGTTCAAAACCAAAACCGGTTGCGATACCTGCCATAACTAGTTTGCGCGACAAATGGCGTAAGTGCTAAGCAGCTCAAGGACCGAGCAGCTTAGGAACTGTGGGGCGGAGGTACGATGAGCACGATCACACGGCGCGGATTCGTAAAGGGAGCAGCGCTGGCGCCGCTGGCATTGGGAAGCCTTCGCATGCAGCAGGCTGCTCCTGACGCCGACCGCTTCGACATCGTCGTTGCCGGCGCCGGACACAACAGTCTGATCACCACCGCCTACCTGGCCAAAGCCGGGTACCGCTGCCTGGTTTTGGAGGGCAGGCCGATCGTTGGCGGCGGCGTGAAGACTGCGCAATTAACCCTGCGGGGATTTCGCGACGATGTGTGCTCCACGGCGCATTCCTTTATTCAGGATAATCCGCTGCTGCGCAATGACGAGCTCAAACTGGGGGACTACGGACTCGAATATATTTTCCCTGATCCCATCATGCACATGCCTTTTCCCGATGGCAGCTTCATCACCCAGTGGCACGATGCGCAGCGCACCATCGCCGAGTTCGCAAAGTTTTCGAAGAAGGACGGCGCTACCTATAAGCGAATGATGGAGGAGTTTCAAACCATCAAGCCCATCCTCAGCGCGGCTACTTATACTCCCGTTGGTTTTGGAAAACCGGTCAACGAGCGCCTCGCCGAGCATCCTCAGGGAAAACTGTGGCAGCGCCGCATGGCCATGTCCGCGTGGGAAATTATTCGCGATAATTTCGAAGATGATCATTGCCGCGCGTACATGCTGGCCATGGGGCATCTATCTTCCATTCCACCGGAGCAGCCCATGACCGGCCGCCTGGCTTACTCCGCCGTCTCGCAACAGTATTCCGACCGGCCGCTTCCGAAAGGCGGCTCCGGGATGTTAACGCAAGCGCTGGCGCGCTACATCGAGGCGCATCACGGCGTGATACTCACAAACAAATGGATAAAGCAATTGATCGTGGAGAACGGAAAATGTGCCGGTGTGGAATGCTCCGACGGCAGCACATACCGAGCCGGGAAAGCGGTGCTCTCCACCGTGCATATCAAGCACCTTGTCGATATGGCACCGCGCGAGCTGTGGGGCCAGGATTTTGTCGAGGGAGTGGAGACGTTTCAAGGTGAGTGCACGATGTTCGTGACGCATTACGCCACCTCCGAACCGCCGAGATACGCAACCGCTGGCGGCACACTCGCGCCCGTGGAAGCGGTCATCATGGCAACGCCGGAGCGAGCTTTGCGTTTTGCTTACGACGATATTCGCGGCGCGGTCAATCTCGAAGACCCTCCGTTGCAAATTGTCTGCTGCAGCGTCGCGGATGCCACGCGCGCTCCTGCCGGCTTGCACACTCTAAAAATTATCGGCTTTCAACCCTATGGTTTGAAGGAAGGTCCGCAACATTGGGACGCGATCAAAGAGCAGGTCTCTGATGCAAATCTGAAGTATTTGCGGCGCTTTGCGCCAAATCTGACCGACGACAAGATCCTGGCGCGGTTCATCGAAAGTCCGCTCGATCTGGAGCGCATGAACCCTGGTTTCTGGCGCGGCAGCGCTCACGGCGGCGCGCAAAGCCCTGCGCAGACAGGGGGTATGCGGCCGGTGCCGGGTTGGGCGCAATATCGCATGCCCATTCCCGGCCTGTATCAAACCGGCGCCACCACTTATCCTGGAGGATCGGTGACTGGCGCGCCGGGAAGAAATGCGGCCATCGTGATGCTGAAGGATTTCGGGACGAGCCTTGAGGAAGTGCTGGTGAAGAAGACATAACAGAGCTGCGAATCGTGAGTGTTGCCGAGGCAGGTTGATGATTCCACGAAACAGAAAAATTGTATTTGTGCTGGCTATCGAGGCGCTGGCAGTGTTTCTTTTTGCTGGCATGGCAGTCACTGCGCAGGAGACGAAGCCATCAACAGCCCTGAGGGCGGCCGTGCCGGATAATCCCGGCAAGCCGGCGGCACCCGTGCAGCCGATACCCTACAGCCACAAGAAACACCTGGCGCTTGGCCTGGAATGCAAGGACTGCCATACCAACGCCGACCCAGGTAAGAAAATGGAGTTCCCCGCTGCCAGCAAGTGCATGCAGTGTCATTCCGCAATCGCCCAGAACAGTCCTTCGATTCAGAAGCTCGCTGGGTTTGCGAAATCCGGTGCCGCGATACCCTGGGTGCGCGTGTATGCCGTCCTTCCCGGTGTGACCTGGACTCACCGAAAACATCTGCAAGCGGGAGTGAAATGCGAAACGTGCCACGGCGCGGTGGCGCAGATGGACGTGATGACCGAGGCGACCAGCGTCACCTCAATGTTCAGTTGCCTGCACTGCCATGAAATGAGCAAAGCCAAAAGCACTTGCGAAACATGTCATCCGTCCATGACGCCGGGCGTGGGCAACAAACCACTAAACAATTAATGAGCAGTAGAAACCAAGGAGCAGGAGAAACAGGCGGGAGGAAGTGAGATGAGCGGCATCACGCGGCGCGGGTTCGTAAAAGGAGCAGCTTTGGCGCCGCTGGCGCTGGGAAGTATTAGCCTGAAACAGAAAACTTCGGGCACCGGCCGCTTTGATGTTGTCGTGGCAGGCGCCGGACACAACAGCTTGATCACCGCGGCGTACCTGTCCAAAGCAGGATACCGCTGCCTGGTTCTGGAAGGCCGCTTTGCGGTGGGAGGCGACGTAAAAACCGGAGAATTAACCCTGCCCGGCTTCAAACACGACACCTGCGCCTCGGGACATATCATCATTCAAGATAATCCGCTGATGCGGAACGACGAGCTCAAGCTCGGTGAATATGGGTTGGAATATATTTTCCCAGACCTGGTGATGCATATGCCGTTTGCCGACGGCAGCTACATCACTCAGTGGCGGGATATGGATCGCACCTGCGCGGAACTGGGCAAGTTTTCTAAAAAAGATGCGGCGGCCTACCGGCGAATGATGACGGAGTATGACGCGATCAAGCCGGTCTTCGACGCGATTGCATTCGCGCCGGCCGGCTTCGGCAAACCGCTCAACGAGCGCCTGGCGGAGCATCCCCAGGGCAAACGATGGCAGCGGCGCAGTGCGATGTCCGCGTGGGAAATTATTCGCGACAATTTTGAGGACGAACATTGCCGCGCCTACATGGTATGGATGGCCCACGAGACTTTGCAGCATCCCGAAGATCCCATGACCGGCCGCCTGGCTTACTCGGTGGTGCACGGCCGGCAGAGCTGGAGCACCGGTTTGGCCAAGGGCGGGTCGGGAGCCTTGACCCAGGCGCTGGCGCGGCTGATCGAAGCGCACGGCGGGGTGATCCTCACGCAAAAATCGGTGCAGCGGCTGGTCGTGGAAAATGGCAAGTGTGTTGGCGTGGAATGCACCGATGGCAGCGCCTACCGAGCCGAAAAAGCCGTGCTGTCCACCATCCATATCAAGCACCTGGTGGATATGGCGCCGCGCGAACTGTGGGGCCAGGATTTTCTCGATGGCGTGAACATGTGGCAGGTGGAAGGTTCCATGTTTGAAACTCACTACGCTTCGAGCGAAGCGCCCACCTATGCCATTTCCGGTGGCACCATTACCCCGGTGCGTTCGGGAACCATGGCCACTCCGGAACGCGGTCTACGCATGAGTTTCGATCACGCCTGCCGTGCGGTGAATGTGGAAGAGCCGGTGCTTTCCATTATCGCTCCCAGCGTTGGGGATCCAACGCGCGCGCCCGCGGGCATGCATACGTTCAAGATTATCGGATTTCATCCCTACGACCTGAAAGAAGGGCCGCAGCATTGGGACGAAATCAAAGAGCGGGTTTCCGAGGCGAATCTGAACTATTTGCGCCGGTTCGCGCCCAATCTCACTGCCGACAAAATTCTCGCCCGAGTTATTGTCAGCCCGCTCGATCTGGAGCGCATGAACCCGCACAACTGGCACGGCAGCAGTCACGGCGGTGCGCAGGGTCCGGCGCAGTCCGGCGCCATGCGGCCTGTGCCCGGGTGGGCGCAGCATCGCATGCCAATTCCAGGGTTATATCAGACCGGCGCTACCACGCATCCCGGAGGTTCGGTGACCGGAGCGCCCGGACGAAATGCCGCCGTGGTGATGCTAAAGGATTTTGGGACGAGCATTGAAGCGGTAGTACAGAAAAAAACGTAGGCGCAAGAATACGTCCGAGAATCAGAGCGGAAGTTTCTATAGCTCTTAAATCCTAGAGATGGTCTTTCGGGACCTCTACTTCCAGATTACGCACCAGCCAGGGAATAATCACCTGCTTGAAAATGACCGGGTCAGGCCAAACTTTCACCTGCCGGCCAAGATGACCGCCCTTCGGATTGATCCACGCTTCTTTCGGTACGTCGCCTGAAGCCAGAAGCAAGTTGGCGTCCGCGATGGGTACCTGGGTATCCAGCGCACCGGCAATGACGAGCATTGGGGTGGTGGGCTTCCCGATAAGATTCTGGCTCACCAGAGACATCTTGGGAAAAATGGCCATCAGGTCGTCGACCGTCTTGACGCCCTCATAGATGGTCATGAAGGCGGGCGCGAGCCCAAACAGATACTCACGGTTTCCAAAGAGGCGAGTGCTCATGAACTCCTTTTGAAACGAGGCGTGAATGGGGGGAGACTGCGCGACTACGGCCTTCAGACGGGCGTGTTCGATGATTGAAAGCTTGGTGGCCCAATAAGCGCCGAAACTTTGACCATCTACGGCGATCCTGGATTTGTCCACCTCGGGGCGAGTCAGGACATAGTCGATCACTCGCGAAAACATTCGCTCCGCCGTTTCGCTGGCTTTGATGGGCGCCTGGCCAGTCCCCGGCGAATCGATGGCAATAAAGCCAATCCCGAAAGGCAATACCGCGCCGAAGTTTTCCGAGAGATCTTCTTTGCGGCTATCCAGACCGCTGATCGCAATCACCAGAGGTACCTTGCCGTTCGCTGTTTTAGGGACGCGCAGGTAGCCGACAATCTCAGACCCTTCAAAAGGGATGCGCACGAGATCGAGGGGAGGATCGAGCAGATGTGCGTGAGCCAGAAATGCCTCGAGCGCTTTTGCGTAGGCGCGTTGTTTTCCCGGAGAAGAGGGCACCGGCCAGCGCCCGAAAGAGTAAAGCCGCCAGGCGCGGATGTACGCCGCATTCGCCTTGGCCGGCTCCTTCGCTTCGAGCTTTTTTCCCTCGGCCATATAACGGTCGGCAACTTTCATCCAGCCCGCAGCCCATTCGTCGTAATCGAGCGAATGGATGGATGCGAACGCTTCCCGCACATCTCCCGGGTCGAGCCCGATCAGCGGGTACATTCCATTTTCCGCGCGAGTCTGCGCCTCGGTCTTTATCTCTTCGAGCGTCCGCTCCCGAGGCGCTTGAGCAAGCGCCGTGGAAAAGAACACAACGGTCATTGCAATTGTGAGCGAACCCCAGCCAAGACGCGGAGCGAGCGCAATGAGATTGGACATTATTTTCTCCCTGCCGATGATTGGTTTCACTTCCGGTGGAACAACTTTATAAATGCGTGAGCCTGGCGGACAAATGCGATTCGCGAAAGCCATCAAACTTTTTTGACGCCGTTTGGAGCCAGCGGCAAGGAGCGAAGGCGCACGCCCGTGGCATCGAAAATCGCGTTCCCTATAGCCGGCGCCAGGCCCAGCATCGGCGTTTCGCCGGCTCCGGCGGAAGGAATATCTTTGCGATCGAGCATGACCGTCTCCAGCTGAGGAACATCGCTGAACCGCGGCAAACGATATTTCGAAAAGCGCCCGTTGAGGATGCGGCCGTTTTCAAATTCAATGGCCTCGAAAAGCGCGCCGCCTAAGCCCATGATGTTCGAGCCTTGGATCTGATTCAGCAGGTGGTCGGGATTGACGATAGCGCCGCACTCAAAGGCGGTGACCACACGAACCACTTTAACGGCGCCCGTCGCGGGGTCCACGGCGACCTCGACAGCCGTGGCCACGTTGCCGCCCTTTTCAAATCCACCGCCGATTCCAAATCCCTGACCCGCATAAGTTTTTGCTCGTCCCCAGCCGAACTTCTTTGCCGCTGCTTCAAACACAGCACGGAGCCGCTCGTCTTTCAGGTTCTTGAGACGAAACTCCAGCGGGTCCATCTTCACCAGCAGGGCCAGCTCGTCCATGTGCGATTCGCGCGCGAAGTGATTGGCCGTGGCCGCAAGCCCGCGGTAGGAGCCCTGCCGCAGTGGCGAGCGCGTGGCATGGAATTCGATGAGCTGGTTGGGAATGTCATAGAACGTGCGAATGCCCGCCGAGCCGGAATTGTAGTTATGAAATTCCCAGGCGGTAATGGTGCCGTCGGCGCGCATGCCGCTGGTGACCTCGATGACTCCAGCGGGACGGAAATACGCCCAGGTCAGTTCTTCTTCGCGAGTCCAATTCAGCTTTACAGGCCGCTTGGCCGCCCGGGCAAGGCGCGCGGCCTCAATCGCAGCTTCGCCCGTGTGCTTGCCGCCGTAGGCCGAACCGGTGTCGGGCATCAGCACGCGTACGCGCTCTTCGGGAATGCGGAACGCTTCCGCGAGCTCGCCGCGCACGCCGAATGGCCTCTGCGTGCCGGTCCAGACAGTTACATTCTCGCCGGACCACTGCGCCGTGGCAGAGCGAGGCTCCAGCGGGCAGTGCGCGATGTACTCGACGGTGTAGCTTTGCTGCAAGCGGTGGGTGGCAGACTTTAAACCGTTTTCCATGGAGCCTGATTCGATGCGCGATGACTCCCCGCCTACCGCTCGCTCCTTCTTCTCGATGGAATTCTTCTTCAGGTATTCGAACAACTCCTTATTGGACGATTGGGGCTTTGACTTCCACTCGGCATGAATGGCCGCTGCGGCGCGGGAGGCAAGTTCCGTGCTCGCCGCCGCTACGCCGATAAAATTTCCATCGTGGACGACGGTGACGCCCGGCATCTGCTCTGCTTCGTGCGCGTCAAATGATGTCAGCGTCGCGCCGAACGACGCCGGGCGCACCACTTTCCCATGTAGCATTTCCGGCAATTTCAGATCGGACGGATAACGATGTTTTCCGGTGACGAAATCGCGGCCATCTACCTTGGGCAACGATTGGCCCTGCACCGTCCACGCCGCCGCCGCGATCAGCGGGTCTTCGGCAGGCAGTGTTTGCGTGAGCTGCTGGCCCTTCACCAGAGTCGCATAGTCCACGGAACGCGAGGTGTCCGGATCGGAAATCTTTCCTTGCGCAGCCAAGAGCCGTTTACGATCAATACTCCACTGCGTGGCGGCCAATCCGATCAGTAGCTCGCGCGCCGCCGCGGATGCCTTGCGGAGTTGCAGATTCATGATCGGCGTCGTCCGGCTGCCAAAGGTGCCCATGTCAAACGGAGTCAGTCCGGTATCGCCCATGACCATGGCAATGGAGCTAATGGACACGCGCAGTTCCTCGGCCACGGCCTGGCTGAGCGATGTCCGGATATTCTGGCCCAGCTCGGCTTTGCCGGTATAAACGGTGATTTTACCGTTTTCTCCGATGTGCAACCACGCACTGATTTCTTGCGGCAGTTCTCCACCGGGTTTTCGTTTGGCTGCGCCGGATTCCTGCGCTGCGTGGACGGTGCTGAGAGCAGAGACCACCAGAATTCCGGCACCGAGGATTTTGAAGAACTCGCGGCGGTCTGCTTCGAAGCGGTAGGGCGGCGGCGCGGCGAGCTCGTAACGCTCCGGCTCGAGTTCTTCATGGAAATTCTGCGTGGCCGTCATTGCCCGGCTGCCTTTCCGGCTTTCGCCGCTTTTTGTATCGCGGCAACAATTCTGGGCTGCGTTCCGCAGCGGCAGAGGTTGCCTTCCATGAACTGTGAAATCTCAGACGCGGAAGGATTCTGGTTGGCGTTCAAGAGCGCGACACCAGTCATGATCATTCCCGACGTGCAGTAGGCGCATTGCATAGCGCCTTCGTCGAGGAAAGCCTGCTGCAGCGGGTGCAGCTGGTCGCCTTTCGCCAGGCCTTCAATAGTGGTGACCTGTTTCTGGCCGACCGCGCTCACCGGGGTGATGCACGACTTGCGAGGATTTCCGCTGATGAGCACGGTGCACGCGCCGCACTGGCCTTCGCCGCAGCCGTATTTGCTTCCGGTCAGGTCGAGCTGCTCGCGTAGCACGGAAAGCAGGCTGGCCTGCCCGTCCGCGTCGATCTCGTAATTCTTTCCGTTGACGTTGATCTGCTTGATGCCAGCCATTCGAAAATCCCGTTGGCGAAAAAAAATTAGTGCGCCGCGGCGTGCGTGTGTTTGAGGTGCTTGTCGAAGTACGCCATAAAAATCTCGAACGTCTTCTGCTGGATCGCATCGGGCTTGTAGGATCCGTCTTCCTGGTTGGAGATAAATACGTAGCCGTGAACGGGATGATCGAAGCTGGCCCAGGTTACGTCCTTGCCGGATTCTTTCATCCATTCGTAGGTCAGCTTGAAGATGCCCTGCAGGTGATCGGTATCCCGGCCGAAGATCAGGATGGGCGTATGGATCCGCGCGATGCGCTCCATGCCCTCGGACTTATTGGAGTTCTTCCGCACCAACTCCACATCATTATACTGGATCTCATTATCCTTGCGCGGCACGCTCGGTCCCGTATCCACGGTCAGAAATTCGTGCGCCGCGGGTTCTATGCAAACTCCCGCACCAAACGTAAATTCGCTGGCCGCTTTAAGAATCATCTCTCCACTGTGACTTACGCCCATCGCGCCCACGGCGTCTTTATCGACGTAGGGAAGGCTTTGCAGATATCGCAGGATGGCAATCAAATCCTCATGATCGAGAGTGGGACCCGACTTCAGCGTGCGCCTGTCGCCGCTGATGCTGTCGGGAAGATTTTGCGCGGGTTTGGACTGTTCGTAAAAATAGGGAACTTCGTTGCGATAATTTACCGTGGCGACCACGTAACCGCGCGCGAGCATGTGGTCCTGCATCTGCGTCCAGTTTTTCGCCAGCCCTTCCACCTTGTGCATACCCTCGCGGCCTTCGCCCCAGCCCATGGTGATGGCCGGGAACGGCCCATCGCCCTTCGGTTTGCGCACGATAATGGGCACGTAGATTTCGTCGCGAGTGAGAACGAAGGTGTAGTCTCCCGGAACGTTCGTACCCGTAATCGGCTGGGTGATAACGTAGCCGTGCGGGGGCGTCTCGGCGACGGGCGCTTTGCCAGTCGATAGCTGGGCCGCAGCGATGGCGGGGAGAATTGCAGCTAGAGCGAGCATGCATGCCACACCGACATATCGATGTGCCTTGAATAGATCGACAACCCGCATGGGGTCCCCCAGTTCCTACGACGCCTTCCAGCCACTAAAAGTCGGTGAAACCATAGGTATGGTGGTTCTACCATCCCTTTGTTGAGACGGTCAAGCGAATTGCACACGTCCTGCGATAGAAAAAAATGTCGTTTCCGCCGACAAATTATTCGCAGCTCAGTCGAGTAAGTTCAATTCCTGGCGAGTTTAGGAATTACCTATCGCTTGGTGGGACTTACCGGTGTTCAATATGCCTGCACTTGATTTGACTGGGCTATCCTTCTCATAATACGGTGCTAGGCGTGTTGGATTCTTCCAATCAGGTCGTGGCAGGCAACCGCTATCTTTTTTAGATGCCAGGAGATTCGCGCATGAGCGCTAACGCTGTGCCGGTGGGCATTGTGGGGCTTGGCCGCTGGGCTAAAGTCCTGACGCGTGCCGCCGCCAAATCAGAAAAATTGAAGATCGTTGCTGCCTTCAGCCGTTCGGAGGAGAAGCGACGGGCTTTCGAGCAGGAAATGGGCGTACCGGCGGTCAGCGATTTGAGCACTATGCTTGCGGACCCCGCCATCAAGGGCGTGATTCTTACCGTTCCCAACGAACAGCACCTGCCGGTGGCCGCCGAGGTGGCCAAAACTGGAAAGCACGTTTATACCGAGAAGCCCATCGCCAGCACGCTGGAAGAGGGACTGGAGATTGCGGCGCTGCAGCAGAAATACGGGATCACCGTTACGGTGGGCCACAGCGCGCGACTGATGGCCGGCATTCGAAGCATCCGAGCGGCCATCGACATCGGGGAACTTGGGCGCGTGGCTTTCCTGGAAGCAAACTTTTCCAATGAGCGAGCGCTGGAGCTGACGCCGCAGACTTGGCGCTGGTACAAGGACAAGGCGCCGGGCGGGCCGCTCTCGCAACTGGCCATCCATCAATTCGACGTGCTGCATTATCTGGGCGGCGACATTCTGGAGGCGGGATCGATGGCCTCCAAGCTTTCGCCGGTGGGCGCTGAGGTTGATGACCAGTCGATGACGCTGCTTAAATTCGCCGACGGCAAAATCGGCTACGTCGGATCCTGCTGGACGTCACCGGGCATCTTTGCCGTGCGCGTGTTTGGATCGAAGGGACTGATGCACTACGAGATCGACTTTGGTTCCTGGGACACGCCAGGCCAGTTGCATGAGAAGTCCGTGCTCTATATCCAGAGGGGAAAAAACGGGTACGCCAATCGCGAAGTGCTGAAAGTTCCGGAGAGCGATATGTTCCGCGCGGAACTGGAAATGTTCGCGGAAAGCTGCCGCACCGGCAAAGCAAATGAACTCTCCGCTGAAAATGGCAACATCGCCGTGGCTGTCGTTTATGCCGCCCTGCGTTCCGTGAAAAAAAACGGCCTGCACGTGAGACTCTCCGAAGTGTTAGCGGAAGCAAGCGCGCGAATTTCCGCGAGGGACGGCCGGCATGCCTAGCCGCTACATGATCGAATTGACGCAGCCGGAAATTGCCGCGCAGCTTAAACGAAAGCCGCTGGTAATTCTGCCGGCCGGCAGCGTCGAGCAGCACGGCCCGCACCTGCCGGCGGGCACGGATATTTTCGCGGCAAAGGTGATTGCTCACGCGGTGGCGGAACGCATGGATGGCCTGGTTTTGCCGGGCGGCCCGCTGGGCGTAACGCCGATGCATATGCCCTTCGAAGGCACGATCACTCTCACGCCCGACACTTACATTCGCGTGGTGACGGAAACCTGCGCCTGCACCGCTCGGCATGGCGCGAAATATCTGCTGATTCTCAACTGGCACGAAGGCAACATCCCTTCGCTGGCCATCGCCGCGGAGACTCTGCATCGCCAGCACGGCATGACCGTGCTCACGGTGCAAGCCTGTTATGTGGCGGCGGAAATGTTCGGGCAGGAGTGCGGCGGGCTCACGCACGGCGGCGAAATCGAAGCGCTGGCCGTGCTCGCCTACCGTTCTGACCTGGTGCATCTTGATCGCGTCGATAGTTCGTCGGACCATCAACGCGCGGGCGAGATGGACAAGCTGCGGCGCACGCGCGCTTACCAGCCGGTGCTGACCGATATACGGTCGATCGCTCCGACCGGTTGGTACGGCAACCCGCAGCACGCCACGGCGGAGAAGGGCGCGCGCATGGTAAACGTAATCGCCGACGGGATCGCTGCGGAGGCGACGGAAATCTTCCGGCAGCTCGATTTGACACAGGGCGGCACGGTGCAGGGCGGAGTGGCGCAGGGCGGAGTGGCCGAGATCAAGCACGCGCGCAAGGTGGGATAAGTGGCACGCGTCTTCAAACAAGCAGAAGCGAAGCGCATTGGGCTTCCCGGGCGCAACGTTTTGAAGATCGTCTCCGGCGAGCAAGGCGCGGGCGGAGTAACGCTGCGGCTGGTGGAGGTTCCCGTGCCGGCGCCCGGCGATTTGATGCGCGGTCCTCATTACCACAGCAATTTTGAAGAGTGTATTTTTGTTTTGTCCGGCGTGGGAACTACGTTCGCGGATAGCGGCGAATACGCTTTGCTGCCGGGCGATACGATTCTGATGCCGGC
>JAAFGT010000042.1:0-22708 GCA_010365215.1 Acidipila sp. | reverse complement strand
TTGCTCCCGGAACCTACGACGCCGATTTTTCCGCGAAGGGCCCGCAGCGCGCATGACCGTCGATGTGCTCTGCCTGCGCCCCGAAGCAGACTGCGAACGGGCCGGGGCGTTGCCGCCCGCTTCGCTCGCCGTTGCCTACCGCAGTGCAACTGACGCCGATGTTCCTGAATTGTTGCAACACGCCCGCGTGCTGGTAATTCCTGCGGTAGGCACCGCGCTTCCCGCCAAGTGGTTCGCCGGAACGCATTTGAAACTGGTGCAAGTGACTGGCGCGGGTCTCGACCGGCTCGATCGGGCGACGTTGGAGCGGCTGGGCATTGCCGTGGCCAATGTTCCCGGCGGCAGCAACAGCGCGGTGGCGGAGTATGTGGTTACCGCAGCTTCGTTTCTTCTGCGCCGGTTCGCGTGGGTGGACGCAGAGATTCGCAATGGAAACTATGGAGCCGCACGAGCGAAGCTGCTGGCTGCTAACGTCACGGGTCTCGATGGACTCCTGGTGGGCGTGGTGGGTCTCGGCACGATTGGGCTGGCGGTGGCTGAAGCGCTTTACAAAATGGGATGCCGAATCTGTTTTTACGATCCTGCGCCGCGCGACCTGTCCGCCGCGCACGCCATCGGCGCGCAGTCCCTTTCTCTCGATGAATTGCTGAGAACCGCTGACGTAGTTACGCTGCATGTTCCCCTGATGGCGGAGACGCAAGGTCTTATCGGCGACGCACAGCTTGGGAAGATGAAGCCTGGCGCCATTCTGATTCAAGCATCGCGTGGCGGGATCGTGGACGAGGCGGCGTTGGCCAAACACCTCGAGTCGGGCCATCTCGGCGGCGCCGCGGTGGATGTTTATTCTTCCGAGCCACCGGCGGCCGGGAATCCACTCCTGGCGCTTACTGGCGATGCGGCGCGCAGGCTCTTGCTCACGCCACACATCGCCGGGGTTACGAGGCAATCGGCTGCATTTCTGCTGAAGGCTGCGTGGCGGAATGTGGAACGCGTGCTGATTGCCAACGAGCCGCCTCTTCACCGGGTTTACTAAGCGATGGCAGAGAGGGCACAACGCCGTCCGTGGTATACCGTTCTCTATCTGCAAGTCCTGCTGGCGATTTTCCTGGGTATAGTCGTTGGCCACTTTTTCCCGAAAACCGGCATAGCGCTTAAGCCGCTGGGCGATGGCTACGTGGCGCTCATCAAGATGATGGTGGCGCCGGTGATATTTTGCATCGTGGTGCAGGGAATTGCGTCCATGCGCGACATGAGAAAAGTGGGGCGCGTGGGCCTGAAGGCGCTGGCTTATTTCGAGCTGGTGTCGACGCTGGCGCTGCTGTTGGGGATCTTGATTGCTCAGGTGGCGCGGCCGGGCGAGGGGCTGAATATCGATCCGGGCGCGCTCGACTCCAAGACCGTGGCCAGTTTTGTCACCCGCGCCAAAGACGTGGGAGTGGTGGATATGTTGCAGAGAATTATTCCACGCACTTTTGTGGATGCGCTGGCGGGTGGCGACGTGCTTCAGGTGCTGCTGATCTCCATCTTGTCGGGCTTCGCGATTTCCATGATGGGCGCGGCCGGCGAACGCATCACGCAATTGATCGACACGCTGGGGAAGGCATTTTTTGGCATGCTGCGGATTATTGTGCGTGCCGCGCCGGTGGGCGCATTCGGGGGCATGGCGTTCACGGTGGCAAGTTATGGGCTGGCGTCGCTCACAAACCTGGCGAAGCTGATTGCGACGTTTTATGCGACCAGCTTGATTTTTATTCTGGTGATCCTGGGCGGCATCGCCTACGCGGCGGGCTTTTCAATTTTGCGCTTCCTCGTCTATATCAAGGATGAAATTCTGATTGTGCTGGGGACCAGCTCGTCGGAGACGGTGCTGCCGGACATGATGCGCAAGCTGGAGCGGCTGGGCGCTTCGCGGTCAATCGTGGGGCTGGTTTTCCCTACGGGCTACAGCTTCAACACCGATGGCACAAATATCTATCTCACTTTGTCGGCGCTGTTTCTGGCGCAGGCGACGAATACGCATCTGACAGCCACGCAGATCTTCAGCATTCTGCTGTTTGCGATGATCGCCTCCAAGGGAGCATCCGGCGTGAGCGGCACCGGGTTCGTGACCCTGGCGGCAATTTTGGGAGCCGTGCCGGCGATACCGATCCAAGCGTTGGCGCTGCTGGTGGGGATCGACAAGTTCATGAGCGAATGCCGCGCCGTGACGAATGTGGTGGGAAATGGGGTGGCGACCATTGTGGTGAGCCGCTGGGAGGGAGAGCTGGACGTTGCTAAAATGCGCGAAATCATGGCGCACCCGCTTTCGAGTGGTGATGGGAAGGCCGCATAGCGCCGAGGAATCAGGGCCGAGGGCTTAGATTAGATGAGAGAGATTCCTCGAGTCGCCCGGAATGACGCGCCTAAGGAATCGGCAATCAGTGGAAATCGTGGGAGGTGGTTGGGGCGCGGGTGATGGAGAGAGGGCGGATGCGCTGAACTTTTACGGAGACGACGTTGTCCTGGTTCTGGAGCTGGCCTTCGACGAGTAGAAATTGCTGGTGAACGATCAGGATGTTGTTTTCTTGAAAGAGCTGGGGAGTGATGATGGCGTTGGCGATGCCGGTTTCATCTTCCATGCTGAGGAAGACGAAGCCCTTGGCGGTTCCGGGCCTTTGACGGGCGATTACGGCTCCGGCAACTTTGACGTGGGCTCCGTGGGGAAGGTTGAAAAGTTCGCTGGCGGAACGAACGCCCTGGCTTTTCATTCTGGCGCGGTGGTAAGCCATGGGATGAGGGCCGATGGTCATGCCGGTGCCCCGAAAATCAGCGACCAGTCTTTCTTCAGGGGTCATGGGGAGCAATGGTGAGAGCTCCCGAGCTGAGGAATCAGAAAGCTTAACTGGGAAGGCCTGCGTTTCTTCTGTCTGTGTTTCTTCTGCATTCGCACTCGCAGTTTCATCCGGCTGGTGGAGATTTTCAAGCAGGGGGCCGGCGTTGCGCGCGACGCGTTCGATTTGCCACAGGGCATCCCGGCGATGGAAGCCGCGCCGGCCGGCGATAAAATTCAAGGCCCCAATTTCTGAAAGCGCGGTTAGCTCGGTCTTGCGGATGGCGGGAACGCGAAGCTTGAGATCGTCGATGGAAGAGAATGGGCGAAGCGCGCGCTGGAAAACAATTTCGGCTGCGGCTTCGGCGCGCAATCCTTTGACGTAGCGCAGGCCCAGCCGCACCTTGAAATCCTGGCCAGACTTTTCCAGTTTGCACAGCCAATCCGAGCAGATGATATCGATGGGCCGCATTTTCAGGCCGTGGCGCTGCGCGTCGGAGACCAGAGTGGCGGGTTGGTAGAAGCCCATGGGCTGATTATTCAGCATGGCAGCGGTGAAGGCCGCGAGGTAATGGCATTTCAAATACGCGCTGGCGTAGGCCAGCAGCGCGAAACTTGCCGCGTGCGATTCGGGAAATCCATAGAGGGCGAACGAAGTAATGGATTTTACGATTTTATCCTGCACGCCGGAGGTGATGCCGTTCTTCTCCATGCCGCGACGCAGTTTTGTTTCCACTTCGGCCATACGTTTTTCAGAACGCTTGAAACCGAAGGCGCGGCGCAGCTCTTCCGCTTCGCCCCCTGAAAAACCTGCCGCAATCATGGCCATGCGCAGCAACTGCTCCTGAAAAAGAGGCACGCCCAAGGTGCGCGCCAGCACGGGTTCGAGCGAGGGGTGAAGACAGTTCACCGCCTCGCGGCCCTGGCGGCGCTTCAAATAAGGATTCACCATCTGCCCGACAATGGGGCCGGGACGAATGATGGCCACCTGCACGACGATGTCATAAAAAGATGTGGGGTGCAGACGCGGCAGGCAGGACATCTGCGCGCGGCTCTCGATCTGAAACATGCCCACGGTATCCGCTTTTTGCAGCGTGGCGTAGACCACGGGATCGTTGGCGGGCAATCGTCCGAGGTCAATCTCTTCGCCGTGGTGATCGCGAATAATTTTCAGGGATTCTTCGAGCACGGCCATCATGCCCAGGCCGAGCAGATCCACTTTCACGATGCCCATATCCGCGCAATCTTCCTTGTCCCACTGCACGACCACGCGGCCGGGCATAGTGGCGGGCTCCAGCGGCACCACGGAATCCAATTGACCCTGGCAGATCACCATGCCGCCGGAATGCTGGCCCAGATGGCGCGGCAGATCCTGAATTTCCAGGCAGAGCTCGAAGAATTTGCGGATTTGCGGATGGGCAAGATCGAAACCAGCGTCACGAAACTGGCGTTCGAGCGTGTCGTTGGCGTCTTTATATTCCCAGGCGCCCACCAGGCTGGTCAAACGATCCAGAGTTTCCGGCTCGAAAGACAACGCCTTGCCGATTTCGCGCGCTGCCGAGCGGCCGCGATAGGTGATTACGTTGGCGGTCATGGCCGCGCCTAATTTGCCGTAGCGTTCGTAGACGTATTGAATGGCGCGCTCGCGCTGGTCGCCGCTGGGAAGATCGAGGTCGATATCCGGCCACTCGCCACGCTCTTCGGAGAGAAAGCGTTCAAACAGCAGATCCATTCCCACCGGATCCACTGCGGTGAGGCCCAGCGCATAACAGACCGCGCTGTTGGCGGCAGAGCCTCGCCCTTGAACAAGAATATTGTGCTCGCGGCAGAACCGCACAATGTCCCAGACGATCAGGAAGTAGCCCTCCAGCTTGAGCTTCTCGATGAGCGCCAGCTCGCGTTCGATCTGCAGGCGCGCGCGCTCGTTGCCGGACCCATACCGCCAGAGCAGGCCTTCGTGGGCGCGGTCGCGCAGGAACTGGGCTTGCGACTTGCCTTCGGGCGTGGGATAGCGTGGAAATTCATAGCCCAGATCACTCAAACTGAATTGCAGGCGGGAAGAAAGAATCCGCGTATTGGCGATGGCTTCGGGAAGATCGGCAAATATACGCGCCATTTCCTGCGGAGACTTTAAATGACGCTCGGAATTGCGCGCAAGCAGGCGGCCGGCCGTGGCCAGAGTGCGGCGATTGCGAATGCAGGTGAAAACATCCATCACTTCGCGGCGCTGCGGGAGAGCGTGGCACACCCCATTCGTGGCCAGTAGGGGCAAGCGGAGCTTTCGCGCGATCTGCAAAGCGGCTTGATTGCGCGCTTCTTCCGCGCGTGAAAAGTGGCGCTGCAATTCGATATAGACATTCTCGCGGCCAAACAGGTTGCAGAGCTCCTGCACGCATTTTATTCCGCTTTCGGTTCCCCCTCGGACCAGTGCATGGGCCAGCGGCCCTTCATCGCCTCCGGTGAGGCAGATCAGCCCGGAAGCTTTTTCCGCGACCTCTTCTGCGGAAACATTTCCTTCGCCTTTTTTTGCGCGGAGCTTCATTTGCGTGATCAGGCGGCAGAGATGCTGATATCCCAGGCGCGATTTGACCAGCAGGGGGTAGCGCCAGCCTGCCGGGGAGGTGACTTCGGCGCCGATATGGGCGTCGATGGGAAGTTTCCTGGCGGCGAGAAAAAAACGCGGTGCGCCATACACGCCGTCGCGATCGAGCACGGCCATGGCGTCCATGCCCTGCCCGGCGCAGGCCGTGGCCAGCTCTTCGGGCAGAGAAGCGCCTTCCAGAAAACTGAAGGCGGAACGGGCGTGAAGCTCGGTGTACATCAGTCCTTGGCGTACATCAGTCGTAGATGCCGCGCACAAACCAGCTTTGGCGGGTCAGGTCGTAATAGACGCGATAAAGGCCATGGGACATGCCGGAATTAGAATCGCGCTCCGTGCGGCTGGAGCAGACATCAAAATGGATTTCCAAATCCCATTCTTCCTGGCGCCAGGCATCCTCCCGCCACCAGTCCCCGGAAGAGCGCCAGGGACCGGAGATGGCCATCACCTTGCCGCGCCGGCCACGAATAAAAATGCGAGCGGGACAGCCGTGGTGCAACTCGACACGGGCCGGCAGCGCGGGCCGGAAAATGCGGAAAGCGCAGGCCGGACGATGCCCTTGCGATTCGCTTTGCTGCTCGACAGGCTCGGTGGCGGCTTTGGTCCGGCGAGCGATTTTTGATTCATCAGCCGGAGGGACGAAGCGGATCATGCGAAATTCTCCGGGGCGATATGTATCCACCAATTCAGGCGAGCCAATGTTGAAAGCGCCCACCAGATTCGCGAGGCGCGCCACGGTCAGCTCCAATTTTTCCGGATCCGGCGAGCTGGGGAGAAACAGGCCGCCTTGAGCGGCGCGCGGCGGCGCGGAATCCGCGGCCAGAGTGATTTTTACGATGGAGGCAAGTGGCGGGTTGGATTGCAGCCGCAAGCGAAGCAGTTTCAAAAGCATTTTGGAATCGCGCATGGGCACGGGCAGGCTTAAAACGTTGTGATAAGTTGCGGGTGCCTGTTTTTGAAGAGGCTGATCGTTTAATGCTGCGGATAATCCTAATGCCGCGGGCAATGCCGGAGGTGATCCCTGAGAGGTTGGGGCGGGTACGGTCGCGGGAAATACCTGGCGGTCGTCGTCAACGAAATCCCTTAAATCGAATTGCACGCGAATTGCCGAGGCAGCGAGCGAACGCGCGTCCAAGCGCGAACACAACTGGTCGAGCAGCCGCCCTAACAGGAATGCCAATGGCTCGAGCTCGGCGACAGCGTACTCGAGCTCCATCTCTTCTTCGAAAACAGTTCCAGGCTCTGCCAGCACCAGCGAACGCACACTTGCGCCGCGGGCCAGCTCGTGGAGGCGAACTCCTTCCTGCCCGAGGCGCTCGGAGAGTTGAAGAACAGGCAGCGCCCCCAGAGCCTGGCAGGTGCGAATGCCCCAGCGCTGCAGAGTTTCACCAGCTTCGATCGATGGCAAAAGTACGCGCACGGGCAGACCAGCCAGAAATTTCGCCTCTTTGCCTGGAGGAATCAGAGTGATTCCGGGAAAGCCGCGCGCGGCATGAATGGCCGCTTCGATGCGGGAAGCTATGGCGATATGGAGGAGGAGGCCGAGGCTGGCGGCGCGCTCGACGAGTTTGTTGGCGATGCTATGGCCGTCGCCAAACAGGGAAGCGAGGCCGGAGATATCCAGGATGATGGTGTCGGGTGCGTTGTCTTCGATGCGCGGAGAAACCGACCATCCGAGATCGAGCAATGCTGCATGAGCTGCCTTTTCCTGCGTGCGGGAGCGGCTGCGTATCTCGACGCCGCTCCCGACCCCGCTCCCGACCCCGCAAAACTGCGCGGCTTGCGATTTGGCCATGCCCAATTTGATTCCTGCCGACGATGCCGCCTGATTGGCTGCGACCACGTTTTCGATGGGGGGAGTGCCGTCGATGAGAGCGACGGGCCGGCCGCATAGACTGCGCTCGCCGCGCAGGACGGCTTGCACCATGAAATCGGGAACGTAAATAGAAGCGAAGGCCATAAAAAATATTCGAATTGGATAAATATCTCCGCGAAATTATTGCCATTGATTGTGGAATCATTTCCGCCTTGGTTCGGCCAACATGCTCCTGAGGGAATCGCGATTTGCCCTGGTTTCAAAAACGGCGCTGGCCCCGGTTTTGTTTGCGGAGTGAAAAGGATCGCGAAAATGGGGGCCGTTCACCTGCTGGAGCTGTATGCGCGAACGCGAAACTTCCGCGCGGACGCTGAACCCATCGAGCAGACGCGCCAGGGAATACCGGGAAGCATCGGCAGCGCAGGTTTCGAGCGTTGTTGACCAACCAGCGGGCTGAGCTTCCAGGCGCAGAACCAGGGAAGCGCATGTCTTGGCGTTACTTTCCTGCTCGAGAAGAACCAGAATCGTGGAGGTATTTTCGACGGCGCGGCGGAAGCGAAACCAGCAATCGAGCGGCACGTGGCGCACCACGCGAGGGGGAAGATCGCCGAGGTCGAGGGCAATGAATCCAAAGCCACCGCTTTGCAAAAGCAGGTCGGTGGCACGGAGGGTGTGTTCGATATTCCGGCAGCGCACCCACAGCAATTTTTTCAGGTCCACGCCAGCCGCCTGGGCAGAGTGGGGATCAAAGGTATCGCAGCCATCGATCAGGGCGCAGGCTTCGGTATGAGCAGTTCGGGCGCCTAAAGCTGAGAAGAGCAGGCTGGTGCGTCCGGAGCAGGGCGGGCCAAAGATTTCCGTGAGCGCGCCGCGAGGCAGCCCCTCGGTCAATGAATCGATTTCATGGATGCCGCTGGAAACGGTTGGGAAAACGTTGCGGTCGCGAAAATTAAAGGGAGCGGGGACACGCCCGGCCAGGGCGAGTTCGACTTTGGAGCGTAATGCAGCAAGGTTTGCGGCCATAGGGCACTCAAAGGGCGGAGAGAAGCGTGTTTACATATTCGCCTTTTCTTCGTCTAAGGAAGATTTTCTACAAATGGGGCGCGGTTGTCAATAGCGGGGTTTGCCTGCGCGTTTCTTCACGTTTTGGAATCCGCAGAATGATGGTCACTGCCGGTGCGTGCTCATCGGGGCATGGATACGTCTTCAGGCGCTTTATCATCGCGCAGCCCGAGGAAGACGGGCTGGCGCAACTTGCTGTCCGCAGTTAATTCTTGATAAGCGATCTGAGCCACCAGGCGGGGCGCGAGAAAGGTGACGCCTTTACCGCGCGCATAGTCCACGAACGCGGACTGCTTGCGCTGGAGCGGCCGAAACTTTTTGTGCAGCATGGCCAGCGATTTCTCATTGAACCCGGTTCCCACCTTACCGGCAAAATGCAATTTGTCCTTTTCGTAGGCGCCGAGTAGGAGTGCGCCGAAATATTTGCGTGAGCCGGATGGTGCGGTGAATCCGCCGATGACGAATTCGTCTTCCTGATGGACCTTAACCTTCAGCCAAGATTTGGAGCGTCCCTCCACATATGCCGAGGAAAGGTCTTTCGCGACGAGCCCCTCGAGTCCTTTGCGCTGCGCCAGGCGATACGCTTGTAGACCGTTTTCATTGAGGCGGCGCGAGGCGAGAAGAATCCTGCTTGAGCCGAGAGACTGTTCCATCGCAGCGCGGCGCACCGGCAACGGTTCGCGCCGGAGATCGTTTCCATTCACGTAGAGGCAGTCGAAAACGGCGTAAACGAGCTCGTCCTTCCCTTGTTGGAGCAACTGGAAACGGGAAACGGTTTTCCTGTCAAACGCCACCACCTCGCCGTCGAGAAGAAGCGTCGAAGGGCGAAGGCTGCGGATGGCCTCGGCGATGCCAGGGAAGCGGGAGAGGCGGTCAATGGAATTGCGGGAGAGTAATTCGACGCGCTCGCCTTCCTTGTATGCGAGGATGCGATAGCCATCGTATTTTTCTTCGTACACCCATCCTTTTTTGTCGAACGGCTCGCGCACGAGTGTGGCGAGCATGGGCTGGACGCGGAATGGGATGTTGGTTCTCAAGCTGGGCCGAGATGCAGGAGATGATTGCCGATTCTATGACGACCGTTTGCGAGGTTTCTTGGGAGGTTTCTTCGGAGCGGCGGCAGCCACCTTACTGCGTTTGGAGGCCGGCGGCTGGCTCATAGGATCGCCGGTCGCGGCTTTTTCCACGTCGCCGCCGCCCTCTTGTGCGATCTCTGCCAGCAGGCGCTTGCTCACAATAGAGCGCGGCTCTTCGGCGGCAATATCTTTTGTGGAGGCGTATGCATCGCGATGCTTGATCAGCAGCCACGACTTGTCAGCGCGGCTGCCATAGCCGCGAGTGCGGACCAGGACCCAGGAGCCCTGAAGTTTTTTGCCCTGCAAGCTGAATTTAAAGTCGCCCCTCTGCAAAGCAGCTGCGACATCGTCTTGCTCGGGAGTCCACGTACCCTGATCCCAGACCATCACCGTTCCACCGCCATATTCGCCTTCCGGGATGGTGCCCTCGAAACTTGCGTATTCGACGGGATGATCTTCCACCTGCATGGCCAGACGCTTCACCGAGGGATCAAGCGAAGGACCCTTGGGCACAGCCCAGGAGAGGAGAGTGCCATTCCACTCGAGACGGAAATCGTAATGAAGGCTGGTGGCGCGATGCTTTTGAATGACGTAGAGACGCGGGCTACTCTGCTTTTTTGCGGGGGCGCTTTTGCCTGCGGGCTCGGGAGTAATCCCGAAGCGGCGTTTCTTCTGGTATTCCTTAAGCGTCATGGAAGTATCCTCAAGATAGAGATGCCGGTCCAGCCCTCGCGGTAGCATCTCTATTAGTTTTCACGTTTCTTGCCACTATTTTTTAACCTGTTCTTTAAATTGTGCGGCGAGAGCCTGGTGCACGGCCACGATTTCGGGCTCTGCGTATTTCAGGCGCGGCCAGAAGAATCCGCGCAAGCCATCGCCTTTGCGTCGCGGGACGACGTGCAGATGAAAATGGGGCACGCTTTGGCTAACCTTATTGTTGATGGCGATGAACGCGCCTTCCGCTTTCATGGCGTCTTGCACAGCGCGAGCGAGAAGCTGAACATTGAGAAAGAATGGGCCGATCAAATCCCGCGGAAGGTCGGTGATCGTTTCGTAGTGCGCTTTGGTAATGAGCAGGCAGTGACCATGAAAAAGAGGGCGGATATCAAGGAAGGCTATGGAGATGGCGTCTTCAAAGATGATCTTGGCATCGAGCTCGCGCGAGGCGATACGGCAGAACAGGCAGGCTGTTTTATTCTCGTGGACGGATTCACGCGGCAATTTTGGGCCCATGGCCAGAGCTCACGGCATAATCTTATATTCCGGTGCGCGCCTCCCGCGGCGGAACATTCAAACCGGTAGATGATAACGCGGGATCGCTGCGATTGACGCCGCCGATTGACGCCAACGTTAGACGGGCACACGAGGCAGGCAAGGCTGGACTTGCCTTGCGGCGCAACCTAAGATGAGCGCGAAATGACCGATTCTCCATCATTACTCGGCCAAACCTTTTCCCACTACCGCATTATCGAAAAGTTGGGCGGCGGGGGTATGGGCGTGGTCTACAAGGCCGAGGACACGACCCTGCACCGCTTCGTTGCGCTGAAGTTCCTTCCGGAAAACCTGGCGAAGGACTCACAATCTCTGGCCCGTTTCCAGCGCGAAGCGGAGGCCGCCTCCGCGTTGAGCCATCCCAATATCTGTGTAATCCACGAGATCGCCCAGCAGGACGGACAGCCATTCATCGTCATGGAGTTTCTGGACGGGCTGACGCTGAAGCACCAGATTGCGGGACGACCGCTTGAGATCGAAACCTTGTTATCGCTGGGAATCGAGATTGCCGACGCGCTCGACGCTGCTCATGCTCAGGGAATTGTTCACCGCGACATCAAGCCAGCAAATATCTTTGTCACCAAGCGCGGCCACGCCAAGATTCTTGATTTCGGATTGGCTAAGTTTTCGGGGGCGGGCAGATCTTCCAGCGAGATTGCGGCTCTCGAAACTATGGATAAGGAGTACCTGACCAGCCCGGGCACGATGATGGGTACGGTGGCCTACATGTCGCCGGAGCAGGTGCGCGCCAAGGAATTGGATTCCCGCACAGACCTGTTTTCGTTTGGCGCGGTGCTGTATGAGGCGGCCACCGGCGCGATGGCGTTTCATGGGAACAGTTCCGCGGTGATCTGCGAAGCGATCATGAACCGCGCCCCGATAGTCCCAGTGCGGCTGAATCCTGACGTGCCCGCCGAACTGGAAAGAATCATCAACCATGCCCTGGAGAAGGACCGCGAACTGCGTTATCAGCACGCCTCGGAAATGCGAGTGGAGCTGCAGCGGCTGAGGCGCGACACAGATTCGGGGCGAATGGCAGCGGGCGGTTCCGGGCTCGAGGTCGGGCAGGAAAGTGGCTCTCCATCTGGCGCGCAACGGGTGGGGCAGGCCTCAGGCTTGCGTCCTCTAGCTCCATCCGGCATTTCGAGTGTGGCAACAGGAGTCCCTGCGGCCGGCAACAAAAAGACATGGAAAATCGTGGTTCCGATCGCGGCGCTGCTTGTCGCCGCGATTTTTGGGATGGTCTATTACCGTGGGCATTTCGTGAGGCAGTCGACGCCAGGCGACGGTATTGGGAGAGAAGCATCGGGGGTAAGCGGTTCGATCAAACCTCGCCGTTCCGTTGCGGTGCTCGGTTTCAAGAACCTGGCGGGAAAGCCGGAGCAGGCGTGGCTGTCGACGGCGCTGTCTGAAATGCTGACCACCGAGTTGGCCGCCGGCGAGAAAATACGCACCGTGTCCGGCGAAGACATAGCCTACACGAAAAAGGATCTATTGATTCCGGAGACTGAGAGTCTTGGAAAGGAAACGCTGGCGAAGCTGCGCAAGAATCTGGGCACCGACTACATTGTCCTGGGTTCCTATCTCGATTTGGGAAAAGAAGCGGGAGGCCAGATCCGACTGGACTTGCGCCTGCAAGATGCAATTGCTGGAGAAACGATTGCGACCGTTTCAAAAACCGGAACGGAAGGACAGCTTCTGAGTTTGATTTCCAGCATTGGTGAGCAGTTGAGAGAGAAACTGGGAATTGAACAGCTGACTGCGAATGAGAGCGCCGGCGTGACAGCGTCGTCATCCGCGAACGCCGATGCCGCGCGCTATTATTCAGAAGGAATTGCGAAATTGCGGCTTTTTGATGCGCTGACCGCCCGCGACTTGCTGCAAAAAGCGGTGGCCGCGGATCCAAACTACGCCTTGGCGCATTCCGCGCTGGCGCAGGCATGGTCAAGCCTGGGTTACGACCAGAAGGCGCAGGCGGAGGCCAAGCGAGCTTTCGATTTATCGGCGAGCCTGCCTCGCGAGGAGCGGCTGTGGATCGAAGGGCACTACCATGAATTTATCCACGAAGGCGACAAGACCGTCGAGAGTTTCCGGACACTCTGGGAGCTGTTCCCGGATAACCTGGATTACGGGCTTAGTCTGGCCAGGGCGCAGAGGAATGCGGGAAAACCCGAGGTTCTGCAGACGATCTCTGCGATGCGAAAATTACCGCCTCCGACCGGTGCGGACCCGCGCATCGACCTTGCGGAAGCTGCCGCCGGGGAAAGCCTGGGGGATCTGAAACGTCAACAATCGGCGGCCGCGGCCGCCGCCGAAAAAGCTGCCAAGCAGGGCGCGCGATTTGTTATGGCATCGGCGCTCTATTCCGAGGGATGGGCGCTGCAAAATCTGGGTAAGTCGAGCGAGGCCATGCGCGCGGCCGAGCAGTCCGAACAGATTTCCAGGTCCATCGGGGATTCCACGGGAGTGAGCCGGGTGCTGAATCTTACGGGTAGCGTACTCATGAGCAGGGGTGACCTGGAAGGTGCGCTCAAGAAATACGAGGAAGCGCTCAAGATTTCCCGCGAGACCGGAAGCAAACACGGCATGTCGATCGCGACCAATAACATCGCGAACGTTCTGCTGGTGCGCGGGAACCTGGGGGGCGCACGAAAAATGCACGAACAGGCCGTGGCACTGTTCCATGAAGTTGGGGACAAGGATTACGAGGCATTTGCATTGACGAATCTGTCGAACGTGACCAGCGGACTGGGAGATTGGTCCACCGCGGTAAAGATTTCCGAGCAGGCGTTGAATCTGTTTCACGAAGTAAATGATAAAGACGGATTGGCTTATGCGCTATTTGCCGCTGGAGCCGCGCTCGAAGTACATGGCGATCTTGCCGGCTCGAGAACAAACTATGAGAAGTCGCTGAGCTTCGCGCTGGAAACTGGAGACAAGAGCATTGCGGCTTACGTGAATTATGGCCTTTGCCACGTCCAGACGCTGGCCGGAGATTTCTCCACAGCGAAAAAATATTGCTTGGACTCACTGAAGAGCAGGCAAGAAATGGGCGACAAAGCCACGGTGGGGCAAGCGCGCTCGAGGTATGCTGAGCTACTGATCGAAGAAGGCCAGCTTCAGGAGGCCGAAGCCCTATTGCGCCAGGCGCTGGAAGAGTTTGTGGCGGAGCGGTTATCCGACGACGAGATCGAAGGGCGGGCCATTCTAGCGGATGCGTTGATCGCTGAAGGAAAAACAGCCGAGGCCGAGTCGGAAATTAAAAGCGCCCAGAAACTTGTGAGCAAAAGCCAAAACGCGACAACCCGGTTGAAACTTGAAATTGTCGATGGGCGACAGAGAATGAGCAGCGGAAGATCCGGGGAAGCAAAGGACCGGCTGAAAAAGGCGCTCGATACCGCGACGAAATACGGCTTCCTCGGCTACGAGCTTGAGGCCAGGTTAGCGTTGGGGAAGCTGGAAATGAACGGGGACAAGGCGGCTGCCGGGCGCCTGACGCTCGTCTCAGTGCAAAAAGCGGCTGCGGCCGGCGGTTTCCTGACGATTTCCAGGAAAGCGCAAGCGGCCGCTAAATAGAAGGATTTCCCGCGCATTTCCGCGATGTAAACCGGTCATTGCCGAAATAAATCTCGCTTCAACAGTTCGGAGGGTGCCGTTGTTTTGTTCCTGAGAAACTCATCCGCATGCCCGATTGGATTCTTGACGTAGTAATGGGCATCCACATGTCCCACCAGATTCTTACCGGAGCCGAGGTTGGTCAGATGCAGAGAAGGACTTGTGCGGCTGCGGACGGCTGCCGACCGGTTGAGCACGTCGGGGACAAACGCTAACTCTCCCGCCGGATCACGCAGGCCCAGGACCGTTTCACTCGATACCGCCTGATCTACCGTAAAGCTGATCCAATTCCCGGCACCCACAATCACCGCAGGAGGGTTGCGAATAATTGCAGGGAGCCCGGTCCTTTCGAAGAGGATGCGCACGATCTGCTGCGCACAATCCAGTTCATGCGCCGCGGAGTCGCCCTCGGACTTGGTCCGAAGTGCCATGCCGTCAATTATACCTAACGCTTCGCTGTTTTCGGATTCCGCGGCTGGCGCGACCGCTATCAAAATAGTTAAAATCCGAATTGGTTGTTGGCGTCCGAGAAGGCATCGCAAGCAAAAGGCGAATTTACCGTGAGGGAACGAAAGAGAAGAGCGAAGCGAATGATACGGCGAGCGCGGGTGGTTTCTGCGTGTGGTTTGCTGCTGTGGATTGCAGGTTGCGGACCCAGCGCTGAGCTTCGGTCGCCGGGGGAGCTGCCGCGCAGCGAAACTCGTGCCGCTGCGAGAAGTGCACCGGGTGGCGGGCGACGCGATCTCTCCATAGATGAGGATCGAGGCGGGCATACTCTGACGAAGCATGTGGGTCGGAGCGACGGCGAGCTTCGCGAGAGGCTGGCCAGAGAGCGCAACATTTCTGCCGCTTCCACGTGGACGGACCGCAACACAGCGGAGAATACCGTTGGGGAAGCATTGCATGCCAATCGTGCGAGGATCGAAAGCTGGCAGGCTCGCGGTTATCCGCGCCCTAATCTCGCGCTGCATTTCGATGCCGGGCGGGTGATCGGCCGCAGCATGATGCACGGAGAATCGCAGTCGTCACCGTGTACGCGTTCTGTAATCGTGTTGAAAGCGGACGGAGCGGCGGACTTTCATGTTCTGACCACATATCCGGAGGGACGCGATTGAAGCGAGATAAGAAAAGCAAGAAAGCGGAATTTGCCGCCGCCCAATATCCACGGCTTCGGGATTTTTTCTCCGCATACCTGCATGAGGATTTCCAGGACGAGCACGGATCGGCCGCAGGCGCCGCGACGGCCTTTTGCACTGATGGCAGCATCGAGGAAGTGCAGGCGACGCGAGAGGAATGGGCGAAGCTGCGAAAAAGCTTCGCTGCCCGGCCAATTCCCAGGCTGCGCGAAGCCCTGCAAAAATTGGGCGGTGCGTGGCGACCACAGGATGACGATGAGATCCGTGGCGTGGATGAAGCTTTTGCCGCGAAACGGTAAGAGCAACTGGCGATGCGACCGCCATCGCACCAACTGCGCCCTTCACAATTCCCGAGAAGCTGTGCCGCGCCAGAGTTCTGGGTAAAGGATCGCTCCGCCCGGGCATGGGACTCCGCAACGCATACTCAAACAGCGTTAGTGATCAGGTCAAATTGCTTGCGGGTTCTCCGCCACACAATGCGAAGGGCGCGCACCACCAAGCGCATCAGGACGACGAAGAGCAACACAAGCGCCAGCGCCATCGTTGCCGCCCAATAGGGATGGCTTGTGGCAAACCATGTGAGGAATACAGCGAGCGCGTCTTCGCCCAGGCTGAGCGCTATATTGGAAAAAGCTTCCGGGGAGGGAGTAACCGCCGCGCGGACAGCAGTCTTACCGCTGTGCGCTACCAGTGCAATCATGCCTCCCAAAAGCGTTGCCAGCAGTTGCGATCCCGCTGAGAGCTGAGCCGTGGCCCCATAGGCCAGCAGAGCGGCGATGGGGATTCGCACGAAAGTATGCAGCGCGTTCCAGAGCAGATCGAAAACAGGAATCTTGTCGGCGAAAAACTCCACCACAAACAGAGCGGCAGAGCACGCGATCACATACCAACTGGCGAGCAGGTGCAACGCCGGGGGCAATGCGAGCACGCCGGCATGCGCCAAAAGGCCGAGCGTGGCCACGGTTGCGTAGACGTTCAACCCGGCGGCGAAGCTGGTTGCTGTCAGGATGGCGAGAAGTTCGTTCGACGGAATCTTCACGGCGATCACCGCGCGAAAAAAATGGCTCTGCCGTCTGAATCTATATTTGGCAACTTAGCAGGGCCGTGCACCAAAATGCAGCATAGCACACACACAAGCAGTGTTCATGCCGCTTGCGTGCCGAACCCTCAGCGCAACACGCCGCAGGCTCGGTTTCACAACTGCTGCTTGAGCATGTCTTCGCCGTTGCTCGCCTGGACGAGAGCTTTGCACTGAGGGCGCCCGAAGAGGAGGCCAGAACATGATGACTCTCGGCGTCATTTGGTGTTCGAGACACCTTTAGTTTGATGTACGAATGCCTCGCGTCACTGAGCGAGACGGTCTTAGCTGCCCGATAGCTGGAGCAAGCTGCCGAGCGGGACCAGAGTTTTCACTCCGATTTCTTCTTGCCCTTCGCCAGCGGAGACTCGCGAATCAACCAGCGTGCTCGGAAGCGGGAGGAGCGCCAAACTCAGATAAGATTTCCCGTCCTTTAGCATCAGGCCGCGAGAAACCAAATCATCGAGCGCTTCCTCCAACCAGGCGTCCGTGAAAGCTCGTGCCGGGAAGCATGCCGACAAATGCGCTTTGATCTCCGAACTTGCCCGGCTCTGGTCGCAAAAGATGTAAGCGGTCCTGAGAGGTTCTAGAAGCACGGTGGTTAATTTCTTGCCGCGCTTCCTAGTATCGGCAACCACCAAAGAGTCATTCCGGATGATTCCCTTCAAGTACCCGCGAGAGCCCGCGGATTGCCATGCTTTCGCCTTCTCGACTGCCGGGCGCGCATACTCCTCGACGGAATCTCCTAGCGGATGATCAAATTCAAAGTAGTAAGCGAGCCTCCCCAAAGCCTCGCGTTTGAAGGGATAAACGAATGAGTAGGCCTTCTGAGGCCGCACCTCCTGCAACCCGTATTCTGCCGGCCGTGTGAAATACGGGCTAAACCGGTCCGTTCGAATCCTCTCAGTACTCTTCGGAGGCGTCAAATGGGTCAAGAAGGGAATGATCCGCGCCATCTCCAGATATTCGGAGGGGGATTCGCCGGGGAATCCGTGCAGCAAATTCCAGGCCACCTTTATGCCCATCTGCTTCGCCCATTTCAAGAATTGAACGTTCTGGAGCAGATTGCAACCTTTCTTCATGAGTCTGAGAATGGATGTGCTCAGGCTCTCAATCCCCGGTTGGAGATGTCTGACCCCCGCGTCCTTAAGGACTCGCAGTTGTTTTCTCGTCAAATTCACTTTCGTCTCGTAATGGAAAGTGAAGCGCCGTTTCTGAACCGCAACTTGCGGGAAGAACGTGTCCAGGTACTTCAGGTCCAGAATGTTATCGGTGGCGACGATCTTGGTTCCGTACTGCTTGCCGATATAGATCAGCTCATCCAATGCGCGCTGGGGGCTCTTGCTCCGGTACGCCATCGTGGCGCCGTTGAGGCCGCAAAAGGTGCAATGCATTTTCGCGCCCCACCAGCACCCTCGCGAGGTCTCGTAAGGGATATAGGGCGTGAATCGGCGATTCAAGGTGACTTTTTCCACCTGCTCGAAGTAGTCGTCGTAGTAAGGGTAAGGGAGCGCATCCAGATCAAAAATGGGAGAAACGATTTCGCGAGGAACGAGGGTTTCCTGGCCTGCTCGCGATATGATGCCCGCGATTTGGCCAAAATCCTCTCCGGCAGCGAGGCGATGGATCAGTTCCGGAAAGGCTCGATCACCTTCGCCCGAGCAGACGAAGTCGAGGAATGGGAATTGGCGGTGCAATTCAATTCCCATTTCTCCTTCGCAGTTTGCTCCACCGAAGATAATTTTGGTCCCGTGGAAAGCTTCCTTGACTCGTTTTGCCAGGGCCAGGCTCGGAAGATTCTGCTGAAACGACGATGTAAACCCCACCACATCGTAACGGGCCCAGGACACACGCTCGAGACACTCATTCAGATATTGCCGCACACAACTCCTCACTTCGAGGAGGCGCCGCACGAGGCGAGGGTGAAAATAATCGCCAAACTTCTCTTTCAGGATCGTCTCGATATAAGCACGGTCGCGCCGAGCATCAGCCCCGAATAGCTCCGCGGCAAACAACCACTCGCCAGAAAGAGAACCCGGCGGCGAGTCAACTCCCAGTCGCAAGTAACTGAGGCAGCCGATCCGGGCCGCAAACCGCAGGTTCAGGTAGTACAGGTCACAGGGGATCCCGTCTCTTCGCAACCCGGCTTGAAGCAGACTGATCCCCAGCGATGGCATCGTAAAGTCTGCGAAGGGCATGCAGATCAGGGCGACTTTCACGGGACCGCACTTCCTTCCCGGGGAGATCCAATTCACATCTACGTTCCCTTGTAGAGATGGATGGCTCCTCACGGGCGAATACCTAAACTGATGCACTATACAGGGCCAATTTTTACGAGGCGATTCGCAACAGCGCGGGTCCCTGCTAGCGGCTTCTGGCGTCAGCGGCTATTCGCACCACCGCATGGCGAAATCTTCCCGATAAAGGGAAGGGCTGCCTGCTCGGGCAGCTCTTCGCAAGCTCGTCGTGTCTCAGTCTAATTAGGGCAATAATATACTTGACTCAGTAATGTAACGCTGACAAGATATTGTTGCCTTTGCGAGATGAATGCAAAGGAATACAGTCAGACCTACCACAGCCTAATAAGCATGTGGGGGAGGCGCTGGAAGGAGGTTCAAGTGGCCTTTTTTACGGTCTATTTGGACGACAGCGGAACTGCGCCCGAGCATCTCATCGCCAGCGCAAGTGCTCTCATTATTCCGGGAAAACAAATCCTGACCCTTGAAGATAATTGGAATCGCTTTGTAGAAAAGCGAGGCATCAAAGATTTTCATGCGTCTCCTTGCGCCGCAGCTCCTAAGTGCAACGAGGAGCAGTATCGCCATCTGACAGAGCGGGACAAAAATCATATTTTCATGCGCGTGAGGCAGTTTTGCAAAAAATATGGCGTTCAAACTTTTGGGTTTTCTGTCTATAAAGATCACTTCGATTCAATTATTTCTACGGTTAACGAAGAATTTCGGGCCTATGTAGGAAATCATTATACCTTTGCCGTGAGGCATGTATTGCGGGACATTGAAAAGTGGCGAAGACAACGAAGAATAGAGGAACCACTCCAATATATCTTTGACTGGCAGGCAATAGGCTCTGACTGTCGAGAAGAGGTCGATGACTTAATTGGACAAATGTGTGAGCACTACGACGAAAAGGTTCAACACGACTTTAAGAACAGAAGGACAGTTCCTGGACTTCAATGCGTCGATCTCATTGCGTGGCTCACACTCCAACTAGGGATGAATCACTTTCGCGGCAAGCTCATGGAGGGTTTGTCCAGTGAGTGCATTCGAGATTTTGAGAATTACTATCCGGCGGGCTACAAGCGCAGCCCAAATGAAAAATGGTTTCAAGTAGCCACAGTTCCAGAAACTAATATGCGAATGTGGTTTAAGGCCGAGATGAAATTTGGGAAGTCGATTCCGTGGTTCAAAGACTGGTATGGTCGTCATCCAAACAGAGAGGTATTGTTGCATGCTCGAAAAAAGCGAATACAAGAAGTTCTCGCATCTAGCGAAGCTACTGGTAACAGTTCCCCATAGTGAGATCAAAGCGAAATTAGATGAAGAAAAGTCAGCCAAAAAGCGGAAGAAGCCTAAAAAGGAAAAAGCATGACCTACAATGAATCCATCGTCTCATTGCCAGACCTTCGCTATGTGGAGATTCATTGTCCTTGTGGAACTAAAGTGACTTTGGACATGGAGAAACCACCTTCCGAATTCAATAAGACACACGGGAATTTTACTCCAAAGGAATGCCCCGGATGTTGCAAAGATTATGACAGCGCGATTAAGCCCGCCGTGGATGGATTCCAGCGGGCCTACCGTGCGCTACTGGCCGTGCCCAAGAGTGTTACTTTTCGGGGAGTTTCTTCGGCTTCCCGCGAGGGAGCCTAGTTGGGCAAGCAATCCGTCGTACCCACCTTGCCAGTTACTTCCGCATAGGTGAGACGCTTGCCGATAAGGTGATTTGAAAGATGCTCGAAGCGAAGTCCATCGTGAGCCAGTTCCCGATTGTTGTAGCGGAACACTTGTTCGTCCAAATACCGGAAGAGATGGAACGGCTCTACCGAAATGTAGGTTCCCTTGAGTTGGCGCTTCAAGAGGCTCCAGAAGTTTTCGAGACCGTTAGTGTGAACTTGCCCATCAACGTACCGTTCAGCGTGGTCAATGACGCTGTGCTCGAATCCCTGATGCTTGAGACCTTGATAGGACATAAGCGCGTCAGTATAGATTGCGCTGCCTGCCTTGACGTGAGTGCGGATATTGGTTTGGAGCGTATGCTTCTTACGATTGCCGACGACAGCAGCGCGAATCTCACCGCCACGTTCCAGAATCCCCATGACCGCAATCTTGTCCTTGGTGCCAGTCTCAGTAATCCGGCGCTTGCGCTTGTCAGCGTGCATGAAGCGAGCCGCACCGCCAACGAAAGTCTCATCTACTTCAATTTGCTTCCCGTTGCCGCCCATCGGAATAGTAGACCGCTTCTGCATTGCCAAGCGAATCCGATGCAGCATGAACCATGCGGACTTCTGAGTGATTCCCAGAGCGCGTGCCACTTCGTAGGAACTAACACCGTTCTTGCAGTTGGCAACCATCCACATAGCGATAAGCCACTTGTCGAGCGGAAGAGCGGAATCCTCAAAAATAGTTCCGACCTTGACGCTGAATTGCTTGCGGGAGTGCTTGTTCTTGCACTCCCAAAGGCGGCGAGTGAGGATAAAGCGAACGTCAGTGCTCTCACAGGTTGGGCAAGTAACACCATTCGGCCAGCGGCGCTCAACCAAGAAATTGAGGCAGTTATCAGGATTGGCAAAGTAGACGATTGCTTGCTGGAGAGTCTTGGGCTTGTTTGCGTTCTTCATAGTGAAGCGAGTATGGCAGAATGGGCATACTGAGTCAAGTATATTATTGCCCTAATTAGAGTGGTCCCTGACCCCGAGGGTCTTCGTCGGCAGGAGCTTCTTGCCCTTCTTCAGCTTCTTCAGCTTCTTCAGCTTCTTCTTCGCCATTTGGAACCCTCCTGCGTTAATGATTTTCTCGGCCCCTTCCGCCAACATTGACGCGTGCAATTGACGTACCATAACTCTCTGCTCGCGCCTCCCTCTTATAACCCAAAACAAAGGAGTTGGCCACGGTTTGCGGCGCCCTTGACCTTTGGAAAATCGTTCGGAGTGGAAAAAATCTTCCCTTCAGGGGGAATTATTCCCTTGCTCGACGGCTAGCTGGAGAGCAGCTTCTGTGTTGCGGCTCCTCGGCTAGCCCGCAGCCGCGACATGGCGTCCAGAACGGCGTCCTCCGATGGGTGGACGTAGCGGGCGGAAATCGTGATCGAGGCGTGCCCGGCGATCCGCGCCAGCGTCCACGCATCGCAGCCACTCTCGCCCAGGCGAGTCAGAAAAGTGTGTCGCAGACTGTAGAGCACAAACGGGCGCACCTTTGCGTCCTTGAGGGCGTCGGTTTTCTGCTTCCGCAAGCTAGACGGAGGGAGGACGAGAGTGTCAAGCCACTTACCCGCGGGCTTAAAAATGCAGAATCATCTGGTGCAGCTCGACGAATTGACGCACGAGTTGAGCAACTTTGTTGGGCTCACTATGGACTGGTTGAACCTTGCCGAGGAGAGGGACGCGTAGACCAGCAGCAGAGCACGTCCCCTGTTTCGAGGCAGCATTGGCCATACGAAGCGCAGGATAGTGGTACTTCCGTCTTCTCGCATTAGTTGTTGGGGGAGGCACATCTTCGAGAGGTCGTAGAGCGCCTCACAGAGAAGCCAACCCACACCGCTACCCACACCCGACGTATTGAAGCACCCGGAACAAAAAACGGCGGCTAATGCCTAACTGTTTTGAAAAGAATGGTGCCCAAGAGAGGACTCGAACCTCCACACCCTTGCGGGCACTAGACCCTGAATCTAGCGCGTCTGCCAATTCCGCCACTTGGGCACAATGTTGCGGCGTTACGAGGCGAAACCAGTTTGCCTTTGGCGTGGGGGTTTGTCAATGAAGTGAGGAGTCATGCGGTTTGGTGGTTGCCATGGCGTGGCGTTGTGGAGAAGTCAGGGCGGGCGAGGCAAGCCTCGCCCCTACGGAGACAGTGGCGCTGAGAGTGACGCTGGCATGCGCGCCCCAGAATTCCCCGCCAGCAATTTTATGGCTTGGCGTGCGGCGGCTTAATCGTCGGGACGCGTGGGCCAGGAAAGAAAATCAACTAGAGATTTGGTGACCGGCTCGCGCTCGCCGCCTTCGTGATGAA
>JAAFGT010000041.1 GCA_010365215.1 Acidipila sp. | reverse complement strand
TTACGCCGGTAGCGCTCGAGAAGGGCCTGCGCTTCGCCATTCGCGAAGGCGGCCACACCGTGGGCGCAGGCGCGGTCACCGATATTATTGAGTAGGCGTCAACGAGAATAGGGAGCTTATGTCAGCCGGAGAAAAAATTCGCATTCGCCTGAAGGCCTACGACCACCGCCTGCTGGATCAGTCCACGCGGGATATCGTAGACACGGCTCGCCGTACCGGCGCCAATGTTGCGGGGCCCATTCCGCTGCCCACCACCATCAATCGCTGGACGGTGCTGCGTTCGCCGCACGTGGACAAGAAATCGCGCGAACAGTTCGAAATGCGCACGCACAAGCGCCTGATCGATATTCTGGAGCCTACGCCGGATACGGTGGACGCGCTGATGAAACTGGATCTTCCGCCGGGCGTGGACGTGGAAATCAAAGCGTTCGGGCGCGAGCATGGCGTCAAGTAGAGGTCGATGAACATGGCAGTCAACGGCATTCTCGGCATCAAGCTCGGTATGACGCAGATCTATACCGAAGACGGCACCGCCATTCCCTGCACCGTAGTGCAGGCCGGCCCGTGCGTGGTGGTGCAGCGGCGCAGCATGGAAACCGACGGCTACGAAGCCGCGCAACTGGGCCTGGTGGAATTCATCAAGCCGCAGCGTGTCAACAAAGCGATGACCGGGCATTTCAAAAAGGCCGACGCCGCGCCCATGCGCTTTGTGCGCGAAATCCGCCTGGAAGAGTCCGAGAAAGAAACCAAAGTCGGCGACCGCGTGCTGGCGGAACATTTCAAGCTGGGCGAAGTGGTCGACGTCTGCGGCATTAGCAAGGGTAAAGGCTTTCAGGGCGGCGTAAAGCGCTGGCACTACCGCGGCGGCGACGCCTCTCACGGCTCCATGTTCCACCGCGCGCCCGGCTCGATTGGCGGCAGCTCGTTTCCTTCGCGCGTGTGGCCGGGACAGCATATGCCCGGGCATATGGGCCACGAGCGCGTAACCGTCAAGAATCTTGAAGTGGTGAAAGTAGATGCGGAAGAGAATCTGCTGCTGGTGCGCGGAGCCATTCCCGGTCCGAACGGCGGTTACGTGATGATTCGCCGTGCGCGGCCCGCGGCGTAACGGAAGGCGACGTAACGGAAGGCGAGAAGACCATGGCGAGTGTTGACGTAGTGAATCTGGAAGGCAAGACGGTGGGACAGGTCGAGCTGTCTGACGCGGTGTTTGCCGTGGCGGTCAAGCCTCACCTGCTGCACGAAGCGGTACGCTGGCAGCTGGCCGGGGAACGCGCGGGCACGCACAGCACCAAGCGGCGCGGAGAAGTATCCGGCTCAGGCCGAAAACTTTGGAAGCAGAAAGGCACCGGCCGTGCGCGCGTGGGCTCGATCCGCTCGCCGATCTGGCGCAAGGGCGGCATCGTCCATGGCCCCAAGCCGCGCGATTACTCTTACCGGCTGCCGCGCAAAGTGTTGCTGGGCGCGCTGCGTTCGGCGCTCACCGCGAAACTGGAAGAACAGAAATTAACCGTGGTGGAAGATTGGGCGCTCGAATCGCACCGCACCAAGATTTTCCGCGAGACGCTGGGGAAGTTGAATGGCCAGAGCCAGTCTTTCCTGATTGTCGAAAAACCGGGCAACCGTAATCTGGAGCTGGCCAGCCGCAACCTGCATGGAACCAAAATGGTGGCACCGCAAGAGCTCAGGCCCTACGACCTGCTGCTGCACGACCGCCTGCTGGTATCCAAGGACGCCGCGCTGCGGCTCTCCGAATCGCTCGAGCCGCATAAGCGCGGCGAAGCGCGCGCCGAAGGCCGCTCGGACACGCGCACTGCCGCCCCTTCGCAGACCGTGCAGATTGAGCCTGCTCCGAAGAAGCCGGTAAAGAAAGCCGCCAAGCCCGCGGCAAAAGCCAAGCCCGCGAAAGCGGAGAAAGCTCCGGCAAAGAAAAAGAAGGCCAAAGCACCCAAAGCGAAGAAGGATTAGCGCATGTTGACGAATTCTTATCACGTGATCCGCCGGCCCATCATCACCGAGAAAGGGCTGGGCGTAAAAGAGACGCAGCACACCGTGGTATTCGAAGTGGCTCCGGCCGCGACCAAGACGCAGATCAAGGAAGCGGTGCAGAAGATTTTCAAAGTCAAAGTGGATTCCGTGCGCACCGCGCAGTATTTCGGGAAGTTCCGGCGGCGCGGCAAGAGCGAAGGCTACCGGCGTGACTGGAAGAAGGCCTACGTCAAGCTGGCGGCCGGCGAAAAGATGATCGAGTACAGCGAGAGTCTCTAGTCTGCGGAGATTGGCAGCGGGCAAGAGGGAATCATGGCGCTAAAGAGTTTTAAACCATACACGGCATCGCGGCGTTTTCTGACCGCTCTCGATAAGAGCGATCTCACCCGCGAGACGCCGGAAAAATCGCTGCTGGAGCCGAAGAAGCGCTCGGGCGGCAGAAACTCGCACGGCGAAATCACCATCTGGCATCGCGGTGGCGGGCACAAGCGCCAGTACCGGCGCATCGATTTCCGCCGCGACAAGACGGGGATCCCCGCCAAGGTGGCGTCGATTGAATACGACCCCAACCGCTCGGCGCGCATCGCTTTGTTGCACTACGTGGATGGCGAGAAGCGCTACATCCTCCATCCCGTGGGGCTTGAAGTGGGCATGACCGTGCAAAGCGGTGCGGGCGCGGACATTTTGCCGGGCAACGCTCTGCCCATTCGCCTGATTCCTCCGGGCACGCCGATTCACAACTTGGAGCTGTTTCCAGGAAAAGGCGGGCAGGTGGTGCGTTCGGCGGGCTCGTCGGCGCAGTTGCTCTCGAAAGAAGGCGACATCGCGCTGATCAAGCTGCCTTCCGGCGAAATCCGGAAATTCCATCTGGACTGCATCGCCACGGTCGGGCAGATCGGCAACCTTGACCACGAAAACGTGACGTACGGCAAAGCCGGCAAGACGCGCTGGATGGGCCGCAGGCCCACGGTGCGCGGCGTAGCCATGAATCCAGTAGACCACCCCCACGGCGGCGGAGAAGGCCGCGTGAAGGGAAACCATCCGCAGACGCCCTGGGGCTTTCCCACCCTGGGCGCGAAGACGCGGCGTAGTCACCGGGCGGATAAGTATGTAGTGCAGAGGCGGAAGCCGTAGCGGCTGCGGCGCAAGTCACAGCGGAAGTCACAGGAAAATCCCGTCTGCGGACGGAGAAACCCCACTAAGCCTGGCGCGGCGGGTTTCAGGGAAAGGACGACAGATGAGTGCGAGCAGATCGGCACGGCCGGCAAGTCGCCGGAGGGCTCTAGGCAGTTCAGCACGCAGCAGCTCAGCACGTACCAGCTCGACCCGGAGCGGTGCCAGCCGGAGTTCGGCGCGCAGCAGCTCCGCGCATGGCGCTGCGGAGCGGAAAATTGCGCCGGCGAAAATTTCCGCGGGGAAAATTTCGGCGCGCAAAAGCGTCGTGGCGGCCCCGCCGGCCAAAGCATTGAAGCCGGTTGTGCGGGCCGTGGCACAGCCGCCCGAGCAGGTGCCCTTCCGGTTCTGCAAGCCGGGTTGGGCGGTGATTGTAGAGAAGATTTCCACCGCGCTGGGCACGCGATTTGTCTGCCCGTTCTGCACGGTATCGCACCGGGTTCCTGGACCCGTGCGTGGATTTAGAAAAATGCGCCGCGCGCAGTGGATCAAACTGCGCCGCGTGGCGGAATAGAGGGAGCATGCCGCGGTCAGTCAAGAAAGGCCCGTTTATCGACGCGCACTTGAACGCCAAGCTCGAAGCGCTGAACGTGCGCAACGACAAGAAAGTAATCAAGACGTGGTCGCGGCGCTCCACCATCACCCCGGAAATGGTGGGCCACACCATTGCGGTGCACAACGGGAGGAAGTTTATTCCCGTGTACATCACCGAGCAGATGGTGGGACACAAGCTGGGCGAATTCGCGCCCACGCGCACCTTTAAAGGCCATTCGGTGAAGGTAGCTCTGGAGAAGGCGGCAGGATCGGCGCCGGCTCCGAGCGGCGGCTCTTCGGGCGCTCCGGCGCCGTCGGGCCCCAAGGCGTAAGGCGGAAATCTGATGGCTACACAGCATATGACGGCAAACGCGGCGGCACCGGCGGTGATTGAGGCGCAGTCCCTGCTGCGCTACAAGCACGTTTCGCCGCAGAAGGCGCGGCTGGTGATTGACCTGATCCGCGGGCAGCGCGCCGAGGATGCTCTGCACATCCTGCGGTTTACCAAGAAGCGCATTGCCAAGGACATTGAAAAAGTCCTGCGCAGCGCCATCGCCAATGCCGAGCGCAAAGCGGAAGATTCCGGGGCCGCGCTCGACGTGGATCATCTGTACGTTTCGCGCTGCTTCGTCAACGAAGGCTCGCGCTGGAAGCGTATCCGCCCGGCTCCGTTTGGCCGGGCCTTCCGTTATCAGAAGCGCACCGCGCACATCCTGGTGGCGGTAGCCGAGCATCTGACCGCGGCCACCCATCGCGCGGCGGAAGCGGCGGCGGAAGAGACCAAATCGAAAGGCGTGCGTGGCGCGGTGCGCCGCGCGCGCAAGGCGCTCGAGGGCAAAAAGCCCGCGCCCAAAAAGAAAAAGGGGTAGGAGGCAGCGTGGGGCAGAAGACACATCCTTACGGGTTCCGGCTGGGCTACAACAAGACGTGGAAATCGCGCTGGTACGCGGACCGCGACTACGCCGAGCTGTTGCACGAGGACGTGAAACTGCGCCGCGAGCTCAAGCAGCGCCTGCGCTCCGCCGGAGTCAGCTCCATCGACATCGAGCGCGCCGCCAACAAGCTGGTGATCCGCATCGATACCGCGCGTCCGGGCATCATCATCGGCCGCAAAGGCGCGGAGATCGACAAGCTGAAAAACGAAATTCAACTGCGCACCAAGCGCGAAGTGCACATCGAGATTCAGGAAGTGCACCGCCCGGAACTCAACGCGCAGCTCGTCGCCGAATCGATTGCGTTGCAGCTGGAGAAGCGCACCGCCTTCCGCCGGGCCATGCGCAAGTCGGTGGATTCGGCGCTGCGCTTCGGCTGCAAGGGCATCAAGGTGCGTGTCTCCGGGCGCCTCAACGGAAAAGAAATCGCCCGCACGGAATGGTATCTGCAAGGGCGCTTACCGCTGCAGACCTTGCGCGCGGACATCGATTACGGTTTCGCTCAGGCGTACACCACCTACGGCGTCATCGGCGTGAAGTGCTGGGTCTATCAGGGCGAAAGTATACCGGCGCGGTCCGGTCCGGTATCGCGCGGGGTTATGGAGCCGATTGCGCCGCTGGCGCGCCCGCGGTAAAAAGCCGCGGCGGAATTTCAGGTGAGAAAATAATTTATGTTGATGCCGAAAAAAGTTAAGTACCGCAAGCAGATGCGCGGACGCCGCACCGGCAAGGCCTGGCGCGGCAGCTCGCTGGCCTTCGGTGAGTATGGATTGAAAGCCCTGGAATGCGTGTGGCTCACCAACCGCCAGATCGAGGCAGCCCGCGTAGCCATTTCGCGCTTCACCAAGCGCGGAGGGAAGTTGTGGATTCGCGTGTTTCCGGATAAGCCTTTCACCAAGAAGCCCGCGGAAACGCGCATGGGAAAAGGAAAAGGCTCGCCGGAATACTGGGTCGCCGTGGTGTTGCCCGGGCGCATGCTGTTTGAGCTGGAAGGCGTGGACCTGGCCACGGCCAAAGAGGCCATGAGAATCGCTTCGCACAAGCTGCCCATCAAAACCAAGTTCATCGCCCGCGCGGGGGTGTTGTAATGCCGCGACGCGTGGAAAAACTTCAGCAGCTCGATGCGCGAGAGCTGGAATTGCAGGAAAAAGAGCTTGGCGAGCAGCTCTTCCGGCTGCGTTTTCAGATGGTCACCGGGCAGGCGGAAAGCCTCAAGCGCATGCGCGAAGTGCGCCGCGACCTGGCCCGCGTAAAGACACTGCTGCGCCAGAAGGAATTGGGGATCAAGCATGGAAAATGAAGCAGCCAAGAACGCCAGCAAGCACGACGCGGGCAAGCACGAAGCGGGCAAGCACGACGCCGGCCAAAAGCCCGAACGCCACCAGCGGCAGACCAAGGTAGGCTTCGTCACCAGCGCCAAGATGCAGAAGACCATCGTGGTCAAGGTGACGCGCACCGTGCAGCACAATCTTTATAAGCGCACCATGCGCATCACCAAGAAATTCTACGCGCACGACGAAAATGGCGAGGCGCGCACCGGCGACAAAGTGCGCATCGTGGAAACCCGGCCGCTTTCCAAGCTCAAGCGCTGGCGGCTGGCGGAAATCGTGGCGCGCTCGGCGCGCGCGTAGCGTAAAGGAAACGGAGCCAAGTCATGATCATGATGCGTACGTGGCTGATGGTGGCCGACAATTCCGGCGCGCGGAAGCTGATGTGCATTTTGCCCATCGGCGGCCATACCGGGCTCAAAGCCGGCCTGGGCGACATCATCACCGCTTCGGTAAAAGAGGCCGCGCCGGAAAGCCAGGTCAAGAAGGGAACGGTGGTGAAAGCGGTGATCGTGCGCATGCGCAAGGAACATCGCCGG
Source organism: Acidipila sp. (assembly GCA_010365215.1). Taxonomy (GTDB): domain Bacteria; phylum Acidobacteriota; class Terriglobia; order Acidiferrales; family UBA7541; genus JAAFGT01. Next base: position 28,976 of record JAAFGT010000041.1, on the reverse strand, counting down.
CGCGACGGCTCGTACATCCGCTTTGACGACAATGCCGCGGTGCTGATCAACGACGCCAACGAGCCGGTGGGCACGCGCGTGTTCGGGCCGGTGGCGCGCGAACTGCGCGAGCGCAAGTTCACCAAGATTGTCTCGCTTGCTCCGGAAGTGTGGTAGCCATGAATCGAGAGAGAAAAATTCGAGCCAAGATGAGCATCCGCAAGGGCGACCTGGTGCGGGTGATGAGCGGGCGCGACCGCGAGCAGATGGCCAACAAAACCTCGCGCGTGCTGTCGGTGAACGCTGTGAATATGACCGTCACCGTGGAGCACGCGCACATGATCAAGCGCCACACCCGCGCCAACCCCTCGAAAAACGTGAAGGGCGGCATCGTGGAGAAGGAAGCGGCCATCCACGTCTCCAACGTGATGCTGGTCTGCCCGGGATGCAACAAGCCCACCCGCGTGGGACACACCGTGCACATGGAAGGTACCCACCGCGTGAGTACGCGCGTCTGCAAGCGCTGCGGCGTGACCATTGAGAAGTGACTATGGAGAAGTAGTTCGGGATAACGAGTTCCTGATAATTAGTTCGCGCCGGAGATAAAAGCAAGAACCGTAGACACAAGGAAACCAGGTACATGATCACGCGACTCAACGAACGCTATCGCAAAGAGGTGCTTCCCGCGCTGGTCAAGCGGTTCAACTATTCGAACCCGCTGGCCGCGCCGAAGCTCAAGAAGATTACCGTCAACATCGGCATGGGCGAAGCCAGCCAGAACATCAAGCTGCTGGATGTGGCCGTCATCGAGCTGGGCCTGATTGCCGGACAGAAGCCCGTGGTCACGCGCGCCAAGAAGTCCATCGCCAATTTCAAGATTCGCAAAGGCATGCCCATCGGCTGCTGCGTAACCCTGCGCGGCGAGCGCATGTACGAGTTTCTCGACCGGCTGTGCAGCTTCGTGCTGCCGCGCGTGCGCGACTTCAAAGGCCTGCCCGCCAATTCGTTTGACGGGCGCGGCAATTACACGCTGGGGTTGAAGGATCAGCTGGTGTTTCCGGAAATCGATTACACCCGTGTGGACAAGATCAAGGGAATGAACATCACGCTCACCACCAGCGCGCGCACCGATGAAGAGGCTCGCGAGCTGCTCAAGCTGCTGGGCGTGCCGCTGCGCACGCAGAGCTAGCCGGAGAAAGGCGAGGAGAATCGATGGCCCGTACCTGTGCATTTGCAAAAATGAAGCGCAAGCCGAAGTTCAAGGTGCGCGTGCGCAACCGCTGCCTGCTGTGCGGGCGCTCGCGCGCGTTTCTGCGCAAGTTCAAGATGTGCCGCCTGTGCTTCCGCGAGCTGGCCCTGGTGGGTCAGATTCCCGGAGTGACCAAGGCGAGCTGGTAAGGACGAGAGACTATGCAGACCGATCCCGTAGCCGACATGCTCACCCGCATCCGCAACGCCGCGCTGGCCAAGCACGCGCGCGTGGACATTCCCTCTTCCAAGCTGAAGACCGAGCTGGCCCGGATCCTCAAGGAAGAAGGCTTCATCGCCACCTACAAAGTGGCGGAAGAAAATAAAGTGAAGCGCACGCTGCGAATTTTCCTGAAGTATACGCCCGACCGCCATTGCGTGCTTTCCGGGCTGAAGCGCATCTCCCGCCCGGGACGCCGCGTGTATGCCGGCAAGTACGACACCCGCAAGGTGCTCGGCGGCATGGGCGTCAGCATTCTCACCACGCCGCGCGGGTTGATGACCGGACGTTCGGCGCGCAAGGCCGGAGTGGGCGGCGAAGTTCTTTGCGAAATTTGGTAGCACGGGTAGTTTCGGGTTTTGAAAAAGCGAGTTCGTTTAGCTAGAGGATAGATAAATAAATGTCACGGATTGGACGAAAACCGATTCCGATTCCCCAGGGCGTCAAAGTGCAGATTGCCGCGGGGCACATCGATGTGCAGGGTCCCAAAGGCAAGCTGACCGTTCCCGTGCCCTTGGGCATCAAGATGGAGCAGCAGGACAAGCAGCTCGTAGCCGTGCGCGAAAACGACGAACAGCGCGCGCTGCATGGACTGACCCGCGCGCTGGTGGCCAATGCCGTCACCGGAGTCACCGACGGGTTCAAGAAGGAGCTCGACATCGTGGGCGTCGGTTACCGCGCCGAAGTGAAAGGCAAGATCGTGGTGTTCAGCCTGGGATTTTCGCATCCCGTGCAGTTCCCCATCCCCGAAGGGATTCAGGTTACCGTGGGCGCGCAAACCCACCTCACCGTCTCCGGCGCGGATAAGGGCCAGGTGGGCCAGGTCGCCGCCAACATGCGCAGCCTGCGTCCGCCCGATCCGTACAAGCAGAAAGGCGTGCGCATCAGCGGCGAGCCTCTAAAGAAAAAGGCTGGAAAGGCCGGCGCCAAGACCGGCGCTTAATAAGGGAGAAGAAGCGTGGCTATCGTACCCGTCCGAAAACTTTCGCGCGACGCGCACCGCCAGCGGATTCATCACCGCCTGCGGCGGCGCGTGCAGGGCACCATGGACCGTCCGCGCATGAGCGTGTACCGCTCGCTCAGCAATATCAGCGTGCAGGTCATCGACGACGCGACCGGACGCACGCTGTGTTCCGCCGGCTCGCACGACAAGGAAACCGCGAAATCGGTGAAGGGCGGCGGCAACGTGGCGGCCGCGAAAATAGTGGGGAAAATTGCCGCCGAGCGCGCGCTCGCAGCGGGGATCACCCAGGTGGTCTTCGACCGCGGCGGCTACAGATATCATGGACGGGTAAAGGCGCTGGCCGATGCGGCTCGCGAAGCGGGGTTGAAATTCTAGCGACATGTCCAAACACATTCTAAGAGACATTCTTGCAGTTCGCCGGCAGGTTGACGCCAACCCCAATTCCCTGAAGGAACAGGTGGTGGCCATCAACCGCGTCACCAAAGTGGTCAAGGGCGGAAAAAATATGAGCTTTTCCGCGCTGGTCGTGGTGGGCGATCAGAACGGCCATGCCGGGTTCGGCATGGGCAAGGCGCGCGAAGTGCCCATGGCGATTCACAAAGCCGTCGAGCAGGCCAAAAAGAATTTGATCCGCGTGAACCTGAAGAATGGCACCGTGCCGCACATCGTGCTGGGCCGCTACGGCGCCGGTTCCGTGCTGCTCAAGCCGGCTTCGGAAGGCACCGGCATCATCGCCGGCAAGCCGGTGCGCGCGGTGATGGAAGTGGCCGGGGTGCACAACGTGCTCACCAAATCCATCGGCACTTCGAATCCGCACAACGTCATCAAGGCCACGTTCGACGCGCTGGTCAGGCTCAAAGACGCCGCGAAAGTGGCGGAAACGCGCGGCAAGCAGGCCTCGGACATGACCGCCTAGCGCGGCGCAAGAGGAAAGAATCCGGAAAGTGGAAAGCGGGCGGGAAACTAGCCATGACCAAGAAAAAAGAAAATATGCTGCGCATCAAGTGGGTGGTGAGCTTCATCGCCTGCCCGCGCGACATGCGCCAGACCATTCGCGGCCTGGGGTTTCGGCGCATGCATCAGGTGCTGGAGCTGCCGGATACGCCGTCAAACCGCGGAATGCTGCTGAAGGTCAGGCACCTGGTGGAAGTGGACGGCGTCCACGCAAAAAATTGAGGCCATCATGACGGTGAAACTTTCCAATTTGCGTCCCCCGCGAGGCTCGCGCCACAAAAAAGTGCGCGTAGGCCGCGGAATGGGCTCCAAGCTCGGCAAGACCGCGGGCAAAGGCAACAAGGGCCAGCAATCGCGCGCCGGCTATTCGCGCCGCTGGGGATTTGAAGGCGGCCAGATGCCGCTGCACCGGCGCATTCCCAAGCGCGGCTTCCGCAATCCATTTGGCACGGACTATGCCATCGTCAACGTGGCATCGCTGAATGTCTTTGCCGCCGGCGCCAACGTCACGCCGGAAGGCCTGCTGGAGCGCCGCATCGTGCGCCAGGCGGCTCTGGGCGTGAAAGTTCTGGGCACTGGCGAGCTGAAAGTGGCGCTCACCGTGCGCGCCCATCGCTTCAGCAAATCGGCGGAGCAGAAAATTGTGGCTGCCGGGGGCAAGATCGAGCTGTTGAAGTAAACACTGTGGAATACTAAGAATGGACCGCTTCCTCAACGCGATTGCGAATATTTTCCGGATACCGGATCTTCGCCGCCGGCTGCTGTTTACGCTCGGGCTCCTGGCCGTCTACCGGTTGGGCGCGTTTATTCCCACGCCGGGGATCAACACCGAGCTGCTGCAGCAGCTTTTCGAGCAGGGGCGCGGGTCCGTACTGGGCGTTTTGGATCTGTTCAGCGGCGGAAATTTCCGCAGGTTGACGATTTTCGCGCTGGGCATTATGCCCTACATCACCGCGTCGATTATTTTGCAGTTGATGACCGTGGTGTTCCCGTACTTGGAACGTTTGCAAAAGGAAGGCGAGCTGGGCCGCCGCAAAATTACCCAGTACACCCGGTACCTCACCGTAGGGCTGGCCATCTTCCAGTCCATGACCATCTCCTTCACGCTGATGAAGCAGACCGTGGATTCCACGGGCGGCGCGCGAGCGCTGGTTTACCACCCCGGCGTCGGCTTCGTGCTCATGACCATCCTCACCCTGACCACGGGCACCGCCTTCATCATGTGGCTCGGCGAGCAGATCAGCGAGCGCGGTATCGGCAACGGCATGTCGCTGATTATTTTTGCCGGCATCGTAGTGGGCCTGCCCAGAGCCATCGAAGATTTGTCGCGCAAAGTAGTGAATAACGACTGGGGAAATTTTACCGCCATCGCCGTAATCGTCCTGCTGGTGGTGATGGTGGCGGTGGTGGCCTTCATCGTCCTGGTGGAGGGTGGCCAGCGGCGCATCCCCGTGCAGTATGCCAAGCGCGTGGTGGGGCGGCGCATGATGGGTGGGCAGATGACCTATCTCCCGCTGCGCGTCAACGCCGGCGGCGTGATCCCGCCTATTTTTGCCAGCTCGCTGCTGACCATTCCGCAGACCCTGGCGCTGCTGTTCCAGGCCAAGTCGCAGCGCACGCAGGATATTTTCCGGGCCATCAGCTGGGGCGAGCCGCTGTATACGCTGCTCTATGTAACGCTGATTATTGGTTTTGCATTTTTTTACGTGGGCATTGTATTCAATCCCACCGAGCTGGCCGACAACATGCGCAAGCATGGCGGGTTTATTCCCGGCATACGTCCGGGGCGCAACACCTCCGAGCACGTCAGCCGCATTCTCACGCGCTTGACCTTCGTCGGCGGCGTGTATCTGGCGCTGGTCTGCCTGATTCCGGAATGGATGATTGCCGGGCTGAAGCTCCACCACCTGTATGGCGGCGTGGGCATCTGGTTTGACCAGCATTTTCCGCGATGGATTCTCGATGGGCTGGGCGTCACGTTTTACTTCGGCGGCACTTCGCTGCTGATTGTGGTCGGCGTGGCCATGGATACGGTGCAGCAGATCGAAGCCCAGCTGGTCATGCGCAATTACGACGGCTTCGTCAAGAAAGGCCGGCTCAGGGGGCGCCGTGGTTAGCGGCGGTTCGGTAAATCCGCAAGGCGCGCCGGAAGGGAATCCCGGCGGAAGTGCGCAACCGAAGAAGCTGCGCCGCGCGCTGATTTTTCTCGGGCCTCCGGGCGCGGGCAAGGGAACCCAAGCCAAAGAGATCGCGCAGATGTACGGCCTGCCGCATCTTTCCACCGGCGACATGTTCCGCGACCATGTGGCGCGCGGATCCGAGCTGGGGCGCCGCGCCAAGCCGATCATGGATGCCGGGCAGTTGGTGCCCGATGACATCGTATTGGGAATGGTGGAAGAGCGTATCTCTCAGCCGGACTGCGCCGGCGGGTTCGTATTCGACGGATTTCCGCGCACCATCGCCCAGGCGGAAAAATTGGGAAAGATTCTGGAACGCACCAGGTTTGGCTCGCCGGTGGTGCTGCTGCTCGAGGCCGAGCCCGAAGAATTGGTTCGCCGGATGGGCAGCCGCCTGGCCTGTGCGAAGTGCGGGACCACCTATAACTTGACCGTGCAACCGCCGCGCGAAACAGCTAAGTGCGACCGCTGCGGCGGGCCGCTGGCACAGCGCGCCGATGATCGCGAAGAAGTAGTGCGCGAGCGCTTGGCCGTGTACGAGCGGCAGACCAAGCCGCTGGTCGACTTCTACCGCAAGCGCGGCGAGTTGAATGAATTGGACGGCACCAAACCGGTCGAGACGGTGCGCCGGGAGTTGATGGACGTGCTCGGGCGCCTGTCCTGACCGCGCTCATCGGGAGCGGAGGATATTGAGCTGGTGGCCATCGTCTGCAAGTCGCCTGCGGAGCTCGAGTCGATGTACCGGGCCGGGCAGGTCGTCTGGCAAGTGCTGGCGGCGTTGAAAGAAAAAGTACAGCCTGGCGTCAGCACCATGGATCTTGAGGTCTTTGCCGCAGGGCGCACTGCGGAGCTGGGAGCACGGCCGGCATTCAAGGGATATCTTGGTTTTCCCTGCGTGCTGTGCACTTCGATCAATGAAGAAGTGGTGCACGGGATTCCCTCGGCGGCGCGCAAGATTCGCGAGGGCGATATAGTTTCCATCGACTTCGGCGTCGAGCTCGGCGGCTATTACGGCGATGCGGCGGTCACGGTTCCGGCGGGGAAAGTGGCGCCGGAAACGGAGTCGCTGCTGCAGGTGACTCGCGAGTCGCTCGATCGGGCGATCGATAAGGTTCGCCCCGGGAATCGCCTGAGCGACGTCTCTCACGCCGTGGAGAGTTGGGTGGTACAGCACGGTTTTACGGTAGTGCGCGAGTTCGTGGGTCACGGCATCGGCACGCGTATGCACGAGGAGCCGCAACTGCCCAATTACGGCGAGCCGGGACGTGGGCCGCGTTTGCAGCCGGGCATGGTGCTGGCCATCGAGCCGATGGTCAATGCCGGCGCCGCCGGGGTGGTGGTGCTGGGCGATAAATGGACGGCGGTAACCGCGGACCGCAGCCGCTCGGCGCATTTCGAGCACACCGTGGCGGTCACGGAAAATGGTCCTTGGATTTTGACGCGGCCCAGAGAAATGGCCGGGCCGTCTTGGTAGAGAAAGAAATTCTGGCGAATTGGCGGCGCGCGGATTTTAGAGCCAGCGGCAGGAGTGAATGTTGAAACGGCCTAACGAAGCGAAGAAAAAGCCCACCGACGGCAATCCCAAAGAGGATGCCATCGAAGTGATGGCCACGGTGATCGAGCCGCTGCCCAATGCCATGTTCCGCGTGGAGCTGGAGAACAAGCACCGCGTGCTGGCGCACATTTCGGGCAAGATGCGCAAGAATTTCATCCGCATCCTGCCGGGCGATCGCGTGCAGGTGGAGCTCTCGCCTTACGATCTGACGCGCGGGCGCATTGTGTACCGTTTCAAGTGAGGCGCTCTTCCGGAAGGCGGGTAGCCCGCGCAAGTGATAGCGGAGGCAGGGAATGAAGGTTCGGTCGTCGGTCAAAAAAATTTGCGATAAGTGCAAAGTGGTTAAGAGGCGCGGCGTGGTGCGCGTCATCTGCGCCAATCCTAAGCACAAGCAGCGCCAGGGCTAACCGCGGGCGTAACCGCACAGCCCAAGAAGGAGCAGTTATGGCAAGAATTGCAGGCGTTGATTTGAATCCGCAGAAGCGGCTCTGGATAGGTCTGACGGCCATTTATGGCATCGGCCAGGCGCGCGCGCGCGCCATCTGCGAGCAGGCCAAGGTGGAGGAGACCAAAAAGATCAAGGACCTCACCGAGGACGAAGTCACCCATCTTCGCGCCACCATTGAAGAACAGGGCGGCGTCGAGGGTGACCTGCGCAAAGAGACGCAGATGAACGTGCGGCGGCTGATCGATATTCAATGCTATCGCGGCATGCGTCACCGCAGGAATCTGCCCGTCCGCGGGCAGCGCACGCACACCAACGCGCGCACTCGCAAGGGTCCGCGGCGCGGCGCAGTGGCCAATAAGAAGAAGACCGCGCTCAAGAAGTAGAATTGGTTTCTTAAAGCAGATTCCGACAAAGGAAAAACGCAGTGGCCAAAGAACCCAAACAGAAGGCGGCAGCCGGAGCAGCAGAGGCTGGGGCTAAGCCGACCAAGAAGAAGAAGGAATTCAAGAAGAAGCGCGAAAAGCGCGTGGTGCCGCACGGGCTGGTGCACATCCAGGCGTCGTTCAACAACACCCTGGTGACCATCACCGACCTCGAAGGCCGCACGCTCAGCTGGTCGTCTTCCGGCTCGGTGGGCTTCAAGGGCTCGCGCAAAGGCACTCCCTACGCCGCGCAGCAGGCCTGCGTCACCGCGGCGGGTACGGCGCGCGACCAGTTTGGCGTCAAGTCCGTCGATGTCCGCGTGAAGGGGCCGGGCGCCGGCCGCGAATCGGCCATCCGCGCGCTGTCTACCGCGGGCATCATGATCAAGTCCATACGGGACGTGACCCCGATTCCGCACAACGGCTGCCGTCCGCCCAAGCGCCGGCGCGTGTAGTTTTTTTTCTTCCTTCGGGAAGAAATTTAAAGGAGAGAAGTACGTGGCAAGACATCGCGATGCAGTATGCCGTTTGTGCCGTCGAGAGGGCGTGAAGCTCTTTCTGAAGGGACTGCGGTGCTTCACCGACAAGTGCGCCATCGAGCGGCGCAACTTCGTGCCCGGGCAGCACGGGCAGAGCCGCCGTCCCAAAATGCAGGGCTACGGAATCCAGTTGCGCGAAAAGCAGAAGGCCAAGCGCACCTACGGGCTGCTGGAGCGGCAGTTCCGCAACTATTTCGAGAAGGCCGAGCGCGCCAAGGGACCCACCGGCGAAAACCTGATCGTCATGCTGGAGCGGCGTCTCGATAGCGCGGTCTACCGCATGGGTCTGGCTGGCTCGCGCGCGCAGGCGCGGCAGATGGTCAATCACGGCCACGTGCGCGTCAACGCCCGCAAGGTCAATATTCCCTCGTTCCAGATCAGCGTGGGCGATGAAATCAGCCTGAAGGAAACCATGCTGCAGAACACCATGGTGATGGAAGCGCGCAACGTTTCCCAGAGCCTGAACATGGTGCCGTGGATGGAGATCGACCGCGACGCCGGCAAAGCCAAAGTGATTGCACTCCCCAAGCGCGAGAACGTGCAGACGCCGTCGATCAACGAACAGCTCATCGTCGAGCTGTATTCGAAGTAAGTATTCCAGTCCGTCGCGCAATTTCATGAAGCCGCGGCCCGCCCGGCGGGACGCCCTTCGCTGAGAAAAACCATTTTCGAATTTTCCCGGTAAGTAGGGAGGAGGTTAGCAGTCATGTGGAAAGGATTTCAGAAGCCCAAGCGGTTGGCAGCGGAACTCGAGACCTTGACGGACAAATTCGGGCGTTTCAGCGCGCAGCCTTTTGAGCGCGGCTGGGGCACCACCGTGGGCAACGCGCTTCGCCGCGCGCTGCTCAGCTCCATCGAAGGCGCGGCCATCACCGCGGTCAAAGTGGAAGGCGTGCTGCATGAATTTTCGCCCATCCCCGGCGTAGTGGAAGACGCCACCGACATCATCCTCAACCTCAAGCAGGTGCCCTTGAAGCTGATGACCGATCAGCCCAAGACCATCACCCTGCACGTCGAGCAGCCCGGCGAAGTAACCTCGGCCATGATCGCCGAGGACTCCGACATCGCCGTGCTCGACAAGAACGTCTACATCGCCACCGTGGGCGAGGGCGGCAACCTGCAGATCGAAATGCGCGTCAAGAACGGCCGCGGGTACGTGGGCGCGGACCGCAACTTCGACGAAGACCTGCCCATCGGATACATTCCTGTGGACTCCGTTCACTCGCCGGTGCGCAAGGTCAATTACGCGGTGGAAGCCGCGCGCCTCGGTCAGATGACCGACTTCGAAAAGCTGTCGCTGGAAGTCTGGACCAACGGCGCCATCACTCCGCAGGATTCCATCGGCCTGGCTTCGAAGCTCATCAAGGACCACATGGGCATCTTCATCAACTTTGAAGAGCAGCCCGAGATGCCCGAGGAGATTTCCGAGCCCTACCACGACACGCGCGTCGAGCACCTCGACCGCTCCGTCGAGGAGCTGGAGCTTTCCGTGCGCTCCTACAACTGCTTGAAGAACGCCAACATTCAGACCATCCGCGAGCTGGTCATCAAGAGCGAAAACGAGATGCTGAAGACTAAAAACTTCGGCCGCAAGTCGCTCAACGAGATCAAGGAAATCCTCGGACGCATGAGCCTCACCCTGGGGATGAAGATCGACGAGCACGGCCGCATCATCTGGCCGCCGCTCGCCAGCCAGACGGCGCCACCGACCGCCGAGGAGACCACGGCGCTCTAGGCCGGGATTACGCCATGCGACATCTGAACTCCGGTTCCAAGCTTGGACGCCAGCCCGCCCACCGTCGGGCCACGCTGCGCGCCTTGGTCACCAACGTGATCATCTACGAGAGCATCTGCACCACCATCGCTCGCGCCCGCGCCGCTCGTCCGCTGGTCGAGCATATGATCACGCTCGGCAAGCGCGATACTTTGCACTCCCGCCGTCAGGCCGCGGCGTTCCTGATGACACCGCTCGCCACCAAGAAACTTTTCGCCGACATCGCTCCGCGCTTTTCGCAGCGCAATGGCGGCTATACGCGCATCATCAAAGCCGGCTACCGCTTCGGTGATGGCGCGCACGAAGCCATCCTCGAGCTGGTGGGCTATAAGCTGAAGAAGAAAGAGACCAAGAAGAAAGAAAAAGTGGAAGAAGCCGAGCCGGCCGAGACCGCCAAAGCGAAAGCCTGAGCGCAATTTACCGTCCCGCAAATAAAGAGGCCCGCTGGAAACATCCCGCGGGCCTCTTTATTTTCCCAGGATATCGGGGAGTGAGTTTCCTTCCGCCCGCTGCTAGTTCTGCGGCGGCGTCGGTGCCTTCGGATCGGTGGTTGCCGTTTGCGGAGTCGGGTTGGCGCCTTGCCGCGAGAGGTAAGGCCAGAACGGCGTAATCTCAAAGGGCAGCTTCTCACGAGGAGAGAGCAGGGCCACCGCCTTGGGCTTGCTCAGTTCCACGTGATCGTTCCACGGTTCGAGCTTGATACGCCCGCCTAGCGGCAGCGCAGCGATTTGGTCCGTACGGTTGGCTTCCAGCGCCGGCGCGCCCGCCATCAATTCCTTCATGTTGGATACGCGGTTGCCGAGGTGCGGGCTGATCAGGTGCGACAGTTCTTTGGAATGCGCATCCAGCGCGCGCAGGAACAGTCCGGCGGTAGCCAGTGTGCCTTTGTAAGGCGAATTCCGCAGAAGTTCAATGGCCTTCGCCTCGGCCAGTGCATTTGTCGCGTCGTCGCGGTGGAAGCGGAATTTCGACATTACATCTTCGTCGGGAATCATCATGCGGTCGGCGAAAGCGTACTGGGTATCCTCATTGTGCACCAGCAGCACGTGCCCCAGTTCGTATGCCAGCATCGAGGCCAGGCTGGCCTCGTCGGGCAGCACATCGAGCAGCCCGCGGCTGAGGATGATGGTATGGCCTACGCTGAAGGATTCCAGCGTCGAGGTCAGCAGCACGCGGCAGCGCACCGGGGGCTCCACCTCGATCTTGTTGGTCACTTCCAGGTTATTCACCACCGTGCTGAGAACCTTGTCTACCTCGCCTTCTGGCGCAAGCAGACCGGCCTTTTCCAGCCGCTCCAGCACGTTGTCTTCTGCCTGGCGATCCCACAGGCGCGTCGCTTCCACGGGAGAAGTGTCGGGCGCCGCGGTACTCGAGTCGCGCACCGGCGCAGGCGCATCCACGCGCACGGTGCTGAATTCAGACTCCCGTCCGGCCGTCTTCAGGTTGTATCCCCAGAAGCGCACCTGCCCCTTGAACTGCAGGTCTCTCTTCTGGCCGTATTTCAGGGCGGTTTCTTCGGTATAGACATAGGCTGGCAGCCACAGGCCAGGGCCCATCTGCACGCGCCAGCTATCGAAGTGGTAGTACCACAGCCCCTTCTTCGCTACGGGACCGAACACGCCGTTGAATCGGACGATGTTGTCTTCCTGATCTTCCACCCAGATACGTCCCTCGAACCGGCCCACTTCCTTGTCGTTTTTCGCCTTCACATCGAATACCAGGCAGCGCACTTCGCCCAGGAATTCGCGGCGCACGTATTCGAAGTTGTAAGTCGCGCGATTGAAGCCCTTGGAGTCGATGTAGCTCATTCCCACGAAACCGTTGGGAAGATAGCGCATCCCCGGATGCGTCTTGAAGATGGCCAGCAGCGAAAGCGTAGGCATATGAAAGAAACCGAAAGTGGATTTCTTCTTGTCGGGCTTGGCCAGCAGCGACTTCATTCCAATTTCGCCGGTGACGTAAGTCTTGCCCAGATAGTATTCGTCGCTCGAGGGCACCAGGCCGAAATCCTTGTCGTTGCGCAGGTTCTGGATGTAAATTTCCGCGATGGGATGGAGGTCGCGCATCCTGGTGATCAGCGCGTTCTCCTGGCCGATCATGCGGTCAATCGACTGGTCTAATGTCGCGTCGCTGCCGTCTGCGGCAAACACTGGAATGGCGGCCAGTAGCGTCACCACCAGCATGAGGATCCGCGGCTTTTGCATGATGTCTCCCATTTAGTAGGCCAATTGAAATACGATGTGCAGCTTCGCTGTGGAATCCACAGGCTGGCCGTCGCGCTTCGCCGGCCGGAACTTTAGTTGCTTTGCGGCAGCCACGGCGGACTCATCCAAGCCGTAGCCCAGCCCCTGCAGCACGCTGATCACGCGGACTTCGCCGCTGGCGGTGAAAACCACCTCCAGCAAAACCTCGCCTTCTTTCTTCAGCCGGCGCGCTTCTGCCGTATAAGCAGGAGCGGGCTTGGAGAGAATCTCCACCGGCACCATTGTGGGACCAGCCGGAGCGGACACCTTTTTCCCGGCGTCGCCACTAGCGCTGGCCGTGCCAAATCCGCCGGTGCGAACTGCTGGACTCCCGCCTCCGGGCGATCCAGCGGACACTGGCCCTACGGCTTTGCCAAATCCTGCGTCGGCCACAATTCCTGCCGTGCCCTTGGCGCCGCCCGTCCCGTTTCCAAGGCCTTTGCCCGGAGGCAGGTCAAAAGAGCCGGCGCGGGCAACCGTCAGGCTGCCGGGTTTCGCGTCTCCAGACTGGCCCAGGGGATTGCCGAATCCTCCGGTCTGCACCTTCGAAGCAGGCTTGGCCACTGTGGGCAGCGGAATATTCGCGTCAGGCAAGACTCCGGTTTTCACTTCTGCGCGCGGCTTGGCCGGGCGAGCCATCTCCAGCGGCGTGGGCTGGAAAACCGGCTTAACTTCGGGCGCGGGCACTACTACAGGCTTGGGCGCCACCATTTTCGGCGGGCTCAAAAAGACCGGCTTCCTGATTTCTGCGGGTTTCGGTTGCGCGATTCTGGGTTTTGGCGGCGGCAAAGGCGCCGGATCAGGCCTCAAAGTCAGGGGCTGCGGCGGCAACAGCGCCATGGTCTGGTACTCATGATTGGGCAGATTATCCACAATGATCATGGGGATGATCATTAGAACCGCGATGCCCAGTATCTGCATCAGCAGGCTGGCGGTCAGTGACTGCCAGCGCGATGCGGGTTGCGGTAACAAGGCGAATGTAGGCGCGGGGCCGGGAGCGATAGCAATAGTACGCCTGGGCCCAGGCTGCCCCGGCTGCCGGGGGCTGGAGCCGCCATTAGACTTCATCCGTACATACCCTTCCGACATCACGAGGGTCTCCATCGCCGGGAAGGAGCCGGAAAGTAGCGTAACCTGTTTATCCCTATCGTTCATTATCTACCTATCCTGAGGCCGGGCGGCATTCCCGCTGGGATATTCAGACTATCCCGCGGGGTAGTACCGTCAAAATAGAACTTTAGTACTACGTTCCCACCAGGCACCCCATTCGCCAACAGGCACCCATTCGTTAGATGTACTCCCATGTTCCTGAGATGTTCCAGGTCGAAAGCATCGGCAGACCCGGGAGTGTCCTTTAATCCATTGTGGTGCTCCCGCATGGCCTGCTCTTCCTCTCTGAAACACCCGACGAGATAGGAACACATTTCACCGGCGGCGCGCATACGGCATTTTGCCAATCGACAATGGGAATTTACAGTATGAAAAAATGTGTCGTAGAGTGGTAAAAATCGTGCCCGCGGAGGGAAGCTGGGCTGCCGGCTGTGGGCACTTCCGCCCCTCAGCGGCGCTCCCGTTAATGCTTAAAGATCGAGGCGGCCGAGCAGTTCCTGAAGATTCGATTCGTCCACGATCAGCTCCGGACGCTGCGTTGGGAAATCATCCACTTCATCCAGAGCCTGAAACAGCCGCATCTTCGCGACAGCATATTCTTCGGTGCCATTCAGCTTTCGGCCGCTTTTCTTGTCCCAGGCGCGCACCGCATCCTGGCGAATGAAAATGGCCACCGGAAATGAGGTCTTCCGGTCAGCCGAAACGCGGTAGACATATTCATTACCAGAACTGAACCCGTGTCGCGCTTTGCGCACTTCCTCGAACACGTACTGGTAGGTGTACCCGGCTGCCGCCGAATAGCTCTTCACCCTTCGCGCTACTTCCGGTTTGGTCATCACCGCATTATTTTCCTTCTGCCGGAATTTTGTCAACCATGGCAGATCGCCGCTTGGCAGCGGGCCCGCCTCAGACGCGCCGCCGGTGCGCCAGGGGAAGGTCCGCCCAGGTAGATTAGAGTATTCTAATAAATCTCTTAAGTACTGGGTGCATACTTACTCCAACTTGGAACCCCACAAGAGGTTTTGCAGCCGATAGTGTGTTCGAACGGGTTTCCGCAAAGTGATTGAGCGCTTTGGGATGCTGAACAACAGCAAAAAACCGCGCCGCACTTCCCATCTCGCGCAAAGACTTACCGCATTCGTTGCAGTGGTGCTGCTGAGTGGTTGCGGCGGTGGAGGTGGCAGCGGACCCCCTCCTCCACCACCACCACCGACAATAACCGTCAGCGTGACCCCAATGGCTGCAACGGTGCCCTTAGGTGGCACGCAGACCTTCCATGCCACTGTAAGCGGCTCCAGCGACACCGGCGTGACTTGGAAAGTGAATGGCGTCACCGGAGGCGCATCGGCGACCGGCACGATCGACGCGAGCGGCGTTTACACGGCTCCCCCGATCATCCATTCGCCTGCCGTGGTGACGGTCACTGCGGCAAGCCATGCCGACCCGATCCGCGACGGCAACGCCCGGGTCACCGTAATCAGCGACGTCACTGTCGTCGTGCAGCCCGCGACAGCCAGCGTCGAACTAGGCGCCGTGCAGAACTTTGCAGCGGTGGTCACCGGTTCGGGCAGCCCTTTACCCACCGTCACTTGGGCGGTCACGGGAACAAGCTGCACAGGAGCGGCGTGCGGAACAGTGACCAGCGGTGCGACTTCCACGGTCTATACCGCGCCGGGAATTTTGCCGGCATCGCCAACTGCGACGGTCACCGCAACCAGCGACGCCGACTCGTCTAAAACCGGCTTGGCGGCTGTCGTCATCACCAGCCACTTCACCCTTTCCGTGAGCGGCCCCGCAAGCCTGAACCCCGCGGCCACCGCCCAATTTGTAGCCACGCTTATGCCGCTACCGGGCTCAAATCCGAATACACAAATGACCTGGACCATCGGCGGAGTGGGCTGCGCCGGCTCAGGCAATCCCTGCGGAATGATTACTAGCGCCGGTGTGTTCACCGCGCCAGCCGCGGCTCCGCAGCCCAATAGCATTACTGTGACCGCCACCAGCGTGGCCGACCCCAGTAAAAGCGCCAGCGCACTCACCAGCGTGGTCACGCAGCCGGCAGTTGTCGTCACCCCAACCAATGCTTCCGTGGCGCTCGAACAGACCCGGCAGTTCACTGCTGTGGTCAGCGGCTTGGCCAATACATCCGTGCTGTGGTCCGTGAATGGCATTTCCGGTGGCGATCCGGCCACGGTAGGCACGATTTCCAATGCCGCTTCGAACGGTCTCTACGCCGCGCCAGTGAATATGGTTGCGGGGCGAATGGTGACGGTGACCGCGAAAAGCGTTTCGAACATGACCTTATCCGCTTCTGTGGCCGTGCAGCTAACCAGCAATATTTCCGTGCGGGTGACGCCTCTCACGGCTTCGCGGACTACCGGAACCGTTCAAACATTTACCGCCGCGGTGACCGGCACCTCGAATCCCAACATCTCTTGGACGGTGAACGGTGTTCCCAACGGGAACGCGATTTTTGGACAAATCTGCGTAACCGGAATCAGCCCCTGCGTGCCGCCTTCGTTGAGCGTGGCACCGGGCAGCGTGGACTACCTCGCTCCTGCCTCTGTGCCGTCTTCGCCCATCGTCTCCGTGCAAGCCACGAGCGTCGCAGACCCCACGCAGTTTGCCAGCGCTAGTCTCACCATCCTCTCCCGGCTTGCGTTAAGCCTCAGCCCTTCCAGCGCCACCATTCCTCCTACCGGCACGCAGACTTTTTTGGCGACGGTCATGGGAACTGCCGATCAGAACGTCATCTGGGACGTGAACGGTTTCATCAATGGCGCTGTGAACCTTGGCGTCATCTGCCTTCCCGGCAGTAGTCCCTGCCAGGCGCCTGCTGGCGCTATCTCCGGCCCCATGGAATACCGCGCGCCATCGATTCCGCCAGCGCCGGTCAATACGGTTATGGTTCGCGCCACTAGCGAGCTGGGAGCGAGTATTTCTCAGGCCGCTGCTGTCACCGTTGGCTCCGGGCCTTTCATCTTCCTGCTTCTTCCTGCAAGCGTAAGCACCAGCGTCACCCAGCCATTCCCGATGCGTGTGGAGGGAGTGCAATTCCTCGCGGGCGGCTCTGGCGTGGGCTCTACGGTAATGCTCGCGGGAATCCCCAAGAGCACGAACTGCCCGAACACGACGGAGTGCGATGTGACAGTCAATCCACAAGACGTGGCATCGGCGGGCATGGTCGCGGTGACCATGCAGAATCCCGGCCCCCCGCCCGTGGGCAGCAATGCGGTGAATCTGGTGGTGGTCGCGCCGGACACTACCGAAGACATTATTTCCCTGACCGCAGGGAATCCCGTGGCTACGGGCAAAGATATTGTTGTCGTGGAACCGCCTACGGCGGGAGATCCCTCCGTGGTGGCGCTGACGCTGCAGAGGATTGGGCTGTTCGACGTCGTGGGGAATGCTTGCCAGGTTGGTCCCAACGTTGTGGCTGTCACGCGACCAATTACCGGCACCATGACTTTCTCGCTCTGCCTGGTAGGAACCAATCTGAGTGCCGCCAACGCAGTGGATTTTTCTCAGCCGCTCGTCCCCGACGTTTCCGCGGCAAATCTGAATGTCAGCCTGGGAAGCATCATTTTGGGCTTCACCATGACGGTGCCGGCCAACGCCCAACCCGGCTTGCGCAGCGTGTTCGTAATCGGCGTCAACAGCCAGAAAGCCGTGCTGACCGGCAGCCTGGAGGTGAAATAAAAATGTTAAAGCCCGGTTCGTTCTTTCAATCGAATTTTCAATTGAAGACGCGCGCGCCAATCTTCATTCTTCTCCTGCTCGTCGCGGCTCCTGGCGCCCGCGGCACCACGCTCGTGCACATGGACGTGGTGGACCTTACGCACTCCGCGCAAGTGGTAGCCCGTGCGCGCTGCCGCGCCAACACGACTCGCTGGGAAGATGGCCACCTGTGGACGCTGACGACTTTTGATGTGCTCGAACTTTGGAAAAGCACCGCGCTGCGGACCGCTGCGCCACGGACGATCACGGTGAGGTTGGTGGGCGGGCGCGATCGCCGCGGCACCGTGTTGGTGGATGGCGTTCCGCAGTTTCACCCCGGTGAGGAAGTAGTGCTCTTTCTCGAGCCATCCGCCGCGCCGTCAGCAACGCCCTCCGCAATGGGCGAGTTGACCGTCACCAGTTGGGCCCAGGGCACTTTCCGCGTTCGCCGCGATCGCCACACTCACGAAGAAATCGCCGTTCAGGACACCAGCGGCCTGCGCGTCTTTGAACCCGCCACGCGGGCGGTTCGCGCCGGGGGCTTGCGGCGAATTCCTGTGGCGGAACTTCATCAGCGCGTGCTGCGGGCCTCGGCCGGCGCGGGGAGGAACCCCTCGTGAACAAACGAGCAATGAACACGCGAGCAGTAAACAAACGAGCAGTAAACATATGCGTCGTGAACCTACGCACGGTTACAAAACAATTCGCGGCTGTGGTGCTGGCGATCTGTCTGACGCCAGGCCTGAGCCCTTTCACCGCATCGGGATATGTTCTCCATCGCACCATCGCCGCTCCCGACCCGAGGAATAATGGTGTGCCGTTCTGCCCCATGCCGAATCATTTCGACGTGGTCTCCGCGGGCACAATTGACCGGCGGTGGGATACCACGCTTGGCAACAACATCATCACCTTAGGCGCAGGCGTGAGTGAAGTGGACGGCGTCATCCAGGAATCGTTCAGCGTGTGGACGCACGTGCAAGGAACCGCCCTGGCGGTGGGTTCGCTCGGGCCGCTCACGCAAGTGACCGGCGGCGGCAGCTGCAGCTCCGGCGATGGCGTCAATTCCATATGCTTTACGCAGCCCGCGGCCTTCGCCACCGGAGTGCTGGCATTCACACAGGTGCTTGCCGCGGACGTGGTAGGCCAGCAAGCCGGGGCCAAAACGGCAAGTTTTGTCGGAGAGATCCTCGACGCCGACCTGCTGGTCAATCCCGACCCAAAAAATACTTTCGCCACCCCCACAGTGCTCGCCGGCAATCCCGGGGCTTATGACCTGGAGTCCATTCTCATTCACGAGCTCGGGCACTTTTTCGGCTTCAGCCATTCGCTGGTGGTAGGCGCAATGATGTATCCCTTCGCGCCACCCGTGGGCAGCTTCACCGGCAGCCGCCCCAGCAATGGCGCGCCCGATGCTCCGCTCGGCGATGACGACCGTGCCGGCCTGCGCGTGCTGTATCCCGGTGGAGTGACTTTCGGTGTGATTCGCGGGCGTATTCTTCCCGTCAATCCGCTCTCGCTGCAAAGTTTCCCCGCCACCTCCGCGGGTCACGCGGTCACCGGCTACTACGGCACGCACGTCGTAGCCGTGGATGCGGACTCAGGACAGACGATAGCCGGAACATTGGGCGGATATTCCTGCGACGCGTTGATGCAGATTTCCATCTTTGACGGAAGTTATGAGATTGGCGGGCTGCCGCTCGGGCATCGCTATAAGATTTACGTCGAGCCGCTCAATGGGCCGGTGCCGCCTGCCGAGGTGGCCGAGCCGCTCAATACCGAGCCCTGCCGCGCGGGCACTGCGAATAACTGCTTTCCACCGGCGCTCAATACGAATTTTACGACAAAGGTAAGGCCGTAAAAGCTTTAAGAGGGGCCGGCTCTTCCGATCCCGCCTCAACCTCTGCGAGCTGTGTTAATTCCCCGCGGGCTTCAGCTCCTGCAGTCTGGCTTCGAGCAGTTGCAGTTCGACGCGCGCCTTATCCAGCCGGGCATTCGCATCGGCGTTGCGCGTGGACGCTGCGGCTTTCTGGTCTTCGCGCGCCGTGTTCAAGTCGTCCAGGCGTTTGCGCGCCTCCAGTTCCAGGTCGGCCACCTGCTTGCGGACTACCTCGATTCGTTTTTGCACATCTTCAAGTCGAGCGGGAATGGAGTCCGCCGAAGGTGTCGCGGGTGCCACGGCATCCGGCTTCACGACTTCCGGCGTGGTGGCGGTACCGAGCGCGTCAGCGGGTTGCGCACGCGCAGCCGCATCTTTGCGCGAGGCCTCTTCGGCTTCGCGCAACATGCGTTCGGCCTCGGCTTTCTGCGCTTGCCGGCGTTCGTAACGATCCGCCGGCGTCCGCAGGGCCGTCAGGTCATCCTCCGTCCATACTTTCTTCGCGCGCGTCGGCCTGCGCGCCGGAGGAGCCTGTGCGGCCGCAACCGCGCCCGACCACAGCACGGCTCCGAGCAAGAACGCTAGAACTCCGCTTCGTGGAACGGGCATCGTCTTTTTCATAATGGCTCTATCCTATCCCCAGGCGGGGTGTAGAAACAGTGGGTCCTTCAAAAATTAGATGCCGGTTCATGGACTAGGGCCGCAATCAGCAATGAGACCGTCCCTGTTCCCCCCGGGAATTTTGCAAGAAATCAGCGCCATGAAAAAAGAACGGCTCCCTTGTTTCCGGGAGCCGTTCGCGTTTGCGTTTCGACTGCATCCGTCTGGCCGTTCCGCTGATCGGCGTTCTACTGGTTAGGCATGATCAGCTGGCTGAAGCCGGTGATGTCCACATCGCGGAACATCGGCGTCTTCGGCGGCAGCAGGCTGGGCTGCAGAAATTCCACGTCGAAGTTGTAGCCGCGGGTGGGCGGACTATATACCGTGTTGCAGCACTTGAACGTGCCCACGGCCTGGCGGTTGTAGTAGAAGCTGACGATGGAACCGCGATAGTTCAGCGTCTGGCCGCTCCAGTCTTCCAGGTAGCGCAGGAAGTTGTGCACTCCTCCGTCGGTTCCGAAGTCCTGCGCGGT
This sequence comes from Acidipila sp., assembly GCA_010365215.1. Classification (GTDB taxonomy): domain Bacteria; phylum Acidobacteriota; class Terriglobia; order Acidiferrales; family UBA7541; genus JAAFGT01. The sequence goes on along the minus strand of JAAFGT010000041.1, from coordinate 8,617 downwards.
GCCGGCAGGCTGCGGGAAGCTGATCCCTTTGCCCGCGATTACCGCTACGCGATACCACGATGTGATGGCATTCCGGTTGGTCTGAAGATAAGGCGACGTGAACGACTGGATGTCGTTCCAGGCGCCGGAGAGCAGAGTAAACGCGTCGGCCAGCACCGCCGTGGCGACGTGTGCTCCGTTGAACGAATTGCCGGTGGCGTTGTAGCTGCCCTGCAGGTACACGGGGTTCTCCGCCGCCACGGTGAGCCCGCAGGGCACCGTGCCGCCGCTGCAGTTGCCCAGGTTGATGGTCTGGCCGTTCACCATCTTTAATGCACGCCGGAAGAAAATCGGTGCATTCCCGCGCGCATGCAGAACGTCGATTCCGCTCCACACCGTTGTATTTGCCGCAGGCGTGTTGGCGGCAAGCTGGTTGGACATCGAAGGCGAGAGCGGCGACGGCACCTGACCGTAGGTCACTAGGTTGCCCGTCCCGTCCAGATCTTCACCCGTATCCAGATTGTTGTTTGGCTGGCCGGTAGCGCTGCCGGGATTGACGAAGTCCTCGAAGCCGAACTCGCCGGTCTTGCGGTTCACCACCGGGTCCACCACGTTGTTGCGCCGGTCGGAGAAATAAACCGTGTAGCCGGTGAGGTTGATGGCGTTCGGGCCGCTGGCTCCGATGTTGCCCGTAAACCACCGCGCAAGGTTGTTCACGTCCAGCTCGATATAGCTCATGATGCCCGCGTACATTACATTGGGAGCAAACGCTGGCGCGGCATCGCGCAGCGTGCCCTCGCGCGTGTCATAGAGCACGTTCGGCCAGTAGTCTCTGCCGTCTGTATCCACCACGCCGCCGTTAACTCCGCAGAATCCCAAAGCGCCGGCAAACTGCGGAACGTCCTGCACGCGCTGCACTCGAATCACCGCGTTCGGATTGGGGTCGGCGCAGCCGCCGCCTGGGGTATTTAGCGTGCCATTGGAAAGATTACGGCCGGCGATGCCCAGCCGCAGAATTTCCTTGGTGACGTCCACGCAGTTTCCTGCGTTATTCTGCATCTCGATGGTTATGAATCCTCCGATCAACGGGGTGTTAACCACCGTCCAGTCGCCGTTGGCCGCATTGCCGCCGGACTTGGCGAAGGGAGGTACGCTCGCTAAGGCGCCGGGCACCACGCCGGACAACGCCACTGGCGCCGCGCACGCGGTTGGCAAACCGGTCAGCTCCGCCGCCGTATCCGCCAGCAAAATTCGCAAGCTGGACTGCGTGAAGTAGCGCAGCGCAAAAAGCTGCGGATTGTTGACGTTTTCATTGGCCAAAGGCAATTTGATCATCTCGATTGGGTTCGCGCCAAACATCGTCAGCGCCAGGTTCAAGGGTTTGGCGCCGGTAAGTCCGTTTCGCAGGTTGGAGTTGTAGTTGGAATAGGAGATGTTGGGCCAATTCGGATTTGCCGCCGATCCGAGCGTGCCCACCAGGCTGCCCTCATTCATCCGTAACGTGCGAACCGCTGGCGTTCCGGGGGCCGTAGTAATGTCCACGTTGCCCGTGTAGTTTGCGCTGGTCAGCCAGCCATTCGACAGATTGGTGCGGACGACTTCGCCCACCGCCGAAACCTTGTCGGAAAGAGTCAGCGTGGCGCCGCTGGCCAAAAAGAGGTTGCCGTTGGTGTGCACGCGGCCGCCGAAATTGAAGACCGGACCCGGAAAGTAGCTCAGATCGGTCTGCGAAAAAATTCCGAATTGAAATACCGGAATTGCCACGGTCTCCAGTGTGCGGCGCAGGCGAACCTCAGAGCCGGTCAGGGAACTGGCCGTAACCGTCATGGTGAACGGAGTAATCAGCCCGATGAAACCCTGATACGGACCCTTGCTGATGGTGCCGTTGCTGGCCAGCGGATTACCGTTGGGGTCGACCGGGAAGGTAACCGCGTAACCCGAGCCGGCTCCGCCGATTCTAGGGTCGATATAATTGATGCCGGTAAACGGTGGTGGAATGGCGGTGATGGCGTTGACCTGCGCGGCGCTGGCCGCATAGTTGGCGTTGAACAACGCGCCTAGATCGGCAGTCATCTTTTCCATGCCGCCGTAAGCCGCGTAGAAGGCCACGGACTGGTCGCGGTCCATTCCGTTGACGCCCTGGTCGGTCATGACCAGCATGCTGAATGCCGCCAGCAGTGCGCTAAGCAGCAGCAGGATGAGCATCGCTGTGACCAGCGCGATGCCTTGTTCGCCGTTCTTTCTTGAATTGCTGTTCATGACCTCGCTCCTCATTTCGGTTCTACCCGTTTATGGCGCAAGAAAATTAGTTGTATTTGTCGAAGAACGAAAGACTGCGCAAGCTGACCTGGGTCTCAAAGCTGTTGCGGAAATATTGCTGATTCTTCGAGAACTGCTGGTCCGAGCGGCCCGCCATGAACAGATTGATTTTGCGTATCTGATTCTCGGTTTGGCCCGCAGGTACGGTTTTCTGGTCCACCTGGTTGCCTACGCCGCCCACCAGGTCGAAAGAAATCTGCAGGTTCTCGATAACTTCTGCCACCGCGCGAGCCCTTTGAAAGTTGTACTGGCGCATCAGGCGGGGAATGCGCGCCCGCGCCGTGGTATCCAGATAGTAGGTAAACATGTTCAGACGCACCGCCGTATACGGACTCGGCGTGGGTGGTTGCGGCGCGCCGCAGGTGGCGATCAGGTCCATCACCGAACCGTTCGCCGCACCGCGCTGGTTGAACTTGAAGTCGTCTCCCGCTCCGTTCGCGAAGGTAATCACCTGGCCGTTGATGTCGGTGACCGTCTGGATGCGGCTCCCTTGCGGGCAGGTGATCATCACGATATCGCCCTTGGCGATCGGATTATTTACTCCCGCGCCGGTAATCGGGTTGGACGCGTCCACCGTCATGGTCGAGCCGTTGGCGGCGAGCACCACCCATTGCGAATTAGGCGGTGCCACCGTCGACACCAGCGGAAGGTTCGCATCGGCGTAAAGAATGGTGAGGATATCGGTAGGCACGCTCAACGTGTTCACGTCATTTGCGCCCAGCCCCGCGCCCGGGATCACCGCGGGCATAAACGTGTACGTAATCGGGAAAGTGAGTGTCCCCGGCGGCATCTTACCCGGCCGGTTCATCGGTGCGGCTCCTCCGGCATTCGGGGTCGGAATTCCGCCCGTGGGGATGCCCTGGCCGGTCTGCATAAGATCCCGCACCATCAGGTTCATGCCCGCGCGAAGGTTTTGGTTCATGTTTGCCAGCTGCGTTCCGGCTTCATTGGCGCGCGTGGCGCTGTCGAACACGCTCAAGGTTCCGATCACCAGAACCAGCGTGATGCCCATGGCCACCATGAGTTCCACCAGCGTGAAGCCCGCCTGCCCGTTCGTCGATTTCAGCTCTCTCATCGTTTTCTCCGCACCGTTCTCCACAGCTTTATTCGCGCCGTTTTTTTCGCCCGCTCGTAAGCTCGTTTCCGACCTGCCGTTGTCCACACCAGACCCTGCCTCAGGAATACTGCGAGATCAGAGTGTTTAATCGATAGGTTCGCTGCAGGCGTCCCGAGGTGTAGGTCATGATGACCGTCAGCGTGCGCAGGTTCTGATAGCCCGCCACATCACGAATCTGAATTTCCCGCCGCCATTTTGTAAGCGGAACCAAAACGTCGTCGGCGTTTCCAAGGATATTGTCCGGGCCAGGCAGCCGGATGGATTCCAACGCGCCGTCATCGTTCGTGTTGATCAGCCCGTCCGGGCCGGGGTCGTTGAGCGGCAGTGGCCCGTCGACAAACACGCCACCGTCCGCTCCGGACGCTCCCCTCTGGTTGCGGATATCCTTCCACAGCAGGACGCCCGTATCGCGCGCCGTGAACACGCTTTCGATCGCTTCTTGCGCCTTCTGTTTGGCGATGAAGTCATCCTGGGAGCTGCCCAGGAACACTACGCCCTGCGTGTAAACCGCAGCGACCGCGGCCACGCCGATGGTCAGCACCAGCGCGGCGATCATGGTTTCAATCAAAGTCATGCCCGCTTGGCGGTTGCGCAATTTCAGTTTTGTTTTCATTTTCATAGCCTCTTAATATTCCAGCCAGGCTGCGCCGGTCCAACGATATGCGCGCACGCGGCCCGTTTCTCCGGAGATGGTAATCGCGCGCGCCGTTGCCGAATTGCCCGGGATGCCGAGAAAGATCGTTCCGTTCAGCGGCGCTCCCGCGGAATCCACAAATTCCCCGTTACTGAGGAAGGTCTGCGTGAGCGTACCGCCGAAATTGATTGCTGTGGCGTTGCCGTAGTTGTCCGGAGTGTCAGGAAGCCCGGCGAAAAGTGTGAATCGCACCTCGCCCGGCAGGGCACTCACCGGCAACAAATCGGTGAATCCGTTCGGCACTTCGAGGCGGCGAAGCCAGACCTGCGTGGTCCCATTGAACATCAACTGGTAATTGCGGCGCTGCGACATTGCCAGATACCTGCCCTTCTTGACCACTCCGATGGCCACGTTGAGCCCGTTATTCACCTTGATGTTGGGTAGCGCCCCGATGATGCTGTACATGGCCATACCGGCAATCACGCCGATGACGGCCACCACAATCAACATCTCTACCAGGGAGAAGCCTGACGCCCGCCCGTTTGTCGCCTTAGTTCTCTTGTCGTGCACGGTAAGCTCCTCTCGGGTGTGTTCCCCAGGACCTCTGCGATTCAGGGTCTGCGGGGCGTAACCCATGGTTGAATTAGCACGTCCACAGCCACGCGGGACGACCCGCTAAGTCTTGGTGAATGAATACGTAACAAGCCACGCGCGCGAACTCGCGGCCGGCCCTACAGACTTGATGGGTAGAAAGGTAACAGAAAAATACGTACTGGGAAGTGTTTCACCGGCGCGGCGTGCCCGACGTGCCAACCTCGCTTTGCCAACCTAGCGTTGCTTCACCTAACTTAGCTTCGCAACTTCAGCACAGCAGCCCGCCGCCCCACAGCATCCCCGGGCCGACCCCGGCAAGAAAGATCGGGCCTCGTTGGGGAGCGGGTTTGCCGGCGTGCTGGCTCAACGCCAGGCTGAGCGCCACGCCGCACGTGGAAGATCCTAAATTTCCAAAGACGCGCGAGACCACCGGAAATTTTTCCAGCGGCAGATTCGCCTGGCGCGCGAGCATTTCAATGATCCGCGGGTTGGGTTGATGCGTGGCAAAACTGCTGGCGGTGCGACGGTCAAATCCAGTGCGTAGTTCGAGCGCGGCGATGATTTTTTCCAGGCGCACCAGAGCGGCTCGCGCCAGCGCTTCCCCGCGGAATTCCAGCGCCACCTGGCCGTTGGCGCGCATCCCTACCGCCAGCGCCGAAGAGACCGAACCCGCGCAGCCAAACTGAAAATCGCGCACGCGATATCGTCCCGCCTGGGCCGCGGAATCGCCGCGCGTCATCACGAAGGCGCTGGCTCCGTCGCCAAACAGGCCGCCGAATTCGCCCGCGACGCACTGTGGCGTCAACCGCCTGCTGTGCACCTCAGCCGTTGTAATCAGCACGCGGCTGGCCGTGCCCGCGGCCAGAAGAGAATTTCCCACCGAAAGCGCGTTGAGTAATCCAACGCACGCGCCGCCCACGTCCAGCACGCCGCACGTGCCCCGCGCCAGCAGGCGCGTGTGCAGCAGCGAGCCAAACGACGGAAAACCCACAAATGTCTCGCTGGTGGCGATCAGCCAGTCGATCTCCGCGATTCCGATGTCCGCCGCGCGCAGCGCCGTCTCCGCCGCCTGTGTCGCCAGGCTCAATTCATTCTCCGCTTCGCCCGCGCGCGCCACCGATTCGATGCCGGCGCGCTCGCGCAGCGTGCCCTCGGCAAGATTGTATTCGCCGTCAAGCTCCTCCGCGGTGATGCGCAAACTGCCCAGCGCCGCCCCCCACCCGGCAATCTCCACCACAGGAGTCGACGCGGCCTCGAGCGGCGCACGCAGAGACAACGGAAACTCATCCGTTTGCGGGCCCTCTTGCTTCCTCGGCGCGGCGCCTTTTTCCAGCACGGCGCCTTTCTCCAGCACAGCAATAAGCGCAGCAATCGAGCATGGCTCCCCAATCTCCGGGGGGTCTGGAATGCCGCCCACACCAGCTTTTTCTTGGATACTCTCCAGCACCGCCAACCAACCCAGCGAGTCCAGCGCTCCGGATTTCAGCAGGTCCTCATCGTCCGCAGGGAACGATGGCAACGCTGGCTTCGCCCGTAACGCCCGGCGCACACACTCCACCACCAGCTCCCGGTGGCCACCCCCTTTTGGCGATTGCGCGTCGTTCATCCGCAGCTGCCTTTACATCTATCGAGAAAACGGATTCTGCGTGTCAACCACCTGCGGCCAGAGTTTCCAGCTCGCGCACCACGCGCTCCAGGTCGTCCACCAGCGCCTTCGGCACCGGCGCACCCTGGCGAAAAGCGCCCACCAAGTCGCGGTAATAGCGCAGCGTCCCCTCGCGGCCGCCCTTGAATCGCGCGAATACTTCCTCGCCGTGGCTGCGCAAGTCCATCAGCACTTCGCGGGAGTTATAGAGCTTATCGGCGGCGGAAACCAGCCGGATCTCGGCGCTTTCGCCGCGCAGGCGTTCCAGGTACTTCTTTTTGCGCTGCTCGTGCGGCGGCCGCGGCGTCTCCAGCGAATCGGTGCAGCCCTCGACGATATGCGCCACGCGCTCGCCAAATTTCTCGCGGATCTCTTCCAGCCGCGGCGCTCCGCCGCAATCTTCCACCACGTCATGGAGCATCGCGGCGACAGCCTGATCCTCGTCGCCATCGTGCTGCAGCACGATCGCCGCCACGCCAAGCAGATGGCTGATATAAGGGCGGTCCGTGCCTTTGCGCCGCTGGTCCCCGTGCATCTGGTTGGCGAAGGCTACGGCGCGCTCGAAGCGCTCGCCGAGTTTCGGCTCGCGTGGCGCTTTCGCAAAGGAAGACACGTGATCTCTCCGGCGGAGCTGCTTCTTTCCACTCGATACCGCTAGCGGCGGCCGCGCAGCTTGGAGACCAGCCGCAGAATCTCCATATACAGCCAGATCAAAGTAACCATCAGCGCGAACGCGCCATACCATTCCATGTATTTCGGTGCGCCTTGCGCCGCGCCCCGCTCGATAAGATCGAAATCTAGGACCAAGTTCAGCGCCGCAATCACCACCACAAACAGGCTGAAGGCAATTCCTATCGGCCCGGCCGCGTAGATTTGCGGCACCTGCACGCCGAAAAATCCCAGACCCATGGTCACCAGATAAAGCAGGCAGATTCCGCCCGTAGCCGCCACCACGCCAAGCTTGAAATTCTCCGTGGCGCGCACCATCCCCGCTTGATAGGCCAGCAGCATGCACACCAGCGTTCCCAGCGTCAGCCCCACCGCCTGTATCGCAATCCCGGGAAACCGCACCTCCAGCAGCGCGGAGATCCCGCCCAGCACCAGGCCCTGCAAAAGCGCGTAGGCCGGCGCAGTGACCGGCGCCCAGGCCTGCTTGAAGACAGTGACCATGCCCAGAATTAAGCCACCGATCAGCCCCGCCATCAGCGGCATCATTACCGCGGAAGGATTCTCCGACCGCGCCAGATGCCACGTCCAGCTTGCCGTGGCGATCACGCAGATCAACAAGACTCCGGTCCTGTTGACCGTCCCCTCCACGGTCATGCCGCGGTCGCCCGTAAGCGCGCGCGTGTCGTTAAATGTGCTTTCCTTCAACACCGGATTGGACGACCCAAAGCCGAGAGCCATGCGCACTCCTCCTCTTGCGGTTCCTGAGATACCTTTATCTTACCGGATTCCGGCGGGGGAAACGAGGCTTGGCCCGGCCGGACCATGCAGTGGGATTCTCAGATTTGCGCACGGAAGCGCTACCCGAAAATCCGCGGCGCGATCCCGCCAGCCCGGTTAATCGTCCCTACTTCACTTTCTCCCAGACGATCTGAAAGCGCCCACCTTCACCTTCGTCCTTATTCGGGCCGGCAAATGTCAGCCGGTCTCCCTCGAACTTGTAAGGGCGCGGTTGATGGCTGGCCACATAGTCCGGCGTCGAGGCCAGTTCCGGAAGATGCATCATCACGTGCTGCGCTTCGTTCACTTCAAACTTCCCGCAGTAGGCGTAGAACGAGTCGAACAACTGGATCTTTTCCGGGTCCGTGGGCTTTTTCGCCTCGGTCCATTTCGGCCGGTCCGGATTCATAAGACCCACGCACATGTGCCCGGTAGGATCGTAGACCAGGTAGCCCGCGCCATGCTCGCCGTAGGGAAATTTTTTCTCGCCATTCGGGAGCATGGTCTCGTCGGAAACCAGTCGCCAGGCGCCGATAAATCGCTGCCGGTCGCCGGCATCCGCCCGGGCCCGCGGTCCGGTTGAACTTTGCATAAACAAGATCAGAAACAGCAGCGCAAAAAGGAAGGGACGCTTCATGGTGACCTCCATTGCAGGAATCATCTTCGCGGCCGCGGCCAATCTTTCAAGGCCTTGTGTCGCGCGCAAGATTGCGGCATTGTAACTTGCTTACCGGTGTGCGCGTCGCAAATCCCTTTGGGATTTTTTACGAGGTGACTTCATCCATGAAACTACACCCCCAGAGATCCATTCCGCGCCGCAACTTTCTCCTGGCCATTGCAGCAATGCTGGCGCTTGCGCTGGGCCTGCTCGCGCCCGCCGCGC
>JAAFGT010000040.1:35821-51184 GCA_010365215.1 Acidipila sp. | reverse complement strand
TAAGCTCGAAGATATTCTGGCCGTTGTCGCGGACGCGCCCTCGCCACGCGCGGGCTACGCGGCCACAGCGGCGAAGGCGGCGGCCGCGCGGCCGGGCATAACCGTCCGCTCGGCGGCAGGAACCGTGGCCGCGGAAGAGATCAACGTCATCGGCTGCACGGTGGAAGAGGCTACCGAGCGCGTGGATAAATTCCTCGATGATGCGTCGTTGGCCGAAAAGCCGCGCGTGCGCATCATCCACGGTCACGGAACCGGCGCGCTGCGCCGCGGGCTGGCCGGATTTCTGGCCACCCATCCCCTGGTCGAGGAAATTCACGACGAGGACCCCGAGCGCGGCGGCAGCGCCGTGACCATAGTGGAATTGAAAACGTAGTTGATTGCAGGCGTAGTTGATTGCAGGAAGTTGCATTGAAACCTGTCCCGCAGTTTTTTGTAGGGGCGAGGCTGTCCTCGCCCGAGCGGGGCAAGCCCCGCCCGTTCAACTTCAATGCTGGCGAGCCGCCAAGAAACCTATGCGGGACTTGACATGGCTATTAGATTTTACTAGAATCTAGTAGATTCTAGTGGGTGATTAAAATGTCTAAGATGAATACTTTAAAGCACATGGCGGTAGGCGTGTTGCAGTGGCCCGAGGGCGAAGAGGCACGCATTGAGCGCAATCTCTTCGAGGTCGATGGTGACACTTTCGAAGCGTTGCGATTCTGCAAGAATCGGAATGGCCGGCATAACCGCGTTCACTTGGTGGTCCGAGAGCCTGAATTTGTGACTTTATTTCAGGAAGCGGTGAAAAACGGTGTGTTCGGCCAGGAGACGCTCGACCGATTGCGCGCGGTTTTGGCAGGGGAGAGCGATCCGTTTCTCGATGTAATCGGCATAGGAACTGACGGCAAGCTCGCCGAGAATATCGACGAAGAACTATATAGACGAGGCGCGTGATTGAAGCTTTTTGTGGATACGTGGGGCTGGCTGGTCCTCGAGGATCGCAAGGATTCGCGGCACTCCGCGGCAGCACAGTGCTACAAGGAGAGGAGCAAGGCGGGGGGACAGGTTATAACCTCGAATTTCGTCCTGGACGAAACTATGACGCTTCTCTTTCAGCGCCGCCCTTTCGAGGAGGCCTGGAAGTTCTCGAATTCGCTGCTGCGCTCGCCCTCGATCAGTATTGCATCCGTGAATGAATCGCGATTCCACGAGACTTTCGCGTGGCGGCGGAAATTTTCCGACAAGCCGGATATTTCGTTCACCGATCTATCCAGCATGGTGATCATGCAGGAACTGGAGATTATTGACGTGCTCACGGCCGACCGTCACTTCCGGCAAGTGGGTTTAGGGTTTCACATTCTTCCGGACTAAAGTACTGCAGCGGGTCCATCCAGAACCTTGGCAGAAGCCGGATCATTCGCGGATAAGGTAAAAACTCAGGCGGACATCGTTCGCGTGATCGGCGAATACGTGCGCCTGAAAAAGAGCGGGCAGAACTTCATGGGGCTGTGCCCGTTCCACAGCGAAAAATCTTCTTCTTTCGCGGTGCATCCGGTGCGGCAGATTTATCACTGCTTCGGCTGCGGCGTGGGCGGCGACGTCTTCAAGTTCATCATGGAAGTGGACAAGTGCACCTTTCCCGAGGCGGTGCGCGCGGTGGCGGAGAAGTGCGGCATCCCCATTCCACGGCAGCGCACGCACGATCCCGCCGAGCAGCAGGCCAGCAGCCAGCGCAAGAACTTGCTGGCGCTGCACAAGGATGCAGCAGCGTGGTTTGCCGAGCAGCTTATGTCCACCGTCGAAGGGAAAATCGCGCGCGGGTACCTGGAAGACCGCGGACTCGACCGCGAGACCATCGCGCAGTTCGGCCTGGGGTACGCGCCCTCGGCGGGCGACGCGCTGCTGCGCCAGTTTCGCGGCAAGTATCAGGAAAAACTTCTGGACGCCTCGGGCCTGATTTCGCGCGATCCCAGCAGCCGCGCCTACGACCGTTTCCGGCGGCGCGTGATTTTTCCCATCGCCAACGACACCGGCAAAGTGATCGCCTTTGGCGGCCGCGCGCTGGGCGACGACCTGCCGAAATATCTCAACTCCCCGGAAACACCGATCTACACCAAGAGTACAGTGCTCTACAATTTCGACCGCGCCAAAGAACCGCTGCGGCGGCTCGATTTCGCGGTATTGGTGGAGGGCTACATGGACGCGATCGGCGTGGCGCGCGCCGGCGTGGGCAATGTGGTGGCCAGCTGCGGCACCAGCCTCACCGAACCGCAAGTGCGCCTGCTGGGCCGCTTCACCCGGCGCGTGGTAGTCAACTATGATGCCGACACGGCCGGGCAGGCGGCTACCGAGCGCTCGCTGACCCTGCTGCTGAGCGAGGGCTTCGACGTGCGCGTGCTGGCGCTGCCGGGCGGCGCCGATCCCGACCAGTTCATCCGCGAGCAGGGCGGCAAGACTTACCAGAAACTGCTGGGGGAAGCGCCCGCGTTTCTCGACTACCTGATCCGGCGCGCGCAGAAAGGCGACCTGGCCTCGGCCGCGGGTAAAGTGCGCGCGGTAAATTCCCTGCTGCCCTACATCCAGCGCATGCCCGACCGGCTGCTGCGCTCGGAGTGGGCCACGCGCGTCTCGCAGCAGTTGCGCATCGATGAGCCGGTGCTGCGCGAATCGCTGCGCCGCGCCGCCGCCGAGCGCCGCAGCGAAGTGAAGCTGAAGACGGAACACGTGGCCGGAGGCGCGCGGCCTTCCGAGCGAAGGCTGATCCGCATGCTGGTGGACGCCGATGATTTCCGCGACAAACTGGCCGAGGAGATCCGCGCCAACGATCTGCAACGCGGCCTGGGCCCGGAGAAGATTTTCACCGTGCTGCTCGACGTGATCGCTTCCGGCCAGCGGCCCGACCCCGCCTATGTCGGCGACATGCTGGAAGAACCGGACCGCCGCCTGCTCAACGAAATCGTTTTCGAGCCGTCGTCGGAAACCACCTGGGAAGAAGCGGAGAGCTGCCTGGCGGCATTGCGCCGGCGGCGCCTGGAAACCGAGCTCACCGAGATCCAGCGAAAAATCGCCGCCGGCCCGGAACCCGCGGATATGCGAGCGTTGCTTGAGCTCAAGCAGAAGCTAAGCCGGGAGTTGGCGGAAAGTTCGAATTAATCTGCGCGCAGCCTGGTCCGAGACTCTGCGCCTGCCCCTCGCGCGACTCTTCGCGCAAGCCGGTTAAGGAAGGTGATTCCCCATATGCTGTTCATGGTCATTGAACAATTCAAGGGCGGCGACGCCGGTCCGATTGGCGAACGTTTCAGAAGTCGCGGCCGGATGCTGCCCGAAGGCCTCACCTATCTCGCCAGTTGGGTGGACGCAACGCGCGCGCGCTGTTTTCAATTGATGGAAGCGCCGCATCCGCAGCTGCTAAAAACCTGGATCAGCCAGTGGGACGACCTGATCGACTTTGAAATTGTTGCCGTCGTGACTTCGAGTGAATTCTGGGCCGGAGATGCGGGTAAAGTTCCTCAAATTTGAGCCCGTCGCGCCTATCGAAACCGATTGACCAAGCGTCTGATACGGGGTAACTTGTTACGGTTTGACAAGCAACGGGAGACGTGTGCCGGACATCCAATGAGAGTAAGCGGGTAGCTCGTTACGGGTGGACGGCTCTGTCGGGAACTGGACAGGGGCAGTGTACAGGGGCAGTAACCTCTTGGTCGATTTCCAACACTTAAATCGTCTTAGTTAGCGACGGGAGAACCGCGTTCATCTCGGCCATCCCCTGCCGGTTACGGGGCGGCCCGGCGCGGGCTAAATTCACCGTGGGGAAGGGAGTCCGGCATTGGCTATTGAAGACAAGTACGACCAGGTACGGCAACTCGTCAACATGGGCAAGGAGCGCGGCTACCTGCTCTATGACGAGGTGAACGATATTCTGCCGGCCGAGGTCCATTCCTCGGAAGAGATCGACGAACTGCTTTCCACATTCGAGCGGTACGGCATCGATGTGTACGAAGACCTGGCCACCGCCAAGGCGGCGCGCGCGCTGCTCGAGGCTACCGAGCCTGCCGAGCATGAAGCCGCTGAACCGCACAAAGAAGTCAGCGAGGAAGTGGAGATCGACCTGACGCCGGGCGCCCTCGAAAAGACCAACGACCCGGTGCGCATGTACCTGCGCGAGATGGGCACCGTGCCGCTGCTTACGCGTGAAGGCGAAGTGGCCATTGCCCAGCGCATCGAGCGCGGCCAACTGGTGGTGCTCAAAACCATCTCCCGCTCGCCTATCGTGCTCAAGGAAGTTCTGGCCATAGCGGAAGACCTGCGCCAGGGCACGCGATCAATCAAAGAGATTATTCAATTCGACGACGAGGAACTGACTGAAGAAAAGATCGAAGCCAAGACGCGGGCGACGCTCAAGTCCATCGATAAGATCGCCAAACTATATGACCTGGGACTGAAAGAAGCGGTGCGCCTCGAAAAAATCCCGCGCGCGAAAAAGCGCCTGTACATGCGCGCCAAGTGGAAGCTTTCGCGCATGCGTGTGGAAATGTCCGTGCTGGTGCGCTCCTTCGATTACAACCCCTTCGAGAAAAAGCGCCTGATCGACAAAATCCGCCAGACGGTCGAGCGCCTGCAGCAGCTCGAGCGCGAAGCCACCAAGCTGGTGCGCCGCGCCGAAGTTTCCAAGGGCGACAACGCTTTTGAAGCCCGCAAGGAGCTGCGCTCGCGGCGGACGGAGCTGCGCGGCATCGCCGACGACAGCGAAGTCAGCCTCACCGAGCTCAAGCGCACGCTGCAGATCATTCACCGCGGCGAAGCCGAGGCGGAGCGCGCCAAGAAAGAGCTGATCGAGGCCAACCTGCGGCTGGTGGTGTCCATCGCCAAAAAATACACCAATCGCGGCCTGCAGTTCCTGGACCTGATTCAGGAAGGCAACATCGGCCTGATGAAGGCTGTGGACAAGTTCGAATGGCGCCGCGGTTATAAATTTTCTACGTACGCGACGTGGTGGATTCGCCAGGCCATCACTCGCGCCATCGCCGATCAGGCCCGCACCATCCGCATCCCCGTGCACATGATCGAGACCATCAACAAACTGATTCGCACCAGCCGCCAGCTGGTGCAGGAATTGGGCCGCGAGCCGACTTCAGAAGAGATCGCCAAGCGCATGGATATTCCGGTAGCCAAGGTGCGCAAAATTTTGAAGATCGCGCAGGAGCCCATCTCTCTGGAAACTCCCATCGGCGAAGAAGAAGATTCCCACCTGGGCGATTTTATCGAAGACAAGGCGGTGATTTCGCCGTCGGAAGCGGTCATCAACCTGAACTTGAAGGAACAGACTTCGTCGGTGCTGAAGACGTTGACGCCGCGCGAAGAAAAAGTGATCAAAATGCGTTTCGGGCTGGACGATGGCAGCGAACACACGCTCGAAGAGGTGGGCCAGTCGTTCGCGGTTACCCGAGAACGCATCCGCCAGATCGAAGCCAAGGCGCTGCGCAAGCTGCGCCACCCGTCGCGCTCGCGCAAGCTGCGCGCATTCCTGGAAGGCCCCGCGCGCGAGTGGTTCTAGCGCCCGCGCCCGGCGCGGTTCTAGCGCCGCATGCGGTGGGTATTGTAGGGGCACGGCATGCCGTGCCCTTGCAAGCAGGTTATCCGCTCCAAGCAGATTGGCCCTGCAAGCAAATTTTAAGTTGGGGGCTCCTGGGCATTCCGGACCCTACCAAGCAGGGCGTTCCGTTGAATTTACTCCCATTGCGACTTTCAAATCCGGATTCTCCTCGTCCATCCTCCAGCGAAGCGGATTCTCCAAAATATATCGAGATGTATCTGCGTACTCCTCTCCGCTGCGAATGACCCGCGCGAAGTAACCGCGTTGCCAGACAGGATGCGTGCGAATCAAGCGGCGCTCTCGCGCCAACCTGGTCACTGCTCCCTTGAATGATCGAATGATCGTTGATAGAGAATGTGCTGCGGGATTTCCGAATTCGATTCGATGCTACGGGATGCCGTGTCCCTACGAAGAATGTCGGACTTAAGAGAGCTTGGCGGGGCTGCGCCCTTGCACGGCCTAGGACGCGCGAAGCAAGGCTTTCTTGACTGGCGCATCTAACCGCACAGCCAGGAAATATTTTTCCGGGTAGAGGTAATCCTCGCCCGATTCATCCAGGATACGCAGGAAGTTTCGCTTGGCGGCTTGTGCGTCTGGAATCGTTTCGTAGATCTTACGGAGTTCTAGAGAAGCTTTGTATCCGCTGTTTCGGATACAGATTACAAATTCACGCCCCTGACTCGCAGACAAGATTGTCCTAGTCGATGAACCGTTTGATTTTGACCTCTTTCTTGCCGATTCCGTGTGATTCATACCAGTGGATTTCCACTTTACCTATCCTACCATCGGGGAGATGAATCGTGGCGATGCCTTTTAGTTTCCTCCAGCGACCCGCTCCATACGCCCGCCTCAGCCGAGGGAGCTCTCTGATCGCAGTTCCGACCGCAATCAGCTCAATGTTGGAAATCTTTCCAATGAAATCGAGAGTCATTGGATTTCTTTTTCGCGTTTAAAAGCTCGGCGGGGGTGCGCCTTGCGCGGCGGCGCCTGTTCCGCTTAGTGAGACGGCGTGGGGGTTTCCGGCGGCGTTGTCGAGGAGCGTGACCTGCGCATTCTTGGCGCCCTCGCTGGCCGGCGCGAAGATCACCGCGATTTCGCATCTTGCGCCAGGCGCGAGCTCGCCGCCATCCGGACAACTCGCGCTGGTGCGCGAAAGTCGAAATTCCGCGTGGGCCGGACCGTCGAGGCTGATGGCGGAGCTAATGCTAAGGGGCGCGCTGCCGGTGTTAGTGAGCACGATGACGTGCTGGGCGCTGGACGTTCCTATCGCCTGCCGGCCAAATGAAACCGCCCCCGGTGCGAAGGTCGCAACGGGTGCAGCCTCCGTGGCCACTCCCTTGAGGGCGACACTCTGAGGACTTCCCGAGGCGTTATCGGAGATGCTGATGGTGGCCACCCGCTCGCCGGAAGCAGACGGCCGGAAAACCACGCGCAGCTCGCAGAAAGCTTTGGGGGCCAGGGTGGAGGGGGAGAGCGGACAGTTGTTGGTCTCCACAAAATCTGCAGCGTTTTCGCCCGCCACGGTAATCTCGCTGATAGTCAGCTCCGCCGCGCCGTTATTGGTGATGGTGACGATTTGCGCCGCGCTGGCAATGCCTCGCGGCTGCGATGCGAAGGTCAGTTGATTGGCGGAGACGGCGGCGAGCGGTTCGGCTGCCTCCGCTAAATTTCCGGCAGAGAGAATTAAAATTACTGCGAGTGAAGTCGACCAGTGGGAGAGCCGCATAAGCAATTGACTCCAGTTCGCGCCGCACGTTTTCTGCCAGCGTTTAGTTTACGCTCCAAACATACCATCATCGATTCACCGCTCCCATCATCGCTTCGGGATAACGAGCGCCTGCCGTGCTTCCTTTGGGAGCTACTTCGTCAATCCGCTTGAGATCCGCCGCCGTCAAAGTCACTTGCAAAGCTCCGATATTTTCTTCCAGGTATTTGCGGCGCTTGGTTCCGGGGATCGGCACGATGTCTTCGCCCTGCGCCAGCACCCAGGCCAGCGCCAGCTGCGATGGCCTGCACTTTTTCTCCAAGGCGATCTCTTCGATGCGGCGTACCAACTCCAGATTTTTCTGGAAATTCTCCCCCTGAAACCGTGGGGAGTTCCGCCGATAGTCTTCGGCGTCGAAATCTTCGAAGCGCTTGATCTGTCCGGTCAGGAAGCCGCGCCCCAGCGGGCTGTAGGCCACGAAACCAATTCCCAATTCGCGGCACGCGGCCAGACCTCCGTCCTCGGGATCCCGGGTCCACAGGGAATATTCGGATTGCAGCGCGGTGATGGGATGCACTTTGCACGCACGCCGCAAAGTTCCAACAGCGGCCTCGGAGAGCCCCAGGTAGCGCACCTTGCCCTGGCGCACGAGTTCGGCCATGGCGCCGACGGTGTCCTCGATAGGCGTGCTGGGGTCCACACGATGCAGGTAGTAGAGGTCTATAGTTTCCACGCCCAGCCTGCGCAGGCTGGCCTCGCAGGCGGTGCGCACATACGCGGGCTTGCCATTCACGCTGCGCGCCTTTTTGTCCTCGCTGCGTTGAATTCCAAACTTTGTCGCCAGCACGACCTGTTCGCGCCTTCCTTTTTTTGCGCTGAGGAATCGCCCGACGAGCTCTTCGTTTATGAAGGGACCGTAGATATCCGCGGTATCCAGGAAATTGATTCCCAGTTCCAGCGCGCGCTCGAGCGTGGCCAGCGATTCCTGGTCATCGCGCCCGCCGTAGAATTCCGACATGCCCATACAGCCCAGGCCCAAGGCTGAAACGTTGAGTTCACTTTTTCCCAGTTGCCGCTTTTTCATGAATCCTCGCTACGAACGCTTTTTATTGCATGATCAAAAATGCTCTTCGAATTCTTCACCCGCTTCGAGAGCGTCCACTGCGCGCAGCGCATTGTCCCAGCCGCTGGTCTCCCAGTTATCTTTGCGCTCCGGCGCTTTGGTCCACTCCGGCAGGTCCAAGCGCAGGTATTCCCCGATGGCGTGGATGTAAGGCTCGTACATGCGGCGCAACCGCGTCAGTCGCCGCTCAAAATCTTTGTCGTCGCAAAATGTCAGACCCGCCGCCACCAGCCCGGCTCTCAGGGTAAGGAATTTTTCATGGGTTAAGCGCTGCGGGACCAACTTCGGCGGCGAACTGAAAATTTGCGCCAGGTCCACCACCGTGTGCCGGGCTCCCGCGAACGTGAGCCTGGCCTGGCGGACGCAGGGGTCGCGCTGCCCGGCAATCAGCAGGGCACACGCATCAAGAATCGTGGTGAGCGCCATCAGCCACGACTGATTGTTGTGCTGCGACCGAAAAAACGGGAGCACCGCGTAAGAGAGATGACTTTCCAGCATGTCGGCGGATGCTCGCTCCCATTCGTGCAGCAGCACCTGCAAAGCCTCCATGCCTCCGGGCACGCTGTGGCGGCGAATTAACTCGCCCCCCGAGGGAGGCGAGCCGGCGCGGGCATCGAGCATGGCGATATACACTTCCCGGCGCGAGAACGACTGATAAATGACCGGGAGATAGCCGATGATCAGCGCCAGAAATCCGAAACCGAGTCCGCCTTCGGTGACGGTAACGATGCGCGCCAGGCTGGTGCGCGGGACCACATCGCCCAAGCCCAGCGTGAAGAAGGTCGTCCCACTCAAATAGAGATCGGCGAGAAATCCGCTGTTGCCGTATTGCACCGCCACCGCCGAGCCCATTCCCCAGTGGATCAAAGCGAAACCCAAAATCAGAGCCAGCGCCCAACACGCAAACAGGAACAGCAGCGAGACCGGGCCGTAGTAGCTGAAGAACATTTCGCGGCGTTTGCGCAGCACGCACCACTGTACGAACGCGCCCCAAAGCCGCCAAGTGAAGCGATAGAAAAAACGCGTCAGCCGGAATGTCCGCGTGACGCGGCGAGGAAGAATGACCGCCTCGAACGCGTCCAGAAGGACGAGCAGGATCAGGGAAATTCCGGCGAGTATGGTGAAAATTCTCAAGTCAGTTGACCACCACCGCGCGGAACCTCACCTGGCCTTTTTCCACGCGTTCATACGCGCGGCCAATGTCCTGGAGCGAATAGGTTTCCTCGATTACTTTTACTTTCCCTTTGGCGGCAATCTCCAGCGCTTCGTGCAGGAATGGCGCGCCATTTTGCGTGCTGCCGATGATGCGGATGCGCCGCGAAAGCAGATGCGTGGGAGATACCGGCATCGCCGTAGCGCCCGCGCCCATGATCACCAGGCGGCCATCCGGCCGCAGTCCCTGAAGCGTGTCGGCCATCGCCTCGCTGGAGTTGCTGGTGCCCAGGACGATATCGGCGCCACCGGCGCGCGCCAGTCCTTTACCATCGCGCACGATTTCATCGGCGCCCAGCTCGCGAATCAACTTGTCCTTATCCGGGGAGTGCGAGATGGCGATGGTTTCGAAGCCCGCAGCCTTGGCGTATTGCACGGCGAGGTGGCCCAGGCCGCCAATGCCCACCACCGCAACGCGTTCGCCCGGCTGAGGCTCCGCCCAGCGCAGCCCGCTCCAGACTGTATAGCCCGCGCAGAATAGCGGCGCGGCTTGCTCGTAGCTCAAGTCCTCGGGCAGCACCATGGTGGCGTCGGCATACGCGGGCATGAACTCCGCGTGTCCGCCTTGCATGTGGATTCCAGTGACCTTTCCGTCGGCGCAGAACATCTGCTTGCCGCGCCGGCACCATTCGCAGCAGCGGCAAGTGGTCTGGATCCACGGCACGCCGACGCGGTCGCCTACTTTTCGCGTAGTCACGCCCGGGCCCACCGCCACAATCTCGCCTACCGGCTCGTGGCCCATGATGCGCGGAAAAGTTCCTGGAATGTGCCCCGCGGTTTCGTGCACGTCGGTATAGCAGATGCCGCTGGCGTGAATCTTGATCAAGACCTGGTCCGTACCCGCCTCCGGCTGCGGCACGTCGCGGACCTCCCACTTGCCATTCACGGACGGAACTACGGCTGCTCGCATGGCTGCTCTCCTGGGGGAAGGTGATTCGACTGCTTCTCGCGCGAAATCGGAATGCTCCAAGGCTTGGATGTCCGGGCGCTGCCGCCGGTGACAGTCTATCTTCCAGGCAGAATTCTGTCATTCCGCTCTTCCTGCGATAATGGAGGCGTGACCCGCGCGGAATGGACAGAGAGCCTGGGCGTTGCCCTGGCCACAATCTCCAGTCAAAAGTTGCGCAGCTTCCTCACCATGCTGGGCGTGGTGGTGGGCGTGGCCAGCGTCATCAGCGTGGCCGCGATCATCGACGGCCTCAACGGACACGTGGCGCGCAAGGTGCAGGAGCTGGGCACGGAAACGTTTTTTATCACGCGCTTCAAAGCGTTTCAGCTGGAGCCGTGGCCTGAAGAAATTCGCCTGCGCAAGCAGCTCACCTATGAAGATGCCGTGGCCATTCGGGAGCACTGCCCTGCGGTGAAGAAAGTTACGCCGATGCTCACCCGCGGATTCATCTTCGGCGGCGACAATGAGATTCGCTTCGGGTCCAATCGTGTCGCTGACCCCATTCTGCGCGGCGGTGAGCCCGAGCTCACCGAGGTGTTGCACGTCTATGCCGTCCACTCCGGAAGATTTTTGACCTCCGAGGAAAATCTGCACGCCGCGCACGTGTGTATTCTCGGTGGCGCCATCGCCGACGCGCTATTCGGCCCGCTCGATCCCATTGGCAAGGAAGTTCGCGTCAACGGACTTACTTTTCAGGTGATCGGCATTTTCGAGCCGCACCAGGGCCTTTTCGGCGGGCCGGGAGTCGATCAATTTATAATTATTCCCTACCGCACATTTGCGAAAATCTACCCAGAGATCGAAGAGATCGTCATCGGCGCCAGCGCATTCGACCCCAGGGCTTTGCCCCGCGCCGAGGAAGAAGTGGTCGACCTTCTCCGCCGCCGCCGGCACGTGCTCACCAACAAGCCCAGCGATTTCGAAGTCACCTCGGCGGACTTTCTGACCGACCTGTGGCAGAAATTAACTCGCGCCCTGGTGTTGCTCACCTTGATGATCGCCTCGATTGGATTGGTGGTGGGCGGCATCGGCGTCATGAACATCATGCTGGTCAGCGTCACCGAGCGCACCGGCGAGATTGGCGTGCGCAAAGCTGTGGGCGCGCGTCGCGTGGATATCCGCTCGCAATTTCTGCTTGAGGCGGTGGCGCTGACCGGCTCGGGCGGGGTGATTGGAATCCTGATCGGCATCACGCTGAGCCTGGCGGTGGCCGCGCTCTCCCCGGATCTCCCCGCGCGTGTCTCGCTGTTCTGGACGCTGGCCGGCTTCGTCCTCTCGCTCGCCGTGGGCCTGTTTTTCGGCATCTACCCCGCCGTGAAAGCCGCCAACCTCGATCCCGTGGCCTGCCTTCGCCATGAATAATTATTTTTCTTTCCGCAGGCCAGCGGCTGCGTGTCGCGGCGATGTTCCGCTGTGCTAAAATGTGTTCATGGCAAACACACGAAGCGCCACCTTCAGTATCCGGCTAAAGCCGGACACCAAGAAACGCCTGGCCAAGCTGGCCACCAAGTCCGGTCGCACCGCGAATTTCCTGATCTCTGACGCGGTGGAGTCCTACGTAGCCGATCAGGAACGCATGCTTGGGGAAATCCGCCAAGCGGACCGCCAGGTGAAATCCGGCCACTACATCCGGCACGAAGATATGAAGGCCTGGCTTTTGAGCTGGGGCACTAACCGCGAGCTTCCTCTGCCCAAATGCGTGTGCGGCAAGCGCCACAACGATGAGGAACTTTGCCGGTAGAGCTTCTCTGGTCTCCGCTGGCGCTGGCGCGCCTGCAGCAAATTCGCGCGTACGCGGCGATGGATAAACCCGAAGCGGCCGAACGGCTGGCCATGCGCATCGTGGCTGTAGTGGAAGCGTTAAGAAGTCATCCCCACCTGGGCCGGGCTGCTGCGAGTCCTGGAATCCGCGAGCTGCCTATCGGGGGCACGCCATATATCGTGCTCGATCGCGTCCAAGGCAGGCGCGTTACGATCAGCACCATTTCGCACGGAGCACAACGAAAAGAGTAGTAAGGACGTGGGCGGTTACCCGTGAACTTCATTAGAACTGCTCTTATCTCTGTCACCGTAGCGTTTGGCGCAATGTTTCTGCAGGTGACGCCGCCGGCGGCACACAGTGCAGATGCGGCGCCGACTTTTTATCGTGATGTTTTGCCGATTCTCCAGCGGCATTGCCAGAGCTGCCATCGAACCGGCGAAATCGGGCAATTTCCGCTAACCACCTACGACCAGGCGCGCCATCGCGCGAAAGAAATACGCGACACCATCAGCGCAAGAAAGATGCCGCCATGGTTCGCCGAACCGCGCATCGGACGTTTTTCCAACGATCCGTCGCTCACGCCGGAGGAAATCTCCACCGTAGTGAACTGGGTGAACGCCAAAACGCCGGCAGGCCATCCCTCTGCAGAAGCCTTCACTCCAAGCCTGACGGAGGGCTGGAACATTCCGCCTCCGGATGTCGTGCTGCAGATGCCCAAGCCGGTCGCGCTTCCTGCTCGCGGAGATATTGAATACACTTACGAAATTGTGCCCACCGGTTTCACCAGCGACCGCTGGGTGCGGATGTCCGAGCTGCGGCCCTCCAGCCGTGCGCATGTTCATCACGCGGTGGTTTATATCCGGCCGCCGGATTCCGCCTGGCTGAGTCACGCGCCGGTGGGTGTGCCGTTCACGGCTTCCACGCTGACCGACGAACAAGATCGCCGCGAGGCCCACGGCACCGACAGCGATTTGCTGCTGGTCTATGCGCCGGGAAGCTCACCCGACCTGTGGCCCGAGGGCTACGCGAAATTCATTCCGCGCGGCTCTGCTCTTGTTTTTCAGATGCATTACACCGCAAATGGCCACGCGGCCAGCGACCAGACCAGCCTGGGACTCGTTTTCCTCAAGACTCCGCCCAAGCAGCGCGTGGTGACTCTGCAATTGACCAATCACACTTTCGTGATTCCCCCGCACGACGCAAACTATCGCGTGGAAGCTCACGGCACTCTGCCCAACGATGCCACGCTGCTCAGCTTTTTTCCGCATATGCACCTGCGCGGAAAACGTTTCGAATACAACATTCTCCACGGCGCCGGGCGCATCGAGCCGCTGCTGCGAGTGAATTATCATTTTCACTGGCAGCTCAGCTATCGCCTCGCCGAGCCGCGCCCGCTCAAGGCCGGCACATGGCTCCAGGCGGTGGCGTGGTTCGACAACTCGAAAGATAATCGCCACAATCCCGACCCCGATAGCGAAGTGCGCTGGGGCGACCAGACCTACGAAGAAATGATGGTGGGCTTTTTCGATGTGGCCATAAGTCCCGATCTGGACAAATGGCATTACTTTATCCGCCCGCCTGCCGGCCCTGCCCAGCGCTAACCTATTATCGCGCATCCACCACTGCCGGTTAGCTCTCTAAGCACGCTTCCCTTCTTGTGTATTGCCGCGCGGCCTGCCTGGCGCTAGAGTTTTCGCCAACCCAGTCCATTGCATTCCTTGGGAAGCTCTAGCCATCTCCCGGGGAGGTGCCGTTGGTGTTTTGTGTGCTCTTACCCGAATTGTTAGCCAGTAAGGTAATGGTTTTGATGCCTGCGCTGCATTCGCTGCTTCCAGCCGCGGTGCGCGCGCGGGGGTCGGTGGAGGAGTTCAACCGTGAAGGTGAAAACGAGGATCGAACACCGGCGCAGCCAGCGTGTCACCCTGACCGTGCCCGTGGTTGTTTCTGATTCTGAATCCAGCGCCAATCCAACGCTCGAAGATACCTTCGCATTGGCGGTGAATAAGTATGGCGGCCTGATTGCCATGCGCGCCAACGTCGCTCGCGGGCAGAAGCTCACGCTTTTCAACAAAGCAACCGCCGAAAGAAAGGAATGCCACGTCGTCTATCTCGGCCCGGCTCAGGTGGGCAAGCGCCAAGTCGGTATTGAATTCGCTGAGCCCCTCACCGATTTTTGGAAAGTCTCGTTCCCTGCGCCAGGCTCAAAGCCCATCCCGGAGTGATGGAGACAGGTGCACCGCTGCTTGCGGTTTGAGATCCGGTTGGTTGATGTCTGGCGGTTAGTGACGTTCATCGCTCGCTTCAATCAGACTTTTCTGCGCCATCAGTTTTTCGATTTCCTCCGTGGTGTAGGGCATCCCCTTCGACAACACGTCGTAACCAGTCGGCGTCACCAGGATGACGTCTTCGAGGAACACGGCGAAGTTCAAATTTTTCGCATACAGCACGGGCTCGATCGCAAACACCATTCCCGCCTGCAGCGGCTCGTCATTGCCCGCCCCCGCACCCATCACATTCAGATCCTGATAGTGCCCCAGGGTGGAATGACTTTCCACGTCGCGCACGAATGACTCCACCGCTTCGCGCAGCGCAGCATCGTGCAGCGCCGGCAGATGTTCCCGCGCGCAGGCCGCGCAGATTTTTTCCAGGTCGTGCTGCGTCACCCCGGGACGCACGCTGCGCTCCGTCTTCAAAAAGCACGGCAGATAGAGGTCATAGAGTTTCTTTTGTTCGGCGGTGAATTTTCCGGATACCGGCGCGGTTCTTCCAATATCGCTTACGTAGTAGCCCATCTCCGCGCCCACGTCCAGAAACACCGCCTCCCCGGCTTTCATCTGCCGGTCGAGATGATCGTAATCGCTCCACAGGGGCAGCAGGTCCAGAAAGGCATTCGGCCCGGACATCACGTTCATCGCAAATGTCGCATTTACGCTGCCTTCCCGCGCGAATACGTACTGCAGAACAGCGCTGATGTCGTGATCATAGAGTCCCGGGCGGATGGCCCTGATCCCCTCCACCACTCCAAGCGCGGCAATTT
>JAAFGT010000040.1:0-35814 GCA_010365215.1 Acidipila sp. | reverse complement strand
CGCCGCAGCAAACGGATCTCTTCCTCCTGCTTTATCTTTTGCATATCCTGCAAAATTAAAAACAGGCTTTTCACCCGCAGGTTTGAAAATGTCTCGGCCAGGCGCCGCGCAAACTGCGCTTCTTCGGAAACCGGTTCACCAAGACCGGGCGGAAACACTCCCGTGAGCGCGCCGGTTTTTCCATACAGGTTCCCGGCCTCAAGGAACGGTGTGTAGAGCGCGTACAGCGATGTGTAATCGCCGGATCGCACCAGGACATCATGCAGGAACGCTTCGGGGGGATAGGGCCCGGTTACAAAATCCAGTTTCTTAAGCTGCTCCAGTTCCCGCGCGCCTTTCCAATCCGTGTATAACCGCACCTCTTTTTTCTTGGGATCGATCAATACATACGAATCCGGAACCTCGATTCCGGTGAGGTAGTAAAGATTTCGCTCCTGCTTAAAATTGTAGTCGGCATAGGTCGGGTCGAGGGCGCGCATTTCGCGTTTGCGATACCAGCTTAGCTCGCCGCGCAGCAGAATCAGGCCGTCAGGACACCGGCGGTACAATTCGGCCAGGCGGTCCCGGTGGAATGCGTTGGAAAGCTTCTCCGCTCGCTGCGCTGCGCGAGCAGGGCGCGTGGCGGCGCAGGAAAGCACCATCAGCAGCAGGTACGATACGAAACGCAGTCTTCTGGCCATGCGGCACACCTCTTCCCGGCCTGCGCAAGCGCTGGACCTCGGACGCGCCTAGAATCGCAGCTTTAGCGCAAACTGAATTTCCCGCGGATCGTTCGCGCTGAAAATCTGCCCGAAGCCCGGCGTATTGAATTGCCGGTCAGGCAGGTCGAAATTGGTATGGTTGAACAGATTGAAGAATTCGGCGCGGAACTCCAGGCCCAGCCGTTCGTTTACCGGAGTGATCTTGGCGATTCCCAGGTCTACGGTTTTGTACGGTGGGCCGTTGATAATGCCGCGCCCCGCATTTCCAAACGTGCCGAAAGGCTGCAACTGAAATGCGCCGGTGTTGAACCACTGATTCGGCGTCCGCGGTCCGCTATTGGGATTGCCAATCAGGTTGGGCCGGTCGGTATTTGCACCGGTATTGCTCTGGTCAAACGGGATGGTCGCCGTCACCGGCCTTCCGGACTGCATCACGATAATCGTGTTCAACTGCCATCCGCTTACCACTTTGTCGGCGAATCCCGAATAGTTATTGAGATACGCTTTCCCTCGCCCGAACGGAAGATCGTAAACGGCGTTGAATACGAAACGGTGGCGTGCATCGAAGCTCGACCGCCCTTTTTCCGCGGCGATGTTTCCGGAAAACTGCGGCGCGCCGTTGCTCTGGTCGGAGAAATTCGATAACGAACCCCCGTTCGTGTCCAGCGATTTCGAGAACGTATAGTTCCCCGAAAAAACCAAGCCGTGCGAGTAACGTTTTTCGCCACGCAGAATGAGGCCGTGGTACCAGGAATCAAACGCCGCCGAGGCGATTTCCAGGTCCACGCCCAGCACGGGAAACTGAACCCGTCCCGAGAGAGGCGCCGCACTGGCGGTGGGCTGGTTGGGCAGCAGCGTTCCATCGAGCTTAATTCCGCGCGAGCCGATGTACGCCGCCTCCACGACGAAACTGGATCCCAATTGCTTCTCTACGCTGAGATTCCATTCTTCCAGATACCCGTTGGGAAAATTCTTTGCCGGGCCCTGGCCCAGCACGGCGTTGAAGCTTGGCGTTACCAGCAGCGTCTGTGCCGGGATCGGCGTGGCCGGATTGAAGTTAAGCGCCACGCCCAGTCCTGTAAATGGCGGATTGAATCCCAGGATGCCGAACCGCCCGCCCGATAGTCCGGTATCGAAAAAAATTCCGAACCCGCCGCGGACCGCCACCGTGGGAAATGGCGAATAGGCGAAGCCCACACGCGGGGCAAAATTATTGTAATCGCCATTCGTCAACGCATCCGGATACCCCAGCTCCCTCGCCGTCTGGAACGGCACGCCGGGAAACCTTCCCGGGTTGGCAGCAGGGTTGATGTGGCCAGGGCTTCCGGCGATCACGAAGCCGCCGATTTCCGGGGCGAAGTTGGCAAACTTGTTGTCGCGTTCCCGGAACGGCGAGTTGATGTCATAGCGCACTCCCAAATTCAAGGTGAGGCGCGAAGTCACTCGCCAGTCGTCCTGCAGGTATGCGCCTACACCGTAACCGATACCGTGCAACAGAGGGTCGCCGGTCAGCGCGGTGGCAACCGCCGGAAAGCCCAGTAGGAAATCCGCGAACGGGTTTTGGGTGAAAACTCCCAGGAACTTGAACTGCCCTGCGCTGTTGAAGACGAATTCCGTGCGCACGTAGCTTTTTTTGTAGCTTCCCCCAAATTTCAACGAGTGGCGGGTGAAATTCTTCACCATGTTATCGCTGAAAGTAAAAACATTATTTCCCACAAAAAGCTGCGTCGTGGGATCGCCCAGCGTGCTGAATCCCGGAATCACGATGCTCGGGAATCCGGCGCCGAGCGGCGGCGGATTGGTGCCCATAAATCCGAATTGCGTCACGAAATCGACGTTGGAGTTTTGCGAGTGCTGACCCACGTCGAGGAAACTATATCCAAATCTAAATTCGTTCAACAAATTGGGGCTGAATATATGCGTATAGCCCGCCGCCAGATTCCGGCTTTTTTGAAAGGTGGTCTGCCCAAACCCCGGCGGGCTGAGCGGATTTCCGGAAGGGTCTACGGTAGCTGGAAACGGCTCGGTGTCGTTTACGTTCGAAAAAATGAACCGGCCGAAAATCTGATCGCTCTCGCGAATCGAGTGGTCCACGCGCGCGGTAAATTGATTCAAGTCGAAATTGCGGTTCCCGAAGCCGGCAAAATTCCGGCCCAGCGCCGCGGTCATGGCATGAGGTATTTTGTTCAAATAGGCCTGCGCGAATGGCACGATTCGCCCTGCGGGGATCATGTCGTTCGGGAACGGCAAGCCCGTCATCGGATCGATGATCGGCCCCATACCCGTAAAATCTCCCGAGCGCAGAGCATCCGTGGGCAGCGCCGAAGTAAGCGTGATGCCCTTGAATATGCGGCTGCCTTCATAATTTCCGAAAAAGAACGTTCTGTTTTTTATGATGGGCCCGCCAACGCTTGCGCCGAACTGGTTTTGGCGAAAGGGCGGACGCTGGGGATCGAAGAAATTTCTAGCATCCAGTGCGTCGTTGCGCAGGAAGTCGTACACCACGCCGTGCAGGCTGTTCGTGCCGGAGCGCGTGGAAATGTTTATCTGCGCCCCGCCGTGGCCACCGAACTCCGCCGAGTAATTGCTGGTGTGCACTTTAAACTCTTCGATGGCATCCACCGAAGGAGATACCGTCAAGCGCGTATAGATCTCATCGCGAATGGACACGCCGTCCAGCAGATAGACGTTGTCCTCGTACCGCGCGCCGTTCGCATTCACCGATCCGCCGGAGAGCGACAGCGGGCTGCTCAGCGTGCCCTTCACCTCGGGCACTACGCCCGGCGTCAGCAGCGTCAACTGAATGAATTGCCGGCCGTTGAGCGGAAGCTGCGTCACCCGGGTTCGTTCGATCACCTGGCCCGATTCCGACGTGTCCGTGTCCAGAATCGGCTGCGCTCCGGTGACTTCCACTTTCTCGCTGATCTTTCCTACCTGTAGGGCGAAATCCACGCGCGCACGGCTTCCAATCTGCAGCGTCACCGGGGATCGCTCGTCGGTTTTGAAACCGGTGTACTCCACGCGAATGGCATAGTCGCCGACCGGCAGCAAGTCGACAGCGTATTCTCCGTTGTCGCCCGACACCGCGGTACGCACCAACCCGGTCTGCACGTTCGTCACCGTCACCGTGGCGCCACGGATTGCCGCACCCGATGGGTCTTGCACAGAACCAAGCAAAGTCGCGGTGGTGACCTGCCCCTGCACGGCGGAGGAGACCAGCAGTATCAGCATCAACGCGACGGCGGCAACGGAAGCTATGCCTCCGCATCGCATTCGCGAGATTTTGCTCATTCGGTTTTCCGAGCGGCTCACTGAAATCTTCACGTCATCCCCCCGTGTTCTTTTCCGTCTGCGGACTACGCGGCTGCCATAGTCCTCAGGGCAGCGATAACTTAGCACCTGAGTGTCCACGGATTCTACGCCTCTGTGCGAGACTTTTCTCTGAATTTGACCAGGGGTTAGCGTGCGACGACGTATTCAAATTGTTATGAGCGGACAATTCAGAGACGAAACGGTAGACAGGGTCCGCAACAGGTTGCTCGGGCAGTGCGTAGAGGTCTGAAGCTGTTTAGATAGTAGTTAAATAACTAATGGATTAATATTTGAGTTCAAGCTTGCGTCGCCGCCGCGGCGCGGATGGGGATGGCCAGGGGTTCCTCCCCTTCGGCGTTGCCGGTCATGTGGCAGCGGCCATCGAAAATGCCCCCGGCTTCGATCATCAGGCATGGCGCATGGATCTCTCCGCGCACCACTCCTTTGGCTTGTATCTCCACGCGGCCTTTTGCGATCAGGGTGCCGTCAAAGCGGCCCGCCACCACCACCTGGTTTCCCTGGATCTCGCCTTCTACGCGCGCATTTTCGCCCAGCACCAGCGTCGAACTCGAGACAATGGTCCCCTTCAGCGTGGCATCCATGCGGAACGCTCCGCTCAGCTCCAGGCGCCCATCCAGCTTGACGCCTTTATCGAGAAAGCCGATCCAGTCGCCAGATTCCTCTGCATTCTTGCGGTCGAATAGCTTCATTAGTATGCCCTTTGTGCCGCCGGATAAGTCTCGGTACAGGGTTCATATCGGGGCGGGGTATTTAAGTCAATATAAAAGCCGCCGCCGTTTTCCATCCCCGTCGCTAATGCGACCTGAGCCGCTCATAAAGTGAGATAAGTTGTGCATCATCATAGAATTCCAGGATCAGCCTGCCGGGACTCTTCTTCGTTTTGTACTGCAGAATTACCCGGGTCCCCAGATCGCGCTGTAGCTCGTCGATCGCGGCCTGCGTGTTGGCGTCAAAAGGTGCGGCGGCGACAGTGCCCTTTCGTTGGCGCCTTCCTCGCGCGGCGATGCGCTCCAGCTCACGGACCGACATCGTTTTCCTGGCTACTTTGGCCGCGAGCGCCAGCCTGGCCGGAATGTCTGGAATCGAAAGCAGTGCGCGGCCGTGGCCGGCGGATAGCCGACCTTCCTCGATCAACTCGATGATCGGGGGGTCCAGCGCCAGCAGTCTCAGCGCGTTGGCGATGGTGCTGCGCTCCTTACCTGTTTTTACTGCTACGTCTTCCTGAGTCAGGCTGAACTCAGCCATCAGCTTTTCAAATGCCCGGGCCTGCTCGATGGGGTTCAGGTCTTCGCGCTGCAGGTTTTCGACTAAGGTCATCTCCAGCGCGAGCTGCTCTGGGACGTCCCGGACCACCGCAGCGATGCGGTGCAGCCCGGCACGCTGCGCCGCACGCCAACGACGCTCCCCGGCGATAAGCTGATACCGCGAGCCGGTGGGCCGCAGAATAATCGGCTGAATCACGCCAGTTGAGCGAATCGACTGGGCCAACTCTTCCAAAGCTTGCGCAGCGAAATGCGTGCGTGGCTGGAATGGATTCGGATCGATGAGGTCGATATCGACTTCGATTGGTCCACTCTTGGCCGGAACGGGATTAGCCACAGCAGTCTGGACGGACGGCTCAGGCTCCCGTATCAGCGCGCTGAGTCCCTTCCCTAACGCGTGTCTGGTCATTGGCGATTACCTCCGTGGCCAGCTGAATATAGCTCTCCGCACCTTTGCTATGTATATCATAGAAAATAATAGGCTTACCGTGACTTGGAGCTTCCGCGAGGCGCACATTGCGGGGAATGGCGGTGCGAAATACCTGCGCTCCGAAGAAGCTTCGTAGATCTGCGCTGACCTGCTTCGACAGCGTGGTCCTCTCATCGTACATGGTCAGTAGTATTCCTTCTATTGCGAGTTGCGGATTTAGCTCCCTGCGAATGCGCATCAGTGTGTCGAGAAGCTCTGAAACGCCTTCCAGGGCGAAGTACTCGCACTGAATCGGAATTAGCACTGAATCGGCAGAGGTCAGAGCGTTCAAGGTCAGCAAGTCGAGTGCTGGCGGGCAATCCAGTAGGATGTAGTCATACTGCGCTCGCAATGGTTCCAGAAGTTTCCGCAGCCGGAATTCCCTGCCTTCCACACCAACCAGCTCGATTGAGGCGCCCACCAGGTTCTTATCTCCCGGTATCACCTCGAGGCCCTCCATTTGGGACTTTAGGATGATTCTCGAGACTGGCTCGTCTAGTATGAGCGCTTGATAGAGAGAGCGTCTTGCAGGATCTTTTTTGAACCCGAGTCCGCTGGTGGCGTTGCCTTGGGGGTCACAATCTACCAATAGAGTGCGCCGCTCGGCCGCGGCTAGCGACGCGGCCAGATTGACCGCAGTAGTAGTTTTTCCGACGCCACCCTTTTGATTGGCGACGGCAATGATCTTTCCCAAGAAATCCCCCAATCCGGTGGCAATCTAACAGAGGCGAAGCGGACGAAACAAGTGATTTCGCAGATTGAACTGTTTCACGTGAAACAATCTGTTCGAGATGCGGTGTTTCACGTGAAACACCAGGCGTACGAGAACCAGCCCTCCCTCGGTTACCTACGCTGCCAACCCTAAGACCACTCAAATGTGCAGAGTGCCTGATAAGATCACGCGCTCGTCGGAACCGGGCACGGCCGCGGGGGCGTCCCAATCCCAGCCACCGGTCTCCTGCAGCCTTTCGGCGTCGTTATTACCAATCCATAAAAGGACTTTTCCGCCCGGCCGGAGAGCCACAGTGGCCCATTTCAAAAGGTCGGCGTGCCGACCGAGCGCACGCGCAACGATGACATCAGCGATTTTCTCTGCCCCGGAAATGCTCTCGAACCTCTCAACAACAACCCGCGACCTATCAAAATTCAATACGCGCAAAGCTTCCGATAGAAATGCCGCCTTTCGCCGGTCGCACTCCACCAACAGCAGTTCCCAATCCGGGCGCTGAAGCTTCAGAAATAGCCCCGGAAAGCCCGCTCCCGAGCCGATATCGTAGAGAGTTCCGCTCGCTTCCGGCAAACAACGCGCTCCAAACAGGCTTTCGCCGATGTGACGGCGCAGCAATTCGCCCAGATCCGAGGTCGCGGTCAGGTTAATCTTCTGATTCCAGCGCAAAAGAAGCTCAAGATACCTGCGGAGCGCATCGGCGAGCGGGGTACTGAGGGCTACCCCAAAAGGACTCAGCGCCTCTTCCAAAAAGCTATTCTCTATAATATTCAATTTACTATTAGCTAATATCGATTTCCCCTTGAATTCAGGCCCTCGCCCGCGTCCGGAAACGCCTTTCTGCTTATTCATGCTCGAGCCCCAACATCCGCGGCGCGCTCAGACCCGCCACTAAATCCACGCAGAAGTGCACTGCCACGCAGGGTACCAGGCTCCCGGTGAAAATGCGCAGCGCGCAGAAAACCAGTCCCAGCACGAACGTGCTGGTGAGCCCTTTCACTCCCTGGTACAGGTGTCCCAACGAGAAAAACGCAGTAGAAACGAGCGCTGCCGCGACGACAGAGCCAGATACCCGCCCAATGACCGCAAATAGAAAACCGCGATAAAGGAACTCCTCGCACACAGCGACGGTGGCTACCAGCGCGATAAACGCCAGTACCTCGACGAAGTTTCGGGGCAGCAACTTGCGCGCGAGAACTCCGGCAAAGCCCTGCTCGCTGGGAGGAAGCCCGGCGAGTTGGCGAAGCCCGTAGAGCTGGGTCGCCGCCAAAAAGGCGCACAATCCCGCGGCAATAGCCAGGGTGCGAAGCGGATGATCGAGCGCCAAGCCTAGCGCTCGCGGCGAAATGCCTCGTGCCAGCGCTCGCCAGAGGGCTACTCCGGCGGCGAGCCACTGGAATGCGATTGTACCGGCGTAGATGGCCAGGCGCTGCTCGCTGGTGGTGGCCGGGGACTGCATTAGCTGACGCATGCGTACAGTCGAGCGCCACGGGACAGCGACGCCAAGAGTCAGGAGCAGCACGGCGAAATCCCAGGGCATGGCGTGAAGGTTACAGGGCGGCCGCGTTCCGCACAAGCGGCCGCCATTCGTGCGCCCGGGTGAATCGCCAGGCAGAGAGACAATCGTGTCTTTAAAAGGACTTATCGCGATTGGAACGCGGGTTAAAATGCCTGGATGATGAAGACTGGGATGAAGACGGACAGCATCAAATCAAAGGCCCTGCTTGGTCTTTTCTTGTCGACCACTCTATTGTTTGCCACTCTGTTGCTTGCCGCGCTGCCCGCGTCCGCGCAGCTTGCCGTGCGGCACAGCGAAGGCATTGTTCACGGGTTCCTGATATTGACCACGCTCGACGGCCATGTCGTGGCCGAAGGGGAGCAGACACAATCCCCGCACAGCGACCGCATCACCTCGCGTCTTATTTTTCGCTTTAAAGATGGCTCCATTCATCAGGAAGATTCGGTCTACTCACAGCGAAAAAGTTTTCAACTGATCAGCGAGCACCTGGTGCAAAAGGGACCGACGTTCAAACAGCCCATCGACGTATCTTTCACCGTCGCCTCCGGCCAAGTAACCGTGAAGGCCACCGAAAAAGACGGAAAAGAAAAAGTGATTACCGAGCACGTGGACATTCCTGCGGATATCGCCAACGGAGTTATTCTGATATTGCTGAAAAACCTCCCGCCAGGAGGCACGGAAATAAAACTTCCTTACCTCGCCGCCACGCCCAAACCGCGGATGGTGAAGCTGGCGGTCAGCTCCGGCGGTGAAGATTCATTTGCCGGCGGCGGCTCCAACCAAAAAACCACTCATTACATTGTGAAGGTGGAGATTGGAGGAGTAGCGGGCGTGGTGGCGCCGATCGTCGGGAAACAGCCCGTGGATACGCACGTATGGATTCTCAAGGGACCTGTGCCGGCGTTCGTGCAGTCGGAAGGGCCGCTATTTCAGGGGGGGCCGGTCTGGCGAATCAGCTTAGTGTCGCTTCGTGCGCCGTCAAAACAGCCCGAATCCGGCGCAGCGAAGCCCTAGCACGGGGTAACGAATCGCAACCGACTCCCGACAGCCATTCCTGACGTGCGTGCTCACCGAAAGCTAAACCCTCTTTAATCTTTTTGTGATCGCTCGACGAGTTCGTTGGCTTTGGCGTGAGAAATCGAATCTGTGGTGTATGACGCGTAGGTGCCTGTCTCCCGCAGATCGTTCGCAATGCGGCGAGTGAGCGCCATGGTGGCGCGCATCGGACCTGAACCCACGCTGACGCGCGCCACGCCGAGTTGCTCCAGCGCGGAAACCGGCGGGGTCCCCTCCCCGGCGAGAATATTGATGGGGCCGTGAATGGCGCGAACCAGGCGGGCGATGATGTCGCGGTCGGAAACACCGGGAACGAAGAGGCAGTCCGCACCGGCTGCGCGGTAGGCGTTTGCGCGTCGAACCGCGTGATCGAAACACGCGGCGGGGTCGCCGCTTTGCACGAAGTAAACGTCGGTGCGCGCGTTCAAGACCAGAGGAACGCCGGCAGCATCCGCTGCGGCGCGGATTGCTTTCACCCGGGCCACTTGAAGCTCCAGTTCAAAGAGCGGCGCCTTCGCGTCGTTGGTGCCATCCTCAAAATTCATCCCCACCGCGCCGGCGTCGATCACCGCCTTCGCGGTTGCGGCGGCGCCTTCCGGCGTGCTGGAGTAGCCCGCCTCCATATCAGCGGTCACCGGCACGGAAAGCGCGCGCGCGATGCGTTCCACCATGGAGAGCATTCCATCGCGGGTGATGCCTTGCCCGTCGGTGTAACCGAGCAGGTTGGCGATGCCCGCGCTGGTGGTGGCCACGGCGCGAAAGCCGGCCTCTTCGAAGAGGCGTGCGCTGGTAACGTCCCAGGCATTCGGTAAAAGCAGAATGGGCGGAGCTTCGTGCATCTCGCGAAGTTGCACAGCCTTGGCGCGTTGGCGATTTACATCCATAAGAACCTCGATAGTTTTCGTGGAGAAGAATTTAGACGGCTGATCCAGTTAGCAGGTTACAGGTGGTGCGGCCTGTGGACAAGAGGTGCACAAGAGCCGGAACCCGGCGCGCCATTTTCCAACACCCGTCCGTTAGGGCCGCGCGCCTTGCAGCGCGGCGTTGTCGGGGAATAGGCGTAAGCCTTTGCGCAGGCTCGCCGCGGCGAGAGAAGGGCGGCCAAGCTGGTGATATACGTCGGCGAGCGCGAGAAAGGCCAGCGCATCGCCGTCCGGCTCGTAGCGAATGCAAAATTCAAGATGGGTGCGGGCCTTTTCCCAATCTTTCCGCGCGATATACAGATTCCCGAGTTGCCGATGCGCGGAATACGAGTAGGGCTCCAGCTCGAGCGCCGAGAGCAGAGTCTGTTCGGCGAGATCCGGTGCGCCGGCACGCAGCAAAATCTCGCCCAGCGTAGCGGTATCCGCGGCATTCGGAGTGGCGCTAGCCTCGAGCAGCGCAGCCTGCCATTTGGCGGCTTCTCCCCAATGTTCGCGCGCGCGCATGACCTCGACCATCCCGCTGAGCGCGCGCACGTATTTTGCATCGCGCCCCAGAACCTGGCGATAAATCAGCTCGGCCGTATCCAACTCCTGCAGATGGCGCGCTACATCGCCGAGGCCGGCGGCGGCGCGAAGGGACGAGCGATCGAGCTGCAAGGCTGCGGAGAAATGTTCGCGGGCCATAGCGTAATTCTCGCGCGCGAATTGCAGGCGCGCGCGGAGCAGCTCCACTGCGAAGGAGTGGTCGGTTAGTCCCAGAGCCCGCAGAAAATATTCCGCGCGGTCGTTGTCTTCATTGAGCAGAGCGGTTTCCGCCGCTGCGAGAAGCGTGGCACGCGGGTCGTCGATGATTATGTCGCGCGGCAGGGAAGCGGTGCGCCGGCTCCAGATCATCTCGATATTTTTCTCTTCCAGGCCGCGGGTAAGCAGGGCGCGCGGGGCGCGAAATTCCAGGCGCGAGTTGTCGTCGGAGTTGCGCAGGGCGGGATCGAGCACGCCACGAAGATCCACGTCATCCAGCCGGTGGTAGGCGATGAGGCCTTCCGGCTCTTCGATATTTAACGCCTCGTAGTCTTTCTGAAGATTTTCGTTCGTCCACAGCCGGCGTAGCCGCTCCAGGCGCAAGGGCTGCAAGTCGGTCTGCGCCAGCAGCAGAAAATCCGGGTCTTCGCCCCGCCACAGCGTGACCCGAGGGAAATGCGGCACGAAGGTGCTCAACACCATGCGGAAATCTTCGGGAAAGAGCGCGTAGCCCTGCACCCATTGCACCAGCATGCCGCCGGGGCGCAGGCGCGCGCGCGCTTCGGAATAAAACTCGTCGGTGAAAAGGGCCGCGACGCCGGCGATCCATGGGTTCGAAGGCTCGGAGATAATCAGATCGTACTGCTCGCGCGAGGTAAGCAGAAAGTTGCGGGCATCGTCAAAAATTATGTGTACGCGCGCGTCCCGGAGTACGCCGTGATTGAGCCGCTCCAGATAAGGCGCGGCATGCAGCACGGCGGGCTCGATTTCCACGCAGTCGATGCGCTCCACTTCGGGATAGTGGGCCACCGAGGCCACAGTCATGCCGCTGCCGAACCCGATCACCAGCACGCGGCGCGGAGCGGGATGAAAAATCATTCCCAGGTGCCCGGCCATGTACTGCGTGAGCGCGTCTTTGTTGGAGGCGTCCACTTTACCGTTGGTGCGCTCGGCGATGTACTCCTCGGCGCGCGCCACGGAGATGGTGGCGTTGAGGCCGTCCTCGGCAAAAATTATGTCGGTGGTGGCGGCCTGCTCGGCGGCGCTGAGCTTGCCGCCATAAATGTCGTAGTACATCACCGCGGCAAACGTAGCCACTGCCGGATTGTAAAGCGCACCGGAAAACGTTACCGCCACGACGGCGGCGAGTAATGTGACGCCGCAACCGGCAAACAGCCAGTGGCGGCGCGCCTCGCTGGGGCGCAGCACCAGCGCCAGAGCCAGCGCGAGATTTGTTGCGGCCGTGATGGCCAGCAGGCGGAAAGCGCCTGTGCGCGGCATAAGAAAAAATCCCACTGACGTCGCGCCGAGGATGGCGCCAAGGGTGTTGGCGCTATAGGCGCGGCCCACTGCCGCGCCCGTCGAAGCTCGCGTCGAACCGGCCGATGGGTTGCCGCTGCGCCCGGCGATCAGCACTGTGACCAGCGGAAAATTAAATCCAAAAACAATTGCTGTAGGCAGCATGGCCAGCACGCTGAGGATGCATTGC
The DNA here is from genome assembly GCA_010365215.1 of Acidipila sp. Classification (GTDB taxonomy): domain Bacteria; phylum Acidobacteriota; class Terriglobia; order Acidiferrales; family UBA7541; genus JAAFGT01. The sequence continues at coordinate 23,594 of JAAFGT010000040.1, read as the reverse complement.
GCGAATACCAGCCCGCCGAAGGTGTTGTTGCTGTGGCGAAGCAGCGCCCCGAACAGCGTGGGAAAATGCTGATAGGAAGCCAGGAACCCCAGCGCGGAGAGTGCTGTGAGCATCTGTGTCCAGGCGTAGCCGCTGGCGGAGATTTCGCGGCCGCTCGAAATCCACCGCTCGAAGAGCACGCTGCCAATCACGATGCCGGAAAGAAATGCCGCCAGCATCACCGTGAAAGCGTAAGTCGAGCTGCCCAGATAAGTGGCCAGCAGGCGCGTCCAGCCAATTTCGTATGAAATTGCGGTCGCTCCCACTACACCGAAGCTGACCAGCAGAAAATTAGAATGCCTGGGGGGAGAGGGGCGAATCGCATCGGCGCGTTGCGGAGAGAGTTCCTCATCCGCCGGGAAGCGACTGGGGGAAGACCTGCGACTCAACGCTAGCGCAACCGCGCCCGCAAAAAGATTGAGCACCACGGCTACGCCCACGGTTTGGCGCTGGCCGAGCGAGGGAAGGAGCACAAATCCCGCGGCAAGCGTACCGGCCACGGCGCCAAGAGTATTGACCCAGTAAAGTCGGCTGACGCGCACGCCCAGCTCGGCGGAGCTGCGCGTCACTCCCTGTACGAGTACCGGAAGCGTTCCGCCCATGAGGAATGTGGGCAGCAGCAGCACCAGCGCCGCGCCCAGAAAACGCAAAAGCAGCAGCGCGGGCACGGACCCAGCGGCAGTGTGATAGCTGTACAGGTACAGCCAACGCACGCAGGCCAAGCCCGGCAAAGAAAGCAGACCTGCGGCGGCAATGGCCAGCTCTATCCATCCGTAAAGTCTTACCGGATTTACGAAACGCTCCGACCGGGCGCCCCACCACGCGCTGCCCAGCGCCAGGCCGCCCATAAAAACCGCCAGCACCGTGGAGATGGCGTAAACGGTGTGGCCGAAAACCATGCCCAGCGCCTTTCCCCAGGCCACTTGATAGATCAGTCCCGCGGCGCCGGAAAGAAAAAAACAAAGAAGGATGCTCGGGAGATGTACGCGAGGAAGCGCAGGATTTTCCACGAGGCGGCCATCCTATTTTGGCTTGATGGTGAAGTCAATTCGCCGGCACCCAAAGGCGTTGAAGAAAATAAACCGTGCTCGTTGACAGCTTTTCACCCTGCTACTATTGTTGCGGACGCATGAAAATACTAATGATTGGCGGGGGCGGGCGCGAGCACGCGCTGGTGTGGAAGCTGCGGCAGAGCGCGCTGGTGGAGCACATCTGGTGCGCCCCGGGGAATGGTGGGATCGCGCCGCTGGCGGAGTGCATCGCGGTGAATACCGGCGACGTCGGCGCGCTGGTGGCGCTGGGCGAAAAGTTGCGTCCGGACCTGACCATCGTGGGGCCGGAGCTGCCGCTGGTGGCCGGCATCGCGGATGAATTCGCGGCGCGCGGGCTGCCCGTGGTGGGCCCTTCGAAACAGGCGGCGCGCCTCGAGGGCAGCAAAGCGTTTGCGAAAGAGTTTCTGCTGCGCCACGGAATCCCCACAGGAAGCCTTTACGGAATTTACGATTCCGCCAGCGGCGCTTACTCGGCGCTGTGCGCGGTGGATTGGCCGTGCGTGATCAAGGCGGACGGGCTTGCCGCGGGGAAAGGCGTGCTCGTTGCGTCGTCGCCGGATGAGGCCACCGGTTTCATCGAACGCGCCATGGTGGACCGCGAATTCGGCGTCGCCGGCGACAGCGTGGTTCTGGAAGAGGGTCTCACCGGTCCGGAGCTTTCCTACATTGTGCTCACCGATGGCGCGCGCGTCGCCTCGCTGGCGGCCAGCCGTGATCATAAGCGCCTGTTCGATGGCGACAAGGGGCCCAACACCGGCGGCATGGGCGCGTATTCGGCGGATGGGTTACTCGGCGCCGGACTCGAGGAAAAAATCCGAAACACCATCGTGCGGCCCACCCTCGCCGCATTGGCAAAAGAAAATATTCCTTACCGCGGGTTTCTCTATTTTGGATTGATGCTCACCGCCGAGGGCCCGAAAGTTTTGGAATTTAACTGCCGCCTCGGCGATCCGGAGACGCAAGCTCTGGTGATGAGAATGGATTTCGATCTGGCTGCGGTGCTTCATGCGGCGGCGGCGGGAAATCTTGATCCCAGCGCGGTGCGATGGAAGCCCGGCGCGGGCGTGTGCGTGGTGATGGCCGCGGCAGGGTATCCAGGAGAGCCTCGCACCGGTGCAAAGATCGATGGCCTGGCGGGCGCGGAGTTGGTGCCGGGAGTGGTGGCGTTCCACGCGGGAACGCGCCGCGAAGGCGCGACGTGCTTCGTCAGCGGCGGGCGCGTGCTGGGCGTCACCGCGAGTGGTCCGAATCTCGCCGCGGCCTCCGGCCTGTGCTACGACGCCGTCGCGCAGATTCGTTTTGAAGGCGCGCAGTTCCGCAAAGATATTGGCGTGCACGCCGAAGCGCAGAAAGCGCCGGCCGGAGGGTCGTCCACCGGCGCCGCCTCCGACGCCACTTCCAGCGGTGCCACTTCCAGCGGTGCAACGTCCAGTGCGGCCACCAAGGGCTAGCCGATGAGCGAAGTGCTTCACCTCTTTCGATGCGTGACGCATCGCATGCCCATGGCCGCCCAGGAAGAAGTTACCGCCGTGGAGAATCGCGGATTCGCGGGTTGCGCTCATGCGCGGCCCGGTGGCCGGCGGCAGGTGCTGGTGATGGACGTGGAAACGCTCGAGGAGATGAGCATCGCGCCCGGCGCGGCAAAAGAAAACATCACCACGCGCGGACTGAATGTGCGCGCGCTGCAGCCCGGCGAGCGCCTGCGCATCGGCGAAGCTCTGCTGGAGCTCACCATGCGCTGCGATCCTTGCAACCGCATGGAGGAGATTCGCGCCGGCCTGAAGCAGGAGTTGCGCGGCAAGCGCGGCATGTTATTTCGCGTGGTGGAGGGTGGCAAGATTCGCGTGGGCGATGCCGTCCAGCAGGTGGAATACGCGGAGGTAACCCGCTAGCAAGCTTGTGAAATTGTGATCCGCAAATAGTTTCAGCTTCGCCGCCGTTCGAATTCATGAGCTTCACGGTTTTATCGCCCAGGCCGCTGGCAAAAAAGATGGCAGAAATTCTCGCCACGATAGTTCTGATTTACTGCGCTATCCTTTTTTTAATCGCCGTGTTCGAAAATCGTTTGATCTATTTTCCGCAGATTCCCGGCCGGCTGAGCGGCGATTGGTCACCGCGCGGGCTGCCTGTCGAAGACGTATCCTTGGGTACACATGACGGAATCAAGCTGCACGCCTGGTGGATTCCCGAGCCCGGCGCGCAGTTCACTTTTATCGCCTTTCACGGCAACGCCGCAAACATCGCCAACCGCGCCGATATTTACCGGTTTCTTCACGCGCTGCCGGCGAATGTTCTGGCCGTGGAGTACCGCGGCTACGGACGCAGCGAAGGCGCTCCCACCGAGGTGGGCCTCTACCTGGATGCCGAGGCGGCGTTTGCATTTGTTCGCCGCGTGCACCACATTCCCGAGGGGCGTGTAATTTCTTTTGGACAGTCTCTAGGAACCGCGGTGGCAGTGGATTTAGCCGCGCGGCACAAAGTTGGCGCGCTGGTTTTGGAAGCGCCGTTCCTTTCGGCGAGAGCAGTGGCCCGGCGATTTTACTGGTTCTTGCCCGGACTAGGGGTTTTGCTGCGCTCGAAATTCGAAACCGCGCAGAAGCTGCAGAAGGTCAGCGCCCGGGTGCTGGTGGTGCATTGCGCGGAGGATCCGGTGATTCCTTTCGCCATGGGTGAACAGGTGTATCAGCGGGCGCGAATGCCTAAACAGTTTTTTCGTGTGAACGGATATTGCCATGAGGAAGCGGCGCTGGTGGATCCAGCCGGTTATCGCGCGCAGCTTTTGGAACTGTTGCAAAACGTGCGCGACGCCGAAGCCCCTGCCGGCCAGGTGCTCGAGCGGAATCGTCAATGACGCGGGCGCGGTGCGTTGCGCGGCGCGCGACTTTTCAAAACAGCGCTATTTTGGCGCTCGGCTCATTTTTAGCGCCGTGCCCATGGGGGGAGCGGGGTTCTCCCTGTTCCGCCGCGCCGCTGCGTGAATCAGCTCGTGCATGCCTTCGCGGTTGAGGTCTTCCGGTTCGCGCAGTTTTATGTGGCGAAGATTCTTGCCCGTACCTTCCAGCAGTTTGTGGGGGTCGGGCAGCGACGTCCCCTGAAGAAACCCGAAGGTGACGTGGTTCTTGCCCCGCATGAAATAAAGGAACGGGCCTTGCAATTCGAAGGTAGGCATCTTCCATGCATTCACAGTTTCCTTCACGCCCGGGACGCATTTCTTCACCGTGGCGCGCAAGTCGCGCACTACCGTCAGCAGAGATGGATTCTTCGGCTGGGGGCGGGCCTGCTTATTTCCGATTGCACGCGGTTTTGACGGCATGGGTCTCCTTCTCTAAAACCAGTGAATACTCGCCGGCGCATCCGCAGGTATGTTAAAAACGACGCGGCCGGCGAATATACCCAAGACTAGCAGGAACCGGCTGGAAAAAGCGCGAAACTCAGCGCCGTGAGTGATTGACCACGAGTTTGTCAAACGGTATGAATTTACCGGGTGAAAGGCAAAGGAGCAAAATGAAGAAATTCAGCATCGTCTTGTCGGTAGGCTTGCTGATTCTCGCGGCTGCAGGCGCGCAGGGCCCCGCGGAATCGGCGACGGCGCGCGAGGTTACCGGGATGCTGCGACAGTTCCTGATCGACGCGGCGCGCAACGATCGCGCGGGGTTCGAAAAGTTTTTTGCCGACGACGTGATCTACACGCGCGCGGTTGGCGTAGTCATCAGCAAAGCCGATATTTTGAAGAGCCTCGATACCGACAAGCCGCCGGCGGACAGCAAGACCACCTATTCCGCCGAGGACGTCACCGTGCACGAGTACGGCGACACCGCCGTCGTGGCCTTCCGGCTGCTTGCCGTCACCGCGCAGAACGAAAGCAAGGTGGGGATGGCCAACACCGAGTCGGAAAGCTATCGCAACACCGGAACCTTCCTGCGGCGAAACGGAAAATGGCAAGTGGTGGCCTGGCAGGCGACGAAGATTACGGAGAGCGGCGCAACCGAATAATGTGCGACAGCAAGGCTTGCCGGATCGCTGCACCCTCGCGCAATTGCGAAACCACGAGCGGAAAATAAGAGACCAGCTACGGTTTTTTGCGCAACGTCGGAGCGCCGGGCTCCCGGGTCTTGTCGTCCACAGGCGCGCTGATGGCCACTTCGTTTTCCCCGGCCACCCATTCCAGTCCTTCCCGCTGGCGAATCAGCACGGCCATCTGCCGCGCCTTTGATTCGGCGAGGCTGTTCAGCGCGGCGCGCAGAAATTGCAGCCCTTCGTTCGCGGGAAGTTTCTGGCTTTCGCCGCGATCCAACTGATCCGCTGCGTGAGCGAGCTGCGCGTCCGCGCTGCGCAGCCGGGCCATGCGCGGATCGTTGCTCTTCAACAGGTCCACCAGCAGGGGCAGCGGCGTCCCCGAGCGCGGATAGGACGATTCCATCAGCGTGTGCGGTTGGCCCTTTTCCGGCGGGTAGAGCTGCACGTAGCGCGGGCGCGGAACGCGCGTGTTGTAAAACTCTCCGCGCATGGGCTCCTGCTCCAGCGTGTAGCGGATGCTCCACACCTCGGGGCCATAGGCTTCCACGTACTGCACCAGCAGCAGCTCCACCAGCACTTCGTCTTTGGGCCAGTCGAGCTTGCGATGCAGGCGAGCCGCTACGGCGCGCAACGGCTCGAGGAAGGCGATGCCGAACTGCTCGATGTCGGATGTCGCCGTAGCTTGATCTTTACGAGGCCCGGGAAGCAGGCCGGCCACGCGGCGCAGCTCGGCGTCGAGACGCAACGCAGGGCGGCTCATGTCCGGCGTAACCCATTCGACAGCGCCAAGAAGCACGGCAACGCGAAAACTGCCCAGCGGCACGATGAGTGGAGGACGCGTATCCGCTTCCGCCCGCGCCTCGAGCGTGCCCACGGCGATGCCGTCCTTGCCGACCAGGATAACCGCACGGCCCGCGGCAAGATTCGCGACCACTTCCTCGTCCTCGCCGCTGGTCGACTGGCCACGCGCCACCGCGGCGCAAGGTGAAAATAGTGCCAGAGCCGCCAGAATCATCCAGGCGAGCAGAGCCCAGGCCGCCCTCGCATGCGATGATTTGCCGGCCGGTGCGAGCACAAACATACCAACCAAAATACCACCTTCCCGCGCGTGCGATGATGCTGCTTTCGATCTCCGCACCTGGTCCGGCAGAATATAAAAAAGGAAATGCTGGCCTCCGCCTCCGGCCAGTGCACAATGAGTGGGAAGAAAAATGAGGGGGGAGAAAAACGACTGATGCCATTTCTATCGCGAGGATTAAGGAAGCCCAAGAGCATCCGGCACAACGGCAAGCGGCTCAGCGAGATTCTTGAGGCGCACGGACGGTTTGCGCGAATGGAAGAAGGTGGCGCGCGCGCCGAGCTGGCAGGCGCGAAACTCGAAAGAGCCGATCTGCGCGGCCTCGACCTGCAGATGGCGAATTTTCACGGCGCGCATCTGGCCGGCGCCGACCTGCGCGAAGCCCGGCTGACCCGCGCGGATCTGGGAGAAGCAAAATTGAACGGCGCTGACCTGAGCAGCACGGATTTATCCGAGGCGGTGATGTCGCGAGCCGATCTGACCGGCGCGCAGCTTTCCGGCGTCGAGCTCTTCCGCACCGACTTGGCCGGCGCCATCTTGCGCGGCGCCAACTGCCGCGCGACAAATTTTCGCGAGGCCAATCTGCGCCAGGTGGATTTTCGTGGCGCCGATCTGAACACCGCGCTGTTGAAGGACGTCGATCTGAGCGGAGCCGATTTAAGCGAGGTGGACCTTTCCACGACGCTGATGCCGCGCGGCTGGAAAGCGGCGCCTCCCGCGGAAAAATAAAACATCTGGCTCGGCCAAACGCACACCGTCATTCCTGGCGTAGCGGGGAATCTCTCTTGATTAAGCGATGGCGGTGGACCAAGCGGGATTCCTCGCTGCGCTGGGAATGACCGTCAGGCGGTTTAGCGCGGCGCGGGAACTTTCGCAGGATCTTCATCAGGAGGCGTGGGCACGCCGGCATGGCGGGCAGCGCCGCCGCGGCGGCGGATCTCGATGCCCAACCGCTTGATCTTCTGGTTGAGCGTCGATAGAGGAATCTGGAAACGCTCGGCGGCTTCGGTCTGATTCCAATTTGTGCGCTCGAGCATGTCCAGGATGATGCGCCGCTCCACTTCTTCCATGATGGCAAACAGGGACGGAGGTGGTGCTCCGCCCGGGCGCGCTCCCTCCCCACCTTCCGAGGGCGCCATAAATTCCGAAAGCTGCAGCCGGACACCTTTCACAATCTCGCGCGTGCGCACGCTTTCCGGAAGCAGGTCCACGTCCATCTGCTCCTGCGGGGAAAGCACCACGCCGCGGTTGACCACATTCTCGAGCTCGCGCACATTGCCCGGCCAGGAATAATCCATCAGCAGCCGCAGCGCACCGGCGGAAAAGCGCCGCAGCGGCTTGCCATTCTCTTCCGAATAACGCTTGAGGAACAGCTCCACCAGCGCGGGAATGTCTTCCTTGCGGTCGCGCAGCGGCGGAAGAAGAATATTGATGACGTTGAGGCGATGGTAGAGATCTTCGCGGAAGCGCCCGTCGCGCACCAGCTGCGTCAATTCCGTGTTGCAGGCGGCCAGGATGCGAACGTCCACTTTGATGGTTTCGGTGCCGCCCAGACGCATAAATTCGCGTTCCTGAATTACGCGCAGCAGCTTGGCCTGGGTCTCCAGACCGATGGTGCTGATCTCGTCGAGAAAAATCGTGCCCTGGTCGGCCACTTCGAACAGGCCCTTTTTCGAGGCCACCGCGCTGGTGAAAGCTCCCTTGACGTGTCCGAAGAGCTGCGATTCCAGCAGATCTACGGGGATGGATCCGGAGTTCACCGGCACAAACGGTTTATCCGCGCGGGTGGAAGCGGCGTGAATGGCCTTGGCAATCAGCTCTTTGCCGGTGCCGCTCTCCCCGGTAATCAGCACGGTGGAACGCGACGGCGCCACCTGCGTCACCAGATCCAGCAGCGCCAGCATGGTTTCGCTGCGCCCCACAATGTTGGGAAAATTGTAGCGCTCTTTGAACGCGCGCTTGAGCTGTACGTTTTCTTCGCGCAGCCGCCGGCCTTCCACCGCCTGGGCCACCTGCGCGAGCAGCTCGTCGTTGGACCAGGGCTTAGTGATGTAATCGAGCGCCCCATTTTTGAAGGCCGCGCGGGCCATGTCGATCGAACCGTAGGCGGTGATGAGAATCACAGGAATCGCCGCATCCTGCTGGCGGATTTCGCGCAGGACTTCGAGGCCGTTGCGGTCCGGCAGGCTGACGTCCACCAGGATCAGGTCGAAGGGATGACGCTCGAACGCCGCCAAGCCGGTTTCGGCCGTGCCCGCCAGGTCCACGTCATAGCCCTCGGAGCTGAGCAGGAGCTGCAGGCCCTCGCGGATTTCAATTTCGTCGTCCACCACCAAGATATGCGCTTTTGACATGAGCTTTAGACGTGCGCTTTTGACATTGAGCTTTAGACGTGCACGGCTTTCGTGCTCACTGGAAATTCCAGCCGGAAGGAAGTGCCTTTGCCGGGAGTGCTGCGCACTTCGATCGTGCCGCTGTGTTCCTTCACGATGCCATAACTGACGGAAAGTCCCAGCCCGGTGCCTTTGCCCGTGGACTTAGTGGTGAAAAACGGATCGAAGATGCGATTGAGCAGCTCGCGCGGTATGCCCTGCCCGGTGTCGGTGATCTCGACATCTACGGAGCCGTTGTGCGCGGTGGTGCGAACCTCGAGCATGCCGCCATTCGGCATGGCGTCGCGAGCGTTCATAAAGAGGTTGAGGAATACCTGTTGTAAACGGTTGCCCGAGCCCATCACCGCGGGCAGGCCTTCACCGAGATTTTTTACCACGCTGACGCGCGCCAGGCGGAAAGGATGCACCACCAGCGTCAGCGTCTCCTCGATCACCCCGTTCAGGCTGACTTCGGTGAACTCCGCCGAACCGGTGCGCGAAAAATTCAGCAGGTTGTTGACAATTTCGCTGGCGCGAAAAGTCTGCTTCACGATTTTTTCGATGATCTGCTGGCGCGAGTCGTCGCCGGGAAGCTGCTTGGCCAGCATCTGGATGTAGTTGGAGATCACCGCTAGCGGCGTGTTCACTTCGTGGGCTACGCCCGCGGCCAGCAGGCCCAGAGAGGTAAGCTTTTCGGTCTGCACCAGCTGCTCTTCCAGCTGCTCGCGCTGCGTCACGTCGTCCAGCAGCAGCAGGCGGCCCAGGCGCGCGCCGCCCTTATCCACCAGCGGGGTCACCGATACGTTGACGATCAAGGTCTGGCCGCCGCTGGCTTCCAGCGGGAATTTATAAAGTATGAAGGGCTGGTCGCCCGCGGCGCGCGCGTCGATCTCCTTCATCAGCTCAGGCGAGAGCACCTTACCCAGCATGCGGCCCAGGGCGTGTTCACGTACTACGCCCACCATGCGCTCGAGCGGAGGATTCCAGGATTCGATGCGGCCTTCATGGTCGACCGCCATTACCCCCACGTTGAGCGAGCCCACAATGTTCTCGCTGAAGTCCTTGAGGCGCTCCACCTGCGCGGCCTTTTCCTGCAGCGACTCGTAGAGCTGCGAATTCTCGACGGCGATGGCCACGTAACCGGCGATGCTTTGCAGCAGCTCGACGTCTTCGCTGGAAAGAAAATCGCCGTCGACGGTCTTGCCTACGCCGAGAACCGCAACTACGCGGTCGCGCACGCGGCAAGGAAGAAAATAGTTGAGGTCCAGTTGCTCAAGCGAGGCGCGCACCTGCTCGTTCTCCATCTTCGCCGTGCGGCTGGACTCAAAAAACAGGTAGTTGCCCGTCTGCGGAAAGGCGGCGGCATGGATGAAGCTCAAGTCCAGCGCACCCTCCAGGTTCAGTCCCATGGAGCGCGCCAGGCGGACGCTTCCGGGCGCGCCGGATTCTTCCAGGAACAGCGCCAGACGGTCGACCAGGAAGGTCTGCGAGATGCGGTCGAGCACGCTGGCCACCATGGGCTCCAGGCGCACCTCTTTCGTAAGCGTCTGGCCGAATTCGATCAGCGTACGGCGGTAATCCAGGCGGTCGCGGTAAAAGAAATGGTCCAGCCGGCCCTGCACCAGATCGCGCAACGGCTGGAACAGGAACGCCGTGGCTACCACCGCCAGGACGGCCACGATGGAACCGGCGGAGTGCAGCATCACCCCGATCAGCGCGACGATGCCGAAGTAAACTCCCACGATCCCCATGGTCGCGGCGGTGTAGGCCAGTCCGCGCTTGAAGATGATGTCCACGTCCATCAAGCGGTAGCGAATAATCGCGTAACCAAAGCACAGCGGCAGCAGCGCCAGTGAAATCACCGATAGCTTCATCCACGATTGCGGCACTACTCCCAAAAAGTAGGGAAGGATATAGAGCATCGAGAAGGGCAGCGTGCCCGCCAGGGTGCCGCCGGTGACCCATTTCAATTGCTGCCGCAGCACGCCGCTGGGCGAACGGCGATAGCTGCGCAGGAAAAGAAATGCCGCGGTAAAAAAGTACACGCCCAGGTACAGCAGCTCAACGCGGTCGAGAAAAATACGCGCGCCCAGCGAGGGCACGAAACCCAGAGCGTGCGTCGCCACGCTGATGTGCAGCAGCAAAAGCGCGGCCGGAAAAACATAAACCGCGGCGATCCAACCGGTCAGCCGCTGGCGGCGCTCCGGAAATACCTGCGCAAAATGAACCAGCAGCGCGGGTTGCAGCAACAGTGCCACCACGTTCGACCAGTAGATGGTCCAATCAAAGGCATTCAGCTTGCCGCTATAGTGAAACGTATAGAAGACGAACGAAGCCAGGCAGAACAGATAGAAATGAACGGCGCGTGCGGCGGTCCAGCGGCGCAGGAAAATAAAAAGTCCGATGAACAGATAGATCAGTCCCACTACGCGAAGGTAATTCTCAATGGAGGAAGGTTTGTACGCCGGGACGGTGACCAGGCTGGCTTCGAAATCCCGCCCGTTGCGCGATAGTTTGTAGCGCGCTTCCGTCCACGTGCCGATCTGCCACAGCCGCCGGGTTACCTGGGTCGAGCGCTTCACCGGCGTCCCGTTCAGAGTGCGCAGCACGTCGCCCGGCCGTATCCCCGCGCTGATCGCCGGAGAGTTGGGAGCCACCAGCCAGGCGGTTACGCCCGTGGGACCATCCTGCCAGGAGACACCATCATCAGGAGTAATGAACTTGGAGCGTTGCTGGAAATTGACGAACCCGAAGCAGATCGCAGCTACCGAAACGAGCGCCAAAACGATGGCACTGAGCCGCATGCGGAGTGTATGCATCGTGTGCATCAGGAAAGCCTACGCGCTAGGGGAAACGGAAACACCGGAATAGAAACAGCAAGCCGATTGCCAGAATCTATGAATTCTCATCATTTCTAGATAATTGATATGGTGGCAGTTAGGGGACATGTTGCCTGGCCTAGTTTCTCTCGATTCTACTTATAGGAAGTATCTGTGGAAATCAGAACCAACTAATGCGCCTGGAAAGGTCGTCCAGCCCGACCCGGAAGGCTCCCTAAAACTGGAAACTCAAGCCCCCACGGATCATCTGCCGGGCGGGGATAAGGCACACTCGCCCATCAGTGGTGTTTACGGAGAGATAGCCTTGCGCCAGGACATTGCGCATATCGGCGATCAATTCCAGTTTGCCGCCGCGAATGACGATAGGCAAAGGTTGGCGAACGCTGAGGTTCAGGAAAGGATCGATGTCATACAGCACTTCGCCGTAAGGATCCTGGCGCGAAACCGTGCTGCCGTTAATCCACTTGTAGCTGGAGCCGAGATGCGTGCCCATGCGCGGCACGCGGTAGGAAAGCTTGGCCGCCACGCTGTGGCGGGGGCGCGTGCGTAAGCTCTCGTTCAGGCTCACACTCGCGCTGGGATCGTTCACAGAGAGCGCCCCGGCCCAGGAATAAACAAAAGCCATCTCCATGTCGTTTCCGATCTTCTGCTGGTAGGCCGCGCGCGTTCCCAGAGAGGAAGACCTGCCGCCGTTGACGGCTTGCGGGAACGAGAGAAACTCCGTCGGCGTATCGTTGGGGTCGTTGATCGAGCGCGCAAAAACCGGGGTGTGCTTGGAGCTGTCGAAAAACACCGCTACCACTACGGTCGAGCCGCCGGAGCGGTGCTCCACAGAAGCTTCATCGTGGCTCGCCCCTTCCAGCAGGGGATGGCCGTCGCGAAACATCACCGCCGGGAAGAGATCGAACTGCGCCAGCGCGGTCTCCAGGTCACCGGTGGGTTCCTGAGCGCGCAGCGGGCGGGCCCCGGCGCTTGCTGTAGCCGTCCATTCGGGAGAAATGTGATAGGCCACTTCCGCGCGCGGGCGCAAGGTAGATACGGAGCTGTCGAATCCCATGCGCACTAACTGCGCGCCATAGCGCAGGCTGACTCTTCCCAGCTCCATCTGCCCGGACTGCTCGGTGCGCAGGCCGCGGAACATCGGACCACCCGGGCCAAGGCGGAACTGTTGCATGACAACCGTCGTGCGCGGCGCGCCTGGGACATCTCCCATGGGCAGCCAGGTTGCCGCCAGGCCGTTCGACGCCGAACCTTCATAGCGGAACTGCCCGGCGAGGATCAGTCGCCCGCCGCCTCCGAGCGATTGGTCATACGCGAACGCACTGGCCGGACTGAAAGGGGTATCGGTAAGCATTCCCGATTCGCGCGAGCCGGAAGTCAGTTCGACACGCGCGCGGGCGCGCTGGCGGCTGGATGCTTCCACGGGCTTGCCCGGAGAGTTTTCCTGCCAGCGCAGCACCGGCCGCGTGTTGGCGGAGGCGCGCAAAACCCAATCCCATTCATCCGCGTCAACAGGCTGGTCAGGCTCGCGCCGCAGGCGCGACATGGAGCTGAATACCGAATCGAGCTCGAGCTTCAGAACCGTGGTCAGATTGGCGGCCACGCGAACGTGGCGGTCGATGGCCGGTAAAAATCCCGCCAGAGTTACGCGCACCGAATAAATCCCCGCGGGCAGCGCGCGCGTCTCAAAATGCCCGTCGCGATTCGTGCGGCTTTGGAAGGCAGCGGAGCCAACGCGATTCTGCGCGGTAATCCAGACGCTGGCGCCCATCTGCGGCCTGCCCGCAAAGTCCACCACCGTGCCGGCGAGCTGCCCCGCGCGCGCTTGCGCCGGCGCCTCCGCCGGGGCCAGAAGGCTGGCGAGTATCGCCAACCACAGCATCCGATAGGTTCTTGTCACCGCGCCACCTCCTGCTTAGTTTTTCGCCGCGGTTGCTTCCGCCTGCTTTACCGTAAATTCGGCGGAAGGTTTGATGACCTGTTTGGAAGTATTGTCCGTCACCTGAATCTCAAAGGTGTAACGGCCGGGCTCCATGCGCGCTACCGGAAGCAGCTTTTCGATGGTCAGCTGCTGCCCGGTCTGGCCGAGCTGCTCGGAAGTTTCCGTCTGCTTGAGGATCTCTTTATCGCCGCGCAGGATGCGGTACTGGATGGAAGCATCAGACTTGTGCGTCTTCTCATCCACCACCAGGTTGTAGACCTGCATATAAATACCCAGGCGATCGGTTTGATGGAAGGTGGCATCCATGCGCGGGCGCACCTTGGAGGAGCCAATGACAAACGGGCCAAAGCCGATCTGCTTGGCAGGCACCGGTTCAATCTGGTCGGCCACAATCATGGTGCTGGCCGAGAGCTTGTCTTCGTCGTATCGCGGCACCGCCAGGCGCGTATTGACCGCGCCTACGTTGCCGCTCTGCACATCCTTGACCACCAGGTCCAGGCGGTAAAGGCCCGGGCTTAGCGGGACGGACTTCTGGTACACCGAATAGTTCTTCAGCGTGGCCTTGAGCAATGCATCCGGGATATCCCGGTTGACCACATCCTCGAACGTCTGCACCACCCGCCCGGTCAGCGTGGAAATCCGCCCGAATATATTGATCACCGCGGAGTGTACGCCCTGCTTATCCTGGAAAGTAAGCTGCTTGTTGGGGATTTGTAGTGTGATGGGCACCTGCACCGTGGTGCCGGTCACCCGCAAAAAGTCGAAGCGATAATCGAAGCTGATCTGGTTGCGCAGCAGGCGGAAGGTGACCACTTCCTCCAGATCCTTGAACTTCACCGCGGGCGGCCGCTGGATTTTCGAAAATAGCTCCATGCGCTCGAATTCGCCCATCGATGCGGGATTGGAGATTCCCTTGCCAAGGTGCGTCCCGTCGGTGCGGTTGAAGCGGTTTAATTTCGAGGACTGGCCGATGGATTCCAGGAAGGTCAGGCCGGCGCCGGGAACGTAAAGTAGCGCATCTTTTTCGGATGGGTCCATGGTCAGGCGGTATTCGCCGCTGCCGCTGGGGTCCACGAACTCAAGATTCACGTCGTTGCCGATGCCCTCGATGTAGCGGTAGCGCCATTTCTCGAAGGCATAGGTGGAAGTATCGCCGCCACCCTCTTCCGCGGGGCGCTGGTAGCTGCCGCCGGTGGGATGCGATTCGATCTCGTCCGCAGGCCCGTGCATGATGTAGATGCGGCCGCGATCGGTGCGCCAGCCGGCTATTCCCGAAGCGTAGTGCTCGTTGGCGTAGGCAATGCGGCGGTAGTGCTCTTCTTTGTATTCGTTTTCTACGGTATCCGGCGTGGGGTCGCGGCGCAGCCAGAACTGCTCGATAAACTGTTCGCGCTCCTCATTCGTGCTGAGCTGCAGGAAAGCTTTCTTTTCTTCGTCGGTGATGATGAAGAGAACGTCTTCCTGGAGCCACTTCTTATAAGGGGTCTCCAACTCCTTCATGAGCTTGCGGTCGCTCTTCTGTTTGGCCTTCGCATCCACTTTCTTCGCCGGCTTGTCGGCGCTTTCTGGTGAATTTTGCGGCGCGGTATTCGGTGCAGTATTCTCAGATTGACGCGCGGACGCCGCCAGCGGGGAATAACTGACGAACCCGGCCATAGCGAACAGAAAAAGGTACTTGGACCGAACCATGAGAACTCCCCTTGGGATGGACATTGCCATTCTAGTGTGCCGGAGGGGCCCCGTCAAACGGCGATTCCTCAAATGTGCCCGCCACCCCGGATCCTGACGGTTGGAATGCCGACGGGTGCCATGGGGTTGCCCGGGGTTGCCCGGGAATGCCCGGGAATCTCCGGGAATAGGAGATAACTGACCGCAATTCGGGACAGGCAGCCGAAGTCTAAGCGGCGGGAACCTGCGCACTCCTGGGAGGTACCGGCGCTGGCTGGCGATGCCGTCAGAAATCCTGTAAAATGGGGGCCAACCGTTATAGAAATGTCATAATTTGGCCGATGACTTCAACTGCATCTTGGGCGCGTTCCCAGAGATGCTCGCCAGAATCGCGGTATAGCGGCCAGCTTCGATTTAGATATCTTAATTGCGCTAACCGAAGGGTATTGGCCGCGTCCCATGATTGGGAAAGTACCTAGAAACTTTTAATGTTCCACATCCGTACTACTCTCTAGGAACGGCCCTTTAGGAACGACGCTGTAGGAACGACGCTACAGGAACGACGCTACAGGAACGACAGGGTACCGTCGCGAGTGGACAAGAGGAAAAGCATCCGATGAAGACATGGAAAAAAGTAGCGATCGGTGTGGCCGGCCTCGCGGTTGTGGGCATAGGGTCCAGCATTGCCTATCACCAGGCCACCAAGGACATCGTCACCGTGCAAACCGGCAAAGTGGCCAAGCAGGACCTGGTCTCTCTGGTCACCGCTTCCGGTCAAGTGACGCCAAAAACCTATTCCAACGTACTGGGCGAAGGATTCGGAAAGATCACCGAGATCGTGGTGAAAGAGGGCGAAAAGGTAAAGCGCGGCGACATTCTGTTGCACCTGGAAAGCATCCAACCTGGCGCCGACGTAGCCGCGCAACGCGCCGGAACGGATTCCTCAGAATCGGCCATCAGGTCCGCGGAAGCGAATTTCCGCTCCTCGAAAGCTGATCTCGAGCAGCGCAAGGCCGACTTCGATCGCGCCAAACTGGATTACGAGCGCGCCCAACAACTTTTCAAAGACGGGCTGATTCCCAAGTCCGATTTCGACGCCAAGACTTCCGCATTTCAAAGCGCCAAGGCGAGCGTCGACTCCACGCAAGCGCGCATGGAACAGAGCAAAGCGGAACTTGACCGGTCGCACTCCAATCTCCAGCAGAATGAAGCCTTGCTGACGCGCTCGAAAGACGTGCTGCGCAAGACCACTTACACCGCGCCCATCGACGGGCTGGTAACCTTCATCTCCGTGCGCGTGGGAGAAAATGTGGTCCCGGGAATTCAGAATTCCCCCGGCAGCTACCTGATGACCATCGCCGATATGTCCGTGGTCACCGCCGAGGTCAAGGTCGACGAAACCGACATCGTGAACGTGCGGCCCAACCAGGAAGCCGACGTCACCATCGACGCCATTCCCGGCCAGATATTCAAGGGCCATGTGACTCTGGTGGGCAACCAGGCGGTGCTGCGCACCTCCGGTCTGGCCACCAGCCAGACCACGGCCAGCTCGCAGGAAGCCAAGGATTTCAAGGTCACCGTAACGCTCGATAATCCGCCCCAGGGATTGCGCCCCGGCCTTTCCACCACGGCAAAAATTCGCACCGCCGAGCGCAAGAACACATTGGCGATTCCACTGCAAGCGCTGGCCGTTCGTACGCGCAAGGATCTGGAAGAGGCGCGGGACGAAGCCACCAAAAAGAAAAACTCCGGCGGCGGCGTCACCCTCGCCGCGGCCAAGCCCGCCGCTCCGGGCTTCGATCCCAAGAAAGAAGAGATTCAGGGCGTCTTCGTGGTTCGCGCCAAGCACGTGGAGTTTGTGCAGGTGGAGACGGGCATCACCGGCGTCACCGATATTGAGCTGAAGTCGGGTCTCAACGATGGCGACGAAATCGTCACCGGCAGCTACAAAGCGCTGCGCACTCTGAAACCCGGCGCGCCAATTAAAGTGGATAACAAGACCCCGCAGAAGGACGAGGCGGAGAAGAGCTGAGCGCGCAATAATCTGTTCGCACGCCGAAGCGCAAAACCATCAACTCGGGAAACAAACACCATTCAACGAACACCATGAAACAAGAGGACCCATGCCCGTGGAAACTTTAGCCAACGAGACTTTCCGCCAGGATCTGGTCGATAGCGGAAGGGTGATCGTTACCGAAGGCCTGTGGAAGACCTATGTGATGGGCTCCGAGCAGGTGCACGCGCTGCGCGGCGTGGATATCGAAATTCGCAAAAACGAATACGTCGCCATCATGGGGCCCTCCGGCTCGGGCAAGTCCACGCTGATGAACCTGATCGGCTGCCTGGATACGCCCACCAAGGGAAATTACTGGCTGGCCGGCCGCCAGGTCAGCGCGCTCGACGACGACGAGCTGGCCTACATCCGCAATAAAGAGATCGGCTTCGTGTTTCAGACTTTCAATCTATTGCCGCGCGCCACCGCGCTGCACAACGTCGAGCTGCCGTTGATTTACAACGGCACGCGCTCCGAAGAGCGCGCCGAACGCGCCAAGGCCGCGCTGGCCATGGTCGATCTGGCCGACCGCATGATGCACAAGCCCAACGAGCTTTCCGGAGGCCAGCGCCAGCGCGTAGCCATCGCCCGGGCGCTGGTGAATCGCCCGTCCATCCTGCTGGCCGACGAGCCCACCGGAAACCTCGACTCCCAGACCGGCGAGGAAATCATGGCTCTCTTCCAGCGCCTGCACGACCAGGGCAACACCATCATCGTCGTCACTCACGAGCCCGACATCGCCGCGCGCGCCCACCGCTCCATCTACATCAAAGACGGTACCGTACACTCCGACAAAAAAACCCGCTAGCTTTTACATTGGCGCAGCGCCTGCTTTTGTAGCGCCGGCATCCTGCCGGCTTTTTTTCTTGCCTCCCTGTATTGCTTCCCCTGCCCCCTCCGTGTAAAAGTCCCTCGAACAAACACGCTCCGCCCGGAGGGCTCCAGTGTCGAGATCCCGAATCGCGTTTCTGACTCTTTTTCTTTTAATCTCCACACTGCCCATAACGTCGCCCATCGGCGCGCAGCCGAAAACTGCGGCCAAGCCCAAAGTTCGCGCGCTCACCGCGTTCGTAAAAGTAGACCGCGAGCACTTCGCGCAGCAGATCGCGGACACGCTGAAAATGCTGCGCGCCGCCAAGGCCGCCATCGAGCAGGGCGGCTACGAAGTCCAGACCATTCGCATCACCACGCAGCCCTTTCCGGAATATATTCGCGGCCTCTCACGGGAACAGGCGGTCGAGTTCTTTCGCGACTACGACGCGCTGGCGGTGAAAGAAAATTTCAACGCCAACATCGGCCCGGCCATGCTGCGCGATGCCGACGATCCATCCCAGGCGGAGCTTCTCGGCGTGGTGCTCGCCGGCGCAAAAGCCCTGAATGCCAGCCTGCTCATCGCCGGCGAAGACGGCATCCACTGGAACGGAGTGCGCGCCGCGGCCAGGCTCATCAAGTACCTGGAGGAGCACAGCCCGCGCAGCCAGGGCAATTTCAACTTCGGCGCAGCAGCCCTGGTCGAGCCGTACGGCCCGTTTTTCCCGGCGTCGTATCACACCGGCGAGGGCCATCAGTTCGCCATCGGCCTGGAGTCGGCCAATGTAGTGGACGACGTGTTTGCCGCCACGGCCCACCAGCCCGCGCTCGCGCTCGCCAGCCTCACCCGCGAGCTGGACGTGCACAACCGCGCCGTCGAAGCCATCGCCCTGCGCGTGGAAAAAGAAACCGGCTGGACCTACCTGGGCATTGACCCCACGCCCGCCCCGCTGAAAGATGTTTCCATCGCCGCGGCCATGGAGAAGTTCACCGGCGCGCGGTTCGGCTCCTCAGGCACGCTCACCGCCGCGGCGATAATCACCCAGGCGGTGAAATCCGTGCACGTAAAGCGCATCGGCTACTCCGGCTTGATGTTGCCCGTGCTCGAAGACAGCATCATCGCGCAGCGCTGGAGCGAAGGCTCTCTAACAATCGACTCGCTGCTGGCCTATTCCGCGGTCTGCGCCACCGGCCTGGACACCGTCCCGCTCCCCGGCGACGTAAGCGTCGAACAGCTCGAAAAAATCCTCGGCGATCTGGCCTCGCTAGCCGTGAAGTGGCACAAACCCCTCACCGCCCGCCTGCTCCCCGTAGTCGGCAAAAAAGCCGGCCAGCGCACAGAATTCGAAAGCCCGTTCCTCACGAACGCGACGATTCAGCCGTTGCCCTAACGGCGCGCAAAGGAGTCCCTATGATTTACCGGCGGACTGTATTGTTGCTGGCCATCCCGTTTTTGCTTTCCGCGCAAACTGCGCCGACTGCACGGGCGGAGGAAGAGGGAATCCGGAAGCTCGTCGACAGCTTCGTCGACGCATGGAACCGCCATGACGCGCATGCCTTCGCGGCGGTGTTCGCAGAGGATGCTGACTTCACCAACGTCCGCGGCGTCGGCGCGCATGGACGGGCCGCGGTCGAAGAGTTTCACGCTCCGGGTTTCTCTACAGTCTTCAAGAGCAGCCATCTGACTGCCAAGAACATTCAGATTCGATTTCTCACGCCAGATCTCGCGTCTGTGGACATTCGGTGGGAAATGACTGGGGCGGTCGGACCGGACGGTACTCCGATTCCGCTCCGCGAGGGCCTGTTAAACTGGATTGTGACCCGCCAGGAGGGGCGCTGGCTGATCCTCATCATGCACAACCAGGACCTGCTTCCCAAGAAGTGAGGGCGGGTGGCGCAGGCGCGGATCTGCGAGGGTAGGTGAAGTGGGTGCCGCACTCTTCGGTTTTAAGGGTGCGGGTTTTTCTTCAATGCGTAACCCTTTGCCAAAGTTGGCTTTGTCCGTCAATGGGGGGTATCCTCCGCTCAATCCCCCATGGCAGCTTCCAGCTTTTGCATAAGGTACGCCATGCTTCAAAGGGTCTGCACTCTGATTCTGGCTTGTCTTTTTGGGGGTGTTCGCTTTTGATATTGTGTTCGCACAAAGTCAGGCCAACCGACAAGACTGCGGCGGGTGGGGGCACTCCTAAGGGGTTTAAGGCGCTCAAGACCAGGTGACACTTATGAAAGGCCGGCAGACATCACATCTCGCTCTAGTCCTGTTGATAGCCGCAGCAGCGGGCGCACAGCATGTACCAAAGCTGTCCGTACAGAATTACAAGTCTGAGGTTGATAAGTTGATGGCGCTTTCGACGGAAAGCGCTAAAAAGCAGCTGAGCGGGGACGTTGATCTGAAGGTGATTGCAACGAAGTGCGCCGACGAACTCGAAAAGGCGCGGAGCTATGGTTCCGTCGCTGTGATTCTCGACAGAGAGAATAAGCAATTACGTTCACACAATGCTGTAGCAGGTACGATGACATTCGACTACGTGGCGCCTGATCGCTATCACGTTGTCCAAAATGCTTGGGGTGGCGGACCAGGCTACGATTTTGACGAGTGGGTCACGATCGGCGATTCCTACTACACCTTTACTTCAATTTGGATCGAAGGGATTGAAAAGGCTCTCGTACCCGCTGGCTACGACCCACGACACACGAACCGTGCGTGGGGGCTTCCGAAATACGTTGACGTTTTGCGAGGTGAGCAGCCCATTTCAGGTGACATGTACTTGTATAACGGCAAGCCCTACTACCTGCTTGTTTACGTTTTCCCGCCCAGCCGACATCCCGAATTCCCCGAGTTCGTTGCCCGCGGCTCCGCAAACTTACGCCTGTGGATTGACTCCAACACCGGGTTGCTGGCCGAGGCCGATTTTGTGCCCGTCCCCGAAAAGCCGGGCAACGCACCACACCGGGAATTCAAGCAAGTGCTTGTTGCTTACTCTGGCGACATTCGTGTCGATCCCCCGGCGGAAGTGTGCTACGAGGACCGCCCCGGCATGTGTTTTGCGTTCATTGCGCTGCCGCCGACAGAAAAAGCTGCCTCGGAAATCAAAAGGCTGTCCCATTCCAATCCGGAGTACGGCTGGTCGGTTTCCTATCCCAGCAACTGGACGATTGATAGCAAGGATGTAAGCTTTGTCCGGATTTCCTCACCCGCGGCCGACGGGCTATGCGGTTTTCACAGCTTCCGCACGGATCGCATCAAGACAGCAGATGAGCTTGCCGATGCAAGGGAGAAACAGGATGAGGGGGACCATTTCACGACAAGCCATTCACCCAAACAACGAATCTCGTTGCCGAATGAGGTAACCGGCTGGAACGTGGTGAGCGAGATTCGCGGTGGCGGCAGGTCTCGACGAATCTATATGCTGCGTGACGGAGTTGCGTACCACATCGACTGCGAGGCTCATGTGAGCATTTGGGCTAAAGTCGAGCCTTCCTTTGCACAGATGATCAGCTCGTTCACTTTAGAAAGGAAACCATAAGGATCCAGGTTGACCCTCTCCGCGTGTTTTGACGCCAGGAACGCGTCGATGAACTGGAGGTGGCTCATCGAGTCCTCGGTCTGGTCGTGGAGATATTGAGGCATGTCTGCGTCAAGCTGGTTGCACTGTCTGGTACAAACGAACTGAAGTACCCCTTCGTCTCTGCCGAAGGCCGTGGCGGAGCAAGTTGTTGGTGTTCCCGATGGTGTTGCGGGACGCGCCTCCTGCACCAGCAGCGACTTTCCGAAGCCTTTGACGTTGGCGTTGAGCAGTACGGCTTTGGCCTCGCAGTGGACAGCAACAGACTCCTGGCTACCGGCCTTCTTGGCTTTTTCGACTCCGCTTCACGACCGTTCAACCCCGATCTTTCACCATTCGTAGGTTTATCATTGTGATAACGATAACACCGTGGTACTCTCCGCGCCGGTGAAACAGCTTTGCAATGCCCTAGCCCTAAGCGGCCCAGCAGGGAAGCAAGTCTTGGAGGCTTGGTCCCTAAGCCTTTCGGAATCCGCACTTACAAACTCGGCTCCCACAACACCTTTCAATTCCACACTTGCGCGACATCCGCGCGGTACTTTTCACTATGTATTTTATAATCAACACTTACATACCTGGGGGGGAGGGGGGTGGTGGTACCTAAGACGTTACGTGGGATCTGCAACAGCCTGTCATCCACGCTCCAACTTCGACGCTGGCCACAGCACGGAGCCGTCGATGCTGGCGATGGTGGGCCGCCCGGCAAGCGCCATGGCCATTTGAAATTCGCTCTGGAGAATTTGCAGCACGCGCGTAACGCCACTTGCGCCGGACACAGCGAGGCCGTAGAGATACGGCCGGCCGATCTGCACGGCGTTTGCTCCCATGGCCAGAGCCTTCAGCACGTCGGTGCCGCGGCGGATTCCACCGTCCATCAGCACGGGGACGCGTCCGGCAACTTTTTCCGCCACCAGCGGCAGCGCTTCCGCGGTGGCCGGAACCGTATCGAAATTTCGCGCGCCGTGATTCGAGACAATCACCCCGCTCACGCCTTCTTTCACCGCGCGGTCGGCGTCGTCGGCGTTCAGTACGCCCTTCAGCAACACGGGGATTTTCGCGAACGACTGCAGCCAGGCGATGTCTTTCCAGGTGAGGTCCGCGGAAAGCAGGCTGCTGTACATCTGGCCTTCGTTGCGACGGTCAAAGTGCCCGGCATTGCCCGAGGGCATCAATCCCCGCAGATTCGCAAAATCCAAACCCGGAGGCAGAACAAACTTCGCGCGCTGCTGCCGGTTGCGCGGGCCATTCACCGGCGAATCCACGGTGACGCACAGCGCGCGGTAACCCGCGGCTTGCGCTCGCTGCACCAGTTCGTGCGTGAATCCGCGGTCGGGCTGCACGTAAAGCTGAAACCACAGCGGCGTTTTCGACGCGGCGGCAATCTCCTCGAGCGTGGAGTTGGCTCCCGTGCTCACCACGAAGATTGTTCCCGCGGCGGCCGCGCCTTTCACCGCGCCGATTTCGCCTTCGGCATGCACCGCGCGCAGTGCGCCGGTAGGCGCGCAGATGATCGGAAAGCTCATCTCCTGCCCGAACAGAGTGACCCGCGTGTCCAGCTTGGATACGTCCACCAGCACGCGCGGCTGCAAACGAATGCGGTTGAGCGCTTCGCGATTCCATTTGAGGGTGATCTCATCCGCGGCCGCGCTGTTGACGTATTCCCAAACCATCGGCGACACGCGGGCTTGCGCCAGCGGCTCAAAATCGGTGAGGCACACCGGCTCAGAAGCTGGAGCAGCGACAGTTGCGTTTTGTTGGCCAAGCGCATTTTGTTCCCCGGTGGCGATCCGCTTGGCGGCGTGCCGATCAGCTCCGCGAGCGTGCTCGGCCAGCGGCAAGCCGGCCGCTGCCACCACACCGATCACCCTGTGCAACGCTTCGCGGCGCGTGAGGCCCATAAAATTCTCCTTAAGAAGCAGGGTGCCACAAGACGGTGCGGTCGATGCTCGCAATCGTCGGCCGCCCGGAAAGCGCCATGGCCATCTGAAATTCGCTCTGGAGAATTTGCAGCACGCGCGTGACTCCGCTCGCGCCCGACACGGCAAGACCGTAAAGATACGGCCGCCCGATCTGCACGGCGTTCGCGCCCAGGGCCAGCGCCTTCAGCACGTCGGTGCCGCGGCGAATTCCACCATCCACAAGGATGGGAATTCGCCC
>JAAFGT010000039.1 GCA_010365215.1 Acidipila sp. | reverse complement strand
GCACTCGTCGAGCACCATAATAATGTCCGCGCCCAGCGCCATCTGCACGTCCAGGGCCTTCTCCGGGGAGAAAAAATGTTCCGAGCCATCGAGGTGCGAGCGAAAGGTGACGCCCTCGTTGGTCACTTTCCGCAGATCGGCCAGGCTGAAGACTTGAAAGCCGCCGGAATCGGTGAGGATGGAGTGCGGCCAGGCCATGAAGCTGTGCAGTCCGCCAAGTTGGCGGATGCGTTCGTGTCCCGGCCTGAGAAATAAATGGTAAGTGTTGGCCAGTAGAATTTGCGTGCCGAGGTTTTCCAGTTCGTGCTGCGCAATGCCTTTGACCGTGGCCGCGGTGCCTACAGGCATGAAGGCGGGCGTATCGATCACGCCGTGCGGCGTGGTCAGCCGGCCGAGGCGGGCTCCGGAGGGGTCGGTCTTCAGCACTTCAAAGCGAAAACCCATCGGCGGCAGTTTACCAGCAGTGCGGAATTCTTCGTGCTGCGGTTCAGGGTTTTTCGGCGACGATGAATAGCGTGGTCTGCTGAAAATGAATGTCCCCGGAATCGTCTTCGGCGAGCAGCGGGTGAAAGCCCGAAGTATCGCCTTCGATCGACTGGGCCATGAGCCGGCGAGTGGCTTCGTAAGTTTCCTCGCCGAGTTTCCAGCCGCCCACGCTCATCCAGGATTTGAACGAGCGCGGCGAAACGGTGGTGCGGCATTCGCTTACGCGGAGTCCCGCGGCTTCGACCATGGAGGGGAATTCGTCGGGCAGCAGCGTGCGCACATGGGAAGAATCGCGCGCCTGCTCGATCGCGTTGTTCACCGCGAAGCTTCCCGGTGGCGCGACCACCATATCCGCCACGGCCACGCGTCCGCCGCGGCGCACTACGCGCGCGAATTCGCGCAGCGCGGCAGCGGCGTCGCTCATGTGGTGCAGGCTATAGCCGCAGCAGACGATGTCGAACGTGCCGGCGGCGAAGGGCAAGGCCGCCGAGTCTCCATTCACAAAAAATAGATTCGAGGCGCCCGCTGCCACGGCCGCGGCGCGCGCCTGCGCGAGGATCGCCGGCGTAACGTCGAGGCCCACTGCGGTCTGCACGCGCGGCGCGAACTGCAACGCGAACGTGCCCGGGCCGCAGGCGACGTCGAGCACGCATTCGCCTCCGCGCGGCGCGGCCATCTCCACCAGAAGTTCCGCGTCGGCGGTGCGCGTAGTGAGCACGAAGCTGGAAAAAACCTCGGCGGTGCGCGTGAAGCGCTCGCGCACGCGGTCGCGCTGCTGGTGACTGTTTTCCTGCGCCATCCCGGCATGATACACGCATCGGACACGCGTTTGCGGCACCGCGACGAATTGATTCTTACGCGCTAGCGGCGGGCGACAGGGATTACGAATTTGAGCGCGGTGTGGGTGGCGGAGAAGCGGCAGACTTTTACATCCACCAGGCCGGCGGGTTTGCCGGAGGCCAGAAAATCGTTTTCGGTGATCTGCTTTTGGCCCTTGGGGTAGACCACCCAGACCGCGCCGGTTTTATTCAGGAGCTTCGCCAGAGCTCTTAGGCGCGTGAGGTCGGTCTTCTTCTCCGCAGCGTAAAAAACCAAGTCGCAATCGCTGGGCTGTTTTTCCTGGAGGAGTTTTCCGATTCTTTCGCGGAGTTGTGCCAGGAATGGCTCATCGGTGACGCCGATGACCGCGACCCGCGCGCCGGACTTTACGCCCAGCTTGTCCAGCAGGCTTTTTGGCGAGCGGATTTTCTCCGCCCATTTTTCCGCGCGGGACCCCAGTTCGAAGCTCGCTGCACCGCTGGCGTGAGTCACGTGCAGCCATCCGTCGCTGGTTTCGATTTTCTCGATGTCTTTGAAAAAAATCTTCAACGAGGACTTTCCGCGGAACTGCAGATAATCCGTTTCCAGGAGGACCGTGCCTTTTGCGGCGGAGGCATCAATGCGCGCGCGGATCTCTGCTTCTTGTCCCATAGGTGTTCACCTGCTGCATCGAGCCAGTGGGGCTGTATAGCACATCTGAGCGCCGTGCGCTGCGGTGGGGCGGGCACGACATGTCGTGCCCCTGCAAATTCCGCCCAGAGCCACTGCTTGCGCGTTCCACTCACCCATTTCGATTGCGGAACGTTTCCATTCCTGGAGTGGCGCTAGCGCGCGTGGGCTGGCGCATAATCGATTGAGGGGGAATTGCTCGCCGATTTTATGGAAACCGGATTCCAACGTGGAGTCAACTGGTGGAAGCTGCTGCGCCGGCCGGGCTTTCCGTATCTTTTCGCGGGGATGTTCATCTCGCTGTTTGGAACGGGAATGAATTTTGCGGGAGTTAGCTGGTACATCCTGGAGAGGACCGGGTCGCCATTGCGCGTCAGCTTTATCACGATTCTAGTGACGCTGCCGGGGCTGGTGGTGCCGCTGGCCGGCGGAGTTCTGATCGATCGCATCGCCCGGCGCTACGTGGGCATGGCACTCGACCTGGCGCGCGGCGCGCTGGTGGTGGCCGCGGCGCTGCTCGTGTACCTGGGCATGGCCCGGCTGGGCCACATCTACGCGATGGTATTTTTTCTTGGCGTGGGCTTTGCCGTCTACTGGCCCACCATGAACGCCCTGGCGCAGGAGGTGATCCCGCGAGAGGAGCTGGTGGGCGCAAACTCCGCCGTGTTGATTGCCGTGCAGGGCGGGATGATGACCGCAGGCGCCGCGGTGGGCTTTGTTTACGAGCGCGCCGGTTTGTCGGGAATTCTGGCCATCGACGCACTGACTTACTTCGTGGCCGCGTTCTGTCTGGTGCGGCTGCGCCGCGGCTACATGGCGCCGCGCGCGCACCCCGAGGATGAACCGGCCGGCTCCGGGGAAGCCGCTCTGGCTGCGTCGGTGAGCGAGCGGGCGCTGGCCCCTGACATTGTGGAGCCGGGACTCTCCACAATTTTTCTGCGCGACCTCCGCGAAGGCGCGCGGTATCTGCGCAGCCAGCCGCGCGTGCTGGCACTGGGACTCACTTATGCCTGCATGATGGCCGGCGTGCTGAGCGGCAACGTGCTGCTGGTAACCCTGGCGCAATTCGTGCTCAAGTCGGGTGCGCGCGGATTTGGATTTATGGAAGCAGGCTGGGCTTTTGGCGCCGTGACCGGCGGGCTGCTAGCGGGCGCGTTGGTGCGGCGATTTCCGCCGTTGGCCGTGCTGATCGCCGCGCTGGCTGTGCTGGCCGTGGGGCACACGCTATTTCCCTACGCGCGGCTGCTGGTTGTGGTGGTGGCGATGCAGGCCCTGTTTGGCGCGTGCCGCGCGCTGGGCGGCGTGCTGACGCAGACTTCCATCATGACGCTGGTGCCGCGGCGGCTAATGGGACGCACGCAATCGACATTCTCCGTGGTGGCCACGCTGCTGCAGGTGCTGATGAGTTTTTCGCTGGGGTTTTTGGCGGAGCGCGTCAGCGTGACGCTGGCTTTTCTGGTCCTGGGGGTGCTGTACGGGACCGCGGTGCTCGCGGCCATTCGCGCCCGCGGCCTCAGCGTGCGCGAGGCACCCGCGGCGCCGGCCACGGCGTAAGCCCCAATCACAAAACAGTTGCGAAAGCCCCGCTAAACGATATCCTCTCGCAGGTCAGCCTTTGGAAGAATATTCCCAATGAAGAATTGGTGAAGCGTCTAAGCTGACTTTGCCGGTGGCCGATTCACCCTCGCGCTACGAACCGGGGAGAGAATTTCTTGAACAGCTCTGAATTTTCCCGCCGCGACTTTTTGATGCGCTCGCTTACGGGAGTGAGCGCGGCGTGGCTCACCGCGCAGTGGCCGGAGATTTTGGCCGCGCACGAACACGCCAGGCAGGCGGTAGCTTCCGTGGCGCCGCCGAAATTGGAATTCTTTACCACGGCGCAGGCTGCCGATGTGGAAGCCATCTGCGCGGCGATTATTCCCACCACCGATACCCCCGGGGCGCGCGAGGCGGGGGTAGTCTATTTTCTCGATCGCGGACTGATGACCTTTGGCCAGGATCAGCGCGAGCCGTTTATCGCCGGCCTCGGCGCGGTGACGGAAGTGAGCAAGCAGCTTTTCCCGGCGGCGGCAAGCTTTGCCGCGCTGCCGGCGGCACAGCAGGTGGAGGTTCTAAAAACGCTTGAGGCCATGAAGCCGGGCGAAACGGATAAGGGCGGCGCGTCTTTGAATGGAAAGAATGAGACGGCGGGGAAGTTGACGGAAATTGACGGCGCGCAGGTTTTCGGGATGTTTCGCTTCGCCACGATACTGGGCTTCTTCTCGAACCCGGAAGATGGCGGCAACCGCGATGGCCTGGGCTGGAAGCTGCTGGACTTCAAGCCTTCCATGGCGCACTTCCCTCCCTTCGGCTACTACGACAAGCAATACCGCGAGCAGCACGCCGCGGCCCACCCGGGAAAAAAACCATGAGGGCTGCTACCGCCAAGTTCAGTCCTTCCGAGGCGGTGGATTTCGCCATCGTGGGCTCGGGTGCGGCCGGCGGGGTAATGGCCCGCGAGCTTTCCCGCGCCGGCTTCCGCGTAGTGGTGCTCGAGCAGGGCCCCGATGTGCGCGAAAAAGATTTTCAGCACAACGAGCTGAAATATATTTTTCAGAGCGCGATTTCCAACGACTGGAAGATTGAGCCCAACACGTTTCGCCACACGGAGTCGGAGAAAGCGCGCGTGCAGCCGGCGCTGCTCTACGGGCGATGCGTGGGGGGCAGCAGCGTGCACTTCACCGGCAACTTCTGGCGATTCCACGAAATCGATTTCCTCGAGCGCAGCACGGTGGGCCCGGTTGCCGGGGCGGCGCTTGCGGATTGGCCGATCACTTACGCCGACCTGGAGCCCTATTACACCAAAGTGGATTGGGAGATTGGCGTCTCCGGGGCCCCCGGGCCATTCGATCCGTGGCGGTCGAAACCGTATCCCCTGCCGCCGCTGGAGATTAAATCCTCCGGCGCGCTGCTCGAGCGCGGCGCGCGCAAGCTGGGTTGGCACCCGCAGCCCGCCCCGATGGCAATCCTCTCCCGCGACTATCGCGGCCGCAACGCCTGCGTGCATTGCGGCTATTGCGAAAGCTTCGGCTGCGAAGTGGGCGCGAAGTCCAGCGTACTCGCGGCCATGATTCCCGACGCCGAGAAAACCGGCCGCTGCGAGATTCGCGCGAATTCCTACGTGCGTGAAATCTCCACGGACGCGGCGGGGCGCGCCACCGGAGTCATTTATTTCGACGCGCAGAAGCGCGAAATTTTCCAGAAGGCCAATGCCGTGGTGCTTTGCGCCAATGGAGCGATGACCCCGCGGCTGCTGCTGCTCTCAAAGTCCAGCCGCTTTCCCGGCGGCCTGGCCAATTCCAGCGGCCTGGTGGGAAAGTACCTGATGTTCAATGGCGCGGGCCTGGCTTCCGGGCAGTTCGAATATCCGCTAAACGAATACAAGAGCGCGGTGGTCACACGGGTGCTGTTTGATTTTTACCGCCTCGATCCGAAACTGGGTCTATACGGCGGCGGCGGAATAGACTTGCGCCTCGATATGCTGCCAATCGTTTTCGCGCTGGCCGGGCTTCCCCCGGACGCGCCGCGCTGGGGAGCGGAGTTTAAGGCGCAGCTCGCCCAGAATTTTACGCGCAGCGTCAACTCGTTTGGCCATACCACGTCGCTGCCCGTGGAAACCAACAGCATCTCGCTCGATCCGGACGTCAAAGATGCCTGGGGATTGCCGGCGCCCCGTGTGACCTATAAGGACCATCCCGAAGATCTGAAGACCGCGAAATTTTTTCAGGACCGCGGTCTGGAACTGCTGCGGGCCGCCGGCGCCCGCAAAGTATGGCCGATACCATTTCCGGAGCAGCAGATGGGTGTGCACCTGCTGGGGACCTGCCGGATGGGGAATGATCCCAAGACTTCGGTGATCAATACTGACCATCGCACGCACGATGTGCCTAACCTTTTTCTGTGCGATGGCAGCAGCCTGGTGACCGGAGGGCGTGGCCAGCCCACCATGACGATTCAAGCGCTGGCATTCCGCGCCGCGGACCGCATGATTGCACTGGCGAAGCGAGGCGAGCTCGGCGCGGTGCGCGCGGCGACGCGAAAAGGATAGAGCTGCCCCTGTACTACATCTAAAATGAAATCGTACGGCGGTTTGCGGCATCGAAGAGATCACAACAAAAAATCTAGCCTTGCGCCGGCAGTTGCGTGAGGCCTTCGCCACCGAGGGAAAATAGATGAAAGCGATACGCGTGAATGAGTTTGGCGGTGCGGAAGTGCTGAAGCTGGAAGAGACGCCGGACCTGAAGCCGGGACCCGGGCAGGTGCTGGTGCGCGTGAAGGCGGCGGGCGTCAATCCTGTGGACACTTACATCCGCACCGGCACCTACGGGGCGCGCAAGCCCGCGCTGCCGTTCACGCCGGGCATGGACGGCGCAGGCATCGTGGAATCTGTTGGCACCGGCGTGACCCGCGTGAAAGCCGGGGACCGCGTGTATCTCGCCGACAGCATCAGCGGCACATACGCGGAACTCGCCCTGTGTAGTGAAGCGCAGGCGCATGCGCTGCCGGGGAAAGTGAGCTTCGCGCAGGGCGCGGCGGTTTGGGTTCCCTATGCCACGGCCTACCGCGCGCTGTTTCAAATGGCGCACGCGAAAGCGGGAGAGACGGTGCTGGTGCACGGCGCCAGCGGCGGGGTGGGCGTGGCCGCGGTGCAGATTGCGCGCGCCGCGGGATTGCGCGTGATCGGCACCGGCGGCACGGAGCAGGGCCGCAAACTGGTGCTCGAGCAGGGCGCGCATTTCGCTGTGGATCATCGCGGCGGAGATTACCTGGCGGAAGTGCTGGTGCATACCGGAGGCCAGGGCGTGAATGTCATTCTCGAAATGCTGGCCAATGTAAATCTGGGCAAGGTGCTGCCGATCCTGGCGCGCAACGGTCGAGTGGTGGTGATTGGGAGCCGCGGGCCGGTGGAAATCAATCCGCGAGACTTGATGGGCCGCGACGCGCGCATCATCGGCATGTCGCTGCTGACCGCGCCGCCGGAAGATGCTGCCGGCATTCGCTCGGCGCTGGCTGCGGGAATGGAAAATGGCACGCTGCGTCCGGTGGTGGGGCGTGAAATGCCTCTGGCCGATGCGGCGAAGGCGCACACGGCGATCATGGAGGGCGGCGCGCTGGGAAAGATTGTGCTTATCCCGTGAAGCTGTTTGGTGATGGGTGTTCTCTTTTGCGGGTTCCGCTAGTCAAGTTCCCTGGGGCTTTTATTTCCGCAAGGTAATTTTCCGTGATGCACTGTTCTGAGATGCCATGTTCTGAGATGCCATGTTCCGAAAGGCCGGGAGGAGTTGTGTCCACGATTTACGAATCTCTGCAGAAACAGGCGCGCGGGGAGCTGCCGCCGTCTCCCGTGGCGCAACTGATTGGCTTCCGGCTGACGGCCATCGAGCCGGGGCGAGCGACCATCGAATTCAACGCGGATGAACGGCACCGCAATCCTATGGGCTCGCTGCACGGTGGAATCCTGTGCGATATCGCGGACGCGGCCATGGGCATGGCCTATGCCAGCGCGTTGGTGGAAGGCGAAACATTCACTACCATCGAGATGAAGATTAATTTCCTAAAACCGATTTGGAACGCGAAGCTTCTGGCCGTAGGACATTTGGTGAAGCAGGGGCGCACGATTGGGCTTGTCGATTGCGACGTGACCGACGAGAAAGGCTCGCTGGTGGCGCGCGCGTCGAGCACGATCATGACCTTGCGTGGTGAGATGGCGCGCGGGCGGTAGCAGCAAGATGCCGTGCACTTGACTTGTAGTCCGCATGGGCTATATCTGAAGTTACGTTATGACAATTTATTCGCATTCCAGCCTAAGCAGCTTTAGCAACTATCAACTGAAGTACCGCTTCAAGTACATCGACCGCGTTAAAATTCCGGAATTCACTTCGGTAGAGGCCTTCGTCGGGCAGCGCGTGCACAAAGTGCTGCAGAAGCTTTACGACGACCTGGCTTTCGGAAAGCTCAACTCCCTCGACGAATTGCTGCTCGTTTACCGCGCCATGTGGGAACAGGAATGGACGCCCAGCGTGAAAATCGTAAACAGCAGTTATTCGAGCTCCGACTACTTCCGGTCGGGCGCCGAATGCATCCGCAAATTCTACGAGAAAAACCGGCCGTTCCAGCAGAGCCAGACGCTGGGGACGGAGCAAAGCCTGGTGTTCGCGGTCGACGAGGGGGGCAAGCATCAGCTTCGCGGGGTGATCGACCGCATCGCGCGGCGGGACGACGGCACCTACGAAATCCATGATTACAAGACATCGAAAAGACTTCCCCCGCAATCCGCGGCGGATAACGACCGGCAGCTGGCGCTTTACCAGATCGGCATCGCCGGGCGGTGGAACGATGTGCAGCGCGTGGAGCTGCACTGGCACTACGTGCGCTTCGGGGTAACGCTGCGCTCCTCGCGGACTGCCGAACAGCTCACACAACTGCGCGCGCGAACGGTTTCGCTGATCGAGCAGATTGAATCTGCAAAGCAGTTCGAGCCCCACAAAAGCCAGCTTTGCCATTGGTGCGAATACAAGTGCGTCTGTCCGCTGTGGAAGCACGTGCTGAGGGTCGCGCTGCTGCCCGCGGCGGAATCCATGGCCGACGACGGCGTGCGGCTGGCCGATGAGTACGCGGAGGCCAAGCGGGAAGAAAACGCCATTAAGGAGCGCATCGAAAATCTACGCGCGCGGATTATCGCATTCGCGCAGCAAGAGAGCGCCACCGTGCTGCAGGGCAGCGCCGCGCGCGTGTCGGTGAATACGCGCGAGAAAATTTCTTTTCCCGCGCAAGACACTTCGCAACGCAAAGGTCTGGAAGACTTTCTGCGCCAGGAAGGGAAATGGGATCAGGTGGCGGCGCTTTCGAATGCAAAATTGCTCCGCGTGCTTGCCGAAGAGGCTTGGCCTTTGACGCTGCTGGAAAAACTGGGGGCCTTCGCGTTGCGTGAGCCCTCGACGACATTGCGCGTGACCGCCGCGCACGACGCCAACGAAGACTCCACTGAATATGTTCCGTCAGTCGGCGCGCAGGGCGACGACCGGATCGAGGCGCGCGGCGCGGGCGGCGGGGTAGACCCCGAAGATGAGGGCGATGGCTGAAGCCAGGCCAAGTCCCACCAGCGCCACCCAGGGCTTTACCGCGGCGGGAAACGGCGTGAACTGATTGAGCGCCACGGCGATGGCGAAGCCCAGCGAAACGCCGGTCAATCCGCCGAGCAGGCATTGCGCCATCACTTCGGCCAGGAATTGCCGCGCGATGTCCAGCTGCGTGGCACCCACGGAACGCCGCAGCCCAATCTCGCGCGTGCGTTCGCTGATGCTCACCAGGGTGATGTTCATGATCACGATGCCCCCCACGGCCGAAGCCACCAGCGAGATCAGCACAAACACCAGAAAAAACACCGAGCTGATGTCTTTCCACAGATCGAGGTAGGTATCGGCGGTGGCAAAGTAAAAATCGTCCGCGCTATCGACGGCCAGATGGCGCCGCGAGCGCAGGATCAGGCGCACTTCATCTTCGGTGGCGGGCAACGGCAGCGGCGATTTGACGTGCAGGATCAGGCTGTTGCGCCCGCCAAAAAGTTTTTCGAAAGTAGGCAGCGGAACAACCACGAAATTATCCTGGTCCTGCCCGAGCAGCGATCCGATGGGCGCATTTACGCCGATCACGGTGAACTCCGCGCCCAGCACGCGCAGCGTCTTGCCGACGGCGGGGCGCGCGCCGTAAAGCTTATCGGCCACTTCACCGCCGACCACCGCTACCGGGGCGGCGGCGCGCTGCTCGCCCTCGGAAAAGAATCTTCCGCTGGCAATTTCCAGCGTGCTGATGGCCGACATGTTGGCGGTCTCGCCGCGTATGACCACGTCGGAGAGGCTCTGCGCCTCGCTGCGCACGCGACCGTTGGTTTCAGCCACTGCGCCCACGCCCAGGCACAGCCGGCAGGCGTCGCGGAGCGCGCGCCAGTCGTCGGAGGTGAGATCCTTGTGGCGGCGGGCGCGCAAAACTTCGTTGAAGTCCTTGCTGGCCAGCGGCTCCTTGGACACTTGAAAAATGTCCGGGCCGAGATTGGCAATTTTTGATTCCACATAGCCGTTCGCGCCCTGGATCAGGGTCATCACCAGGATCAGCGAGGTGACGCCGATCACCAGGCCGAGCAGCGTCAGGGCGGTGCGCAGCTTGTGGGCCCACAGCGCGCCCATGGCCAGGCGAAGCGTATCCTGCGGCAGCAGCATTCTCTGACAATTGTAACGCACCCGTGCGCGGGCCATCACGGAGACCACCGTAGAATGCGGCATCGCGTTATGATGGACGGGCGGGCACGACAGGTCGTGCCCCTGCGAAGAACTCGATAAAAGGAGAGGCCTGATGGCGGAAGCTGTGAAGTTGACAGCGGCAGCCAAGGCGGCGGGTTGAGCGGCTAAGCTGAGTCCCGGGACTCTGGACTCCGTGCTGAGCCGCCTGCCGCGGCAAGTTGACCCGAACGTCCTCGTAGGGTTCGACACCTGCGACGATGCCGGGGTGTATCGACTGGGCGGCGAGCTGGCGATCGTGCAGACCGTGGATTTCATAACGCCCATCGTGGACGATCCATTTGTTTTCGGGCAGATTGCCGCCGCCAATTCCATCAGCGACGTGTACGCCATGGGCGGGCGGCCGGTGTCGGCGCTGGCGATCCTGTGCTTCCCGCAGAACGGCGAGCCGGAAACATTGGAGCAGATCCTGCGCGGCGGGCTGGATAAAATGAATGAGGCGCGCTGCGCCGTTGTCGGCGGGCATTCCATCCGCGATGACGAGTTGAAATTCGGTTACGCGGTGACCGGCGTAATCCACCCCAATCGCGTGTGGAGAAACGTTGGAGCGCGCGCGGGCGACGTGTTGCTATTGACCAAGCCGTTGGGCGCGGGAGTGATCTCAACCGCGTTGAAGCAAAGCCAGGCGACGGAGCAGGCCATGGCTGCGGCGGTTGCGTCCATGACGCGGCTTAACCGCGATGCTGCCGAGGCGCTGCACGAAGTGGAAAGCGGAAAAGATGGCGCGTCAGGGAAACACGTGGGAACGGTTCACGCCGTCACCGACGTAACCGGGTTCGGACTGTTGGGGCATGCGCGCGAGATGGCCTCGGGCAGCGGCGTGGGCTTCGAAATCGAATACGGAAAGATAGAGTTTATGGCCGGCGCGGTTAATGCGGCGCGCGCGGGCTTTCTTTCGCAAGGATTAAAAAACAATCGCGAATTCGTGGAGTCGTGCACCAGCTTTGATGAATCTGTGGCGCAGGAAT
Organism: Acidipila sp.; assembly: GCA_010365215.1. GTDB lineage: Bacteria > Acidobacteriota > Terriglobia > Acidiferrales > UBA7541 > JAAFGT01. The sequence continues at coordinate 24,544 of JAAFGT010000039.1, read as the reverse complement.
TTCGTGACCTGCTTTACGACCCGCAGACCTCGGGCGGACTGCTGGTTTCCATCGCCGCAGAAGCCGCGCAGGCGGCTCTCGCGGCGCTGGAGCGTCGCAAGGTTAGCGCGCGGGTGATTGGACGAGCGGTAGAAAGAGGTTCAGCGCTGCTGCGTGTGAAATAAAGTCCCCGGGCAACACTTTCCGGGCTTGGCAAAAGCATTTGTGTTTGGCTTTCCGCGCTGGTTACACTTAGCACCGCAGTTTAGACCCGCCGATGGATCCTTTCACCCACGCACTGACCGGCGTAGTCGCAGGCCAGGCATTTATTTTCGAAAAAGATAGTATTGGCAGTCCACGCCAGCGGGTGGCGCGCACTGCGCTGGTGCTTGGCGCGGTTTTTCCGGACCTCGACCTGATCGCAAACCCGTTCGAGCCTTACGGACTGGGCACCATCCACTATCACCGAGCGGTCACGCATTCGGTGGTGTGCCTGCCCGTATTTGCCATGCTGCTGGCCACGCTGGCGGTGTGGTTTTGCCGTTGGCGGCGGCTGGAGCGCCCGTCTTGGGTAGGGCTGACCGCGCTGTTTGGCGCCGGAATCGGGTTGCACATTTTGTTCGATCTGATCACTTCGTTCGGGACGATGGTATGGAGTCCGCTGAGCTGGCGCTACGTAAGTTGGGACACCACTTTCATCGTCGATCCCGTCCTGACATTAATTCTTCTCTTGCCACTGATGCTCGCGTGGATCTACAGCCGCTCGGAAAAAGCTTTGCAACGGACTGTGTTTCTTTGGCTGGGTTTAAGCGTCGCGGCGTCTGCGCTAGTCATCCTCGATCGGAAATTTCAGGCCATCGCCGCCTCGAGCGGCGCCGGCTTTGAGAATCCCGGTATTCCCTGGCCCGGCGCGATTTGGGCAGCGGCGCTGGTAGTGCTCGTGCTGGGCATTTTACTGGGCGCGCCGGCGATTGGGCGGCGCGGACTCCGTGTCGCGCGGCGAAAGTGGTTCGTAGGCGGAATGGTTGTGACGGTGATTTATCTTGGGCTGAGCGCCGGTGCGCACGCCGTGGCGCTGCGGCGCGTGCAGGATTTTGCGCGTGAACGTGGTCTCGAAGTCCAGAAAATCGGCGCACTGCCCATGCCGCCGTCGTTTCTTTTCTGGTCCGGGCTGATCAGCACACCGGACAAGGTGTATCACTCTTATTTCAGTCTCATGGGGGGTCACGCCCCGCAGTTTCGCGACTACAAGCAGTCTCCGCGCGATGCCGCTGTCCGCCAGGCGTTGGAGTTGCCGGACGTACAGACTGTTCTAGCGTTTTTCCGCTTTCCATTAATCCTCCACCAACAAGAGTCCGTTAGCAGGACCAGGGACGTAGGCTTCCACGATTTGCGGTTTTTGCCGCAAACCGGAAAGACTCTTCCGTTCTCCTACGAAGTTGAGATTGACCAGTCTACGGGACAGGTCCTTTATCGGGGCAAGGCACGCACTGGGCCTCGGTAAGCCCTTGGCAGTTGCACAGTGGTGCTCGCGGGGGGGGGGCGGTGGCACGAATGCAGAGAGAATTATTTCGAGTCGGCGGGATAGATGACCACCTGGCGGCGCTCGCCTTCGCCTTCGCTTCCGGTGCGGACATCGGATTCGCCCTGCAGCGCCAGGTGAATGGTGCGGCGTTCGCGCGCGGACATTGGATTCATGCGGAAGGGCTGATGCAGCTCGCGGACGCGCTGGGCGGCGACCTGCGCGGAGAGCTTTAATTCGGCCAGGCGCGTGGCGCGGAATTCCGCGCAATCGAAGTGCACCTGGTCGTGGGCCTGGGGGTCGAGATGCAGGCAGCGCAGCGCCAGATATTCGATGGTCAGCAGCAGCTCGGCACCGTGCTCGAGCAGCAGGGCGTCGTCGCGGCCGCTAAAATCAACGTGCACTTCCGGAATGCCGCCGCCTGCCGTGCCGGCAGCCCCGGCCTTTGTTGACTTGACCTGCACGCGCACATCAAGCTTCATCTGCGCCACCACCAGCTGGCAGAAGCGCTCCAGCTCGGCCACCAGAGCCTCGACTTCGAGGCGTCCGTTCGAGTAAAAGCGATGAGGCATGGCAGGCAAGCGCGCGGGAGTGTCTATTTTTTCTTCCCCTTTTTTCCGTTTGCGCCGTCGTCCGCGGTGGCGGGTACGGAACGGTTGAGATACCACTGCTGCGCCATATTCACCAGATTGCTGGTGAGAATATACAGCACCAGGCCGCTGGCTACCGGGAAGATTACGAACATGCCGCCAAACATCAACGGCATCAGGGTCATCATGCGCTGCTGCGCGGGATCGGTGGCGGTCACCGGCGTCATTTTCTGCATGACGTACATGGTCACGCCCATCAGCACGGGCAGAATAAAATATGGATCGGGCGCGGAAAGATCGCGAATCCATGCCATCCACGGCGCGTGGCGCAGCTCCAGCACCACGCCCAACATGCGGTAGAGCGAAAACCAGATAGGCATCTGGAAGAGCATGGGCAGGCAGCCGCCGGCGGGATTGATCCCCTCGCGCTTGTAAACGGCCATGACTTCCTGGTTCATCTCCGCTTTGCGCGGGTCGCGCATGGAATATTTTTTATAGCGGTCCTGGATCTGGCGGACTTCCGGACCCACCTTTTGCATCTTCTGCATGGAGCGCCAGCTCTGCATCTTCAAAGGAAAGAGCACCACATTGATGAGGATGGTCATCAGCACGATGGCCCAGCCCCAATTCGGCACGTAGCCGTGAATCCATTTGAGCAGCGCCAGCAGCGGCTTGGCAATCACCGTGAGCCAGCCGAACTGCACCAGGTCGGTGAGCGGCGGCTTCATGGCCGCGAGGCTGTCATGGTCTTTTGGCCCGACGAAGAGGCGCACGCGCAACGGTTCGGCGCTGGTCGTGCTCACGGCCATCTCCGACACCGGCTCTTTGATCGTCTTGCCGTCCCGTTGCGTTTCGCGCTCGAGCTTCCAGTGTTTGAGCAGCAGATTGGGGCCGTGATCCGCGGGCAGAAAAATTGCCGCGAAAAAATGATCCACGATGCCGGCGTAGTCCGCCGGGCCGCTCTGGAGCTGGCGCTGCTCCGGTGCGCCGGGAACGCCGAGTTTTTTTGATTCGAGATCGGTGAGCTTGCCGTCCGCATGGTGAACGATGCGAACCAGGTCGGCGGCGTGGAAGGCGGTACTATCGCCGAAGCCGCCGCGCCAGGCGATGCCGTGCGGCACGGGCTTGCCGCCCTCGGTGACCGAGGTCTCGATGTCGACAATGTAGTCAGCGCCAAACTGCAGCCGCTTGCTGACGGCAATTTTCCCGTCGCTCCAGTTGAATTCGATCTTCGCGGGGGGATTGATAACGCCGGTGTAGCCGGGAGAGGTCTCGTAAAGTCCGCTGTTCACGGCAGCTTCGGCCTGCGCATCGTCGAGGGTCAGCGCCAGCGGCCAGCCGCCCAGCTGTTCGCTCGTGGCGGGATGCACTAGGTCGAGCGTCTTGTGCTTGTCGTCGGTGTATTTCTTGAGCTCCCAGCTTTTTACCACCGCGCCGCGATTGGAAAAAGTCACGCGGTAAAGATCGTTTTCGACCACAAAAGTCGTTTCCGCAGTGGCGGCGCGTGCAGCAGTCTGCGCGGGTGTTTCCGCTTCGGGCGCGGCAGCGGACATGCCCACGGCGGCGCCCGGCGTAGGTTTCCCGGGAGTAGCGGAGCCGTTTGCAGGCGGATTCTGAGCCGCCGGGCGGGACTCCGTAGTGACCGGAGAGCGCGTAGGCACCTGCGGTTTATAGACGTAACCCCAAACGGCGATTACCGCGACAGAGAGAACGGTGGCCAGCAGCAGGCGTGTTTCGGTGGAAAGTTCCTTCACGACGTGTGCTCCGCCTTGCCGTGCTCCGAATTGCCGTGACCAGCGCGCGTGGAGCTTTCGCTGCCATCCTGCGGCACCGGGTCGAAGCCGGCCGCGGCAAAAGGCTGGCAGCGAAGCAGGCGCGTCAATGCCAGCCATGCGCCGCGCCGCGCGCCGTGGCGTTCAATCGCTTCGAGCGCATAATGCGAACAGGAAGGTTGGAAGCGGCACGACCCGCGGAAGAATACAGAGAGCGTGCTTTGGTAAGCGCGCACCGCCAAGAGGCAGAGGCGGGTGCTCAGCTCGTTGCCGGCGAAGCTCCGCTCGGGGCCGCGGGCGCCGGCGCGTGGATCAATGCGCCGCGCAACAGCCCGAGAAGCTCCTCGGTCAGCGCGCGGAATTCCGCCGTGGCCACCGAGCCACGCGGGTGAAGAATGATGTCCCATCCGGATGAAATCTCCTGGCGATGCTGGCGCAGAATTTCGCGAAGCCGCCTGCGGATTCGATTGCGCATGACCGCGCCGCCGAGCGCGCGGCCGATGCTCATGCCGAAGCGGCTGCGCTGCAAGCCGTTCGGGATTGAAAAGACGATGAATTGCCGGCTGGTGCGCCTGCGGCCGTTGCGATAGACCCGGTCGAACTCCGGCTTATGCAGCAGCCGGGCTTCGCGGGGATAACGGTTATACAGGCGTGAGGCGATGGCGTCCCTTGCGGCGACGCGCGGCCAGCACTTTCCGGCCGCCTACCGATTTCATGCGTGCGCGGAAACCATGCGTCTTGTGGCGGCGGCGCACCTTGGGCTGAAATGTACGTTTCGGCAAATACCCCTTCCCCTGCCCGTGCGGCTACTTCCGTCTGCGTGTGGCTGCATCCGGCTGAAACAAGCGGCCACGGAGTCGCGCGCGGGCTCAAATCGAAACCCCTAGTGTAGACGCAGCAGGGGACGGGGTCAAGAAAACGCTTGCCGCGCTTCAGGCAGCCTATTTTGCGGGTTCGGTGTCCCCCACCGAAAATCGAGCGTGTGGCGTAGAATCTGATTCTTGCGTGAGGTGGCTGAACTCGAGGGTCTGCGCGTGGTGCTGGTGGCCACGCGGAACCCGTTGAACCTTGGTGCGGCAGCGCGCGCCATGAGCAATTTTGGCTGCGCCCATCTGCGCGTGGTGAATCCGTACGAAGCTGCGTTTCGCGAAGCGCGTTCGGCGGTTGGCGCTGGGGAGCTGCTGGCGCGGGCAGAGGAGTACCAGAGCGTCGCGGAGGCGGTGGCCGATTGCGCGTTGGTAGTGGGCACCACGGCGGTGCGCCGCCGGGAATTGCTACACCCGCTCAAAAACCTGGAAGATGGCGCGCGGCTAATACGCAAGCGGCTGGGCAAGCCAGGTGCCCGCAACGCCATGCCGGCGAGCCGCGTAGCGTTGCTGTTTGGCTCGGAGAAAACCGGCCTGTCCAACCAAGCACTCAGCCACTGCCACTGGCTGATGCGCATTCCCACCAGCGAGCAGAATATCTCCATGAACCTGGGTCAGGCCGTGGCGGTGTGCCTGTACGAGCTGGCGCGCGGCGGTAAGACGGGTGGGCACGGGGCGTCGCGGCACGAAGTTTCAGATGGCGGCGCAAAAAAAGTGCAGCCCGCCGGCGCCGGAGAAGTGGAGCGGTTCACGGCCATGCTGCTGGACGCGCTGCGCGCGAGCGGCTACATACAACCGCGCGCCTCCGCCGTGACCGAGGAGAAAGTCCGCCGCCTGGTTCGTCGCCTGAATCTTCCGGCCGGCGATACCGAGGTGTGGCTGGGGATGTTGCGCCAGATGGTGTGGAAATTGCGCCGGGAAGATCAGGCATGACGCGAATAGCAGCCCGAGCCCCCGAGCGGATATCGAAGCCAGGGACCCTCTGAAAAAGGCTATTCAAGAAACGAAAGCGGGGTTATAAGCATCCATATAGTGTGCGGCGATCGCCCGGTAATCCAGCCTGCGAGCTGCTGGTAAAGAAGGTTTTATGATGGTCGAAGTGGAAACAGTTGCTATCGCAAAAAAGCTACACGAAATGCTGGCTATAGCCGAAGCTGCGGCGCTCGAGCGCGCGGCACGCCTCGTGGAAGCGGACCACAGGAATTCTCCAAACATATTTGATTGCGTCAGCACGGCAAGCCGCATTCGCGCGCTTCAGCCGGGCAGCCTGTTGGAGGATTTCGAGAAAATCGTTCGCGAAGACGAGCGCCAGCGCGTTGCGACGGTTGCAATCCCCGCGCCGGCAGTTTCGACGCCCCTGCCGGCCGCGCCACCCATCGCCTTGGCGGCCGCGACGGGGTCCGCCATTCCCGCGGCGCCTGCCGTTTCGTCCAGCGCGCTTCGTTCACACGCTGCACCGGCCGCTGCGACCTCCGCAGCGCCGTCCATTTCGTCTGGCCGCTCGATCTTCTCGATACGCTCCAACGGTTCCGGAGCTTCGAAATCCCCGCGAGCGTCGAAACCCTCCGAATCTTCGAAAAACGGAAACTCCAACGGCCACTGGTACTCCAAAACCATCCAGTGGCTCCAAGGCAGTATCTAAATCCAGCGGGAACTAGCTTGTCCTGCGCGGCACGTCGGTTGACGCTCCCGGTTGCAGCCCCTAGAATGAAGGATTGCGTCGCGTGAAATGCGGCGCACTGCAGCGCAGTATTTTCATTTCAGCGAAGGTTCAGATAGGCCGGGCGGCGCGGCGCGGAAACCATGTTTGAGACACTAACCGAAAAATTTCAGCGCGCATTCAAAAATCTGCGCGGGCAGGGCAAACTCTCCGACGAGCACCTCGCCGCGGCGCTGACGGAGATCCGCGAAGCCATGCTCGAGGGCGACGTGGCGCTCCCCGTGGTGGAAGAGCTGTTGCAAAACATCCGCGCCAAAGCGCTGGGCTCCGAAGTTCTTCTGCAACTCTCTCCCGATCAACAGGTGCTGAAAATCGTGCGCGACGAGCTGGCCGCTTTGCTGGGCGAGGCGGTAAAGCCAAAGTTCGCCTCGCGGCCTCCCTCGGTGTGGCTGATGGTGGGACTGCAGGGCTCGGGCAAAACCACCACCACGGCCAAGCTGGGCCGCTACTTGAGTAAAAACGGCCACCGGCCGCTGCTGGTTTCCACCGACGTTTATCGCCCCGCAGCGCGCGAGCAGCTCAGCCAGGTGGCTAAGAGCGCCGCCGTGCCGTGTTTCCCTGCCACGGGAATCGACAAGCCCCTGGACATCACGCGCGCGGCATTGCGCGAGGCCAAGCTTTCCGCCAGCGATGTGGTGATCGTCGACACGGCCGGGCGCCTGGCCTTAGACGATGAGCTGATGAACGAGCTGGCCATGCTGAAGCGCGAGCTCCAGCCGGTAGAAATTCTGTTCGTGGCCGACGCCATGATCGGACAGGACGCGGTGCGCTCGGCCGGAGAGTTTCACCGCCGCCTGGGCCTTTCCGGCGTGGTGCTTACCAAGCTCGACGGCGATGCCCGCGGCGGCGCGGCGCTTTCCATCCGCAAGATCAGCGGCGCGGCAATCAAGTTCATCGGCGTGGGCGAGAAGGTGGACGCGCTCGAGCCGTTTTATCCCGAGCGCATTATTTCCCGCGTGCTGGGCATGGGCGACGTGCTCTCACTCATCGAGCGCGTGGAGCAGACCGTCGACCGCAAGAAGGCCGAAGAGCTGGCGCGCAAGCTGCGCCACGACGATTTTTCGCTCGAGGATTTTCGCGACCAGCTTCGCCAGCTCAAGAAAATGGGCTCCATCGAGCAGATCGTGGGCATGCTGCCGAAGATCGGGCCGCTCGCGAACCTGCCCAAAGACACCAAGGTGGATGAAAAACAGCTTGCGCGCGTGGAGGCGATCATCAACTCGATGACCGCGGCGGAGCGCAGTGATTACAACCTGATCGACGGCAAACGGCGCAAGCGCATCGCTCGCGGCAGCGGCACTTCCGTGCAGGAAGTGAACCAGGTGCTGAAGCAGTACCTGGACATGCGGCGCATGATCAAGCAGTACGGCACTATGGAGAAGTTGAAAGGCCGCGGCGGTTTCGCCAGCCTGGCCGCCAAGCTCGGCGGGGGCGGCGGAATTCCCGGCGGCGGGAAGATCTGAGCGCGGCGCCCCCTACAAATAGCGCATCCTCGGCGCGAATCTAAGCTACAATAACAGGTCCCTTAGGAGGTATTTCGAGTGGTATCGATACGTCTAGCCAGGTATGGCAAGAAAAAGAAACCGTTTTACCGCGTGGTGGTGATCGAGAAGCGGAACCCGCGCAACGGACGATTTGTGGAGATCGTAGGCACCTACGATCCGCTGAAGAATCCCGCGGAGATCAAGCTGGTGGCCGAGCGCATCAAGTACTGGCTGGGCCAGGGCGCGCAGCCCAGCGATACGGTCCGCAGCTTTCTGCGCCGCGAAAAAATCGTTTAACGCACGTTCTCGCCTAGTGCGCCTTTCACCCGCCGCGCTGCTGCGGCAGGAGAGCGTCAATGAAAGAGCTGGTTGAAGCGATCGCCAAAGCGCTGGTGGATAAGCCCGACGAGGTACAGGTGCGCGCGGTGGAGAGCGAGCAGGCCACCGTGCTGGAGATTCGCGTCAACCCCGGCGACCTGGGCAAAGTAATCGGCCGCCAGGGACGCACGGCCAAAGCCATCCGCACGCTGCTGGGCGCGGCCGGGATGAAAGCCAATAAGCATTACACGCTGGAGATTATCGAGTAGTGCCGCAGCAATGGGTCACCCTCGCCCGCACCATCCGAGCGCGAGGGCGCATCGGCGAAGTTACCGCAGAAATTCACACCGATTTTCCCGAACGCCTTACCCGTTTGAAAGAAGTTTATCTCTGGGATGGCAAGAGCGCGCCGCGCCGCATTGCCGTGCGCCGTTGCTGGCTGCATCAGGATCGTGCCATCTTCCACTTCGTGGGATGCGATTCCATTTCGCAGGCGGAGACCATGGCGGGATTCGAAGTTCAGGTGCCCTTCGAAGAGCGCGCCGAGCTGCCTTCCGGGCGCCATTACATCTCCGACCTGATCGGCTGCAGCGTGGTGCGGCGTCGTGCGAGGGCCTCCGAAACTGTGCCGCTCGGAATCGTCAAGGACGTCGAGACCACCGGCCGGGGACTTCCCGAGGCTTCCCTCCTGGTCGTGCAGACTTCCAAGGGCGAGGTGCTGATCCCCATGGCGGAAGAGATCTGCGTGCGCATCGACACCGCGGCGCGCGTGATCGAGGTGGCCGTTCCCGAAGGCCTTCTCGAGATCAACGAAAAGTCCTAATCCTGCTTGAATGCAGTAAACTCACCCGGCAAGATGCGCTTCGATATCGTCACAATTTTTCCGGACTTTTTTACCGGGCCGCTGGATCATGGCATCCTGCGGCGAGCGCGAGAGACGGGGCTTGCGCAGGTGCAGATCCACGACCTGCGCGCGTCCACGCACGACCGGCACCGCACCGTAGACGACCGGCCGTTCGGCGGCGGCGAAGGAATGGTGCTCAAGCCCGAGCCGCTTTTCGAGGCGGTGGAAGGCCTGCTCGGCGCGCCGCGGGAATCGCTGGCACCCGGCACGGCCATCGTGCTGCTTTCGGCGAGTGGACGGCTCTTCCGGCAGCACACGGCGCGGCGATTTGCGGCGCTCGAACACCTGGTGCTGTTATGCGGACGGTACGAGGGTGTGGACGAGCGTGTGGCGGAACATCTGGCCACCGACGAGATTTCTGTGGGAGATTTTGTGGTTTCGGGCGGGGAGTTGCCCGCGGCGATGATTATCGACGCGGTGACCCGGCTGCTTCCGGGCGCGTTGGGCAACGAGGCGTCTTCGATTAACGAATCGTTTAGCGAATCTTTTAGCGCTGCCGAGCCGGTCAGCGCGGCATTGCCAGGCAACGGAGCGTTGGACGGCGCGGCGCATATCGCTGCCCCAGAAGGCGAGCCGCGCTATCGCGACGATGGCATTCTCGATTGCCCGCACTACACGCGGCCGCAGATTTTTCGCGGCTGGGAAGTGCCGGAGGTGCTGGGCAGCGGCCATCACCAGGAGATACGGCGCTGGCGGCGCCGCGTGGCGCTGGCCAAGACGCTGCGCAACCGGCCCGAGCTGCTGGCGTCGGCGGCGCTGACGCCCGAAGACTTAAAGCTGCTTGACGAGATTCGCGGCGAGACATAACCAGCGAGCAGGCAGTTGAGGACCATCCATCGGCGCAACTCGCGCCGGCAATTCCACGAGCGGGGACGGTGACCGGATATGAGCGCAGCGGCTGCAAAAACTGTTTTTCTGTTCGACGTGGACAACACCTTGCTGAACAACGACCAGGTGATCGCCGATCTGGGTGCGCATCTGGCTGCGGAAATCGGCGAGGAGCGCACGCAACGGTACTGGAAGATTTTCGAAGCGCTGCGCACCGAGCTGGGCTACGCGGATTATCTCGGCGCGCTGCAGCGTTATCGCCTGGACCATCCGCACGACCAGCATCTGGTGGCGGTCTCCTACTTTTTGCTGAAGTATCCTTTTGCCAACCGTCTCTATCCCAATTCGCTCGATGCCGTGGAGCACGTGAAGCAGTGGGGGCAGACATCGATATTTTCTGATGGCGACGTGGTGTTTCAGCCGCACAAAATCTTTCGCTCGGGGCTTTACGAGAGGTTTGCCGGCCGCGTGCTCATTTACGTGCACAAGGAAAAAGAACTGGAGGATACCGGGAAACGATGTCCCGCCGAGCATTATGTGCTGATCGATGACAAAATTCGTATTCTCAGCGCCGTAAAAAAGATCTGGAAATCGCGCGTCACCACCGTTTTCGTGCGCCAGGGTCACTACGCGCTGGACCCCAAAAACGCCAAAGAATATCCCGCGGCTGACATCAGCCTGGAACGTATCGGAGATTTGGTGAATTACTCTGCCGCACAACTTCTAGCTGCGGGCGGCAAGACGTAGCAACCGCAAACATCGCCTGTGCGCCTGCGCGGCAGTTTTCTAGTTGGCAGCAAACACCGTTTTCGCTATACTTTAAGTTTGCCTTTGAAGCGCCGGCCCCACCCAAGCGGGTCTGCCAGGGACTTCCCTTATGAATCTGACCGTGGATAAAGTACAGGCGACACAATTGCGCAGCGGCATCCCCGAGTTCAAGCCCGGAGATACCATACGTGTGCACGTTAAGTTGCGCGAGTCCGATGGCGACAAGGAAAAGGAGCGCATCCAGCCCTTTGAGGGCGTGGTGATCGCGCGCCGCGGCCGCCTGGCTTCGGCCACTTTTACCGTCCGCCGGGTGAGTTTCGGCATCGGCGTGGAGCGCATTTTCCCGGTGCATTCGCCGACCATCGCGCAGGTGGAGCTGATCCGCCGCGGACACGTGCGCCGCGCCAAGCTTTATTACCTGCGGGGCCTCAAAGGCAAGGCCGCGCGAATCAAGCGCGAAGGCCGCGTAGAATTGCCGTCCACACCCGCCGCGGAATAACCGGCCGCGCCGTTTCGAATCTTATGTTTTGAATTTCAAAAAAAGGCCCGCCTGCGCGGGCCTTTTTTTGTATAACGCCAGGCCGCCGCAGCCAGGCCGCCGCGTGACGTGCCTCGCCAGGCAACACTCCGTGCAACGCGCGTTTTCCTTTCCTCTCCTTGTGTTACCATCCGCAAACAATGTACCGGATGTGTTCTTCAAGATATGAACGTCTTGCGCGTCGGCAGGGTTGGCAGCGCATTGCCGGCGTTGACGAAGTGGGCCGCGGCTCGCTATTCGGGCCGGTGACGGCTGCTGCGGTGATTCTCGATCCTGCCAAGCGAATTCCCGGCCTGGATGATTCGAAGAAGCTGTGCCCCGCGCGGCGAGCGGAGCTTTCCGAACGTATCCGCGAGCGCGCTTGCACCTGGGCGGTAGGCCAGGTGGAGTCCGGACGGATCGACGCGTGGAACATCCTGCAGGCCAGCCGCCAGGCGATGGTGCAGGCGATCGGCAAGCTCGCCGTGGCGCCCGATTATCTGCTGCTGGACGCGATATCGTTGGAAGTTCAGGTGGAACAGATGTCATTAATCCACGGCGATGCCCGGTCGTTCTCTATCGCCGCGGCATCGATCATCGCAAAGGTGGAGCGCGACCGTGTGCTTGACGAGTGGCACACTATCTATCCGCAATATAATTTGGCCACGAACAAGGGTTATGGGACTCCGGAGCATCTCGAGGCGCTCCGCGTGCACGGGCCCACGCCCCATCACCGGTATTCCTACGCGCCGGTACGGGAATCCAACTGCTGGGGGGTGCACGCCAGCCAGCAACCGCTGCCGCTGGAGCCCGAAGCCTCGGCAGTATCGGCCGAGGCCAGCAGCCCTTAAGGATTTCGCTCTTTTATTCACACCGGCGCTCACGCTGACGCCCACGACATCTATCGAGCCGACAGCGTTGACGTGGCTTTTTGCCGTGTGCTAGCGTAGCGGAGCTTGCCGGCACGCCGCGCTGAGTACTATCAGGTTTCATCAGCTCATTCCCGTTACGCGGGATTTTGGCCGCATGGGAATTTCGCTGCCCGGGACTTTCGATGCACCATCTGGGGTGCTCCCCGGCAGAGTGCCACGGAAAAGAAGCGAAGAGTCGTTCATGGCCTTCAATAAAATTAAACATGTCGAGTCCGCGCATAAACTCCTCGCCCAGGGAAAAGTCCCCCAGGCCATAGGCGAGTACCAGCAAATCCTGAAGATGGAGCCCAACGATCAGGTGACCCTGATGACGGTTGGGGATCTCTACGTGCGCCAGGGCGACTCGGCGCAGGCTACTTCTTATTTCGAAAAGCTGGCGCAGGTCTTTCTGGAAGAAGGATTCATTACCAAGGCCATCGCCATCTACAAAAAGATTGCCAAGCTGTCCCCCGATGCGCTGGCTCCGCTCGAGCGGCTCTCCGAGCTGTACGTGCAACAGGGAGTGATGAGCGAGGCGCGGCCGATTTACATCCAGATCGCGGAAGCGCATCTGCGCACCAAGCATCCGGAAAAAGCGGTGGAAGTGCTGCGCCGGCTGCTGGATCTGGAGCCGGACAACCTGCGCGTGCAGATGAGGCTGGCGGAGCTTTACCAGACCATCGGGCAGAAGTCGGAAGCCGCTCATGCCTATACGGTAGCGGCGCACCGCGTGTTTGAGAAAGGCGAGCACGATGCCGCGCTGGCGCTGCTGGACCGCGCCATTGAGCTCGATAAGGCCAATCCGCGATCGATTATGCTGAAGGCCCGCGTGGTGGCCGCGATGGGCCGCCCGGCGGACGGCGCCAAACTCCTGGAAACCCTGCCGGACGCAGAGCAGGGAGAGGCCACCACCACGCTGCTGCTCGAGCTTTACCAGCAGGCCGGGCATCCCGCGCGCGCTGTGGAGATCGCCAAAAAGGTGCTGGCGGCTTCGCCGGAGAAGTTCGAACTTGGGCTGCATCTGATTAATTCGCTGCTCGAGGCGGGCGAGCCGGACCAGGCGCTGGGCCTGGCAGATACGATTCGCGTGCCCATGACCGAGGCGGGAGAGAAGGATCGCCTGGCGCAGGTTCTGGGCAGCCTCGCTGAGAGATTGCCCAAGCGCCTGGAGCCGCGCGAGTGGCTGGTGGTTCTCTACCAGGAGTCGAGCGATTCCTTCCGGTTGATCGAAGCGCTCGATCAGCTCGGTGATACCGCCGTGTCCGCCGGCGAGCTCGAGCGGGCCCAGGAAGTTTTCACCCAGTTGCTGGAACGCGAGCCGCAGAATGAGCATAACCGGCGCCGCTTGAGCCAGGTGCGCACCAAGCTGGGGCTCGAGCCGCTGGAAGCTGCGGACTTGCCGATGCGGCCGGTGGCCCAGGGTGATTCGGTTTCGCAAGGAATACCCGTAGAGGAAGCTCCCGCCGAAGTGGTGGTCACCGAAAGCGCGGAGACTGCGGCGCTCGGCGAGTCCGCCACGCACTCGGAAAAAGAGACGCAGCGCTACATCACGCAGGCGCTCACCGATGTGGACCTCTTTTCGAGCTACAACCTGACGCAGAAAGCCATCGACTTGCTGGAGAATGTTTTGAGCCGCGCGCCGGGCCATCCCGCTGCGCTCGAAAAGTTGCTGGACCTCTATCTGGGCGCGGGCAACGACCGGCGCACGGCGGAGCTGGCCGCGCAACTCGAGGAAATCTATAAGGCCAAAGGCGATCAGAACCGCATCGAGCGCTTCGCCGATTTGCGGCGCCGCTTTACGCGCGCGTCGGAGCTGGCAGGCGATGGAGAAGCTCCCGCCGCCGCGGCGGCGCCCGAGTTCGCGGTTACCGCGCCCCCGGCGGCGGAGCAGAGCGAAGACGAAGCAGCGCAGGCGCAGGCCACAGCGCCCGCAGCGTCCTCGGCCATGCATGAGATGGACATCTCGGACGACTGGGCCGCGATTGGCGGCAAGAGTTCTGGCGCGGTCGAAGCCCATTCGACTTCGCAAGAAATGACCGTGCCGGTCTCGAGCGAAGAATCCTCTGCATCCGCAACCGAACACGCTGCTGCGCAACACGACGACACACAGAAACTTGACGTTGTGCGCTCGGATGCTCAGGCAGCAGAAGCCCCCGAGTACGATCTCGAGCTATCCACTCCTGCTCCGTCGCAGCCCGGCGGAGCGGTCTCGACGCAGGAAATTCTGGCCGATCTGGCGCGGGAGCTGGAGACCATCGACTTCGGCGAGGGCGCTTCGCAACCCGCGGCCGCGCCGGCTCCTGAAGGCACGCCTGGTGCAAAGCCTCCCGTGGCCGTCAAGCCCGCGGGAGAGGAAATCCCCGGCGCCCCCAAAGACCACCTGCGCGAAGTTTTCGACGAATTCCGCGCCGAGCTGGGGGAGATGGGCGAGGAAGAGGAAGACATCGAAACGCACTACAACCTGGGCATCGCCTATCGCGAAATGGATCTGGGCGAGGAGTCCATCGCCGAATTCCAGAAGGTCGCCAAGCTGGTGCAGGGCGGGCGGCCGTTCCGCTATTCCATGCAGTGCTACACGCTTTTGGGTTTGGCGTTTATGGCCAAGGGCGAGCCGAAGATCGCTGCGCTGTGGTACGAGAAAGCTCTGCGCGTGCCGGGGCTCGATCCCGAATCGATTCTGGCGCTGCGCTACGATTTGGGTGTGGCGCAGGAACTGGCCGGAGAAGGCTCTCTGGCGCTCGACAGTTTTACTCAGGTCTATGCGATGAACATCGATTACCGCGACGTTGCCGACCGCATCGCCGGCCTGCAGAAGCGGCGCTAGGCTTTCCCGCCGCCGATGAATCGCATCTCCCGCATCCTGTTCGGCCTCATCTGCCTGGAATCGGGTGTGCTGCTGGTCTCTCTGCCATGGACACATTTCTGGGATCAAAATTTCTTTCTGGATCGCTACCCCGCGCTGATTCCCTTTCTGCTCAGCCCTTACCTGCGCGGTGCCGTGACCGGGCTTGGACTGCTCGATATCGCCATCGCTGCCAGCGCCCTGCTTCGCCGTCACGACGCTGATGCCGCAATCTGATTCGCCACCGCCGGTTCCTCCGCTGCTACGCGGGCAAACGTACCCGCAGGTTTCCCCGCCAGCTCCCCTGCAAATTCCCCCGCGAACTTTATGTTACGTGACCGACCGGCACGCGTTTGCTCCGTCGCCGGAAAACCCCGTAGCCACTTTGCTCGAGCGCATCGCCGGCGCCGCACGCGCGGGTGTAGAGTGGATTCAGATCCGCGAAAAAGATCTCGGCGGACGCGAGCTGCGCGCTTTGGTTCACCACGCCGTGCGCGGCGCGGTCCAAAACGCGGCGGCGGCCGCGCCGCGATGCCGCATCGTGGTCAACGACCGCCTGGACGCAGCCCTCGCGGCCGGTGCGGCTGGCGTTCATCTGCGTGAAAATTCGCTGCCGGTGAAAGATGTGGTGCAGTGGTGCCGGTCGGGTAACGCGCCCGCGGATTTTCTGGTGGGGCGCTCCTGTCATTCGCTGGAGTCGGTGCTCGACGCCCAGGCTGCCGGCGCCAGTTATGTTTTCTTTGGCCCGGTATTCGCAACGCCGTCGAAGGCGGAATACGGCACGCCGCAGGGAATCGCAAAACTCGCTGAGATCTGCGACCGCGCGCGCGTGCTCGTGCTGGCCATTGGCGGGATCACTTTGGAAAATTCAGAAGAGTGCCATCGCGCGGGCGCCGCAGGCATTGCCGCAATTCGTCTGTTTCAAGAAGCCGCAGATCTGGCCGCGCTGGTTATCCGCCTGAAATTCTAGGCGCTGAGCCAGCGGCCCACCGGCTCCCATCCTTCGACGTGATCGCAAATCACTTTCAGGCTTGCCGTGATGGGAATGCCCAGCAGCAGTCCCATCGCGCCCCACAGCCAGCCCCAGAAAAGCAGGGCCAGCGTCACCGCCAATGCGTTGAGCTGCACGCGGCGGCCCACCAGCGCCGGAAAAAGCACGTTGAGCGCAAACACGTGAAAGAGCACCATCACCAGAACCACCGTGCCGAAGGGCAGGAAGCTGTTCCACTTGGTGATACCCAGCACCAGCGGCGGGACCGAGGCCAGCACGGTTCCAAAGTAAGGCACCAGATTCAATACCCCCGAAATGCTGCCGATCAGCACGGGATAATCGAGACCCATCACCCAGAAAAATATGCCGCAGGCAATGGCCAGAATCACGGCGATGAAGGCGTTGCCCATCACGTAGCCGCGCAGCACGGAGCCCACCTCTTCCAGCGTCTGCTTAACCTGGGTACGCTGCGTGGAGGGAAACAGCTGTAGCGTGGCGTGCCACACGTCGCGCTTGGCGGCCAGCATGAAAAAAACCAGGAAGGGAACGAAGGTCGCGGCAATCAGCGCGTTGTAGATAGAGCCCAGTCCCTGCAGCAGGTAGCCGCGCACGGGATGTGCATTTTCCAGGCGTACGTTGGTACGACCCGCTCCGGGCGCCTCCGGCTCTTCCGGCGAGATCGTGCTTACGCCCTGCTCGAACGACTCAAGGCGTTTTTCCACCACCTGGGAGGCGCTGCGAAGCTTGACGCTATATTTTGGCCAGTCGGCAACGAAACTTTCTACTTTGTACCACACCGCGGTGAGCGCGCCGGCGATCAGCGCGACCATTAAGAGCACCACCAGCAGAGAACCAAGCGCGCGCGGCAACCCCATGTTTTCCAGAAATTCCACTACCGGATCCAGAAAGTAGGCCAATAAAATCGACAGCACCATGGTGGTGAGCACGCTCGCCGCGTAGTAGAGGAACACCAGAACGATACCGGCGGCAATAATGCGCTGGCTGGCGTTGCTGCGCCCGGTGAAGTGCGGGCGCTCCGTTAAATTCTGAGCCGGCGTGACCATAATCGGGAATTCCCTGCCAGATAGTTGCGATAAGGCACGGCAACGATAACATAATCGCGTGCCCTGGCGGCGCTGCTCGTAAGCTTGCTCCCAGAGGAGCGCTGGGCTACCTTACGCTGCACAGTGAATAGCGCCATGAACAGCGCAATGAACAGAGCAATGAACAGCACGGTGAACGGCACGGCGGACTTCGCCGTAGTGGCTGCGTTTCCGTGGCAAGCGGCGGCGCGGATGGACTGGCGCGCGGCCGTGGATATCCTGCTGATCGCGGTGGCCATCTACTACGTGCTGACGCTGCTGCGCGGCACCAGCGCCGTGCAAATTGCCGCGGCCATGGTGCTGCTGCTGATTTTCTACCGCGTGGTGCGCTGGGCGCGCCTGGAAATGACCGAGTGGCTGCTGGCCACGCTTTTCACCTACTTCGCCGTGGCCTTGCTGATTCTTTTCCAGCCGGAGATCCGCCGCGGCCTGGCGCGGGCGGGCCTGGGCCCGCTGTGGAAGCGCTTTGCCTCGCCGCATGTGGGCGGCGCTGCCGACGATATCGTGCTGGCCGTGCGCTACTTCGTGCAGAGCCGCATCGGCGCGCTGATCGTGATCGAGCGCGATACCGGCCTGCGCACCTACATTGAAAGCGGCGTGCCGCTGGACGCTGCGCTCAGCTACGACCTGCTGCTGGCCATCTTCCTGCCGGAATCGCCGCTGCACGATGGCGCCATAATTATCAGCGGCAGTCGCGTTGCTGCAGCGGCCTGCTTCCTGCCGCTGGCGCTCAGCGCGGGACTCTCCAGCCAGCTCGGCACGCGTCACCGCGCGGCCATCGGTATCACCGAAGAAAGCGACGCGCTGGCTGTGGTTGTCTCCGAGCAGACCGGCGCGATTGCCCTGGCGCATGAAGGCAAGCTCGAAGCCAACCTGACGCCCGAGCAGCTTGCCGCGCGCCTTGCCGATATGGTGAAAGGTTTCCGTTCACCGCTGGCGGCTCTGGAGTAACTTGAGTTGCGAATCAAAAAAACCGTCTGAGGGGACATGAAAGCGCTGCGCAATTTTCTCCAACGCGATTTAGCTCTGAAATCTCTCGCGCTGGTGCTCGCTTTTCTGGTGTGGTCCACCTATCGCGCGGAGCCTTTCGTCGAAATCGGGTATCTGGTGCCGCTGGAATTTCGCAATATTCCCGAAAATCTTGAAATCACTGGAGAGATTCCCACCGTTGTGCGCGTGCGCGTTCGCGGGCGTTCCGCTGTGCTGCGCCAGTTGACGCCGGCAGATCTTGCCGTCAGTGTGGATTTAAAAGGAGGCGCCGCCGGGGAGAAGGTAGTGTTTCTGACGGCCGCTGCCATCGATACGCCTCCCGGATCGGAAGTGGTGCGCGTTACGCCTTCGGAAATTCATCTGCAATTGTCGCCCCGCCAGGAGCCTCATTAGCGTGTGCTAAACTGGAGTGTTATTTTACCCGCATTGCGGCACGTTTAATGCTACACGCTTATTGCTACACCTTTATTGCTACACGTCGGCACGCTTATGGCTAGACACCTGTTTGGAACTGATGGAATTCGCGGCACCCCTGGCGTGGCTCCGCTGGACGAGGCCACGCTCATCGCTATTGGCGAGGCGCTGGGCTCGCACCTGCGCAAGAAACAGCCGCGCCCGCGCATTCTGATTGGTATGGATCCGCGCCTCTCCAGCCCCCAGCTGGCGCAGCAGATTGCGTGCGGCGCCGCAGCGGCCGGCGCGGAAATCGCCTTCGCCGGAGTCATCTCCACGCCGGGCGTGGCCTGCCTGGTTCGGCTGAAAGGATTTTCCGCGGGCGTGGTTATCTCCGCCTCGCATAATCCCTTCACCGATAACGGCGTCAAGCTTTTCTCCGGAAGCGGAACGAAATTTTCCGACGAAGTGGAGCTCGAGCTGGAGCGCGAAATCGTGGCGCGCCGCGCGGCCACGGGAGCAGCCCCCGGGAGCTCTCCCGAAGTTGCTCCCGAAGTTGCTCGGAAAGTTGCTCAGCGTGTCGCGCTCGAAGCTGATACTTCGCTCGACGAACAATATCTGGCGTGGCTGCGCGGCTTCGCGCTGCCCGGCGCAAAGCTGGAAGGCATGAAGCTGGTGTTGGACTGCGCCAATGGCGCGGCCAGCGCGTTGGGCCCGCAGCTCTTTCGCTCGCTTGGCGCGCAGGTGATGGCCATCAACGCCGAGCCTGACGGGCGCAACATCAACGTGGATTGCGGCTCGCTCTATCCCGAGAGTCTTCGCAAGCAGGTAGTGGATTCGCATGCCGCGCTCGGCGTGGCTTTCGACGGCGACGCCGATCGCGCCATTTTTTCGTCGGGCATGGGCCGCATCGTGGATGGCGACGGCGTGATGCTGGCTGCGGCACGGCACATGAAGGCCGCGGGCACGCTCAAGGGCGATGTAGTCGTTGGCACCACCATGAGCAATCTTGGCCTGGAGCGCGTGCTGGCCAGCGAAGGTATTCGCCTGGTGCGCGCCGCGGTGGGCGACCGTTACGTGCTCGAAGAAATGCTGCGCCTGGGAGCCAATCTTGGCGGCGAACAGTCCGGCCACGTTATTTTTCTCGACGATTCGGTCACCGGTGATGGGCTGCTCACGGCGCTGATCATCGCTAGCTTGGTCTCCATGAAGGGGCCGCTCGAGATGCTTACCTCGGGCCTCTCCGTCTACCCGCAGAAAATTCTCAATGTGCGGGTCAAGGAAAAGCCGCCGCTCGAAGGGCTGCCTGGCGTGGCCTGGGCGCTGGCCGAAGCCAACCGCACGCTCGGCAACCGCGGGCGGATCGTGCTGCGCTATTCCGGCACCGAATCGCTGGCGCGCGTAATGGTCGAAGCCGAACAGCAGGACGACGTGGAGCGCTTTACCGAATCCATTGCCGCCGCCATTCGCGCCGCCATCGGCGCCTTCTAGTTCCAACTGCGGCTGCGGCTCGGTTGCGGTGAATTGCGGTTCCTAACTCTCCCACCCGAAGCCCCATTCCGAGCTGTGCTGATGGCGGCGGTGGTAGGTAGTGCACAAACAGTTGTTCCGCTCCCCCTCGTTGTTCTATGCGTCTTTTTTTCATCACGGGAACTTTTCCGCCTCTCGCGACATTACCGGTAGTGAGAGAATCGTGCCGCGCCCGAATATCCAACCGGCCACGGCCGGCGAGTGACATCCCTCAAGTGAAATATTTGAAACGTGCGATTGAAATACGGGCATTACTCATATGACCAGTGACGAAGCGCTGATGCTCCAGTTCCAGCAAGGCTCGGGCGAAGCAT
Organism: Acidipila sp.; assembly: GCA_010365215.1. Lineage (GTDB taxonomy): Bacteria > Acidobacteriota > Terriglobia > Acidiferrales > UBA7541 > JAAFGT01. Next base: position 4,202 of record JAAFGT010000039.1, on the reverse strand, counting down.
TCACTGAACTGTTCCGGCGCTACCGCGAGCCAATTTACGGCTTTTTCCGCCGGCGGTTGCAGGACCCTCCGCGAGCCGAAGAGCTGGCGCAGGAAGTGTTCCTGGCAGTCCTCAAATCGTCGCAACGTTATGAGCCGCGAGCGCTCTTCCGCACCTATCTTTATGGCATCGCCGTAAAAATGGTTTGGGCGGAACGGCGAAAGTCCGGGCGCCGTTCCGATATCTCTGGCTCGTCGCGTGACGGCCAGGACGCGAATGAGATGCCCGATCCCGCGACCTTTGCCGACCCGGATGCCGGTCTGGTTGTGCGCGATGCCGTGGAACGCCTCGACGCGCAGGAGCGCGAAATTCTGCTGCTGCGTGAATACGAGCAATTGAGCTACGAAGAAATTGCCGCGGTAATGCGCGTGCCGGTGAACACCGTGCGCTCGCGCCTTTTCCGCGCGCGCATGGCTTTGCGCGATGTGCTGCTCACGCCGCGTCCGCAGGCTTGAGGGGAAACTCCAAGGAAAATTATATGACTCGCTCAACGCATCCATTTGAACCCGAAGAAGTGATGGCTTATCTCGATGGCGAGCTCACGCTCGAGCGCGCCGCCGCCGCTGCCATGCACCTCGAGCAGTGTACGGAATGCCGCGCCATCGCCAGCGATATGCGTAGCGTCTCCAAGCAGATGCTGGCCTGGCAAGTGGAAGCGTCGCCCGGCCGGCTGGCGGACGGTGTTGGCGCGGCAGCGCAGGCGGAGCTGAGACGCCGGGAGCCGGTGAATGCCAAGACGGTTTTTGCGCCGTGGTCCCAGAAACTGCGCTTCCACAGGATGATCTGGGGGCTGTCCGCTTGCGCTGCATTACTACTGCTGTTCGCAATTGCCGTCCCGAACTTCTTGCGGTCGCGCAACATCGCAGATCAGAGGGTGACAGGACTCTCGGAGCCCGAGGTAGGGCCGCGCAACATTGCAAATCAGCGGGTGACAGGACTCGACAAACTTGTAACTCAGCCTGCTCGAAAAGAGCAGCTTGCGACTACCGTTGCGGACCAATTGGAAGGGGTGCCTGGACCCATGGTCGTGCGTAATGCAACCCTCGCGGTCGTGGTGAAAGAGTTCGAACAGGGGCGCGCGGCGATGGAAGCGCTTCTACGCGTGCATCGGGGGTACGCGGCCAATCTTTCGGTGGAAACGCCGCAAAATGCCGGGCGTTTCTTGACTGCCACCCTCCAATTGCCGGGCGGCGAATTAGACGCCGCGCTCGCCGAGCTGAAAAAGCTAGGCCGCGTGGAGCAGGAATCGCAAACCGCCGAAGAAGTTACGCGGCAATATGTCGACCTGACCGCGCGTCTGAAAAACTCCCGCGAGACTGAGCAGCGCCTGATCCAGGTGCTGCGTGAGCGCACCGGCAAAGTGGTTGACGTGCTCGAGGTGGAGCGGGAGATCGCCCGGGTGCGCGGTGAAATTGAGCAGATGGACGCGCAGCGTAAAAATCTGGAACACCAGGTGCGTTATGCCACGTTGCAATTGAAGCTTAGTGAGGAATACAAAGCCGCCCTCGACCAGCCCCACCCATCTGCCGGCACGCGGCTGGGAAATGCCTTAATCGAGGGCTTCCGCGAAGCCATCGAAAGCTCGATCTCTTTCCTGGTTTTCGTGCTCGGCGTGGCGCCTTGGCTGGCATTGTGGACGCTGCTGCTTTTCTGGCCGGCGCGACTGGCGTGGCGGCGTGCGCGCGTCCTAATTACGCGCTAACACAGCTAAGCCACCCAGTTAAAATGCCGGACTTCATTGCAAGCGCCGGACGCAGCAGTATCCCAAACAACGTATATATCCCGGCCGGGTGGTGTGAGAAAACGTAGAATGACAGCGAGCTACATTCTCGCCAGACTTCTTCGACGTCTAATTCGTTCAGGGCTTGGAAGTTACAATTATCGAAGTGAAGCGCTAGGTTGGCATGGAGGTTGCTCCATAACAGGTAACAGTCTCTGATTCCCGGGGTTACATACGAGCAAGTTTTCGGCTCAGTGGGGTGAATTTTTTTGGGGCCGTCGCAGGCCCCCTTTTTATTGGGCCCTGTCTTTTTGAGTGGTAACCACCAATCCCTATCCTTCGGCTCGTGCCGCTCCAAGTCCTAAAAACAGATCTCTAAAAACGGCAGGGTGCGTGAGCTGCCGGGAAAAGTGCGACAATCGGACGCGCCTTGTCTCCCTGAGAAACTTTCAGGCCGGGCTGCGCTCCTCACGAATTTATAAGGGGAGCTGCCTAAGCAATTGTTTAGTGAGCTCGCGAGGAATAAGTGTCGAGAACTGTCGAAGACATTCTGGAGTTTGAGCGGCTGCGCGAAATTGTGCGGCGCTACACCACTTGCGAGCCCGGCCGCCGCGCCGTGGAGGCGCTCGCCTTCTCCACTGGTCGCGCGGCGCTCGAAGCGGCGTTTGTTTTAATTGAAGAAGCCGTAGCCCATCTGCGTGCCGGCGGAGAGATGGGCTTCGGAGCGTTGGCCGACCCGGAGCCGTGGCTCGAACGCCTGAGTGTGCCGGGACACGTGCTCGCGCCGGTGCAGTTGCTCGACGCGGCCTCACTCGTCGAGACGGCGGGCGCACTGAAGCTGTCGCTTCGCCACGAAACCGCAAAACACCCGCGCCTCTCGGAACGCGCTGCCGCGCTGCCCGACCTCTCCGGCTTGTCGAAAGCGATTCGCCGCGCGATTCTGCCGAATGCAGAGATCAGCGACGACGCATCGCCGGAGCTGAAGCGCATCCGCGGCACGATCGGCAAGACCCGCGAGAAACTGCGGCAAGATCTGAAGCGGATCATTCGCGCGCGCGGCGAAGAGCCTGGCGAGGACTACGTCACCCTGCGCAACGACCGGTTTGTGATTCCGGTGCGCGCGGCGGAGCGCCGCAACGTGCCCGGAGTCGTTCACGGGGCCAGCTCGACGGGCCAAACGGTGTTCGTCGAGCCGCTGGAAACCGTGGACAGCAATAACCACCTGGTGCAGCTCGCTGAAGATGAGGCCGCGGAAATCGTGCGCATACTCGACGAGCTTACTTCGCGCCTGCGCGGCGAGCACCCGGCGCTGGCGGCGGCCACGGAGACGATTGCGCTGGTGGATTCGCTGTTCGCCCGCGCACGCTTCGCACGCGAATTCCAGTGCACCACGCCGGTGTTTATCGATGGCGCGCGGCTGCGCCTCGACGCTGCGCGCCACCCCGCGCTCGAAGACAAACTGCGCAAGCAGGAGCGCGCGGTGGTGCCGCTTTCGCTCGAGCTGGGCGGCCCTGACACCGTGCTGGTGGTGAGCGGGCCCAACACCGGCGGAAAAACCGTGGCGCTTAAGACGGTCGGCCTCGCCATCCTCGCCGCACAGTCGGGCATTCCGGTGGCGGCGGAGCGCGCGGAGCTGCCGCTGGTGGATCATGTGCTCGCCGATATTGGCGACGAACAGTCCATTGCCGCCGACCTCTCCACTTTTTCCGCGCACATGCTCAACCTGCGCGTCATGCTGGAAACGGCAACGCCGCAGTCGCTGGTGCTGGTGGACGAAATGGGCACGGGCACGGCGCCCGAAGAAGGTGCTGCGCTGGCCGTGGCGCTGCTCGAGGAGTTTCGCGAACGCGGCTGCCTGATCCTGGCCACCACGCATCACGACCGTCTGAAAGCCTATGCCTCCACCACGCCGGGCGTGCTGAATTCCGCGATGGAGTTTGACGGCGAGAACCTGCGGCCCACTTATCGCCTGTTGACTGGAGTGCCCGGCGTTTCCTGCGGCATCGCCATCGCCGAAAGGCTCGGCATGCCCGCCACGGCGATCGCACGCGCAAAAAAAGAGATGGACCCCAACGTTCGCGAAGCTGGCGAATTGATTGCCTATCTGCACCGCAGCCGCGATCAGATGGAAGACCTCAAGCGGCAATCCGCGGCGGAGTTTGAGCGTCTCGGCGCGGAGCGGCTGGCGCTGCGCACCGATTGGGTCGAGCGCCAGCGCAAGCGGCTCGCGGAGCTGGAGACGAAATTTAACCTGACCTTGAAAAACTACGAGCAGCAGATCGCGCGCGTAGTCGAAGCGGTCAAGGATCGCGAGCTGCGCGCGCAGCTTGAGAAACAGACCAAGCGGCAGAGCCTCAAGGCGCGCACCGAAGCGCGCGACGAAACCAACGCCTCCGTTGTTGAGCACCTTGCTGAATCGCAGGAAGATCTTGGCACCACCACG
>JAAFGT010000038.1 GCA_010365215.1 Acidipila sp. | reverse complement strand
GGTTTGGAACCGCACGCCCGCGCGGACCGATGAGATTGCCCGCGCAGGCGCTCGCGTCGTCGCGACCCCGCGCGAAGTCGCGTCAAGTTCTGACGTGATAATGACCATCGTCAGCGATCCTCCGGCCGTCGAGAGCATTCTTTGGGGCGCCGACGGCGTGCTCGCCGGCCTCGCGCCGGGCAGCACGCTGATCGATTCCAGCACCGTTTCTCCGCCGCTCGCACGCCGCGCGGCGGCCGCCTGCACCGAGCGCGGCGCTGACTACCTCGACGCGCCGGTCACCGGCGGAACTTGGGGCGCGGAAAAAGGCGAACTGGTCTTCATGGTGGGGGGTAAACCCGAAGTGCTCGCGCGCGTCCAGCCGGTGCTCGCCGCCATGGGGAAAAAGTTTTTCCCGCTGGGCGGCCCTGGCGCAGGCCAGACCGTCAAGCTGGCCATGAATGCTCTGCTGGCTCTGCAGGTCAACGCGCTCGCCGAGGCGCTGGCGCTGGTCATGGGCGCGGGAATTGCCGGAGAAAAACTGGTGGAAGTGATGCAGTCCAGCATGGCTCGCTCTCCGCTGCTGGATTTGAAGGCTCCGTTGATTCTGGCAAAGAATTTCGCGCCCAGCTTTCCGCTGCGCCTGATGCATAAGGATCTGGGACTGGCTATCGACCTGGCAAACCAGTTGGGTGTACCGCTGCCCTCCACCGCCACTGCGCGCGAGGTGTATAACGCCGTGCGTGGCAAGGCCACCGAAGATGTGGACTATGCCGCTGTAGCGCGTTTCTGGATGGAGCGGTAAACTCGATTACTCCAAATTCAATTTGGCGGCTGACGCTTTAGCCTCCGACGAACGGGCACGGCATGCCGCCCCTACGACCCCAGCGCGGGCAGCTAGATCAACCCGGAGCAATAAACCATGACCACCGAAACCACCCCGGAAGCGCGCGCCAGGAAACGAAAAAAGCTGCTTTTCTTTATCCTCCCCGTCCTCGTTGTTGCCATTTATCTCGGCTGGGTTTTCTATTCACGCGGGCGGGAAAACCGGCAAATCGACGCCCAGGCAAGAGCCAGGCAGAATGCCAAACAGACCGCGGAGGACCGGAAAACAGTAGAGCTGATGGGCGGGAATCGTTTCGAAATTACGAATTTTTACGCGAATCCCACGGCCATTCGCCGCGGCGAATCGGCTGAAGTGTGCTACGGCATGTCAAACGCCAAGTCCGTAACACTTGATCCTCCCGATGCGCCCGTGTGGCCGGCCTTTAGCCGGTGCTTCGACGTCACTCCAAAGAAGGAAACCACCTACACACTCACGGCCACGGATGCGGCCGGCAACACGAAGACTTCCACCTTGACGATCAAGGTGAAGTAATCTAGTTCGATAATCGCGGCGACGTTCCGGTCCGAGGTTTCCCGTGCAAGTATTAGCGCCGGCAGACTTGCTTTAAGGAAGCGCCGTTGGCGGGAAGTAACACAGCGGCAGGTCGCGCGAGCTGCGCAACCCCGCGCTGGCATCGAGCAGTGTGGGAATCGCATTCACCACCACGGCGGCAGTCGCAATATCCCCGTGCGTACCGCCGGGAATCGTCACCGTCAGGTTGGGCTCGCCCGTCAATTCAATCGTATCGCTCGAGCCGCCGGCCCCTACGTGCATTTTCAATTCCATATATATCTTATCTTTGCCGCCGGCAATTCCCCGCGCAATCTGGTGAACACCGGAAACCGCTCCCGCCTGCACGTTCAAGAACTTGGTCTCCACCGCTTCTTTGGCGATCACCGGCTCAATCTTCTCGATGATGTCATCGAGTGTAAAGCCCAGCCCATCGGCCACCATGGCCACGGACTCCGGCAAGCCGTGATGCTTGATCACTCCGGCGGAAACCTGCGCGCGAAATTCGTCGATGCTAAGTCCCGCGCCGATTTTCTTTTGCAGCGGTCCGCGGCGGTGCGATGCGTCCACGATGCGCACGGCCTTGGCGTGGTCCACGCGCTGCGAGGCAGCGGCTACCGTCAACAGCAGCTTATCCATCACGAAACCCGGATTCACGCCCGTGCCCACCAGCGCCACTCCCCATTCTTTGGCTTCAGCGTCGAGGCGGGCGCTGATGTCAGGATATTTGCGGTAAGGGTAAGCAAGCTCTTCACAGGTGGAAATCAGGCAGCAGCCCGCCTGCACACACTCCAGCAGTTGCCCGGCAACATCGCGCAAGGAAGACGAAGTGCTGTGCGTCACTAAATCCACGCCGTCGCTCAGCAACTCCGCAGCCTCTGACGCTACCGTAATTCCCCACGGCGCGTCCTCCGCGCCCACCAGCGTGCCCAAGTCCTGGCCGGCCTTCGATGGGTCCTTGTCGATAGCCCCCACCACTTCAATGGCCTGTTTGGTCCGCATCAGCTTGACGATGGCCGCGCCGATCGGTCCCACTCCATACTGCACCACGCGAATCTTCTTCTTCACGAATCTCTCCGTTCGCTCGAGCCGCCCGCTCACACATCCGCATCGCCGGCGCTACCCGCATACCGTGCCACACATACCATATAGGATAGCGCGCACTACGTTCAACCGAATTCGCTGCGCGCCTTGCCTTGCTGTTCCTTAACACGTGATAATGGCCGCGCTTTAATTTCCAACTCGTTCGTGTTTTGGAGGATTACCTCATGAATGCCCCCAGACTTTCAGAACAAGAAATCTCCGCTGAAGTCTTCAAACTTGCCGGGTGGAGCAGCGAGCGCGGCAAGCTCCACCGCGTTTTCACCTGCAAGGATTTCGTTCACGCCTGGGGATTCATGTCCAGTTGCGCGCTGGTGGCAGAGGCCATGGGCCATCATCCCGAATGGACAAACGTCTGGAACCGAGTCACCGTCGATCTATCTACCCACGACGCTGGCGGCATCACTACGAAGGACGTAGAGCTAGCGCGCCGCATGAGCCAGATCTTCGGATCCTGACGATTTCCCTGACTGGCTTCCACGCGCCCTCTCGGTTAGCGCTTTTGATCCGTGGTGCTTTGCCGCAATACTTTGCGCATTCTGTGAAACTACCTGCGTTCGCATTGTGATTCAGTCGCGAAAAAAAGGTGCTAACCTGCTGTACAGCAACCATTTAATCTATAATCACACGGTTGCCCTAAGCGTGCTCTATTCCGTCCGTCTTTAAGCGTAAAGTACGTTCGCGCGAAATTCCAATGCCGATCCTCACACAGCCAATCATAGCCAGCGCCAGCTCGCCAAAACCCGTTGTGACACCACGCGCGGCCGCGGCTGCGGAAGAGCGCTTCCCTTGGCTGCAGCTTACGGCTCTCACTATTCTCGCCGCCATCCTGCGGCTCATCGCTCTCAACCAGCAACTTTGGTACGACGAAATGACCACGCTCGTGCAATCCGCGCGCCTTCCGTTCTGGACGATTCTCACCACCTACACCAGCAAAAATCAGCACCTGCTCTATTCTCTTCTGGCCCATCTCTCGCTGGTGACCTTTGGCGAAAGCAACTGGGCGCTGCGTCTGCCCGCGGTGATCTTCGGGGTGCTCAGCATTCCCGCGCTCTATGCCTGCGGCCGCAGAATGACCTCCCACCGCGAGGCGCTGCTTGCCGCCGCCTTTATGACCGTCTCCTACCACCACGTGTGGTTTTCGCAGAATGCGCGCGGCTATTCCGGTCTGGTGTTCTGGACCCTCGCCGCGACCTGGCTTTTTCTGCGTGGCATCCGTCCGGTCACTCTCGCGGATGCGCGCCCCGCAATCTGGGCCGCGTATGGACTCACACTCGCTCTGGGGATGTATACCCACCTGACAATGGGCATCGTCGTCGCCGCGCACGGCCTAATTCTTCTTGGGGTGCTTGCGGACGAGTGGCGCCGCTTGGGAATGCCGCCTGTGCGCCGCCTCCTGGCGCCGCTCGGCGGTTTCGCGTTTGCCGGCGTAACGACGCTGGCGCTCTACGCCCCTATTCTGCCGCAGATTCTGCGTCGCACCGTGGGTGCGCCGGAACCTCCGATGCGCTCCCAGTGGAATTCGCCGATCTGGCTGCTGCAGGAAATAGCGCGCGGCTTGGGAGCGGGACGCCTCCTCGGTGCCGTTATTCTTGTCGCGGGCGTGGCCATCGGCCTCGCCGGCGTCATCAGTTACTGGCGCGAAAGCCCGATGAAGACCAGTCTGCTGCTGCTCCCTGGCGCGCTCACTGCGGCCGCGCTACTGCTCGTGAATCAAAATCTTTGGCCGCGCTTCTTTTTCTTTAGCATCGGCTTCGCGTTTCTGCTGCTGGTTCGCGGCGGTATGGTCTGGGGCGATCTGGCCGCTTGGTTTTTCGGGCGGGAACACCACACCGGTCAGAAATGGGGCACGGCGCTCCTGGCGCTGGCATTGCTCGCATCGCTGTGGCCTTTGCGCGCCGACTATCTATTTCCCAAGCAGGATTTCCTGGGCGCCATGAACTACGTCGACGCGCATCGATTGCCCGGCGAACCCGTGGTGGTCACTGGCCTCGCCATCTTTCCTTATCGCGTCTATTACCAGCGTGACTGGACCGCGGTGGAGACGCGGGTACAACTCGATGCTGCGCAAGCGCCGGGAAAGCCCTCCTGGCTCGTGGAATGGTCGCCCACTTATATCCAGACGCGCCAGCCTGAAATCTGGAACGCCATGAATAGCGAGTTCTCGCTTGTTCGCAGTTTTGGGGGCACACTGAACGATGGAATAATTTATGTCTGGCGCGCGAAAGAACTTCCCGCCGCGCCTGTAACGGATCACAAAACGGGTCGTTAAACGGATCACCGAGCGATGCAACCTTCACTCCCATTGGCCGCTGTAGCGGAACGCGAAAACCTCGAGCGCATGATCGCGCCGGGGCCGCGCGCGGGTGTCTCCGTGGTGATTCCCGCGTTTAACGAAGTAAACGCCATCGGCCCGCAAATCGAAAACGTGCGCCAGGTGATGGAAGCAAGTGGCTGGCCGTTTGAGATCATCGTGGTGGACGACGGCTCGAGCGATGGCACCTCCGAAGCCGTACGCAAACACGCCGTGCGGCTGGTGCAATTCCCTTACAATCGCGGTTATGGCCAGGCGCTGAAAGCCGGCATCGCCACCGCGCAAAATGAATGGATCGTCATCACTGACGCCGACGGCACCTATCCCTCCGAAGCCATTCCCGGCATGCTCGAGCGCGCCGGCGAATACGACATGGTGGTCGGTGCGCGCACCAGCGGCGTCAACATTCCCGCCATGCGCCGCCCGGCCAAATGGTTTCTTGGCAAGCTGGCGGGTTTCCTGGCCGAGCAGCCCATCCCTGACCTGAACTCCGGTCTGCGCGTGATGCGCAAATCGCTGGTGCAGAAGTTCGAGCACCTGCTGCCCTCGGGATTTTCTTTTACCACGACCATCACCCTGGCGCTGCTCTGCAATAATTTCCGCATCTACTATCAGCCCATCGACTATTTGCGCCGCGTGGGCTCGTCAAAAATCCGCCCCAAACACGCCTATCAGTTCCTCATGCTGATTTTGCGGACGGTGGTCTATTTCAATCCGCTGCGCGTATTTCTACCGCTGGGCGCGGTATTTTTTGTGCCCGGGCTGGTCAAGCTGGGTTATGACCTGGCGCATCTGCGCCTCTCGCAAAGCGCCATCGTCGCCATGCTGGGAGGAATCATTCTGTGGGCGATCGGCATGCTCGCGGACCAGATTTCAAAAATCGCCTTGTCGCTTAAATCAAAATGACCGCCGCGCCCAAAACGAAGAGTTGGCGGACCATCGCTGTGCGCGTAGCCGTCAGCCTGGCAATTCTCGCGTTGCTTCTGGCCGTGCTGCCTCGCGAGCGCGTGTGGACCGCTATGCGCCAGGTTCCGCCAGCGCTGTGGCTGCTGGTGTTGGCCGGCTACATGGCCGGTCACGTCATCGGCGTGATCAAGTACCGCATGATGGTGAATCTGGCCGGCGCCGGACTGGGTTATCCGCAGGCGGCGCAATGCTATTTCGGCGGCTTGTTCGGCACGCTGTTTCTACCTTCCATCGTGGGTGGCGACTTGGTGCGCGCCAGCCTCGGTCTGCGCATGGCGCGGCATCGCACGGGTTTTCTGCTGGGCAGCCTTTTGGATCGCCTGCTCGACATCGCGGCACTGGCGCTGGTCGCCGGCGCCGGCATGCTGATGCTGCCAGGCGAGCTCGAGCCGCGCAGCAGGAAAATCTTCATGACTTTTCTGGTTCTCGCCTTCCTGGCTGGCGCCGCGGCATTCGCCGCCGCCATGCTCCTGCCCGTCCGCCTGGTGCCTTACAAGTTTCGGCGCCGTCTGGTGCGGCTCCGCCAGGCCGCGCGCTCCATGCGCCGCGGGCCGCTCACTGTTTTATTCTCGCTGCTGGGCGGCGTGACGGTGCAGTCCTCATTCGTGCTGCTCACCGCCGTACTGGCGGCGGCCTGCGGTTTGCAAGTCCCCTTGCGCGTCTGGTTTTTTGCCTGGCCGTTGGCGAAAATTTCTGCGCTGACGCCGCTCACCCAGGGCGGCCTCGGCGTACGCGAGGCCGCGCTGGCAGCTTTAATGGCGCCGTTCGGCGCGCCTGTGGCGCTGACCGTGGCGGTAGGCTTGGTGTGGCAGACGGTGATCATTAGCGGTGCGCTGGTATCCGGTCTCTTGGCGCTGGCCGCGGGACGCCTCACCGCGCGGGGCGGCCTAATATCCGACGACTCGCAATTCGAGCCGCCCGCGAACTCGCGACAAACTTCGCGCCCGGCTTCCGTCGCCCTTCCGCGAGAACAACGATCCTGATGCGTCTTCGCCATGATTGATGCCCCGCGACAATCCGATAACGCTCTTGCCGGCAACAAACTGCGCGGCGTGGGAGGCGGCGATACCGCCCGCCCGCACGTAATTATTCTAGGTGCTGGACCCGCCGGCGTCGGAGCAGCATGGCAAGTGGCCCAGCGCGGCTTGGCGCGCGTCACCGTGCTCGAACAGCGCGATGGATTTGGCGGAAACGCCGGCAGCTTTGACCTGGAAGGCCTGCGCGTCGACTACGGCAGCCATCGCCTGCACCCGGCATGCAATCCGGCAATCCTGCGTGATCTTCAGGCTCTACTCGGCGATGACCTGCTGGATCGCCCGCGCCACGGCCGCATCCGCCTGGGCGGCCGCTGGATTCATTTTCCCCTCAAGCCGGTCGACCTGTTCCTCCGCGTGCCGCCAAAATTTGCATTGGGTGTCGCTGGTGATTTAGCGCGAAAGTTTTTGCCCGAGTCGAATGGCCAGCCGGAATCCTTCGCCACCATTCTGGAACGCGGCCTGGGCCGCACCATTTGCCGCGAGTTCTATTTTCCTTATGCGCGCAAGCTGTGGGGTTTGGCCCCGCCGGACTTGGCGCCCATCCAGGCGCAGCGCCGCGTGTCCGGCAATTCGATTGGAAAAATGCTGCGCAAGCTGGCCAACGCCGTCCCGGGGCTTAAACGGCCGGGAGCCGGACGATTTTTCTACCCCCGGCGCGGCTACGGCCAGATCAGCGAGCGCATCGCCGAAGCGGCGGCGACCGCCGGCGCGGAATTTATCCATGGCGCGAAGGTTACGGGAGTGGATTGCGAGGGTGGGCGCGTTCACGCCGTCCGCTTCGAGCGCAACGGCGCGGAGCAGGTGCTGACCGCGGATCACGTCTGGTCGACTTTGCCGGTTGGACTGCTGTTGCGCAGCCTGCGACCCGCGCCGCCGGCAGACGTCCTTGCCGCAGCGGGGAAAATTTCTTTCCGCGGCATGATTCTCATCTACCTGGTGCTGGAACAGGAACAGTTCACCGAGTACGACGCGCACTACTTTCCGGGAGAAGACATTCGCATCTCGCGGCTTTCCGAGCCCAAAAACTATAGCGTCTCCGCCGAGCCTCGCGGCCGCACCATTCTCTGCGCCGAGCTGCCCGCCGATCCCGGATCCCCTGAATGGGCCATGACCGACGAAGAACTGGGCCGCGCCCTGGTCGGCTGGCTGGGCCAGGCCGGACTCCCGGTAACTGCGCCCGTCTTGCGCGTCGTCACCAAGCGCCTGGGACAGGCCTACCCGGTCTATCGCACCGGCTTTCAGGAGCATCTGCAGAAACTCGATGAGTACGCAGCCCGCATCGAGGGCCTGCTCCTGTTCGGCCGTCAGGCGCTTTTTGCCCACGACAATACGCATCACGCTCTTTTCATGGCCTACTCCGCGGCGGATTGTCTTTCCCCCGACGGAAATTTCGACCACACGCGCTGGGCCGAGTTCCGGAAAATCTTTGACACCCACGTAGTAGAGGACTGAAGCACGATTGGCTCGGGAGAGCGCAGGGATGATTTTGAATGAAATTTTCGGCAGCGTGCGAATACTCTTTCTCGCTGTAGAGATGGGCTCTTGATGACTCCGCTCGACGTGGTGCACACGACAGACCCGGATCTAGCTCCGGAACCTGCGCGCACATCTTTGCTGGCCGGCTTGACCCCGCGAGGTATCGAGATCCGTCTTTTCCTTACGCTCTGGGTGGTCTTTCTGCTGCATGTATCGCCGTTTGTTACCCGCGAGCAGTACCTCACCATGGCGCTGGTGGAAAAACATTCCGTGCGCCTCGACGAATACGCCGATCTGCATCCCGATCTGATCACCATCCCCGGTCGCGGAACATTTCTGGGAAATAATCCCGGAATTTCCATCCTCGCGGCGCCGTTCTATGCGCTGGCCTATCCAGTGGTAAGGCGCGTGGCTCCGGTGCGCCCCGTGGCCCCGGGAACAATCGTGGACTTGCAAACGAAAGAGTTGCGTCCCAACCGGCTGGCATTTTTCAAGAAAGTACGCGAGCGCGGCTTGGACGTTCGACTGGCGCTGGTGGCTCTATTTACCGCGGGATTTTTTATGGCGCCGCTCACCGCACTTTCCGGTGTAGTGATGTTCCGCATCTTTCGCCACCTCGATTACGCCATCGACACTTCCCTCGGCCTGGCGCTTCTGTATGGCCTGGGCACGCCAATGTTTTTTCGCACCGCAACCATGAGCCAGAATCTGCTGGTCGCGCTTCTGGGACTGCTGGCTTTTGTGCTGCTGTGGTGGCCGTCAGGTTCGCGCCCGGAAGAAAAAACTGCGCGATACTTCGCCGCCGGCTTGCTGGCTGGCTGGTCGGTGGTCAGCGATTACACGGGTGTGGTCACGCTGCTGATTCTTGGCATATTCGCGCTCGCGCTGGAGCTGAAGAAAACAACTTTCGCGCGCGCCCTGGGCACCTGCCTCTGGTATGCCGGCGGCGCTTTAGGGCCAGGCCTGTTTATGCTGGTCTGGCAGTGGATCTGTTTCGGCAATCCCTGGCTGCCCGCGCAGTTTTATCTGCCGAAATCGGTTGTGGCCGGCTACCAGAGCGCTCACGGGTTTGGTTGGCCGCTCAACGAAGCCCTCTGGGGACTGCTCTTTGATCCTCTTTACGGCTTGCTGGTTTTCGCGCCCATTTTCGCCATCGCCCTCTACCATCCCGTGCTCGAATGGCGGCGCACGAATCGCCTGCCGAGCTGGGTGGCAATTTTTGCCTGGGGCTTTTTCGCCGCGTTATGGATATTTTGTTCGTGCATTCACTACACGGTGCGCCACCAGTGGCAGGACGGCGTTCGCTACATGATTCCTGCCGTGCCATTTTTATTTTTATTGGTAGCCGACGTGCTGGCCCAGGCGCCGCGCGCGCTCACCGCGCTGGTGGCGCTTGCCGCGGTCACCGAAACATGGTGCCTTTGCATGGTGCGCGAGAGCCCGCTCGATTCCATGGTCAAAGTGCTGCTGCACGGTCTCGAGCTGCCCTGGCTGACCACACTGGTGAAAACCGCTTCGGCCTACTATCCCCCGCTCGCCGACGGCGCATCCCCGCTGGGACTTCTCCTCGTGGCCGGGGTGGTGCTCTGGGGCATTTGGCGGATTCGCGATCCGTGGCGAAGCATCAGCGATACACAGGAAGCGCAGTAGAGCAGCGCGCCAGAGGGGCCAGCCAGACGAGCGAGCGAGACGAGCAAACTACAGGAGCGCAACACCGCGATGGTTTCCCCCGGCACAGGACAAATCAGCTTCGACGTGGTCATTCCCGTCCTCAATGAAGCCCATGTCCTCGCCTCCAGCGTTGCTACCTTGCGCAACTTTCTCTCCGAAAATATGACGGCCTATCGCTGGTCCGTGGTTATCGTGGATAACGGTTCGAAGGATGGCACCGACGCGGTAGGACGCGATCTTGCCGCGCAGCATTCTGACGTTATTTTCCTGCGCCTCGACCAGCGCGGCCGCGGGCGCGCGCTGCGCCACGCCTGGATGCACAGCCAGGCCGACATCGTAAGCTACATGGACGTGGATCTCTCCACCAGTCTGTCCCACCTCCCCGAGGTGGTCGCTGCATTGCAAAACGAAAGCTATGACATTGCCGTCGGTTCCCGCTTGATGCGCGCCTCGCGCACGCGGCGCTCTCTCAAGCGCGAAATAATCTCTCAGCTCTACAATGTTTTCCTGAAGGCAGTCCTTTGGACGCGATTTTCCGACGCGCAGTGCGGCTTCAAGGCGGTGACGCGAGAGGTCGTTGAAAAAATCGTGCCGCAAATCAAGGACCAGTCCTGGTTCTTTGACACGGAGATGCTGGTTCTCGCGGAAAAACAGGGTTACCGCATCAAGGATATTCCCGTGGTCTGGAACGAGGATGACGACAGCCGCGTGAAAATCATCAGCACCGCCTGGGAAGACATCAAAGGAGTATTCCGCGTGCGCCGCCTGCTGTGGAGCCGCGAATTTGCGCAGGCTACCGGCCTGTACGGCAAGCGCGCCCCTTCCTGATCACATCCCGCTGTCGCTCAACCGGTGCCCCGCTGCGGCAATTCCTAGAACGCCGCGTCGGCCACGCGCACGGCATTGGCCATCAAAGTGAAAGTGATGTTTTTTGCCGGCAGAAAAGGAAACGTGGCGCCGTCTACAAGATAGAGATTTTTTACGGCATGGCTTTCGCACGTTTCGGAAACTGTGTGCTCGCCCGCCGTTCGCGACATTGGCAGCATCCCCGCGTAATGCACGCTCGCTCCCATGGGCCGCACATGCGTCATCCCCGGCGGCACGATGCAGCCCAGCGCGCCGAGCGCTTTGCGCACGGTTCTCACCGCCCGGCGAATCACTTCCGTTTCGCCCTTCGCGGGAGAATACTCGATCACCAGTCGTGGCCGGCCTGGTGCAGTTTGCACATCGAGCGTCACAGAATTCCCCGGCCTGCGCGTATCGTGCAAGTTGATATTTACGATTCCCAGCGCCGCGTGGAAATGGCGCACCACGAAGCTTGCCAGCCGCGCATCGCAAGGCAAATTCTGGATGATGGGATGAAGCATGGCCGTTTTTAGCGTGGTGACTTGCGCGTGCACGTATTCCTTCGGCGTCCCCTGCTCGATCCCCATTCCCACCTGGTGATATTGATAACTTTCTGGATTGTAAGGCTGGCCGATCAGGCCCAGGTTGACGAATGGCACCAGGATCTGGCGGTTGTCCATCAATCCATCGAGCTTGAGCACTTCGCCTGTATGGCGATACATCGACTCGAGATAGATCTGCGAAGACGAAAGCGCTCCGGCTGCCAGCGCCACTCGCTCCGCGGGAATTTCTTGCGGATTCCCGCCATCGGCGGGCGCCACCACCACGTGCGAGACGCGCCGGTTGGCATCCAGCCGCACATGGCTGGCACGAACTCCGGTGACGTAATGAAAGTTGGGAAATTCGCGGCACTCCGCCAGCGTCAGTGAAGGCGTATAAAACGCGCCCGTCGGGCACCCCCACAAGCAGCGCCCCAAATAAGTGCACTTTTTACGGCTGCCCAGGTCGCGGCTGAGCACGGCCACTCGCGTCCGGCCCACGGAACATTTCCACTCCCCCTGGATCAGCGCTCTCTTTTTTTCATACTTGGCGAGCAGTACGGCGGAATGACCATCGAGCTCCAGCGGCTCGAGAAGATTGTCGTGCACGGGAAAATGACGCGCCAGGTCATCGGCAGCTCCGCACACCCCGATCCGCCGCGCCACTTCTCCATAGCACGGCCCCAGCTCGGCGTAACTGAAAGGAAAATCAGACAACTCGTCGGCATTGAAGGGATAGCAGCCGCCCGTCCACACTTCTGCGATGCCGCCCTGGGCAAACCCAAACAGCGGAGCGAAGCCGCGGGTGACGTTGTCGAATCCCGCCGGCGTCCGGAAGACGTAATTCTTGCTGGGAGGGATGCCGTAATATTCGCGGCCCGGTTGCGGCAGTACCACGCCTTCAAATTTCTCCCCCAGAAAGTAGCGGACGGGATCGTCGAGATTTTCCTTCAGGCCGCGAAAAGTCGAATCCGGTGCAACCACCGCCGGTTTCGGAAATCCCACATCGACCATGGTCACGTCATAGCCCTTGCGCAGCACGGAGAGCGCGAAATGCACGCCGCTCGGTCCGGAGCCCACCACCACGATGCGGTCCATCGCGCGCTCACTCCCCTCGAGGCGGGGATCCGCCCAGCGCAAGTTGCAACGGCAGAAGCACCAGCGAGATCGCCAGCACGCGAATGCCAAACAGGATTCCCCGGCCCAAAAGCTGCAGTGCGAGCAAGAATACCGGCGTGGGTTCGATGGCGTCCAGAAAACCGTGTGCGGGCGAGGAACTTTCCAGAATGGCCAGCAGCAGAACCAATTTGCGCCGCAGTATGCCCTGCCTCGCAAAAAGAGATGCGTAGGAATCCGCCAGGCTGGCGGAAAAGCTCCCCCATGCCGCGAAGCTCACCAGCAGGCGATCGAAGCGGCTGCCGCGGGAATAGTCAGTGGTCAGGCGATGAGCCTCGGCGTATTTTGCCAGGACGTACGCGTCCGGCGCGCGCCCCATAAGATAATGGCAGAAGCCTTCACACTCGCGTTCGAGCGCACCCGGTTCGGTTGAACTCATCGAGCAGCCGTCCGCCGCAGCATTTCGTCTACGCTTTTCAGTTGGGCGCGTCGCGCTTCGAAAAGCGTATTCGTTTCCGCGGTGCCATCGCAACGGAAAATTGCCAGCTGACCCAGCGTTACCGGAAGAGTCGAATAGATTGCGGCTTCGAGCAGTTTCAGCGGCGGCGCCACCAGCGCGAACGGAAAGTGCATTGCGCGCGGCTCATGCCCGGCACGGTGAACGCAAATCCGCCGCAGCAGCTCTTCTATGCTCAAGACTTCCTTGCCCCCAAATTCAAACGTGCCGCCGCTGAAAAGCTCGCGCTCGAGAATCATCACCAGAAAGTCCGCGAGATCTTCGACGGCGATGGGCTGGACGCGCGTGCGGCCGTCGCCGAAAACAGGCATCACCGGAAGAGTGGCCAGCTTCTCGAGACCGGCAAGGACCCCGGAGCCTTCGCCAACCACAATTGTCGGGCGCACAATCGCATAGTCCAGCCCGCTTTCCCGCACCAATTGTTCCGCCTTTTCCTTGGACTGCGCGTAATAATACCGGTCCTTGTTGGTGTATCGCACGACGATAGAGCTGACAAAAAGAATTCGCTTCACGCCGCATTGCTTGGCGCGCTCCAGCAGGTTATTCGTGCCCACCACATTGATCCGGAAATAATCTGCCGGTTGAAGCTTGCCCGTGGCCGCGGCGAGATGCACGATGCAGTCCGACGCGGTCAATTCCGGTTGGTAGCGATCGATATCCGCCAGGCTTCCCGCCAGCGTGCGCACACTGGGATTCTGGAGCAAAACATTTCCCGGGTCCCGGCTCAGACAGAAAAGCGTTGCATATTTCTCGGGTGCAAGTCGCGCCAGTAGATGCCGACCAATAAAGCCGCTGGCTCCGGTGATGAAGAGCGTTTTCACGCGTGGTGTTTGAGGATAGCTTCAACACGCACCTGCCGCAACCGTTTAGCACGCTCTTGCGTGCGCTGATACGCCGTTCTTGAACTCATGGTCCACCGCGCGCCTTGCGCGTGCGGCGCGCTTCCGTCTATTCTCTAAAGCATGGCCCAACCCTTGGCCGACGTTGTGCGCCAGTACGCAGGCCGCCGTGTACTCATCACCGGTGCGGGAGGCTTCATCGGCCGCTGGGTAGCCCGCCTCTTGCAACCGGGCGGCGCTGAATTATTGCTTGCCGCACGCAGCGCTGCATCGCTCGAATCTCTTGGCCGCGCCTATCAATTTACGGGACGAACCATGGTGAGCGACCTGAGCGAAGCCGGCAGCTTCGAACGGCTTTACCGGGACGCTCGCCCGCATATTACCTTTCACCTCGCGGGTTACGGCGTAAATCCCGAGGAGCGCGATCCCCAGCTCGCCTATAAAATGAATCACCGGTTGATTAAAGACATTTCCGAAATAATCAGCGCCAGTCGCATGGATGACTGGCCTGGTGTTCGCCTGATCAACGCCGGCAGCGCCGCGGAATACGGCGCCGTGCCGGGGCCGGTGACGGAAAAATCTCCAGAGAACCCCGTGAATCTCTACGCCAGGACGAAACTCGCTGGCAAGCTCGCGCTGGATGGCTGCATTCAGCGCACCGGTCTGCGCGCAATCACCGCGCGCCTTTTTACGGTTTATGGCCCCGGTGAACATGGTCATCGTTTGCTGCCGTCGCTGATCGAAGCCGCGCACACAGGCCACACACTCGCGCTCACTGCCGGCGAACAGCAGCGCGACTTCACCTACGTTGCGGACGCCGCCGAGGGTCTGGTGCGCCTGGGCTGCCTCGAAGGCGCGGCGCCGCCCGTTGCGAACGTGGCCACGGGCACGCTGACCAGTGTCCGCGGGTTCGCCGAAACGGCGGGGAAAGTTCTCAGCCTGCGTCCCGGCCAGCTCAATTTCGGTGCGCTGCCGTATCGGCCGGATGAAACTTTGCATGGCGCCGTAAATACATCGCTGCTCGAAGGATTGCTGGGATGGAAGCCGCCAACTTCAATTCGCTCCGGCATCGAAAAAACAGTGGCGTTCCGGGCAGGCATGAAGAATGAATGCGCGGAAGTGGGAAGCTGAATGCCCGCGGCCCCCAGTGCGCCCGTGGCCCCCGGAATACCGGCGGCAGTTTCTTTCGTAATGCCCTGCTACAACGAAGAAGCATGTCTTAGAGCAACCGCGGGGGAACTCCTCGACGCGTTCGAGCATGCCGGCGTGCCGCTGGAGCTTGTTCTGGTGGACAATGGCTCGCGCGATTCCACCGGCGCCATCATTGACGAACTCATCGCCGAGGGGCGCCCGGTTGTGAAAGTTACCGTAAGCGCAAATCAAGGCTACGGAAACGGAGTGCTCGAGGGATTGAAAGCTTGCACGGCGCCGCTTGTCGGCTATCTCTGCGCCGACGGGCAAGTGGCCGCCGTGGAAGCCGTGCGCACCTACCAGCAGGCGCGGGACGCTGCCGGGCCCGTGCTCGCCAAAGTGCGGCGAAGATTTCGCCAGGATAGCTGGCGCCGTAAACTAGTCTCCAGCCTGTATAATTTCGGCATGCAGTTTCTCTTTGGCTGGCTGCACTCTATCGATTTGAACGCCAGCCCTAAAGTATTTCCGCGCGTGGCGCTGGCCTCGCTGCGCCTCGAGTCCAAAGACTGGTTTCTCGATCCTGAGCTCATGCTCAAAGCGAAGCCGCTTGGCTTGACAATTCTCGAGCGCGATGTGGAAGGCTTGCCTCGCGCCGGCGGAAAATCCAACGTGCGCTATTCCACCTGCCTGCAGTTCGCAAACAATATCCTGCGATATCGATTTGGCGGCGCCCACCGCGCGTGGAAGCGCTCGGTGCGCAAGCTGGAGCGCGTCGATGCGCCCCATGATGCTTCACGCGCCCCCGTCATTGCGCCTGAAGGGCGCCCGCCCCGATGAACGAACCCGGCGCCCAACTTGCCGTGCGCGATACCTGCCGGGCATGCGGCGGACGTAACCTGCATTTATTTTTGAATCTGGGCGAAGTGCCTCTGGCCAACGCATTTCTTACGTCCGAGCAGCTGCACGAACCCGAGCCGCGCTTTCCTCTCCAGGTTTATTTCTGCCAGGACTGCTGGCTGGTACAGCTCATGCACGTGGTCAGTCCGGAGATTTTATTTTCCAATTATCTTTACCGCACCGGCACCAACGCCACGATCATCCGGCATAACAACGCACTCGCGCAAAGCGTCGTGCGCGAGCTCGAGCTGGGCGCAAAAGACCTGGTCGTGGAGATCGCTTCGAACGATGGCAGCCTGCTGGGCGCGTTCCGCGAAAGCGGTGTGCGCACCCTTGGCGTGGAGCCGGCCACAAATATAGCCGCTCTCGCGCGCGAGGCGGGCATCGATACCATCAATGAGTTTTTCGATGCGCCTCTGGCGGCGCGAATCATCAAAGAGCACGGCGCGGCCAGTGCAGTGCTGGCAAACAACGTTCTCGCCCACGTCGATGCCACTACGGATTTTCTGGCAGCTTGCGCCGCGCTGCTGAAACCGTCCGGGCGCGTAATTATTGAAGCGCCGTACTTGGCCGAAATGCTCGAGCGCTTTGAATACGACACCATCTACCACGAGCATCTCTGTTATTTCGCGGTACGCCCGCTGCTGCGCTTGTTCGAGCGCGCCGGTCTGGAGCTCGAGCGCGTCGATCGCGTCGAGATTCATGGCGGGTCGCTGCGCCTGTGGGGCCGCCCCACCACCGGCGCGGGGCACGGCGCTCAAGTGCAGGAGATGGCTGAGCAGGAAAAGCAGGCGGGCTTCGGCGAACTGGGAACTTATCGCGTATTTGCAGAGCACGTCGCGCGCAATCGCGAACAGCTTTTGGAAATGCTGGGCGGCTTCCATGCCGCCGGAAAAACAGTGGCCGGTTACGGCGCGCCTGCCAAGGGCAACACGCTGCTGTGCTACTGCGGCGTGGATACTTCCCTGTTGCCGTGGACCGTCGACCGCAGCCCGCTTAAGATTGGCATGTTTACGCCCGGCAGCCACATTCCCGTCTATCCCGCTGAACGCCTTCTGGCCGAGCCGCCGGATTACGTGGTGATCCTGGCGTGGAATTTTGCGAAAGAGATCATGGATTATCTTCAGCCCTGCCGCGAGCGCGGCACGCGCTTCGTGCTGCCCATCCCCGAACCCCGCGTTATTTGATATTTGTGTGTTCCGTTGCGCGCACCTGAGGTTTCGTCCCGCATAAGGGAAAGCCCGTCTTGTGATCCGGACAATCTATCCGCGTCCGCTTTCTAAGCAGCTCCGCCACGCAAATAATCCCGCAAAATCCCAACGAAGCGATCCAGCTCCGCCGTGTTGTGATAGATGTGCGTCGAGAGCCGCAACCTCGTCGCCGACGTGCCGCGCACGCGGATGCGGTGCGTGTGGTAAATCCACTGCTGGAATTTCATCCGGTCGAGCTTGGGGAAATTCACCGTACAAATTCCCGCGGTGAACTCTTCGCCGGGAGCGCTGACCAGTTCCGCGCCGGGAATCTGCGCGACTTGCGACTTCACATGAGCGTGCAGATCGCGGATGCGCCGCTCGATCCGCTGCGGGCCGATGGCCGCCCAAAAATCCAGCGCGGCTCGAAGGCCGGCAAGCACGCTGACATTGGAGCTGCCGAACTGCTGAAAACGCGCAGCGCGGCTGGCGTGATCGTCCCATCCTCCCGTCGCCATAGTGTTCCAGAGCCGGTCGCAAACTTCATCTCTCACGTAGAGGACGCCGATGCCCTTCGGACTCAGCAGCCATTTGTGCGGGCTGGTGACGTAGAAATCACAGCCCATCTCGCGAAGGTTGAGCGGGATCATGCC
The DNA here is from genome assembly GCA_010365215.1 of Acidipila sp. GTDB lineage: Bacteria > Acidobacteriota > Terriglobia > Acidiferrales > UBA7541 > JAAFGT01. The sequence continues at coordinate 18,953 of JAAFGT010000038.1, read as the reverse complement.
AATGGCGTGAGCGCCATCGATGAACGACAAAAGGTTATGCGCGCGCGCCCAGGCGCATATTTCCCGCGCAGGAAGCACGCATCCCGTGGCCGAGGTAATGTGGCTGGCCATCACGATGCGGGTGCGCGGCGTGCGCGCGGCTTCGAACAGGTCGAGGATCTGCTGCTTGCTGGCGGGCGGCTTGGGCAGGGTGATCTCCCTGACCATTACGCCGTAACGCTGCTGCTTTTCCAGCCACGGACTTTTTCCGCTGCCATGTTCTTCGTCGGTATAAATCACTTCATCGCCGCGCGCCAGGTCCAGGCCATTCGCGACATAATTAAGGCCCTCCGTGGCGTTGCGGACCAGAGCAATTTCCTCCAGCTTGGCGCCGACGAAATTCGCCACCGGCCGCCGGTACTCGTCCCAGTTGCCGTAACCCCACAGCGGGTAGAGCTCGGTATCCTCGCTACTCTCCAGCTGGTCTTCTTTGAGAATGCTTTCAATAAACGCGCGCAGCACCGGTCGCGGGCTGGAGCCCATCGTGCCATTATTCAGATAGAGAAATCCTGGGCGGAAAATGAACTGCTTGCGCAGCTCTGCCCAGTACGCTTCCGGCGCGCCGGCGAACTGCGTTTCAGACGGCATGGCCGGTTGCGGGCCGCAGAGAATCTGCTCCATCAGCCCGCCCGAGTTCTCTTCGTTCGCCTCTGCTCCGCTTGCAAAAGTCTTTGCGAACAGCACATGAGGGAGAATTGAGGCAGTCGTCAGCGCTCCGAGAAATTCACGTCTCGCAACCATAGTGGCCTCCTTTTGACTAACGATGTTCATTTGCCGCGGAGCATATCAAAGGGCCAGACCTGCGACAAATCGGAACCGCTGGCCGCGCCCAAGCATCTAACAACGGCAGCACCTTACGAGCGCGGAGCCGCCATGTCCTCGAGTACTGCCGCCGGGCAGGTTCACAATTCCGTTCACCGTGACTGGTTGCAGCGGTTTGCAACCGCTCGTGCGCGGACCGATGAGCTTTTTGGCTTGGTTCGCCCGGAGGCAATTTATGACCGGCCGATTCCTGAGCGGCATCGCATTCTTTTTTACCTCGGTCACCTCGAAGCCTTCGACGCAAACCTGATCCTGCGCGACACATTCGGCATCGCGCCTTTCCATGAGAAATTCGACCGGCTTTTCGCGTTTGGCATTGATCCCGTAGGCGGCAAGCTTCCGGACGACAAACCATCCGACTGGCCCGCGCTCCACGAAATTCACGACTACGTGAAACGGGTGCGGCTGGCCGTCGACGAATGCGTAGTGCGCGCCGCCGGCGTTTCTCTTGCGCATCCCCACCTGGAGAACGATCTGATATTTCATGTGGCCGTCGAGCACCGCTTGATGCATGCCGAAACCTTGACCTACATGCTTCACCACCTGCCGTTGAACAGAAAAATCGCGGTTTTTGCCTCCGCAATTCTTGAAGCCACCCCTATCACGCCGCGGCTCGTCGATATTCCGGCGGGAATCGCGACGTTGGGGCTGGAGCGAGCCGGCACGGGCAAATCGCGACAGTCCGGCGGCGATAACTTCGGTGGGAAGTTCGGCTGGGATAATGAATTCGAGGCGCACACCATCCAGGTGCCTGCATTTGCCGTTGACGCATACAAGGTGACCAACCGCCAGTTTCTGGAATTCCTTCACAGCGGCGGCTACGACGAGCGGTCGCACTGGACGCCCGATGCCTGGGAATGGAAAACCAAAAACCGAATTCGCCATCCGGGACTCTGGGTTGCTCACGGCCAGGATAATTCGCGTTTGAAATCTTCAGATTGGCATTTGAAAACAATGTTCGACGAAATTCCGTTGCCACTCGATTGGCCCGTCTACGTAAGCCATGCCGAGGCCTCCGCATATGCGCGTTGGCGCCACGCCGAATTGCCCACTGAAGCGCAATTCCATCGCGCCGCCTGGGGCACCCCGCAAGGCGGCGAGCGTGAGTTTCCCTGGGCCGACGCGGCCGTGGAACAGAAAAACACAAATTGGAAAACTTGCGGCAATTTTGACTTTGCGCGCTGGGATCCTGCGCCGGTAGGCGCGCATCTCGATGGGGCTAGCGCGTTTGGCGTTGACGAACTGCTCGGCAACGGATGGGAATGGACCTCTACGATCTTCGGTCCGTTTGCAGGGTTCCGCGCCTTTTCGTTCTACCCCGGCTATTCGGCGGATTTTTTTGACGGTAAGCATTACGTAATGAAGGGCGCTTCACCGCGGACCGCTGCGTGTTTCCTGCGCCGCTCATTCCGCAACTGGTTTCAGCCGCACTATCCCTATATTTACGCGGCGTTTCGCTGTGTCCAGAATTAACTGCGCAGGAGGATCGTCATGGCTCAAACAGCGCGCGCGCTCGACGTACGCACCGAATTTGCGGCTGATGTTTTCGCGGGCCTGAGTAAGTCCGGCCAGAAAGAGCTGCCTTCCAAATATCTTTACGATGATATTGGCAGCGCTTTGTTCGAGGTGATCACCCTGCTGCCCGAATATGGCCTGTGCCGCGCCGAGGAGCGGCTCTTTGAGCGGCACGCAACGGAACTGGTGGCGCGATTGCCCGGCGCCGTGGTTGTGGCCGAGTTGGGCAGCGGCACGGGAAAGAAAACAAGAAGGGTGCTCGAGGCGCTGGGAAGAAGGCAGACCACATCCTACTATCCGATCGACGTGTCGCCGGCTGCACTGCTGCGCTGCGAGCGAGAGTTTTCGGGTCTGCCCTCGGTAAAGCTGGCCGGCCTGGTCAGTCCTTATCTTGACGGCTTGCGTGAAGTCGCGCGACGCCGCCCCGCGGGCGCGCCATTGCTGGTTTTATTCATGGGCAGTACGATCGGCAACTTGGAACGCCCGGTGATGGAAGATTTTCTGCGCGACGTTCGCGAACAACTGGCTCCGGGCGATGGCTTCCTGCTTTCCGCCGACCTGGAAAAACCCGTCTCGCAACTGCTCGCCGCGTATGACGACTCCATCGGAGTGACTGCCGCGTTCAACCTCAACCTGCTCGAGCGGATCAATCGCGAGCTGGGTGGTAGTTTCGACGTGTCCAGATTCCGTCATGAAGCCCGCTGGAACGACCGCGAGCGGCGAATCGAGATGCACCTCAGTTCAACGTGCGAGCAAAACGTGCACATCCGCCGCGCCGGAATCTCCGCGGAATTCAGGACCGGCGAGACCATCTGGACGGAGTGCTCGCACCGGTTTAATTGCGCCGAAGTGGTAAGGCTGGGTCAACGGTCGGGCTTCCGTTGCGACACGCAGTGGGTGGACTCTGAGTGGCCCTTCGCTCAGTCACTGCTCATTGCAAATTAACTCGACCGACAGTCTCCTAATAGCTCAGTATTGGCGAAAGAAGAACGCGCAGCCAAGCGCGGAACCCGCGGTAGCCGCTAGGCAGGCGGCGGTAAAACGTAAAACAGCACTGCAAAGTAATGAATAATACTGCCGCTGAGCACGAAGAGATGCCAGATGGCATGGCCGTAACGCATCCGGCTGGCCGCAAAAAATCCCACACCCACGGTGTAGCAAAGCCCTCCCGCCAAAAGCAGCAGCAATCCCCGATACGGTACAACGGCCGTTACTGGTTTGATGGCTATGATTACCAGCCAGCCCATTGCCAGGTAAACGATCGTGGAAGCAATTACAAAATAGTCTACAAAAAAAGCTTTGAACGCGATGCCCGCCAGGGCCAGCGCCCACACCAGTCCAAACAATGTCCACCCCCACGGCCCGCGCAGTGTCACCAGGGTGAACGGCGTGTAGGTGCCGGCGATCAGCAGATAGATTGCGGAATGATCGATGATTTTGAACACGCGTTTGAGGGGCGGTGATCGAAACGCGTGGTATAAAGTAGAGGAAGCGTAGAGAATTACCAGCGTGGCGCCGTAGATGCTGACGCTCACTACATGCCACGGTGTGCCGCGCAATGCGGCGAGCACCACCAGGATTACCAGCCCCACGACGCTCAGCGCCAGTCCCACGCCATGCGTCACACTGTTGATGATGTCTTCGCGGTGAATGCTCGCCACGTCTTCGCCGATCCGATTGGTAGATTCAATGCGCAGCCGCCATTCGTTGCCCACAGATCGTTCAGCCATGCGTGCAACGAATAGCGTCTTCGTGGACTACTTGATTACCAGAACCACGAAGCTGTTGGGCAGCCGGGGCGCACGCGGGTGCGGCGCGTCCTTGGTGGGTTCCGGTAACGGCCCGAAGCTCGCCGTGATCACGTAGATGGTGTGCGTATCGGGATCGACGGCCAATGTACGCGCGCCTTTCTGTGTGGCAACATTTTCCACCACGGTATATTTATCCGCGGAATCTTCGTGCACTACAGTAAGCGTGCCGTCTTCGCCGTTGGAGCTGTAAATCAATCCCGTGCCGGGATCGAAGCCGGCAGCATCCGCGCCTTCGCCGATGGGCACAGTCGTAACCAACTTACCTGTATCCGCATCGACCACGGTCATAACTTTATTCCCGCACACGGAGAACAGCCGGCGCGTTTTGGTATCCATGGCCAAGCCGCTGGGCTCCTCGCATCCTTCCAAGGGCCAGTGTGACGTGACGGTGGCCTTCATTGCGTCGATGGCCAGAAGTTCGTGTTTGTCTTCTATGTTGACGTAGACCATGCCCTTGCCATCCGACACGGCAAATTCGGGCTTTCCCCCCACCGGGATTGTCGCCAGCACCGTTCCATTGGCGGCGTCGATGACGGTCGCGTCGCTGCTACGGCCGTTGAAAGCAAATACTCTCTTGCTCGGCGCGTCGTAAAGCACCGCATCAGGATTCTGACCCGTCTTGACCTTGCTGGATACCTTCAGTGTGTTCACGTCGAAAATGCTCACGCTGTTGTCCTTCCCGTTGCTGATGTAGCCGCGCCCCAGGTCCGGAGCAAGCGCAATACCGTGCACTCCGGGCGTGTCCGGAATGTCCCCCACCACTTTTCCGGAATCGCCGTCCACGACGATTACGTGCGTGGAACGCGAAATGAATAAGCGCTTGCCGGCAGTGTCGTAAATAAAATAGTCCCAGGCGCCCTCGCCGCCGACGGCGAATTGCTTGACCACCTTGTAGCCGGGCGCCGCCGGCAACGCAACCGCACAACAGAAAACCAAAGCCACGATGACTGTGGCCAGACAGATTCGCTTCATTTTGATCCCCCTCGCTGAATTGGCTGACTTAGGAAATTGGATGTCAAACATGAATTGGAACGTATAAATTGTAACTGCATCTTGGAGGAATAGGCTAAGAGAAAAACTCTGCGGACGAGCCACGAAAACTTTCTGATGAAATTTCGTTCATGCTGCTCCAGGAGGCCCGGAATGCGGACGAGTGATTATTTTTTCAACGACCACTTTTGCCCGCTTCATTCCACGCGGCTAATTCGCGAAAAGAATTTACGAATTCCAGGCGATCCGGGAAAACTGCTTTCTTCGCTCTGCCCAATCTTCGCTGGAATGAACTTGCGGCGCGACCTCAATCATTCGCGGCAAAGTGCGGAAGACAGACAGCGCGCTCCACTCCGCACCTTCGCGCGTGCGGAATTCCCGGCGGTTAAGCTCGATGGCGACCCGCGAAATCGTGAAGTCGCGCACCACCAGCTCCATCATCGTCGTAAGAATCTGCATCTCCAGGGGATTTTCTTCAAGATGCTGGCAGTCTTCCGCCACTCGAAGCCCGAATGGAACTTCCCGTCGTGGAATGGACTGAATAACCTCGCCGGGGATCTCGCGTTCCCATTCGAGGGCGACGAGTTTCCATCCGTCGGCCGCACGCTGGGAGAAATATTCCGTGCGCAGCGGGGACTGCACCGCTTCTTTGACGCGCTCGAACCTGGCCATGTCACCTCCTGGCGGAATTATAAAAATTGCCTGAAAAAAAAGACAATACTCAAACGGGGAGTACGCAAGTCCGAGGCCGCTAGCTGGCGAGGAGAATGGATTGATTCAGAATGGCTTAGCGGAAATTCAACGGTGACCGGGTGCCCGGTTTCGGGACGGCACTGTCGCCAGAATGGACGCTGCCGGCCGCCATTCTTGGTAGAATCCTCCCGTGAACACCGCCAACGCTTCTACACGCACTAAGATGCCAGGCACTTCTACACCCATCGGGATGCTGGTACATATTCTCGACCAAGCCTTTGAGCGGCGAGCCTGGCACGGGACCAACCTGCGTGGGAGCCTGCGGGGGGTGACGGCGCGGCAGGCGGAGTGGCGGCCTGCGGGCGGGCGGCACAACATCTGGGAACTGGCGGTGCACTCGTCGTATTGGAAGTACTGCGTGCGGCGGCGGCTGCTGGGGGAAAAGCGCGGAGGATTCGCGCTGAAGGGGAGCAACTTCTGGGTGCTGCCGCAAGAAGGGCGAGTGGCAACGGAGAGGGATTGGAGCGAGGCGGTGAAGCTGCTGGATGCGGAGCATCGCAAGCTGCGGTTGGCGGTGGAGGGATTTCCGGCTGCGCGATTATTCCGGCGAGTGGAGCGAAGCCGCTGGAATTATTTTGAAACGATAGTGGGAGCGGCGTCACACGATCTGTATCATGCGGGGCAGATTCAGTTATTGAAAAGGCTGATGAGCTCGAGGCGCCCGGCCATTAAGTAGCATTTCTACAGAATACTCTTCTACAAAACACCAAAGAAATTCTCAACTACCTTTGATTACTTCTTCGTGGCTGGCCTTGATCTGCTGCCAGCGACGCGGGCGCTTTTTGGGGTCGAGGATTTTCTTGCGCAGGCGGATGTGTTTGGGAGTGATTTCGACGTACTCGTCGTCGGCAATGAATTCAATGGCTTGTTCGAGACTGAGCACGCGGTGGGGCACCAGGCGAATGGCTTCATCGGCGCTCGAAGCGCGCATGTTGGTCTGCTTTTTTTCCTTGGTGACGTTGACGTCCATGTCGGCGTCGCGGGCGTTTTCTCCGACCACCATGCCTTCATAGACTTCCGTGGCCGGACCGAGGAAAAGCTCGCCGCGTTCCTGAAGATTCCACAGGGCAAATGCCGTGGCTTCGCCGGGGCGATCGGCGACCAGCGCGCCGGTAGGCCGCGAAGCCATTTCGCCGCCGTAGTCCATCCAACCTTCAAAAATCGAGTGCAGCAAGGCGGTGCCGCGCGTGTCGGTGAGCAACTGGCTGCGCACGCCGATCAGGCCGCGAGAGGGAATGGTGTATTCCATGCGGGCGCGCCCGGAACCGTGATTGACCATTTTGGAAAGCTGGCCGCGGCGGCTCCCCAGGGTTTCCATGACGATGCCGACGAAATTCTCCGGACAATCCACTACCAGCATTTCCTTGGGCTCGACTTTGCGGCCGTTTTCGGTGCGCACGACGATTTCCGGGCGGCCGACGAGAAGCTCGAAGCCCTCGCGGCGCATGGTCTCGAGAAGAATAGCCAGTTGCAGCTCGCCGCGGCCGAGCACGCGAAAAGAGTCGGTGGTTTCCGCGTCTTCGACGCGGATGGAAACATTGGTGAGCAGCTCTTTATCGAGACGCCCGCGCAGATCGCGCGAGGTGACCCACTGCCCTTCGCGTCCGGCAAGCGGGCCGGTGTTCACGGTGAAGACCATGCCCACGGTGGGCTCGTCGATGGTGAGCGGTTCCAGCGGAGAAGGATTGAGAAGGCTGGTGATGCTTTCGCCGATCTGGATGCCTTCGACGCCGGCGATTGCGGCGAGGTCGCCGCAAATTACTTCTTCGGCGTCATCGCGCTCAAGGCCGCGGAAGGTGAAAAGCTTGGTGATTTTTGTGGGCACCATGGTGCCGTCGAGACGGGAGATGCCCACTTCCTCGCCGCGATGCAGGGTGCCGTTGAATACGCGGCCGATGGCGATGCGGCCGAGGAAATCGCTGTAATCGAGATTGGTGACCTGGATCTGCAGGACGCCGGCGGGATCGCCTACCGGCGGCGGAATCGACTTTACGATGGCTTCGAACAGCGGCAGCAGGTTCAAGGAACCGTCGTCGATCGCGGTGTGGGCCACGCCGAGCTTGGCGTTGGTGTAGAGCACAGGGAAATCGAGCTGGTCTTCGGTGGCGTCGAGATCGATGAACAGATCGTAGATTTCGTCGAGCACGGCAGCGGTGCGCGCGTCGGGCCGGTCGATCTTGTTCAAGACCACGATGGGAGGAAGCTTGGCCGCCAGGGCTTTCTGGAGGACGTAGCGGGTCTGGGGCAGAGGGCCTTCGCTGGCGTCCACCAGAAGGAGCACGCCATCGACCATGCGCAGGGCACGTTCGACCTCGCCGCCGAAGTCGCTGTGGCCGGGAGTATCGACGATATTGATTTTGGTCTCGTGGAAAAAGACGGCGGTATTTTTAGCCAGGATGGTGATGCCGCGCTCGCGTTCCAGGTCGTTGGAATCCATGACGCGATCAGTGAAAGCCTGGCCGACGCGGAAAATGCCGCTCTGGCGCAGCATGGCATCGACCAGAGTGGTCTTGCCGTGGTCCACGTGCGCGATGATGGCGATGTTGCGGATAGCTTGCGTCATGATGATATTTGGGAGCCCCGGCGCTGCGCGGAGACCGTCAGGAAACAAAAAGGGCTGCAAGTGCGTCCTTGCAGCCCGTGAAGTCGACCTTCGCGCAGAGCGTCTACAAGTCCAAACGAAATTATACCATGACCGCGCCCGCCGGCGGGGCGGGATGTGGAGACGCGGGAGTGACTAAATGGCGGCACTAGCGACGCCGGCGAGAGTGGGAGCAGCGGCGGAATTCGGCGGGTAAGCGGGCGGGATGTTTGGGGTGTGATCGGGCCCCGCGTGATCGGGCCGCGCGCGGTCGGGCTGGTTGTGATCGGGCCGCGCGTGATCAGGCCGCGCGTGGTCAGACTGCGAGTGCGCAGAATCTGTGGGTTGAACTGGCGGAACCTGGAGTGGGGTGGGTGAGGGCGGGCACACTTCTCCCTTGATGCGGCGAGAAGCTTCATAGATCTCATGGAGCGCGTTATGCAGTTCGGGGGAGACGCCGGAAAGCTCGCTTTTGACGTCATCGAGAGATTGCAAGAGCAACTGGCAGGTGTAGGCGAGGACGGCGGCCTTGCGCGGGGAGATGCGGTCGCTGGCAAGAAGCGTCAGGATTCTTCCGATGACGTGGTTGATGGAGACGGCGGTGTAGAAATTATCGACGTGGCCGAGCAGGTCGAGGGCGATAGCGCTGGGGTCTTCGGCGTGCGTTTCGATTTTCTGGCGTTGCTGCTGCCGCGCGTGGTAGGTGCAGAGGGCGAGTTGCGAGCCGGTGCGCGGGGTGCGGCAGCGTTTTCCTTCGGCATTGATGGATTGACAACGGGCTTGACTGGCTTCACGGGCGTCATGGGCTTGCTTGGTCATGATTTGGGTCCTCTCGTCTAGTGGGCTGGTTTAGCGGTCTGGGATTAAAGTTACGTGGGCGGGATTAGAAGAATTAATGCTGGGGTACCCCCCGGGGTGTTTTTTTGTAAGCATTCATTCCAATAGACTTTAAGTCCTTTGCGCCGTAAGCATGGATTGTAAAGGAGTTGCAGGCGACTTTTTTGTAAGCATTCATTTCAAAGGCTTTACTCGGAACGGTTGAGCGGGAGCGGGGTTGAGTTCGCAGGCGGCATTTCTATAACACTTAATTACAGTACTTATTGATAACAGATTGTCAAGCGAAAAGAGTGGAGTTTTTGCGGCGGAAGCAAACAATAGGGTTAACACCCGGAGCGTTACGCCGAAGCAAAGGCACAGGATATTGATGACCAGTTAAGGCCGCACCATCCGTCCATTCAGCCGCGGCGGACTCTGAGGGCTGCCGAGGGGAATTCGGCGGATGACGGATTTACGATGACCGAATTCTGCAAGAAAGGAGGCCACTAATGATCGGGACAAGTGGCGCTACCGTGTTGTTCTTAGTCAACGTAGTCTTCGCCAGCGTGCTGGGGATAGGTGCCGGCGGCCTTACATGCTTAGTGCTGCGGCAGCGTTGGGGTCGCAAGGTTGGCCTCATAGATGCCATACTTGCCGTGGTTGTCGCAGTCATCGCTGCATACGTGGTATCGGCGGTAGACAATGCCCGTGGTGTTTGGGAGTCCCGTGTGACGCTGATCTTAGCTATCGCAGCGGGCAGCGTTGTTCTAAGGCATCTCCTCCGTCTAGCATTTCGTTCTCCACGCTAGAACCTGTCACAGGCTGTCGCTGGCGGCCTATGGTGCGTTTGGCCGGGATCGTCTGATAGACTTTTCGTGGTTCGAGATCGCGTGAACCATCATTGCGGACGCAAAGCACAAACGTGGAATTCGGTTTGTCGACCCTCATAACCTGCTGTCATGCGACAAAGGCAGCATGGAAACAAAAGCCCCACACGCAAGATCGGCGAGTGGGGCACCCAGAATCTTTCCGGTCAGCGCCAGCCGGGCCACCCGCCTGCTCAGCGCTTGTCGATGATTCAGAACCGGCTAAATGCTGTCGAGGATGCGCTCGGTCTCAAGGGATTCTAACCCCTCAAGGATCCTCTACATTGACAATATCTGCCATCTACCAGAAAAATAACCCATACTCTTTGTCGCTCTCGAAATAGCGGTCCCAAGGTACCCGCTCGCGGAGGCATATGAAGACCATCGTCCAAACCGCATTCGCTGAGCCCGCTCACGATCCTGGCCTCGATGTTCCTCTCACAGTTCATGTGCGCCAACAGGCATCCACGAATGACGCGCTCGTCATTTTCGTCCACGGACTAGGCGGCTCTCGCTACGGCAAGAAAGCCACGTGGGGCAAGTTTCCAGGTTTCCTTTTCGCGGATCTGCCGGGCGTTGATGTCGGTATGTATCGCTACCGCACGTTGTTTGAACGGCTCCGCTTCACGCGCTCGGTTGATCTGGAAGTGGAAGCGAGAGTCTTCGCCGATATAATCCGTGACGCCTCATCGTATTCGCGCGTAATTCTGATCGGCCACAGCATGGGCGGCCTGCTGTGCAAAGGGGCAATCTGGCATTTGTTTCAAAACAATGCGAGGGAGGTACTCACCCGCATCCGGGGCCTAGTCCTCATGGCCACTCCCCAACTTGGTTCACAGCGTCTGCCGCGCATCCTTTGGAATCTTTCGTGGGACGCGCGGGCGCTCCGTCCCCACAACAAGTTGGTTACCTCCATCTCTGAAGGATTTGTAAATAACTTTAACGAGCGCGTCATGGATGACGTGCCCGGTAGAATTCCTCTCCCCACTTACGCTGTGATCGCTACGGCAGACCATTGGGTGGACCGTCTCAGCGGTGAACTAAACCTTCCAGCTTCGCAAACCAAAAACGTCACCGGCTCCCACACCAGCATCGTCAAACCACCCAACAACACTAATGACGCGTACCAATTCGTCCGCACGAAGATCCAAGAATGCCTTAAGCGTACCGTCACACCACTGCCGCCAGCTGCACGAACTGTAGCGCCAGTCTCCCAGGGTGGAGGCAATTATCGCGTCATAGCCTTCGATTTGGACGGCACTCTGCTGCGCGGCATAGAGTTTTCCTGGACCGTGGTCTGGAAGTACAAGGGTTTTCCCAGCGAGGTGCATAAAACAGGCATGCGTCGCTACCTTCGCCGCATCACCACGTATCAGCAATGGTGTGAGTGGGCTTGCAATCAATTCCGCGAAGCCAAACTTTATCGCAAAGACTTCCCGGATATGGTCAAAAATATTACCGTCACCAAGAATCTGCATCAGGCGATTTCCATTCTGAAGAAGGACGGATTCAAAACCGCCATTATTTCGGGCGGCATCGATGTGTTTCTCCAGGAACTGATTCCAGACGCCGATCAACTCTTTGACCACATTTACATAAACAAGCTTACGTTCGATAGCGATGGGCTGATCAGCGGAGTCGAGACAACTCCCTACGACTTTGAGGGAAAAGCCACCGCGCTGGAAGTGATATGCGCGCAACACGGCTACTCGACCAGCCAGGCGGTTTTTGTCGGGGAAGGATTTAACGACGAGTACGTAGCGAACAAGGCTGGTCTGGCAATCGCCTATCCGCCCACCGCGCAGGGCTTCAACCGCGCGTCCGCGTTTGAAATACCTGAAGACGATCTTCTCAAGGTTGTCGAAAAGGTTCTCTAGCAGGGTGCCCCGAAATCCGGCGATTTGTTGCTAGGGGCGGTGAGGACCGAAATTGCATCTCCAAAAAATAAATCCCGGACACACATAGCTGACCCGACCGGGGCTTTTGTACCAGCAGGAGTGAAAGAGAATTCACTCTGGAGGAAAGCTGGTATGCCAATGAATAAACATAAACCGGAGCAGATCGAAACGATACTGCGGCAGATCGAAGTGGAAATCGCGAACGGAAAGACCACCCACCCCTCATAACCTGCTAGGAAGCGTTAAAGGCAACATGGAAACAAAAGCCCCACACGCAAAACCGGCGAGTGGGGCACCCGCTGTGGCAGTTTGCGTAGATGTATATGGTTCGTGAAAGAGTTTCGTGAAAGTTTGCGGACTGTACCCCGCGCGGTTCCCGCTCGTGGTTTCTGGCTTGGCGGTCTGGCTTGGCGGGCCGGCGTTGCGGGCCCGGGTTGCGGATTGCGTTTCGCCGGAACCGAACCGAATGCCTGAGTGCCTAAACTCCAGATATATTCCGTCTCAACAGGTAAGGCCAGCACAAATTGGTAGTTAGCCGAGCTTCTAATCTGCAAGGATGAGTTTAGACTGCGGACAAAATTACAGCGGGCAACTTAGACGGTCAATGGGAAGCCTGTTTCTGGAAAGTATCTATTGTTTTCTGGAATTGACGGTTTTGATTTCTCGCGACATTTTTAGCAACGGTGACAGGTAAAGCAAGGCAATGCAAAGCGACTGATGGCACCTCACTTGCATCTCAACAGGAATATCGGGGTGCTGGGAAACTAAACCGAGATGACCTTCGTCTAAACAAGTATTGATGGCAAAGGGGTTCGCGCCTGGTTCGAGCCTGATCGGGCTTTTCGAAGGCATCCCAGTTCCGGGCGTGGCATCCCACTTTTGAGACGGGTAACGAACCGGCTAACAAAATGAATTCCGACCCTTTTGCACCTTTAAAAACTGAACGCGTGAAAGATGCGGCGGCGGAAAATTCAGCGCTGCTTCGCTTTGGAGCATTTGAAATTGATCCGCAGCGCGGAGAAGTGCGCAAGAACGGTGCGCGGATCAAGCTTCAGGAAAAACCATTTCAGATTCTGACCCAGCTGGTGGAACGCGCAGGCAAAGTGGTGACGCGCGAGGAGCTGCGGCAGCGCGTGTGGCCGGCGGACACGTTTGTGGACTTCGACGCCAACCTGAACACCGCGCTCAATAAGCTGCGCCAGGCGCTCGGTGATTCCGCGGATAATCCGATATTCATTCAGACCATTCCGCGCCGCGGATATTGTTTTATCGCTCCGGTCTCGGCAGACGAAGCGCGCTCGGCGGAGGCGCGAGAAAACAACCGGCTTGCGCAGGGGGGAAACGGACAGTGGCAGGCGGGAAATGCGCCGGGCGGCCCAGGGCGGACGGGTATGGCGCCGGCGGGTATGGCGACAGCAGCGCTGGCGCAGAACCCTCCGGGTGCGCGCGGCTTTTCCCGTACGCGCGTGGGGCGTATTGCGCTGGGCGCGCTCAGCGTAACGCTATTGCTGATGGCGATCTTCGGCGTGTACTCTTTCCGGCCCCGCCTGGCGTCCTCCGCCAAGCCGCCTGCGGGCCGATTCATGCTGCTGGTGATGCCGTTTGAAGACCTGAGCGCGGAGCAGAGCCAGCAATATTTCGCGGAAGGAATGACCGAAGAGCTGATTTCCGAGTTGACGCAGTTTCATCCCAGCCAGTTGGGAGTGATCGCGCGCACCACGGCCATGCAGTACCGCGGAAATCACAAGACGGTGGAGCAGATTTCACACGAGCTGGGCGTTGATTACCTGCTGGAAGGCAGCATCCGCCGCGCAAACGGGCGCGTGCGCATCGCGGTGCGATTGATCCGGACGCGGGATCAGTCTCCCCTGTGGGCGGAGAATTACGAAACGAATATCGCCGATATTCTGGTGGTGCAGCACGACGTGGCGCGACTGGTGACCCACGCGCTGCCGCTGGGGCTCGATGCGGTGAAGGCGGAAGACGGGGGAAGAACCGCCACGGTGGACCCGCAAGCTTACGAAGCGTATCTGAAGGGCCGGTTTTACTGGAACAAGCGCACTGCCGAAGGACTTTTTGCCGGACTGAAGAGTTTTGAACAGGCCATCCGCCTCGATCCGAGTTACGCACCGGCCTACGCGGGCCTGGCGGAATCCTACCAGGTGCTCGCGGACTGGATGTTGATCCCCTCGAACCAGGGATACCCGAAAGCCCAAGAGGCGGCGAAAAAGGCTCTGTCGCTCGATCCCACTCTTTCCAGCGCGGACGCCGTCCTGGCCGCTTCGGCATGGGAATTCGACCGCGACTGGCCGCAGGCGGAAAAGAAATTCCGCCACATCCTCGAGGCGGCCCCGCAGGATGCCACGGCGCATCAGTGGTTCGCGGAATTTCTCACGGCCATGGGACGAAAAGACGAAGCCATCGAGGAGATCAAAAAGGCGCGGGAGGTGGATCCGCTTTCGCTGATCATCAGCTCGGTGACCGGATACCTGTTGTACGACGCGCGGCGCTATGACCAGGCCATTGCGGCGCTCCACCAGACGCTGGAGATGGATCAGAACTACTTCGCGGCGCACCTTTATCTGGTGTGGACTTACGAGGCGCAAGGAAACTTCGATGCCGCCATGGGCGAGCAGATCAAAATCATGAGGCTGCAAGGCTCGCCACAGGAAACAGTGGAGCGGGTTTCCAAGATCTATAAGGCGGAAGGCTATCAGGGCATGCGGCGAGCGATGCTGGAATCGGCCAACCGGAACGTGGCCGCACATAAATATGTGGCGCCCTACCGTTTCGCTCTTCTGTATGCCGCGCTGGGCGATGGCGACAAGGCCATGCAATGGCTGGAAACGGGCTTTGAGCAGCACGACGTGGGCATCGTACGGCTGAAGGTGGATCCGAAGTTCGATTCGCTGCGAAGCGATCCGCGGTTTCAGAACCTGCTGAGCCGCTTCCACCTGAGTTAGGTTTAGAACCCGGTTCGCCGCTGGCTGGTGACTATGGGGTCAAGCGCGCAACAGATCGGATTTCCACTGCTGGATCAACTGCTTGATCGCTTTGCGCGTTAACATTTTTTCGTCGAGCACCTTGCGGGTCAGAGCAGGCAACTCGCCATCCGGAGCGAAACGCAGGGAGACGAGCTGGCCGACGGTCAACTCCCCAATGCGTGGGCGCAACTCCGCAGGAAGCAGCTTTTCGAGACGCAACTCCATCTCCAGACGGATCACGCGGTCTTGCACGGTGAGCGCGAAGAGCCGCCCGTAGAGGGCCACAACGATCAGCGCCGCTGCCAGCGCCACCGCCAGCACCGTGTCCGCAGAAAAGCCTCGAACCAGATGATAAATCGACCAAGCCAGATTTATTCCCAAGACGGGAAGGGCGAAATAGTGGAACGCCGGCACGAAGCGGGCATGGTTTTCGAATGTTTGCGATGTCGACAGCGGCATTGAGGTTCCTCCTGCGGAAGAGAAAGCCAGCGGGGTTCCCTGCTGACGAGTTCCGTGGCCCTCACACTAGCCGCTTTTAATATGTTTGCAAAGCTCAGACTGGCGGCGGGGTAGAGCAGGACAGGCTACACCGCAAAGAATTTTACAGGTTATCTCTTGCCAACCGGCCAGACGCTGCTCAATACTAAGCTACCCAGTACTACTCCTCTGAGGGAGAATCAGATGTTGGAAAATAAAACTCTCACCCTGCGACTGATGAAGCAGAAACAGTGCAATCAATTTTGCCCGCGCTGCGGGGGCATTATTCCACCGGAAACAAAATGCATCTCCAGCCCGACGCATGGAGACGTGCAATATCATCCGAGCTGTTTTTACGCGTTAGCCGCGAACATCGGCTGCCGCATTCAATACGCCTGAACCATTCGAAATGCCTTGCTGACTGCGGGCCCCGGCGGCACCAAGCTGCCGGGGTTCCGGCAGTCACTTTGAATACCCCCCTTCCCACCCGCCAGAACCCTGCCGCAATACAGCCCTTGCCGATCGCGCCTACAGGAAAATTACGATTGATTCGCGAAGCACGGTGGAGAATAGTGGGCCGGAAATGTCTGGAGCGACGATGACGTGGCGGGAGCGGTTGCCGATCAAGCTGGACGGGGAAGTAGCCGTTCACAATTCCCGACCGCTGCTCCCGCCCGCGGGAACCACGCGAAGGCTGGCACTGCTCACGCTGCTCGCCGCTGCATGCGCGGTGGCAGGGCCCGGCACCGGTACTGTCAAGACTGCCAAGGACGGGGCTGCCCTGGCGAAACCGGCCATCCCCGCGGAGCGGCTTGTCCAAGAAGTGGTTCAAACGGAGATTCGCGCGCAAGAGGCCGACCACACCCACTGGATTTATAACTTGCGGAAAAAGGCGGAGGGCAAGGACCAAACCTGGGAAGTGGTGGAAACAAAGGAAGGCGCACTCGAAAGACTGGTTTCTTCCGGTGGCCATGAACTGAGCCCGCAGGAGCAAGAGAAGGAAAATTCGCGAACACGCGGGCTGGTAAACAACGCCGAAGAATTAAAGAAAAAACAGCATGAGCGCGAAGAGGACGGGCGGCAAGCGCGGGAGATGCTGAAGCTGCTGCCGGGAGCGTTCCTCTATACCTACGACAGCAGGCAGAGCAAGTTGAGCAAGCTGACGCGCCTGAACTTTAAACCCAATCCCGCTTACCATCCGGCGACCCGGGAAGCGACCGTGTTCCACGACATGGAGGGCTTCTTACTGGTGGACGGGAAACAAAAAAGGCTGGCGCAGATCGACGGAACTTTGACGGAGGAAGTGAAATTTGGCGGCGGCCTGCTGGGACATCTGCAAAAAGGCGGGCACTTTTCGGTGAAGCAGGCCAATGTCGGAGAGGGACACTGGGAAGTGGTCTCCATGGCCGTGCACATGATGGGCAAGGCGCTGATGTTCAAGACCATCAGCGTGGAAGAAGAGAAACATCTGGATAACTTCCGGCGCGCTCCCGATGACCTGACCCTGGCCAGCGCGACCGAGCTGATGGAAAAGGGCCAGTTGATGGCCTCGAAAAAGCCGGCCCCTTCGGCAAAAACGGCCACGGCGAAGGCGCATAATTAAAAGCTCGGTCACAATTTTCAAATTGTTTTGTCGTAGTACTCTCCATAAGTTTCCTCATATTCTTCTATCTTCTGTACCCAAGCCTTCATGTTAGGTTCCGCAAAAAAACCCAGGTCCATTTCTTGATACATCCGAAGTAGTTTGAAACCTGGATGCAGAAGTCTTTCCATATCCTCTTCTCGCTCACCTTGCGGATAAATCTTCGGCATATAGTTATTCATTTGCCATGCAAGCACGTCTGCGGCCTGTAGCGGTTTATATACTTCCTTATGCTGGAAAGAAAACCCTCCGCCGTCTAAGCCAAAAAATGGTTGCAGTTTTTCATGTACCCCGCCCATCAAACTAGAAATCTCTTGGTGTTTTGCTGTCCAAGGTTCTTCCCAGTCAAATACATACTGCATCGGAAGAGTTATCTGGCTTTTGATGCGCCAATCGAGTATTCGCATCAGGCACATTCTTACTGCGAAGGTATAGTGCTCAGAACCGTGGTATTTACGAATCCTTTCCGGAAGGCTGGCGTAAACATCCTTCGGGATTGCAACAGCTATTCCAATTTGCTTATTGGTGTTGATAACTCCAGCAAGGCGGCTATACACATGCTTTTTCTTATCAGCGTCCCAATCGCACCAAGGTTTTTTTTGCTGTTCTTTGGGAGCCAGAAAGTGCGCCATGTGAAAAGCTTGACCACTAAATCCCTCTTGATAAGCTACATCGTCCCACTCTTTAACGAACTCATCCCAGCCACGCTTACGAGAAATATAGCAGGCAGCAACCGCTATTTGCGACTGTGCACTCGTACCACTGTCGTCAAAATATAGTTCGTACATTGCAATCAACCAATCTTTTCCTGTCCTGTCCAGCATCGTACTATGATGCTAGTAAGCGCAGTAATTCACCACGCCTCGACACTTTGATTAAGCGAGTATATTACTGCCTTTATTTGAGGTTGTGGCAGTTCAGGAATGGCTACTGTGGCGCAACGTTACGCGGCAGTTTTTTGCCGGTGACGCCATTCGCGCAGCGCGCGGATTACCACCCAATCCACATCGCCGGGCCGGCACGGCGACATGAGCACTTCGTAAGCGCCCATTTGCATCGCTTCGCGGCAAAACTCGCGATCGCCGGTGGGCGAGGTGACAATGACGAATGCTTGCGACGGCGCCTTTTTGGCGGCGGTTACCAGATCGCGAAAACTGCCGTCGTCGAGGCTCTGTTCGCAAAAAACAATCGAGACGTTATTCCGGGCCAGAGTGTCTTTGGCTTCTTTTACCGTGGAAAAACACTTGGCGGTGAGGCCGAGTCCGGCGAGAAGTTCACGAAGGGCTCGACTGTGGGAGGGTTTGGACGAAGCGATCACTACGGGATAGTCGGTCATATGTCCCCCATCGGGTCTCCCCCATCTGGCGCGTTGCGGAGACAACATAGTCCCTGCACCGATTTGAAACAATAAAGGGGAATCCCGAGGCGGGTAGGGGTTTTCCTGTAGAGGCCGGCCCGAAATACGCCGGCCGGCCCCCTGATGGCGAGTTGCTTCAGGCGGCTCGGGGAGCTCGGTTTAGCGCTTGCTTCGTTTCGACTTGCCGCGAGCTGCGCTTTTCGGTTTAGCCGTACCGCGCGCCCTGGAGGCGGACGCTTTGGAGGTCTTGCCCGCTTTGCGACGGCGCGCGGGCTTCGATACCAGACCCGTTTTTTTGGCCACGGTACTGACGTGACCGGGTTGAATGTGTCCAGCGGGAGTGAGAGAGAATCACTCTAAAGGAGAGCTGGACATGCCGATGAAGAGATACAAAGCAGAGCA
>JAAFGT010000037.1 GCA_010365215.1 Acidipila sp. | reverse complement strand
CTCCAGCATGGTTTCGCTGGGAACTTTGACCTGCTCGCCCTTGGTCACGATGTTGACGGTCGCGCCCGCTCCGGCACCCACGCCCGCGCCAATCGCCGCGCCTTTGCCGCCTCCAGCTAGCGCGCCAATGACCGCACCGATCGCGGCGCCGCCTGCCGTTTTCTTGGCCGTATTCGCACCGCGCGCTTTGCCGGAAAGTTCGTACTCACCGGTGACGATGGGCACCAGTTCCTCACCAATGCGAATATCGGTGAGCTCAAGTTTCAGTTGCGACTTGCCGGTCATGTTACCCGCGCTCTTGGCTTCCGCCAGCCGGCCCATCACGTCGGTTCCGCGAGGAGCAACGATTACACCGTCGGATTCGAGGTTGGCGTCCAGGCTCGCACGGAATTTGTCGCCTACGTGATTCTTCGACGAGTCCACGCTATCGATCATGCGCACCACGATGCGCGTACCGGAGGGGATGGTGAGTTTGCCCGACGGGTTGGGCTGGGCCGCCATCGGCGGAGGCGCGTTGTACTGCGGAGCTCCGTTCAAAGGCGTAGCCGGGACAAGCGAGGCCGCGGGCACGTCCGAAAACGACAGCGCCATCACCTGGGATACGGCGAAGCTCTGCTCGCGCCCGTCGATCTCCATGCGCACGGTGTTTTCGCTGCCGCCAAGGAACTTGCCGCGAATCACGCGACCATCGCGCAACTCAAGCGTGTCCGCCCATGCGCCCAGGCTGCCGGCCAGCAGGATGGAAAGCCCTAGGACCGCTAATATCGAAGTTTTGTGTCTCATGATGTTCACCTCAGTGGCGCGCTCGATCTTTATCTTTCAAAGGCTGAATTTGCGCCTGGCCCACGAACCCAAGCAACCGCGCATCAGCTGGAACCCCTGCTGTATGTAGGATGATACCGCCGCCGGAAAGGTTTTGCGAGGTTCCTATGGAACCCCTGTAAGGTACAACCGCGTTGGTGCCCCTACCGCGTGCCCCTGGCGGGTTCAACCGCGTCGTACAGAACACTCGTCAGGCCAGCCATCAGTGCCCCGCTTTTGTCGCGGTCTTCGATTCCGCGTACCAGCAGCACCAGTATGAAGGGCCGCGGAGCATACACGATCGCGGCATCGTGATGAATCCGGGTGATTTCTCCGGTCTTGTGGGCTACTACGATGCCGTGAGGGAGGCCGGCGGGGATAGCCTCATTAAATGTCTGGCGCTTGAGTACCTCCAGCATCTTCACACTAGACTCGCGATCCACCGCCTTCAGGCGCGCGATGCGCTCCAGTAGCACGAGCAGGGCGCGCGCCGTGGCGGTGTTGTTGATGCCCTTCTCGTAGGCTTTGCCGTCTTCCAGCGGCCGTTTGATATCGAGGCCGGGAGCGCCCGCATCGCTCATCGCCCGGCGTATGTTCGCTACGCCAAGCTTGATCATCAAGAGATTCGTCGCCAGATTGCTGCTGCGCGTGATCATGTGCTCGCAAAGCTCTGCCACGGTCATCGTGCCGCCGATCTTTTTGTACACGTCTGGATCGGAATCGTCGGCGGAGTCGAGCTGAAACGGGCTGCCGTCGACCAGGCTGGCAAATTCATTGCGAACGGGAAGCGCATCCTCGAACTTCAGTTTGCGCTGCTTCCACTGGTGGAAAAGCTCAACCATCACGCCCAGCTTCATGGTGCTGGCGGCGTGATAGGACTCGTCGGGACGCAGATAGAACTCCTGTTTGCCGTCGAGCGTGCGGAATGCGAGGGAAACTTCTGCGCCACTGGCCGCTATGCGCTTTTCGATCTCCGCCTTCGCCGAATCCCAGCGCGTATTCGTCTTTTCTCCCGCGCTGGCAACGGCACCGACCGGGCGCGCCGCAAGGGTGCAAAACACAAACAGGGCGGCGAGTGCGATCCGTCGCAGGCTTCTAACCGGCTGTGAGCTCATAGGCCGCTATTCTAGAGTATTTCAAGGCCGCCGGAAACGCCCTGGCATTGAAAGATTCCGTAACTTTATGCTTCAGAAATCGTCCAATGACCGACCGGGGTTCAAAATAAAAACAGTTTGCGGAAGCTTGTGGGCGTTTCACTTTTGAAGTGACTGTCCAACGCCGTTTTTATGGAGATTCGCCTTGACAGTGAAACCTGCGGAGCGTTACCGTTTTCGGTTCACCACTAATTTAAAATCGGCGAAATGGCACTTCTTGCCGGTTGTTGCATTTCTTGAGGCGCATGCGCCCCCGTCAAAGAGGGGTGCTGGGGGAGTAATACAAAAACACCATGAAAAATAAAGCTGCGTGGCTGCTGATTCTGGCAGTGCTGTTTGGAGGGCGCGTCCCGGCGATGGCGCAAGGTGGTGCCACCGGCGGAATGGTGGTCACCGTTGTGGATTCCAGCGGAGGCGCGGTCGCGGGAGCCGAAGTCCAGGTGATTGATTCGCGGACGGGGCTGGCGACACGCACCCTGACCACCGGCGGCGATGGAACATTTACCGCGCAACTGCTCACGCCTACGAAATATGTCTTGCTCGTGCACGCCAACGGTTTCGCGGAAGCGAAGGTCACGGACATCGAAGTGCGCGTGACCGAGACCACGCGGGTCACCGTGACCCTGAACCCCGGCGCGGTAACACAGAAAGTGGAAGTTTCCGCAACCGTCACCACCGTGGACACCACCAGCGCCGCTACCGGCCAGGCCATCTCTTCGGACACGATTCGCGCCCTGCCGCTGGCTACGCAGAACTTTCAGCAGCTCCTTACACTTTCCACCGGCGCAGCCAGCGACCTGAACTCCGCCGCGCAGCTGGGCCGGGGAGATGTGCGCATCGAGGTGAACGGGCAGCGCGAAGATAACAACAACTACCTGATCGAAGGAATCAGCGCCACCGATTACAACGTGGGCGAGCTCACCAACACTCCTCTTCCCAATCCGGAAGTGATCCAGGAATTCAAGGTGCAGACCAGCCTCTACGACGCCAGCCAGGGCCGCAATGGCGGGGGCAACATCAATGCCATCCTCAAGAGCGGCACTAGCCAATTCCACGGCTCGCTCTACGAGTTTTTCCGTAACGAGGCGCTCAATGCCAACGAGTTTTTCCTGAATCGCGCAGGCCAGCCGCGCCCGGTGGTGCGGCAGAACATTTACGGAGGCAGTCTGGGTGGGCCCATTGGCCCGCAAGCAAAGCTGGGATATTTCTTCGGCAATTATCAGGGCACCCGCCAGCGCAGCGGACTCTCGCCGGGCACCCTAATCAGCACCACGCTGCCCGTGCTTCCGGCCACCCGCGACCAGGCCTCCCTGATTGCTGCATTCTTCCCTGGGGGGCTGCCTGCGGGCGTCACCCAGCTTGATCCTGTGGCTGTGGCTCTTCTGAATGTAAAGAGCAACCAGTTTGGCGGGGCCAGCGGCGGGTTCCTCATCCCTTCCGGCGCAGGCACAGTTCCGGGCACCACGGGGCCGTTCACCCTCAGCAAGCCCGGCAAGTACAGCGACGATCAATTCACCGCTAACTGGGATCGCGAGTTCCGCGGCGGGAACGACAAGCTTTCTTCCCGGTTCTTTTTTACGAATTTTGAGTCGCTATTGCCGTTCGGGGCAGGCGGCCTGCAGGCTTCACTGGGAGCTCCGGCGAGCCCTGCCGATCTGAATTTCCCTCTCCAGCTTCCCGTGCGCAGCCGCTTCCTGAACATCACGGAGACGCACCTGTTCAGCGCGCGAATGGTAAATGAATTCCGCTTCGGCTTCGTACGCATCGATAATAAGGGGCTCAACGACCCCATCGTCAAGGCCGCCGACCTGGGCATTAACCGTCCCACCAGCAACCTGACGCCGGACATCTATAAATTCACGTTGGCCAGCTCCGGCTTCCAGATTGGGCCTACTCCACCCGCAGACCAGCAGCAGGTACAAAACAACCTCAGCTTTATCGATACGGTGAGCTGGACTTTGGGCAAGCATTCGCTGCGCTTTGGTGGCGAGTACACGCGCGTGAATCTCGATAAACTGTTCCCGCAAGTTTTTAACGGCCAGCTTTTCTTCTTCAGCGGCGCGCTGACCGATTTCCAGAAGCTCTTGATCGGGGCGCCGGACGGAAGTTTTGGCGGAGGCGGCGTGTTCACGCACAAATACCGCCAAAATAATTCCGCGGTATTTGCGCAGGACGACTACAAGATCCGCCACGACCTCACCTTGAACCTGGGCCTGCGAGTCGAGTTTCTGGGCGCGATCGCCGACAATTTACATCACATCGGGAACCTCGATCCGGCGCTCGCGCAACAGGGAAAGTACCCGTATTTCTATCCTAAAGGCGTGAATAGCTTTAACGTAGCCGGACTGGCGGGGACCACGAACGACACCACGCTCGACAACACCTACGCCACCGGCCTCGGGCCGCGAATCGGATTGGCCTACGACGTGTTTGGGCGCGGCACCACCACCATTCGAGCGGGATACGGGATCTATTACGTTCGTGAAGATGTGGGCGCGGTGGACCAGCTCTCATTTCAGGCGCCGATTCTGCCCATCGCTTCGCTGGGCGGCGGGCCCGGAAGTCTGGCGAATTTCTTTGCCGGTACGCTGGCGACAAATCCCAATGCGCTTCCTCCCGCCGGAGTGATCGATCCCGGATTTGTTCCGGTTTTCTCGAAGTTCCAAAATTTTCCGTGCGCGGCTCCATTTCCTTGCGCGGCGAATTATTCCGGCACTTCGGTGGTGATCTTCGGTTTGGGTGTGCCCCGGCACTACATCGTCCCCAACACGCAGCAGTGGAACCTCACCGTGCAGCGAGCGCTTCCCTGGAAATGGGTGGCTGAAGTGGGCTATGTGGGCACAAAAGGAACGCACCTGCGGGTCACGCGGGACACTTTGCAATCGCTGCAAGCCACGCCCACCAACCCCATCATTCTCACAGACAACATGGGCATGCCGGTGCCTATCACCATAAACACGACTGCCAATGCAGTGGCCAGATCCCGCGTGCAGGGACTCAATGGCTACAACGGCTTTCAGCTCTTTGACAATGCCGCCTACTCGCACTACCACGCGCTGCAGGTGACCCTGGCGCGCCGCTGGGGAGGCAATTACGTGCAGACCGCATACACTTACGGAAAATCGACGGATGCCACCTCCACCGGCAATACCGCGTTCAATTCAGCCTTCAACGACCAGACCGACCTGAGGTTCTCCCGCGGTCTTTCCGACTTCGACCACAGGCACCGGTTCGTGGCCAGCTACAACTACAGTTTGCCTTTGTACCAAGACGCCACGGGCCTGAAAGGCGTCTTCCTGCGTGGCTGGGGATTCAGCGGAATCGTCACAGCCCAGTCCGGCACCCCATTTTCGATATTCGATTCAAACGGCGGGACAGCATTTCTGGGGGCGACGACGTCTCCTATCACAGCCACGCTGGCTCCTGGTAAGACCTATGCCGACGGGTTGACTCATGGAAGCGTGCAATCGCGCGTTAACGGGTACGTAAACTTCAGCGCCTTCGCACCCTTACCAGTGTTAACTGCCGCACAAGGCGGCGACGGTTCCGTGACCGGCTTCGGCACCCTGGGCCGCAACATTTACCGCGGGCCGTTCCAGCAAAATTGGGATTTCTCGGTGATCAAGAATTTCCGCGTAACCGAAAGGCAATCGCTGAGGTTCACCACGGACTTTTTCAACATCTGGAACCATGCCAACTTCGCCAACCCGGCGTCGACCGACGTGCAAAGTCCCGGCAATTTCGGAGTCATCACCTCCACTAAAGGCACGCCGCGGCTGATTCAATTCTCACTGAGGTACGCATTCTAATGGGGAACAAAATCAGCCGCATTCCGCTGCTTGAACGCGGACAGGTAACGTCCGAAGTGGGAGCCATCTACGATGTTCTGCTGGAGCAGCGCGGCGCGGTGCCCAACATGTTTAAAGCGCTGGCGCATTCGCCGGCGCTGGCCGTCGGTGTGGCGGGTTTCCTGAAGCCGCTGCTGGGTGACGCAGCGCTGCCCGGCTGGTACAAGGAGCTGGTCGCCACGCGCGTAGCCCTGCTGCATAAATGCGATTATTGAATCCAGTCGCACACTGCTTTGGCAAAGCAGAAAGGCGCAAGCCAGAAACAGATCGAAGGCGTCAACGACTTTGAGGCCGGACCCTACACGGCGCGAGAGAAGGCCGGCTTCCGCTTTGCCGACCGCCTGCACCGGTCCGTTCACGAAGTGGATGATTCGTTCTACGCGGAGTTGAAGGGCCTGTTCAGCAGCGCGGAAATTGTAGAGCTTACTGTCACCGCTGCGGCGTTTGAAATGTTCACCCGCGTGGTGGACTCACTCAATCTGCCGCTCACGCCGGCGGCGCCGGAATCGGGAAAGTAAGAAAGCCGTGAACGCGCGCAGCCAAAAAAACGGAGGGATCACGTGCTGCAATATGTGAACTGGAAAACGCTGGAAGTGGAGACATTGAATCCGCTGTTTGACCGCCAAATGGTGGTAGGCGAGAAAGTGATGCTGGCCAAAATCACCATGAAGAAAGGCGCTCATGTGCCGCTGCATAGCCACATGAACGAACAGGTCACTCACGGGATCAAAGGCGCGCTCAAGTTCCAGATCGACGGGCGCGAGTTAGTGGTGCGTCCCGGCGACGTGCTGTGCATTCCTCCAAACATGCCGCACGAAGCCTGGGCGCTTGAAGATACCGAAGAAATCGATATATTCACGCCCCCGCGCGAGGATTGGATCAACAAGACGGACACTTACCTGCGAGAAAAGAAGTAACGAAGAAGTTATTTGTGAGTTGCGAGAGGTAACCGGAGCTTGACTCGCAGGTGGCGAGGTCCAACGGTATTTGGCGAGGGGGAGCCGCCAGCCCTCGCCAGCAGCCCCCCTCACAGGCGTCAAGGAAGTGTTATCGGCTTTTTCTTCTTCACACCAAATGCCAGTCCGAAAATTCCCATCCCTACCAGCGTAAGAGTCGCCGGCTCGGGCGTTACCACGCTTGGTGAAGCTGTGGAATTTGTGGGCGCCGTTCCCACAAATTGAGCGGAGAGGTCGGTATCCACATCACCGGTCATCCACACCGCATCGAGTGCGAATCTTTGGTTAATGACCGTGCCCAAAGGAGCGTGCACGCTAATTTTTGCCTGATAGAGACCCAACGCATTCAACGGGTTCGTAACGGGATCAAAAGGCGTGTTCTTCACCTGATGCGCATAGCCATTCGCCGCCAGAAACGAATAGCCGTACGGGCTGAAAGGGTTGTAAGGAACGATCCGGCTCGCGCCGGGAGCGATGGACGGAAAATCGAAGAAGTACGGATTGGCCGTAATGAACGCGGAAGTGCTTGCGTCGAGCCCGGTAATGACCAGCCACTTTGTCGTACTGTTATTGGTGATGCTATAGCCCCAGCCTACGGTCGAGCCCGGAGCGGCATGCGTCGTCCCGGGACCCGGTAGGGCAGCAAAAGTATAAGTGTCCGCCAATGCACTCGCGGTGAAGAAAAGCACCGCGGCCGCCAGAGCTAAAATTGCCTTGAGGAGTTTGCCTGCCTTTGCTGGGTTGTTCATCACGCATTGAGGAAATGCACGCTTGCTACCAACTCGGGCGGGCGCCCGGGCGTGGCCTAACGTTTGATTTACCAACGATATACGCGACGGACGGCTGGACGGCCTGCAAATTCAACGGAAGCCCGACGTTCTGATATGTGCAAACGTTTGCACAATCGGCCACCCGTCAGTCGAGTAGGTGCAGAGGCCAAAAAAAAGCGGGCGCGCGAGGTTTTAAGCTCGCGCACCCGGCCGGAAGGGACAGATTAAGTTAAAACACTATTTTGGCTGCGATTTGCATGTTGAACTGCTCACCCGGCCCGAGCCCCGGAGCGCCGTTGAAGTCGCCAATGGTATCGCGCACGGTGCCGTCGCCATTTACCGTTCCGGGTCCGCCGCCGGACAGATTGATACGATTAAAGAGGTTGAACAGGTCCATGCGCAGCTGCAATTTTAGCCGCTCGCGTATGGGGATATTTTTAAAGACGGTCAAGTCGACCGCACTATAACCGGGGCCATAGAATTTGTTACGAGAAAGGTTACCCAGACCGGTGGAAGCCACGAACGCCGCGGGGTTGACCCACTGTGCGCCTTTGGTTCCGTCCGGGAACGTCGTGAAGTTATGGGAGACGCCGGCAAACGGGTTACTCACAAGGTCGAAGCCCGGGCGCGAGGAGCCGCCGGTGATGTTGAACGGCTGACCGGAGTGAACCACCACCAAGCTGCTGACTTCCCAGCCGTGCGTCAGGATTCTGGGACCGTGCGAGGAGCCCGGGACGGCGAAAAGCAAATTCGCAGTGAAGTTATGCCGAGTGTCGTAGTCGCTGTTTCCATATTCTGCCGCCAGATTGCTGCTGTCCAAAGGCAATACCGCGCGGTACTGACTGACCTGGTCTAAAGCATGCGCCCAGGTATAGGCAAACTGCGACGACAGCCCGTGCCACTCGCGAAGCCGGAAAGTGGTCTGCAAGGAATTGTAATTGGAATTTCCGACGCTGTTGAGCTGGGTGATAGCACCGTAGTTCGGGAACTGTGCGAAGAATGGCCGCGGGCCACCAGCCAGCGGCGCCTGGTTGATATTCAGCATCACCGACAGCTTATGTCCCACGCTGCCGACATATCCGACCTGCAGGATTCCCAATTTCCCGAAGCTCTGCTCAACCTGCAAGTTGTAGTTGAAAAAATAGGGTGCGCGGAAATTTTGGCTGACCGACGCGACGTTGAAAATAGTGTTGGGGGTCAGGCAATTCGGATCGGTGGCAAAGTTTCCTGTGCAGGAGGTGACCCCGTTGAAAATCTGCTGATCCTTCACCCAGGTATAAGAGGTCTGACCGGCCAGGTTCGTGCTGTAATTCGAAACTGTGGCCGGCCCGATGGGATTATCCTGCAAGCCGTCCGCGGCGGAAATCGGCGGCCGGTAGTCCAGGAACGGGTTCATGTTAATTTGATCGTAAAACACGCCGATTCCGCCGCGCACTACCATATTGCCGCTGGCGGTGGGCTGGTAGGCGAATCCGATGCGGGGCGCAAAGTTGTTCTTATCCGGAGGGAAAATGGAATCGATGCCGTTACCCTGGATCACCAGACCCCTTCCCGGGATAAACACCGCCAGATCCTTATTGCTGCTGTGGAGTGGCCCGAAATATTCGTAGCGCAGCCCGAAATTCAGGTTCAACCGGCGGGTCACCTGCCAGTTATCCTGAGAGAAAAAGTTGAACGCGTTGACGGTTACAAACCGCTCTGCATTTCCCACCGCGATACTGGAGTTGGCCACGTCGCCGGCAAGGAAGTCGGCAAGAGCCAGGGTAGCGCTCACCGCAGAGGGGCTCCCCAACGATGCACACGCGGGCGAAGGTGGCGCGGGAGGTATTAGATGATTGTCGCAATTCAAAGAGTTGTACCAAGGTCCCTGCGTTCCGTCGAACGTAAACTTCCCGGTTCCGCGACGGAAGTAGAACTCATTCACGCGTCCCTGCCGGACCTCGCCGCCGAAGCGAAACTGATGCTTGCCCACGTTGTAGGAAATGATGTCGGTGAGGTGACCGGTAATGTCGTTGCGGCCTTCCGGAGGCGTAATACCCACGTTCTCAAAATTGGTGATCGCGACGTTGGCCGCGCCATGAATGGGTTTCCCCTTAATGCTGGCATCGGGGCTGAGAAACAGGCCCAGGGCCTTGGTATCAAAGCTGCTGTTGGCGTCATTAAAAGTCTGATTGAAGTAGTTGATGCCGAACAGGATTTGGTTGGTCAGGCGCGAAGTAAACAGTGAGTTGAGCACGATCGAATAGTTGAACACATGGAGCGGCGCGGTCTCGAAGTAGTCGTGCAGGTTTGAGCTGGCCGTTCCCAGGGCCGGGCTGCCGCCGAGCGGTGCGGTCTGGCTGCCTTGTCCTCCGTACCAGCGAGCGGAGAGGCGGTGCTTGTCGCTGAAGTTGTGGTCGAGTTTGATAACGCCGTTATTGCTGAAACCCGTGGAAGCGATCGAGCTGAAGAAGTTATTCAACGTCGCCGGGAGCCCGCCGACGATGTTGGCGGGCCAGAAACCCACCGGACTGATCGCCGAAGGTGTGCCCAGCAAAATAGCAGAGAGGGCGCTCGGAGCAACCGGGGCGTACGGACCGAACGTGGACGTGCAAGTTGGGGGATTGGCGCAATTATTCAGGAGGGCCGTGGACTTGGCGATCCAAGCCGTGGAAGGCTCCGTGGCCAAACCGGAGAGGCCGATGCTGTATTGCTGGCGCTCGAATGCCAAAAAGAAAAATGTCTTATTTTTAAAAATTGGTCCGCCCAGCGAGCCGCCCCAGTTTTGGTTGCGCAGCGGGGGCTTCTTGTGGCCCGGGCTAGCCGTAAAGAAAGGCGACGCGGCGCCAAAAAACTCGTTGCGATTGTAATAGTAGGCCGAGCCGTGAAAGTCGTTGCCGCCGGACTTCAGGACAACGTTCACTGTGCCGCCGGCATTGCGTCCCGCCTCGGCGCCGGATTGCGTCTGCGCTGAAAATTCGTCAATGGCATCGATCGGCAGGATGACGCCGGCAATACCGGAAACGCCGCCCTGGTTGACCGCAGGAATGTTGTGCCAGAAGTCGTTGTTATCGATTCCGTCAATCTGCCAGTTCATCTGATTGGCGCGGGTTCCATTGAGCGAACCGAACCCGCCGACGGAGTAGCCTCCGTAGCCCGGGGAGACTTGAACTAACTGGGTAAAGTCGCGTCCGTTCAACGGGACGTCCTGAATATTCTCCGTGGAAATGGTCATGGTCTGCGTCTGCGTGGTGGTGTCCATGGACAACGCAGCGGCCGAAACTTCGATGGTGGTTGACTGCTGGCTCATCGTGAGCTTGACCGGCAGCGTGTAGATCTCGCCGGCCGTCACGGTCACGTTGTCTACCGCGTACACCGGGAAACCCGCCGCGGTGAAAGTGAGCTTGTACGAGCCTAGAGGAATGTCCTGAAAAGCGAACTCGCCGTCGCTGCTGGACTCGGTGGCGTGAGTTATACCGGTCGCCTTTTCGGTGGCGTCTACCTTAGCGCCCGGGACGACTGCTCCGGACGGGTCCATCACCGTGCCGTTAATCGCGCCTCGAAAGGTCTGTCCGCTTGCCAAACCACACGTGACCAGCAGAAACGTGGCGGCCAATATTGAACGTCGCATCATTTTTCATCCCCCAAATCGATCAAATGAAAAAACCATTGTGCAGAAATTGTTGACGGAAGTATTTCGTAAGAATAAGTAAAACACCCCCGCTCTTGCTGAGTATGCTGGTCTAATCGAGATATGCAGTCAAGTGAATTATTCAGATTGGTGCGCACGGAAAAACAGCTGTCGTGCGGGAAGTTTGCGGCTGGCGGACGCGAGGCGTTCCGTGCTGGAAAGGCGAGGCAATCGCGGGGCGTGTTGACTCCACCGGGTATAATGTTGCCCGCAATTCAGAAATCAGGACGGCTATGACCAGAATGCCGATAAACAGATCCTATTCGTGGCGGCAGGCCGGCTTCCGTCTGGCTGGTTCGATGGCGTTTCTGCTCGCCTGCGCGACTGCGGCAGTAGCGCAGGGACCCGCGACCAAACCGCCGGCTGCGGAGCGCGGAGCGCGCGCCATACGCGTCGAACAGGCGTGGATTCCTATGCCCGACGGCGTCCGCCTGGCGGTGAATCTGTTCCTGCCGGAAGGCGCCACGCAGACCGAAAAGTTTCCCGTCATCCTCGAATACCTTCCTTACCGTAAGGACGACTGGAGCGCCCAGCGCGATTACGCTCTGCACTCCTATTTTGTCCGCCGCGGTTACGTCAGCGCCCGCGTGGACATCCGCGGTACGGGCTCGAGCGAAGGTCACCCGCCGGACCGCGAGTACTCGGAGCAGGAACAGCTTGATGGAATGGAGGTAATCGCCTGGCTGGCGCGACAGCCGTGGTCCAGCGGAAACGTGGGCATGTTGGGGATTTCCTGGGGAGGCTTCAATTCCATACAGATGGCCATGCGACGGCCCCCGGCGCTTAAAGCTATTATTGCCGTGGATGCCACCGACGAGCTTTTCCACGACGACATTCACTACATCGACGGCCTGATGCACGCGGACGAATTCGAAATTGGGATGGACCTCTCGGAGATGCTCACGCGCGCCCCGGACTTCCCTACCGACGAGGCCAGCGTGCAGCCGCGCTTCGAGAATACTCCGTGGTTTCTCCTGTATCTGCACCAGCAGCGCGACGGCCCTTTCTGGCGGCGCGCTTCGCTGCGGCCGGACTACAGCCGCATCAACATCCCAGTGTTTCTTATCGGCGGTTTTTTGGATGGCTACCGCGACAGCATCCCGCGAATGCTGGAAAAAATGAAGACGCCTGTGGCCGCGCTGGTCGGCCCGTGGAACCACACGTTTCCCCATGACGCCGAGCCAGGGCCGGCCATCGAATGGCGTGAAGACGCCGTGCGCTGGTGGGATCAGTGGCTCAAAAACCGCACCACCACCGCCACGATTCCGCGCGCCACTATTTTCATGCGCCACTGGTACGGCCCGGGCCTCAGCCTGAAAGAGATTCCCGGCGAGTGGCGAACCGATTCCGATTGGCCACCGGCAGGATTACAACAGCAGACGCTCTTCCTTACACCGGAGCATTCTTTGGCGAAAGCGGGCCCCGCCGCGGGCACTCACCAGTTGAAATACATCCCTTCCGCCGGCGTTGAATCCGGATTCTGGTGGGGCGATCTTACGGACGACCAGCGTCCTGCCGACGCGTTCAGCCTGGTGTACGATTCGCCGCCGCTCGATAGCGAAACGGCCATCCTCGGCATGCCCCGGGCAATGCTGCGCGTTTCTTCGACGGCTCCTCTCGCCAATTGGTTCGTGCGGCTTTCCGACGTGGCGCCTGACGGCAGCGTCACGCAAGTGACCGGCGCGGGACAGAGCGGGGCGCAGCGAGAATCGTCAACGAATCCCAAGGCGATCAATACGGGAACGCTTTTTCCGCTGAACTTCGATCTGCACTTCACCTCCTGGGTATTCCCGAAAGGCCACCGTGTGCGCGTCGCCGTTTCGAACTCAGCCTGGCCGATGATCTGGCCCACTCCTTTCTCCATGACCACCACGCTGGCCCTGGGCGGGGTCAACGGATCGCGAATCGTTCTGCCCGTTGTTCCAGCCGGGCCCGCCACGGCCGCGAAGGGACATCCCAAACAGAATTTTTCCGCGCCGGCGCCCGATCCACACCCGCCCGGCATGGATTCCTCTGGCGATACCTGGCCGGGGGGATACCACATCTCCCGCGATCCGCAGACCGGAACAACCCGAGTGGATTGGAAAGGCAATACCAAGGCGACCTTTCCGTGGGGCAAACAGTCCAACAGTGAGGAATTGCATTACACCGTCTCCGACGCGGATCCCGCCGTCAGCTCGGTCAATGGAGCAGCGAACATATTGTGCGAGCTGAAGGGCCGCACGGTGGAATGGCGCGTGCAACTCGAGCTGCATAGCGACGCCAAGAATTTTTACTATACGTTCACCCGGCTGCTGGCCGAAAATGACCAGGTTTTGCGGACCAAGACCTGGAAAGAAACCATCCCACGCGACTTTCAGTAAGGCACGAAACGCGTTTTCCTGACCGTCGTTTGACACGCGGTCCACTGCGGCGGTATGGTCTGCGGCGGAAGCTCCTGTCTTTTCTCTCGAGGACAACAATATGAAGAAGAATTTCTTTGCTGGAATTTTGGTACTTGCGGCGGTCTCCGCAGTTGCGGCAGCGAACACCGACTGGAACGCCGAAGGCCAACGCTGGTGGGCGCACATCCAATATCTTGCAGACGACAAGCTCGAAGGCCGCCTCACCGGCAGTGAGGGCCACCGCAAAGCCGCCGGTTACGTGGCCGGGAAATTCGCCACTGCCGGGTTGAAGCCTGCGGGTACCGAAGGCTACTTCCAGCCCGTCGCGTTCGACGTCCTGCAGATTGACGAGCCGAATAGCAGCGTGGAGATTCTCCGCGACGGCAAAGCGGAGTTGCTGAGCCTGGCGGAAGATGTGCAAATCAGCTTGCGTAGTGATCCCGCCGAGACCATCGAAGCGCCCGCGGTCTTTGCCGGCTACGGCTTTGCCATTCCTGAGAAAAATTACGATGACCTGGCAGGGCTCGATGTCCACGGAAAGATTGTGGTCTATTTCGCGGGTGGACCCGCTGCGCTACCCGGGCCGCTGAAATCGCACTTTCAATTTGGCTCCGAGCGCTGGAAGACGCTAAAATCCGCGGGCGCTATCGGCCTGATGGTGATCGCGAATCCGCGCTCCATGGACATTCCCTGGGCGCGACAGGCGCTTTCCCGTACACAGCCGCAGATGACGCTGCACGAGAGCGCATTGCAAAGTTATGGCGGAATGCGCTTCGCCGCCTACATCAACCCCGAGCATGCCGATAAATTCTTCGCCGGCACCGGGCACAATTTCGCCGAAATTCTCGCGGCCGACGCCGAGCAGAAACCGTTGCCGCACTTCCCGCTGGCCGTCAGCATTCGAGCCAAGCTCGCCGTGAAGCGTTCACAAGTGGAGTCACCCAACGTCGTCGGCGTGCTGCCCGGCAACGATCCCACGCTAAAAACTGAATACGTCGCGCTCAGCGCGCACCTCGATCATCTCGGCGTGGGCGAACCCATCAACGGCGACAGCATTTACAACGGGGCGATGGATGACGCCTCCGGAGTCGCCTCGCTTCTGGAAATTGCGCGTACCTTGCATGACTCAGGTACCAAGCTCAAACGCTCGCTGGTGTTTGTCGTCGTCACTGCGGAGGAGAAAGGCCTTCTTGGTTCGTGGTACTTCGCGAATCACCCGAGTGTCCCGGCGGAGGGGATTGTTGCCGACCTCAACATGGACATGTTCCTGCCGCTGCATGCACTACATTATCTCGAGGTGCAGGGCCTCGATGAATCCAGCCTCGGCGAGGACATTCGCACCGTCGCCAAAGCCGCGCACGTACAGATCCAAAGCGACAAGGAACCCGACCGCAACCTCTTCATCCGTAGCGATCAATACAGTTTCATCCGCCGCGGCGTTCCCGCGCTGGCTTTCAAGTTTGGTTATCTGCCGGGATCAAAAGAAGAGAGCCTGCACAAGGAGTGGCTGAAGAACCGCTATCACGCGCCATCGGACGATGTGAATCAGCCTGTAGACCTGGCCGCCGCCGCGCAGTTCAATCACATTGTTTTGGAATTAGCCGAGCGCGTAGCCAATAGCCCGGAACGGCCGCAATGGAATAAGGACAGTTTTTTCCGGCGGTTTGCGAAATAACCTTTAGTCCGCAGCGCGGGTGGCGGTCACGCCGCCTTGCAGATCGGCGTGGAGCAGGCGGTGGAAGAGATGCTCGCCCGCTTCGCGGCGCACGGAAAGCCTTCCCCGCACATAAGCCCGCGACTTGAGGCCGCGCTGCACGGATACACAGACGGCTTCATCCTCATCCTGCACACGGCCGCTCACCTCGATGCTCTGCCGGTTGCGCAGGTTACTTTCCTCGTCGGTCTGCGCAAAGTAAAAATCAAAAATCACGCGGCAGCGATCCACGCCCAGCGGCAGCACCAGGTTGGTGTCCATCACGCCTTCGTACCAGTTGAGCATAAAGTTGGGATACTGCCACAGATAATACGCGCGCTCGCCGCGCCGTGTGGCCCCGGTCATCGCATCGCTGGCATTCTCCGAACGCATCGGGCTGGACTGCTCGCAATAGCGGTCTTCATTGCGAATCAAGTATTCCTTGAAGTCGATCACGCTGTTCAAACCCTTGTGCATAAACGGCACGTGGTAGCCGCCGTCGAGATAATTGTCCACGTAAACTTTCCAGTTGCAGTCTAGAGTGTATTCACGCCGGTCGAGAAAATGGAGCTGGTCGAGCCCGAGCGGTTGGACCATTCTGGCCAGGCCGCCCAAAAAATCCCGCAGCGCGCCCGCCCGCGGATCGAGATTCACGAATACGAATTTCTCCCAGATATCCACTTGCACGGGCACAAGTCCGTTCTTTGAGCGGTCAAAGTTCTCCACGCCTTCGAATTCGGTCATGCCCTTCAACGCGCCATCGAGCCCGTACGTCCAGCCGTGGTACGGGCAGCGCAGGTGCTCGGTTTTTCCGCATGGCTCGGGCATCACCGTGGCAGCGTGGTGGCGGCAGACGTTGAAGAAGGCGCGCAGCACCCGGTCATTCCCGCGAACGACCACCACCGGTTCACCGGCTACTTCTGTCGTGAAGTAAGCCCCTGGCGCCGTCACCTGATCGGCGCGGCCCGCTACCAGCCAGTTTCTGCCGAATACGGTCTGTTGCTCGAGTTCCGCCATGCGCGTGTCCACGTACCAGGGCGCGGGAATCGTAGAGGCGTGCTCCAGCGGCGCCGCCGGATTGTAGAGCGCGATGATTTCCTGGAGTGACTGTCCCATTATTCTCGGTCCTTCAATTCTTTAGCCGTGCACCACAAGACGGGCCAAGGCGGCGACGTCAACGCCCGACTTTCGGCGGCAAACCGCGCAGGAGCACGTCGAGCTTAGCGGCGAAAATAAAAACTAGAGCTTGTGCGCATAATTAATTTTCGTTAATGACGAGAAGTTGAGTCGATTGGCCGTGGGAAAGACTAGCACAAGTGTGCTAATTTCATGCGCTCCTAGCCATTCCATGACTGCCGGTCCTACATCTCAAGCAGCGCCGAAACGCGGTGTTTCCAAAAACGGTTGGGACGCGATTGTAATCGGCGCTGGTCATAACGGGCTTACCGCGGCAGCCTACCTCGGGCGCGCTGGGCTATCCACGCTGGTGCTCGAACGCCGCGACATGATTGGCGGCCGCTGCGTGACCGAAGAAATTGCGCCGGGCTGCCGCGCTTCAACGACTTCCTACATCGCCAGCATGCTGCGGCCCGAGGTGATTCGCGACCTTGACCTCGCCGCGCACGGGCTGCGCATGATTCCCTGCTCGCCGTCGCTGCTGGTACCGTTCATGGACCGCTCCGTGGTGTGCTGGTGGCCGGATCGTGAGCGCACCGCGAGCGAGCTGCGGCAACTATCCCGCGAAGACGCTAAGACCTTCCTGCGCGTGGACGATCAATTAAAGAAGCTGGCGCGCTACCTGCAGCCGTTTTTTCTGGAGCCGCCGCCGGACATTCACCGTCGCGGGATGCAGGGCACGCTGGAGCTGCTGCGCGTTGGAAAGCGGTTCCGCAAAATTTCCGGCGGGGAGATTGCCGAGCTGATCTCATTTCTTACCGGCAGCCTGGGCGAATTTCTCGATCGGCATTACGAAAACGAAAAAGTGAAGACGCTGATGCTGGCCAACAACGTCTACGGCAAGCACGGCGGGCCGTACCAGCCGGGTTCTGCTTTGGGATTGCTGTTTCATCTGCTCAGTGGCGGAGCTGAAGAGATTCAGGGGTTTTATGGCCACGTAGTGGGCGGGATGGGAAGTATTACTCAGGCGCTGGCAGCGTCGGCGCGCAAACTTGGCGTGAAAATTCGCACGTCCGCGCCGGTCGCCAGAATTGACATCAGGGATGGCAAATCGCGCGGCGTTGTTCTCGAAGACGGCGAGGAAATTGCCGCGCCGCTGGTGCTCTCGAATGCCGACCCCAAGCGTACTTTTCTGGGCATGGTGGAACTGGGCGAGCTGCCCGACGATTTTCGCGCGGCGGTTCGCGCCATAAAAATGGACGGCCCGTGCGCCAAAGTGAACCTGGTGCTGAGCGAAGAGCCCCGAGTCAACGGCATGCCCATCGCGTTTACGGCGGGCGAGCGCTCTTTATTTACTCTGGTGCCTTCGCTGGAGTTTGCCGAGCGTTGCTATGATATTTCTAAATTTGGAGACATCCCGGAGGAGTTGTGGGTCGACTGCGTCGTGGCTTCAAATGTCGATAACACTTTAGCGCCTCCCGGCCGTCACATCATGACGTGTTTCGTGCAGTACGTGCCCTACCGCCTGCGGCAGGGCACGTGGGACGAAAAGCGCGAGCTGCTTGGCGATCGCGTGGTGAAAAAGATCGGCGAGTACGCGCCTAATGTTCCAGGAGCTGTGGTCGCGCGACAAGTGCTTACGCCGCTCGACCTCGAGCGCACCTATGGGCTCACCGAGGGCAATATCTTTCACGGCGACCTGAATCTCGAACAGCTTTTCTTTATGCGGCCGGTGGCCGGGTGGGCGCAGTATCGCACTCCCATCGCTGGGCTCTATCTTTGTGGCGCAGGCGCCCACCCAGGCGGTGGTGTTACCGGCGCTCCGGGGCACAACGCTGCGCATCAAGTCTTGCGGGACCTGAAAAACAGGCATGGGAAACAGTCGTGATCACACCTCATCCGCAAGCTCCGATCGCTGACATTATTATTCTGGGCGCAGGAGTAATGGGCGCTTCGCTGGCGTTTCACCTGGCGCAACGCAAGCCGGGTCGCGTGGTGGTGGTCGACAAGGATTTTGCCGGCCAGGGAGCCAGCGGACGTTCTTCCGCGCTAATTCGCATGCATTACAGTTTTGCGCCGGAAGTTCAGCTCGCGGTGAAGAGCCTGGAAATTTTCCGCAACTGGGAAGAAATCGTCGGTGTGACTGGGGATTTTCGCAGGACGGGATTCGTGCGCATCGTCCCAGCCGGCGAAGTGGACCGGCTCAAAGCCAATGTAGCCATGCAACGCGAACTGGGCGTAAACACCGGCCTGATTTCCGGCATGGAGCTCAAGCAGATGGAGCCGGACTGGAACGTCGAAGATGTAGAGGTCGCCGCCTACGAGCCGGATTCAGGTTATGGCGATGGCGCCGGCGTGGCCAACGGTTTTCTGGATGCCGCACGAGCGCGCGGCGTAACCTATCTGCCACGAACCAAGGTCACTTCGCTGATCGTCGCGGGAGATAAGACCCGGGGCGTGCGAACCGATCAGGGAGAAATAGCCGCGCCGGTGGTGGTGGCTGCAACCGGGCAATGGTCGCTGGCTCTTTTCAAGGAGATCGGTATTCCACTTCCGTTAGCGGCCGAGATGCACGAAGTGGCTATCCTAAAAAATCCCGCGGGAATGAAAGGCGGCGGGTGCGCGTGCATCGATTCCATCAGCAACGTGTATTTCCGCTCCGACGGGCAGGACAAGACGCTGGTGGGCGGATTCTACGGAAAACGCGGCGTCGATCCGGACAATTTCCCGCAGCGCGCTTCGGAAGAATCGCTGGGCGAGATGGCTAAGGAAGCTTGCCGGCGCATACCCGCGCTGCAACATGCCGGATTGATGCGCGGGATTACCGGCGTCTACGACATGAGCCCGGACTGCCGTCCGTTGCTTGGTGAAGTGGACGGCGTCACCGGTCTTTACGTGATGGCGGGATTTTCCGGAATGGGTTTCAAGATATCGCCGGCCACGGGACTGGTAATGTCCGAGCTGCTGTTGGACGGGCGTGGCAAGACGGTGGACATTCGCGCTTTTCGTCCTTCCCGTTTTGCGGACGGCCATCCCATCAAGGGGTCCTATGAGTACCGCGATGATTAGGCTGGGGGGGAAATGAAAAAGGGAATTCTCGAGCGGTTGGCGGAAGGCCCGGTGCTCGGCGATGGCGGTTATCTGCTGGAGCTGGAAAAACGCGGTTGGGTGCGCGCCGGACCATTTACGCCGGAAGTAGCCCTCCTGCATCCTGAAGCCCTGCGCGAGCTGCACATCGAATTTCGCGAGGCTGGCGCTGACGTGCTGCAAGCTCTGACGTTCTATGCCAGTAGGGATAAGCTGGCCACCGTGGGACTGGAAGACCGGCTCGAAGAGCTGAACCGCGCGGCCGTGGGCATCGCCAAAGAGGTGGCGGGAGAGCAATGTTTGGTGGCCGGCAACCTCAGCCTTACCTGGAAATACGAGCCCAACTCCAGCTCCGCGCAGGACTCCGTGCGAAAACAGTTCGACGAGCAGCTTGCCGTCCAGGTTGACGCCGGTGTGGACTTCATGATTGGAGAAACATTTTCCTGGGTAGGCGAAGCTCTGCTGGCGCTGGAACGCGTGAAGAAGACCGGTCTCCCCGCGATGATCACGATCTGCTTTGAAAATCAGGAGGTCACTGCCGAGGGCAAGACGGCTGCAGAAGCAGCAAAAATCCTGGCGGGCGCCGGCGCCGATATTGTCGGCATCAATTGCCTGCGCAGCCCCGAACATACTTTGCCCTTGATGAGGCAGATGCGTGCGGCGGTTCCCGGTTACATCGCTTGCCAGCCGGTGGCTTATCGCACGCCGAAAGACTCACCGGACTTTACTTCCCTGCCGGAATTCCCCGTAGGTCTCGACCCGCTGCAGCTTACGCGAAAAGCCATGGCCGACTATGCGCGGGAAGCGCGCGAGATTGGCGTCAATTACATCGGCGCGTGCTGCGGCGCGGTGGCCACGCACATTCGCGAGATGGCTCTGGCGCTGGGCAAGATCCCGCCGGATAAGCGGCTGTGGAAGAAAGGTGGGGAAAAGCCCATGTCCGCCTACGAGTATTACGGCCACGACAAAGCTTGATGAATCCGCTTCCTAAATCTTGCGCCCGACGCCCCGGACGGATATTGTAGTCGGCATGGATGCAGACTTCAGTACGCTGCGGATCACCCGCGCGGGCGCGGAACAGATGGATTGGATCGCTCCGCTGTTCGAAGCCTATCGCGAATTTTATCGCCGGCCGCCGGACCCCCGCGGCACGCGCGCCTTCCTGGCGGAAAGACTGAAACGGGAAGAGTCGGTGATGTTTTTGGCGCTGGTGCAGACCGGCAACTCTTCCACCGCGGTCGGCTTCGTGCATCTTTATCCGACTTTTTCTTCATTGTCGTTGAAACCGCAATGGATTTTGAGCGATCTCTTCGTCACGCCGGAAGCGCGATCGCGCGGCGTGGGCGCAGCATTGATGGACCGGGCAAAAGAGCTGGCCGAGGGCAGCGGCGCGGACGGGCTGATGCTGGAAACCGCCACCGACAATTTAACGGCGCAAAAACTCTACGAATCATTAGGCTACAAGCGCGATATCGAGTTTTACCGCTACTTCCTCGCCGTCTGATCGGCAAACCCGCCGGGCCGGTTCCCTTTTAACTACCATAAAAAAGTTTCTGGGCGATTGACGCGGTAATCGGAACGCCGTAGTGTCCCCGGCATGGCCAGCCCCGAAAACACCAGCCCGAAGCGGGCCATGGGGCTGCGCGACCTGATTCTTTTTTATGTGGTGACGGGAATCAGTTTGCGTTGGATTGCGGCCGCGGCAGCGGCGGGCCCCAGTTCACTGATTATCTGGCTGGGTGCATGGCTGACCTTTTACCTGCCTCTAACCCTTTCGGTCACCGAACTGACCTCACGGTTTCCCCAAGAAGGTGGTCTTTATGTTTGGACCAAACACGCCTTCGGCGACTTTTCCGGATTCATGTGCGCGTGGATGTATTGGACCTGTAACTTGCCCTACTTCCCGTCCGTGCTCTACTTCGCCGCAGGCAACGCCTTGTACCTGGGCGGTACGCGGTGGCTGGGCCTGGCAAAGAGTCCCACCTTTTTTATAGTTTTCGCCTGCTCGGCGCTGGTGCTCGCGACCATTTTGCACATCGTCGGGCTGAACATAGGCAAGTGGTTGAACAACATCGGAGCGATCGGCATGTGGGCGCCGATTGCCATGATTATTGGCATGGGGCTGCTGGCCTGGTGGCGCTTCGGGTCCGCCACCCAGTTCACGCGCTCCACGATGATTCCGGCCACACGGCTCACCGATATTGTTTTCTGGTCGATCCTTACATTCGCCTTCGCCG
Source organism: Acidipila sp. (assembly GCA_010365215.1). GTDB lineage: Bacteria > Acidobacteriota > Terriglobia > Acidiferrales > UBA7541 > JAAFGT01. The sequence continues at coordinate 15,545 of JAAFGT010000037.1, read as the reverse complement.
GGAGCGAAGCCGCTTCGTTTATGGCTGAGGAAATAAAAGATCCGCGCCGCAACATGCCACGCGCGCTTTTTGTGGGCGGCGCTCTGGTAACCATCGGTTACATCGGCGGCACGCTGTGCGTCTTGCTGGCACTTCCGTCGACGAAATTGAACGGCCTCGAAGGCATCATGCAGGCTATCGCCGCGACTGCCGAGCGCGTGGGCTGGCTCGGCGCGGGTTGGCTCGGCGCGGGTTGGTTCGGCATTGTCCCGCTCGTCGCGCTGCTGATCACGCTTTCCAATCTGGGCGCCGCCGGAGCGTTCCTTGCCGCAACGGCGCGACTGCCCTTCGTTGCCGGCATCGATCGTTATCTGCCCGCGGCTTTCGGACGCCTGCATCCGCGATGGGGAACGCCCTACGTGGCGCTGCTCACGCAGACGGCGGTCGCACTGGTGTTCGTGTTTCTGGGCCAGGCGGGCACGAGCGTGAAGGGTGCGTATGACGTGATGGTGAGCCTGGGCGTAATTACCTATTTCATTCCATTTCAGTTTTTGTTTGCGGTGATGATTAAGGTGCAGAGGGATCCTGCCGGTCCCGGCGTCTTTCGCGTGCCCGGGGGGAAGCCTGTTGCCATAGTGCTGGCGACCGTTGGATTCACAGTCACCACTGCGGCCATCGTTCTCTCGATTATACCGGCGGCCGATGAGCCAAACAAAGTCCTCGCCGTGGTAAAGATTGTGGGGTTGACGTCTATATTGCTGGTGGTCGGGGCAGCGCTCTATGCGGTTCCAAAAGTGAAACGACGGCTTGCCACTCGCCACGCTCAGAAGAACTGACGTGGTGCCGGAGGAGGGAGTCGAACCCACACGGCCTTGCGACCAACGGATTTTGAGTCCGCCGCGTCTGCCATTCCGCCACTCCGGCACTCGGATATCTTAGGCTACGTTCAAAAGCACGGCAACCTGTCCCCCAAGAAACTACGCATTGACAGGCTGCACTCACTGACAATCCATAGAACTAATTGCGTCTTCAACGACAACGTAGGAAGCGATCGCGACACAATCTAGGCCGCCGAGTCCAATATCTTGCGGACCTCCTTGAGCAGAAGTTTCATGACAAACGGTTTCTGAAGAAACCGTCGCTCATCGTCGGATGCCCCTTCCTCCTGGCTCCTCTTTCCTGGATATCCGGACATGCATAAAACTTTCAATGCCGGCCGGCTTGCGGATAATTCCCTGGCGAGCTCATGACCGCTCATTTTTGGCATCACGATGTCGGTCACCAGCAGGTGGATTGGACCCTGGTGAGCCTGCGCCAGGCGAAGCGCTTGCTGGCCGGTCTCCGCCTCGATCACCACGTAGCCACTGCTCTGCAAAAATTCGCGGATGAGCAGCCGCACGCTGCGCTCATCTTCCACCAGCAAGACAGTCTCCGATCCAAAATAACTTTCCGGCATTTGCGGCGCGGACATTTCCGGCAGAGTGATTTCCTGAACCGCCGGCAAATAAATCGTGAATTTTGAACCATGGCCGGGCTCGCTTGCTACCGTGACATGGCCACCACTTTGCGCCACGATGCTTTGCACCATGGCTAAGCCCAGCCCGGTGCCCTTCCCAGGTCCTTTTGTGGTGAAGTAAGGTTCGAAGACGCGGTTTTGGGTGGCAGAGTCCATGCCGATCCCCGTGTCGCACAAGGTAATCGTAACGAATTGGCCGCACGGAACTCCTGGATGTTCAACCGCAGAGGTTTCATTTGTACTGGCGTTCGCGGTGATAATCGTCAGTGTGCCTCCGTCAGGCATCGCGTCGCGGGCGTTCCCCGCGAGATTGATGATCACCTGTTCCAGTAATCCCCGATCGGCTTTCACCTGCTTCAGCAGTGGACTCAGTCGCGCGACCAACAAAATATTCTCTCCTACCAGATGCTGCAAAAGCTCGCGCAACTCTGATAGCGCTGCATTCAGATCCAGAACATCAAATTCCAGTGGCTTGCGCCTGCCGAAGATCAGCAAACGGGTGGTAAGGGATTTGGCGCGTTCCGCCGCCGCCTGGATTTCCTGAAGCCGGGCATAACCCGGGTCCGTCGGGCCGGTCTGCGCCAACAGCTGGTGGCATTGGCCAAGAATAATGAGCAGCAGATTGTTGAAGTCGTGGGCGATTCCACCCGCAAGCTGTCCAATGGCTTCCATCTTTTGCGCTTGCCGCAGGTTATCTTCGAGCATCCGGCGCTCGGTGATGTCCTCCACAATCGATTCGAAGCACTCGGTGCCCTGGTCGTCGCGAATCAGCCGGCCTCTCGCGCGAACCAGGATCGGGCGACCGTCCTTTTTCTTCCAGTTGACCTCGATATTTTCAACATGACGCGTACCTTGAAATAAGGCGAGAATTTTCAAGCGATCGGATGGATCTTGATAGAGCTCACTGGCCGCATTGAGAGCTAGTATTTCAGCTTGCGAATCGTAGCCCAACATTGTAACCAGCGCAGGGTTAACCATCAGGAACTTCCCCGCGGCGGTGGATCGTATAATCCCATACGGCGAACCTTCAACCAGGGAACGGTAATTTGTCTCCGACTGCTGCAGCACGGACTCTTGTGCCTTTTTGTGCTCGGTAATATCGATCAGCATTGCTTCGATAACCGCCGGTGAGTTGTCACTGGCCTCGAGGAGGGTGGCATTTTGCAGAACCCAAACTCGCGTACCGTCATTCCGCCGCAATTGCCGCTCGTAGTTCGTGACCGTCTTATGCTTATTCAGCAAGGCCAGGAACGACTCGGCGCCGGCCGAATCGTCCCAAAGAACATGAGTAGGACGAGAAAGCAGTTCCGCCCGCGAGGCATATCCGAGAATCCGCGCGAAGGCATCATTGCAGTCCAGAATTTCTTCTTCCAAGCTCATGCGACACATCCCCGCAGGATTGCGCTCGAAGATCTGCTGGTAGCGTTGCCGGCAGGCATGCAGCTCCAAAGCTTGCGCGGCCAATCGACGCTTCAGCCGGTAAGCCAGGATGGCCAAGCCCACAACGATGGAGGTGACGGTAGCAATCCCCAGCGACGGCAGGTCGATCTTGATCGAGGTAGCTACGGCCAGAAGAACGAAAAGCCCCAGCAGGCAGGGGGGATGCGACCCGCTGATCGGCGAAATTGCGCTGAGCACCATAGCGGATACGATAGGGATGCCGGGGACGCTTTGGTCCCCAAACGTGCTTCTAACTATGTAGTTACTCTCGTGACGTAGAGAAAGAATGATAGGTCGGAGCGTGGTGAGAGTCAACGTGAGTAGTAGAAACCGCCGTGCACGCGCGAGATGCACCGAAGATTCGCTTTCGGAGTCGATGGGCTATTGCTACCATCCGGGTGTTGGCAGTGCGTTACCCGGCCAGCGCGAGCTTTAGCAGAAACACTCTGCGAAGCAAGGGACCGTCACATTTCTGTAATGTCCGGAGGAACTCCTCAAGTGCGCTTTGGCACCTCGGCCTTTACCGCTGCGGGTTGGCCGGGGACGTTTTACCCGCAAGGAATGAAACCCGCCGACTATCTTAGTTTCTACGCCCAGCATTTCGATACCGTCGAGGTGGACAGCACTTACTACGCCACGCCTAGTGTTCGGACCGTGCAGGGGTGGGACGCGAAAACGCCTCCGGGATTTCTTTTTGCGGCAAAAGTGCCGCAATCGGTCACCCACGAGAAAATACTTGCCGGATGCGACGATGAATTTAAGGAATTTGTCGAACGCATGCAGATGCTGGGGCAGAAGCTCGGCGTGCTGCTGCTGCAACTTCCCTACTTCAACGCGGCCACATTTGCCAAGGGCGACGACTTCCTGCAACGGCTTGAGCCGTTCATAAAGAAGCTGCCCGAGGGCGTGCGCTTTGCCCTGGAAATTAGGAATAAGCATTGGCTCACGCAACGATTATTCGACCTGCTGCGCTCGCGTGGCGTGGCGCTAGCTTTGATCGACCATCCCTGGATGCCGCGCCCCGCGGAACTCGCCGCGCGTGGGGACGTGGTTACCGCGGATTTTTGCTACGTGCGCTTCCTCGGTGACCGCAAAGCCATCGAGGAGCGCACCAAAATCTGGAACCAGACCATTGTGGACCGGCGCGTGGAGCTATCCGAATGGGCCAAGGTCTGTTACCAGGTGAAGTCCCGCGGCGTCACCATTTTCGCCTACGCCAATAATCACTACGCGGGACACGGGCCCGCCACGGTACGGCTCTTCCAGGAATTGTGGAGCGACCAGGAAAAATCTGTGCGCGACCCGTTGACGATCGACGATGCCTGAACGGCGTGACGGCCAGCACCGCGGTTTTCCACAGAGCGATTTGTCTCCCTTGTGACCCCAGCGTACACTGCTCGCTTCACCCCCCAGGGAAGCCCAGGGAAACAATGAGTACCCATCCGCAAGTTGCTGTAATCGAGGCCAAACATTCCGGCCTGCGACACTGGATGCAGCGCGTGCTGAAGCAGTGCGCGCAGGTCCAACGAAGTTTCTCGGCCGATTCCGTGCACGATCTGCGCGTGGCGCTACGCCGCTGCCGGTCCATCGCTTCCGGTGTTTCCGAGGTCGATTCGGATCCCGCCTGGCGCGAAATGAGGCGCGAGTCGCGGAAGCTGTTTCGCAAGCTCGGCGCGCTGCGCGACCTGCACGTGCAGGTGGAATGGGTGCACAAGCTGTTCTCCGCGAGTGATCCCCTGCGCCAAGCCCTCCTCGAGGGAACCTGCTCGCGAGAAAATGATTTGCGCGTTGAAACTGCCGCGGCGCTTGAGGAGTTTGACCGCAAGCGGTGGCAGGCGTGGACGCGGGCGTTGCCGGAACGGGCGCGACGTTTGCCTCTCAATGGCCTGGTGGCACAGCATCTGGCTCTCGAACGGCTGGAAGAGGCGCAGTCTATCCACCGCCGCGCTTTGCGAAATCGCAATCCAGCTGCCTGGCATGAGCTGCGCATCGGACTCAAGCGCTTTCGCTACACCGTGGAGAATTTCCTTCCGGAGCGTTACACCGTGTGGGGAAAGGAATTGAAGCGTCTGCAGGATCTGCTCGGGGAAGTGCACGACCTCGACTTGCTACGCGAATCCATGCCGGAAGCCGGGCCGGCCTCTGACTCCCAAGCCCAGGCGCGCTGGAACGAAGTAATCGAGCAGGAGAGGCAATCCCGCCTCGATGAATACCGCCGGGAAATGGCTGGACGCAGCGCTCTCTGGCCAGTGTGGCGCGGAGAACTCCCCCAGGGGCCGCGCCTGGAGGCTGCCGCCTTCGCCAAACTCACCGCGTGGGCCGCGTACCTAGACCCTGACGTCGCGCATTCCCGCCACGTAGCGCGACTGGCCTTGCATCTCTTCGACGGCCTGGCTGCCTCCGGGAGGAATGGCCCGTTCTCCAGCCCGCGTTCTCGCCGCCTGCTTCATGCTGCCGCGCTGCTCCACGGCGTCGGCCGGTCGGAAGGGAAAAAAAGGGATAACAAAGTGGCGTACCGATTGATCTCCGGGCTTGAGCCCCCGCTGGGCTGGACTGTTGATGAGATTAATCGGGTCGCGTTGATCGCTCGCTATTATCGCGGCGCGGAACCGGATGAAAAGAATAAAGCGTTCGCGAAACTCGATTCGGGCGGGCAGCGGCTGGTTACATGCCTTGCCGCCGTGCTTCGCCTGGCGGCCGCACTGGATTTTTCGCACGATAACTCCGTCCAAGGGGTGGCCGTATCGAACGGCGGCGAATTTGTTTTGGTGGAGGCCGCAGGTTGGGAGGAGAGCCAGGAGAATGCCGCCGAGATTGGCGGGCGAAAACACCTGCTGGAGATAGTGCTGGGGATTCCGGTAATTGTTCGCGCAGGTACGGTTCGCCCAGGTACGTCTCGCGCGACTACGATTCGCACAACAGGTACCGTTCGCACAGCGACACACATATCAGCCGCGCAGGAGCCCGATCCGCCCGCGCTGGAAATCGTTCGGCGCACTGGAACGCATCGTTAATCCTGCGGCTTAACCCTCTAATTGCCGTAGAACTTTCGGTGGAAGCAGCCACAGCAAAACTCCGCGAGAACTTGCCGGTGAGGCAAATTCCAGGCACGCGGCGCCGGCCTTCTTCAGTCCGGTAAACGCCACACGAACCCCCACGGCACGAGCGATGAGCTCATCGAGATGCGGGGCATGCCCCGCGCACAGCACGGATTCTTTCTTCAGCCGCGCTAGTTCCTTCAGCAACTCCGCCGGATCGGAGTCAGGCTCGAGCGCCGCAGTGCGGTGAATTTTTTCCTTGGCCCAGCCCAGCTCGCGGGCGACGATCTCCGCGGTCTCGATCGCCCGCACCAGCGGGCTTGATAAAATCAAGTCGGGCTTTACTCCGAGCTTGCGCAACCCGCGCGCGGCGAGACGCGTTTTCTCAATGCCCTCGCGCGTCAGAGGTCGCTCGGCGTCCGGCGGGCACTCGGGGTCGGCTGGATCGATTGCCACTCCGTGTCGAAACAAATAGAGCAACATGGTTTTCTACTCCTGCAGCCCGGCCCATGGCCGAGCCGATACCGGTCGGGCTAAGCCAGTCAGCGCTCGCGTGAGACAACCCGCGCGATGCTAGCTTGCCACCCGCCGAAAGACCGCCTGTGCCCGGAATTCCCTTTCAAATAATTCAGCGCGCCGCTGCGCAGCGGCAATTTCCTTTCCCACACTCATTTTGGCCAATGCCTCGATTTGCACTCCCCGTCCGTGATAGGCGGCTCGCAGCCGGGTGATCGCCTGGCGATGAGTTACATCGAGCCCTTCCGCCAGACGGATTACGGCGGCCAGCAGTCGCACCTGCCGGCGCTGCTCGCGGTCCAACGCGCCGTAGGGCTTGTGTTCCGGGCTGGGATCCGATTTGTGATTGTGATAGCGAACCAGGCAGGCCACCATCTCACGCCGCTGGCCCTCCAGACCCGGAATCTTTCCACAACGCACCAGGTACTCGCCATGCTTATGGTGCGACCGGGTGTTCACAATCTTGCCCACGTCGTGAAGGAGCGCGGCAATTTGAAGAATGAAACGCATCTCGTCATTCAACTGGTGCACCGGGCGAAGCTGATCGAAGAGGGAAACCGCGAGGGCGGCCACGTGCCGCGAATGGCCCGCATCGAAATTGAACTGTTTCGCGAATGACAGCACGCTGTCCAGCACGGCCCGGGAACGCTTGTCGGATACAGGGGCTTGGGGCGCGGCGAAGCGCGAGCGCACCACATCAAGCAGCACGCCTTCGCGAACACCGACGCCGGGAACGAGCATGGAGCGCAAGCCAAGCGCGGCACCGAGCGAATCAAAGACCACTGCGGCGATACCTATGACCTCGGCACGGTCGCGGCGCACACGAAAAACCCGCATGCGTCCCTCGACGTCGCGGCCTAGAATCTCCGGCAAGCGGCGCCGCAAAAGCCGGAGATCGAGCGAATCGATTCCCTGTTGCCGAGGGCCCGGAGCGATCTGCGCCAGAGCTTCTGCGTTGCCACCGCACGCTACGGCAACGGTTGCGGAAGTGCGCGGGCGGCGGCCGAGGGCTTTCCCGAGCCGGCCCAGCAGGGCATGACGAATATCTTCGGCCAGTTGGGGTGTAATTTTTCCATCGACTCCGAGAGTTTCCATCAAGCGTACCGTGCCCACGGGAAGATGCACGCTCTTCCGCACTTTTTCGCCGTGCATCAGGCTGACTTCCAGGCTGCCGCCGCCAAGATCAGCGATCACTTGCGGTGCAAATTTCCCGCTGAGCGAGGCCAGCACGGCTGAACGCACCAGCCGGGCTTCTTCTTCGCTGCCGATTACCTCCAGACGGATTCCGCTCTTGCGCTCGATTCGCCGGATCAGCTCGGCGCGATTGCGCGCTTCGCGGGATGCGCTGGTGGCCACGGCACGGCAAGCCTCCACGCGGTAGCGATCCATTAAATCGCGGAACTGCCGGAAGGCTTTAGCGGCGCGAGAGATGGTGCGCTCGTCAAGCCTTCGGCTGGTGAAGGCGTTGTGGCCCAGGCGCACAGCCACTCGCTCGGTGGCCAGTTCGTGAATCTCGAAGGGTGATTCGGCGCGAGCGATGACTAGGCGGATGGCATTCGAGCCTGCGTCGATCGCCGCAATGTGGAACGGAAAGGCCAAAGCTGATTCTAACGCCAGACGGAGGCCAGCGCACCGGAAGGACGATATTTTGTGGAACGGATACCCAGTTGGGCGGCAATGCGCTTGCGCAGGTCGCCATTCACTTCGCGCACCGAGCGCTCGCCGTCCACGGCCACAAACCCGTGCCGGCGGGCCAGAATTTCGAATTCCTTCTTGACCATGTTTTGGTAGCGGATGAACGATTTGAAGAGGTCGCTCGAAAGCGACATATCGCGCCCGGCTTCCCAGTAGCTGATGGCGTGACTCTTCTTAAACTCGCGTTCGAAAGCGACTTCCGGTTTCACCGTCAGCCAGAACGTCAGGTGAGGACGCAGAGCCATCTGATACAGGCCGTGAAGATATTCGCGCTCGATGCCGCGCACCGTGCCCCGTGCAATCAGGGTGAAAATGTAGCGGTCCGCGAGCACCACCATGCCCGAGCGCAGCGCCGGAAGAATGCGATGCTCCAGTTGATCGTAAAAGTCGGTGGCGTACATCAGCGCCAGAGTCATGCGCGTCACGGCGTTATTCTCTAGAAGCTCATCGATATCGGCGGCCACCAGATAGGAGCGGCGCAGCCCCATGGTCTGCACGGCAAAACCTTCCGACTCCAGCCATTCGGTGAGCAGAGCGATCTGCGTCGAGCGCCCGGAGCCATCCGGTCCTTCCAGAACGATCAGAGAGCCGCCTACTTCTTCGTCCTTATATCCGGGCACGGGCAGGCCGTAGAATCGCGATCCTGTGGGCAATCCGTTCTTGCGGCGCTTCCCGCGCTCGGTAGCGGCGGGAGTGTTGGCGTTCAATTTTTTTTGGCTTGCCTTCATTGCCGGGGCCTTGCTTTCGGCTGGAAGCGGGTAAGATCCACGCGCTCGCCGGCAATCTGCCGCATGCTTTTTTGCAGTTTATTCACCGGCGCGGTGCCGTCCATAACCACAAAATTCTCCGTTTCCGTCATACGATTGTACTGCTCCATGATCATGCCCTGGAAAATGCGGAAGCTTTCGGAGCGGTCGAAGGACAATCCCAGGTCCATCCCCGCCTCGTAATATTTCAGCTTGGGTCGCCCGCTCATGATGCGATTGACGGCCACTTCCAGCGGCGCGCGAAAATAAAACGTGAGATCGGGAATGGGCGCAAAGCGGTAGAGATTCCTGAGCCAGTGGGCCGCGCAGCCACGCGCGCCGTCTCGCGCAAACGCGGTGTAGATGTAGCGGTCCGCCAGCACCAGATAGCCCCCCTGCAGCAAAGGAAGTATCTGACGCTCGCAGCGGTCCGCGAAATCGGCCGCGTGCAGCAGAGAAAACGTCACCGGAGTAAGCAGCCGGCTCTGCTTGCCGCGCTTAGTGGCTGACTTTACCAGCTCTGAGGAATTCCATTCCGTGAAGTGCAGCCGGTAACCGCCAATCTCCAGCCAGCGCTTGAGCAGATAGAGTTGCGTGCTCTTTCCCGAGCCGTCAATCCCTTCCACGACGATCAAGGCACCGGGGTAAGGGCGATCGGCGCCACCCTGAGGCGCGAGACTCATCCGCTTTTCCTCGGCGCCTTCGAGCGCGGAGCCGGGGTTCATCAGCTCATCCATAACTTTCATATTCCGCCCAGCCTGCAAACTTTCGTGCACATCTTCATGAATGCAAGTCGTGGTTGCCGTATCTTACCGCAACCTTAAGGTGCAGGGGAAAACGCCGCAAGTCTAAAAGATCGAAAACTTCACATGCAGATATTTTTTGGGATCGCGGCGGAAGTCGGCGATGAGCTGCCGCAAATCGGCGGAAAGCTTGGTCAGATTGTCATAAAGGTTCGGATCGCTGAACATCTTTCCAGCGGTTCCCTTCCCGTTGTTGAGCTTGTCGGTGGCTTCCTTGAGTCCCGCCGCGCTGTCGCGCAGATTCACGTAAAGCTGGTCGTCGGTAGCCAACTTACCCAGGGACCCTTTACCCGAATGCACATCCGCCAGAAAAGAATTGGCCTTCTCCAGGAAGTCTTTTGCGCTGTCATAAACCTGCGGATCGTAGATCAGTTTCCCGAGCGAGCCTTGCTTGTCCTGCACTGCCGCGAGCAGCTTGTCGGTGCGATCGGCCACGGAATTCAGCCGCTGATATAGCTCATCGTCCGTGACCAGTTTACCGAGCGAGTTTTTGCCGGACTGCGTCTGCGCCAGCAGCGTATCCAGCCGCTTGGCGCTGGAATTCAGATGATTGTAAAACTCTTCATCCACCAGCATCTTTCCAAGCGAGCCGCGCCCGGCGTTTACGCTGACAACAATCTCCCGAAACTGCTTGGAGAGCTCGCCAAGGTTTTGCACCAGATCGGATCCGCGCTCGACGATCTGCTTCATGGCCTGCTCTTCCTGACCCGGTACCTCGCCATTGGGCGGCACAACGCCGGGAGACGAGCCGCGAGTGATGCGCACGTAGCGGTTTCCCAAAAGTCCCTCGGTAACCAGGCTGGCGCGCGAGTCAACGCGAATTTCATTCTGGTAGCGGCGATTAACGCGCATGTGCACTTCCACGTTGCGCATCCGATCGAGTGTTCCCGACGCCGGCCGCGGAGCCATGCGGATGCCATCTACGTTTCCAACTTCTACGCCGTCCAGACGCACCGGCGCTCCCAGAGTCAGGCCTTCCACTTCGGGGAGATAGGCACGGAGCTGGTATTTCGGGGCGAGAATTCCCGTGCCGGTGACGTAAAGAATGGTGACCATCACCAGCAGGAGTCCCACCACGGTCATCAACCCTACACGCAGTTGCGCCCAGGTGACCTGTTTACGTTGCGGCATGATTGCTCCCCCCATGTATGCCCGAGACTGCTATACCAGAAATTTCTTCAGGTATGGATCCTGTGATGCCATAAACGCGCCCTGGTCACCCTCGAAATAAATGGCGCCCTCGCGAAGAAACAGAAATCGCGTGCTGGGCGCCGGATTCGAGCTCCCCTCGGAAGAAGTGTTTCCGTTCTCGGGTGCGCGCTCCACTTTTCCGGCATCCACGGCGAAGCGAAAATTGGCCAGCGCGAACGCATCCTGTAACCGGTGAGTGGTTACGATTGCTGTGACCCCGTATACGTCGCGCAGCCTCAAGATCAGTGTAATGATGGTTTGCGCCGTGACGGGATCCAGCCCCGCCGTGGGCGAATCGTACAACACGATGGGCGGATGGGTAATTAAAGCGCGAGCGATGGAGACACGACGCCGCATACCGCCGGAAAGCTCGCCGGGCAGCTTGTCCATGGCCTGCTCCATCTCGACGAAACGCAGCGTCTCTCGCACGCGCGTCTCGATCTCCTCGCTATCCACGTCTTCTTCGCGCAAGCGGTAGGCGACATTCTCCGCCACGGTTATCGAGTCGAATAGCGCGCCCTCTTGAAACACGAAGCCGATCTGACGCCGGAAATCGAGCAGCTCGGGCTCAGCCATGGCGGTGACGTCGTGCTCCAGAACGGTGATGCGGCCGGCGTCGGGCTTGAGCAGCCCAGCGATTAACTTCAGCAACAGCGTTTTTCCTGTTCCTGTTTCGCCCAGCAACATCAGGGTTTCGCGCGGAGCCACGCGGAAAGAAACCCCGCGAAGTACGTCCTGATCGCCAAAGCCCAGGCGAACCTCTTCGCAGGCAATCGCCGCAGCGCCGGTGAGTTTCTCCGTCATTTCCCCAAGAGGACGGAATCGTGCGAGTGCTGCCGCCGTCCGGAATGATTATAGATGGAAACGCGCGCCAAGCGCGATTCGAGACGACGAACCAGCGGCGCTGCCAGAGGTGGTCGCCCGCGGAACTATTTTGCGAAAATAAAAAGCATCACGCGAGTGATGAAGAAATTCGTCACCAGGATAAACACCGAGGCGGTGACCACTGACTGCGTAGTCGCGCGCCCCACGCCCTGCGTTCCCCCGCGCACATTCAGGCCGTAGTAGCACCCGACGCTGGTAAGAATGAATCCGAAGATCAGCGGCTTCACCAGACCCTGGATTAGGTCGCCAAACTCCAGCGCATGGATCGACCTGGTCCAATACTGCACGGGGTCGAGCCGCAACTGAAAATGCGAAATTAGAAATCCGCCCAGCAGGCCGATGAAATCGGAAATCGCCGTCAGCAGCGGCAACATCAAAGTTCCAGCGAGCACCCGGGGCGTGACCAGTTTTTTGATGGGATCCGTGCCCATGGCGCGCATCGCGTCCACTTGTTCGGTAACTTGCATCGACCCGAGTTCGGAGGCGATCCCCGAAGCGCACCGGCCGGCCACCAGCAGCGAAGTTATACTGGGGCCCAGCTCGCGAACTATCGAGATGGCCACCACGTCGCCTACCAGCACAGTCTGGCCGAAGCGCTCAAATTGCGCCGCAGTCTGCAGCACCATCACCGCACCAATGAAAAAACCTGTAAGCATCACGATGGGCAGCGAGCCTACGCCGATTAGGTCCATCTGCGTGAGCGTATCGTCGACGTAGTGGGGGCCTTCAAAAAGGTTGGCGGTAGCGCGAACGGCGAGCTGGGTGTAACCCTGCACGCCCTGAATGCGCGTTTTCAGCGCATCGCTCAGTTGCTCCAGCGCGCTCGGCTGGACAGTTTCATTTAGCGGGTCAGAGATGGCAGAGTCTCCCGTCGGCTATCGGGCAGCGAAGCCAGCCTAGCCTTGGGCGGTACGCCAGTCAAGTTGCCTCGACTTCGGCTGCGCGGGAGCATCACGCGAGCTTCTGTTTGCCGCTGTGGCCAATGGCTATCAGAAAGATGGCGCTCTTCCCGGCTGCGTGAGGAGAGAAGAATCGCACTACGTCATCGTCGAAAAAAGTCAGGCCGCTTGCGCCCAGCCGCTGCGCATAGGCTGCTAGATAAAGTTTGCCGCCAAGAATCCCCGCTTCGAGCTGTACCGCGCGATATCCGCGATTGCCGAAACGCTGCAAAACGGGCTCGAGGTCCGCAAGAAAGAAAATGTCTACAGCGGCGTCGGCGGGCAGCTGCTGTTCCAATCCCAGATAGCCGGCCTGGTCGCGGAAATCGCCGCGCTTCAAACACTCCATCACGCCGCCAGCCCGGTGAAAAACGTACGCGCCGGAATCGAGTCCTTCCACCGCGTTGACAATCAAATAAAGATCGTTGAGTTGAGTTCCCGGAGCATCGAGGAAATCGGCGTCCACGCCGCGTGTAGCACGATCAAGCATGGTGGAAAGCTGCGACAGACTGATCGGGTCGCGTGCAAATTTGCGACTGGAGCCCCGCCGCAAGATCACCTGTTCGATGGGGTCGCGCGGTATCTGCGCGTCAGACAAAGGCTGGAGCTTGATCGCGGGCCCGGAAGTCGCGGGAAGCTTGGTTACGGGAGAACGTCTGCGCCACTGCGCAACTTCCCCGGCAGAGCTTAATGAAGATCCGGCATGCATCTCGCGCATGAGCGGATAATCAACTTCTCGCGGCGACAGCGGCACTGTTTCCAGGGAGAGCGGCGAGATAACCGTTGGCAATGAAAGCGGGACCTCTGCTCCATTTCCGATGGCGATTAAAGAAAAGGCCACCTCACGTTGCGGGTCAATATCCACCAACCGGTTGACGTCATCGTCCACAAAACCACAGACCACACGAGCCGGTAATCCATAAGCAGTGGCGGCCGCCAGCAGATTAGCGAGCAACGTGCCATTGTCCCAGCCAAAATGCCGGTACGTTCGGGCTTGATATTTCCACGCGTTGCGCCAGTACGTGCAGGTGCAGACGATCGTGAGCGGCGCACCAGCGATAGCCGTTTCCCCGCCGGTGGCTTGGAGCAGCGCATAGCGGTAATCGCCCGCGCGCAACCTGCGCAAGCCAAACTCGGCTGCAGAAAAGTGGTAGACGCCGGCGGGCAGGTCCGCCAGCTCGCCACAGACCAGGTAAAGCTCAACCTCATAGAGCGCGCCAGTGCACGCAGCCGCGCGAAAATAGATTTCGCCACCGGGATGACTCCGCTTACGCGTAATGCCGGCGGAAAGGTAGAGCAGCCCCGCCACCGTTTCCAGATCAAGGAGCGTATTCGCACCAGAAGGAATGCTCGTAGCGATAGCAGAGAGAGCCGCAACGCCGCTCTGGCGCAGCTCGCCGGGCAGCGGCAGTAGCTGCAGCGTGGGATAAATCTTGAACGGCGCCGGCTGGTTCGCCCAGTCGAGGAAATGCGCACCCGAACGGACGCTCGCGTAAGAATGTTTCGTGGCGTCGTGATACGCGCGCGCGACTTCAAGTGTGCAGTTTTCCGTCATCTTCGCAATAAGGGTAATGGAAACCGACCTCGACGAGTCAGGTCAGGTTAGATCTCATAAGGCGCCCGTTGCGCCCAGCTTTAGGCGCTGTGGCTTTTGGCGGCAAGGATCTCGGGTTTGTCGATTTCCGGAGCTTTGGCGAAAAGTTTCTTGGCTTTGCTGAATAGCGCTTTGGCGATCGCGCCGTTAAGGTGGGCGTCGCACGCCTTTTCGTCGGCGAAGGTATCGAAGATTCCATACTTCAAGGGCCCGAGTTTGAGCGCGAACCAGGTGCTCGTGCCTTTTTCCTGTTCAGCGAGCGGCTGGGCAGACTTCAAAAACTCTTCGACTTCCTTTTCTTTTCCCGGCTTGGCTTCCAGTTGCGCCCAGATTGCGAATTTGTCCATGGCGACGCCTCCTGTGGCTTGAGATCCGACCGAGATTAGGAAACATTCAGGGCGCGGTCAAGCGTCTAGTGGCGCTGGCGGTTGCGGTCAGCAGTGGACGCACGCGCAAGCGTTCTGTAGAATCCTAAGTTTGTGTTCTGACAGTGGACGAGAACAAGCATGCTCAGGTTCGTAACTGCGGGGGAATCGCACGGGCAGGCGCTCATCGCCTGGATCTCGGGCTTGCCGGCAGGGCTGCCTGTCGATTTTGAGCTGGTGAACCGCGAGCTGCATCGCCGCCAGTTGGGTTATGGCCGCGGGGGCCGCCAGAAAATTGAGAAGGACCGCGTGGAAGCGCTGGCGGGCATTCGTCACGGGCAGACCATCGGCTCGCCCGTGGCGTTGCGCCTGGAAAATCGCGACTGGCAGAATTGGGAGAAAGCGTTGCCGGTGGAGGATACCGATGGCGCCCAGGAATTTGAGCGCAAGCTGACGGCTCCGCGGCCGGGGCACGCGGATCTGGCCGGGTCACTGAAATTCAATTTTCACGACGCGCGCTACGTGCTGGAGCGCGCCTCGGCACGGGAAACAGCGGCGCGAGTGGCTGCGGGCGCCCTGGCCAAATTGCTGCTGGGCCAGTTCGGCATCGAAGTGCTCAGTCACGTTATCGCCGTGGGGCCGGTGCGGCTCGAACGCGCTGCGTCATGGGACGAAATTCGCGCCATCTGCGCGAATCTGGATTCGCCGCTGCGATGCGTCGATGCCGCAACCGAAGGACTTATGAAAGCGGAAGTCGATCGCGTGCTGCGCGCGGGCGATTCGGCGGGAGGGATTTTCGAAGCTGTGGCGCACGGCGTTCCGCCCGGCCTCGGCTCGTG
>JAAFGT010000036.1 GCA_010365215.1 Acidipila sp. | reverse complement strand
CATGCCGCTGTTCATTCGCAGTTACGTAAGCCCTCAAGGGAATGTGGATCTGTGGATTGCCGCCGATGCAGCCACGGTAATTTTTTTCCAGATCCTGGTAAGTTTTCTCACGCGCAAAATCCCTGCGGTGCCGGCGATCACGCTGGGGATTGTCATTACCAGCCTGTCCTGGATCGTTCTGGCGGTGCACCCCACCTCCCCGGGGGCGGCCGCCGCCATGGCATCGGTATTTCAATTGTTTGGTAAAGCCGTAGTGATCGATCCCGCAGCGCCGATGGTAGTGCTGGCGCTGGTCGTGGTGGCGCTGGGCGAGATGACCCAATCGCCGCGCTACTACGAATATGTGTCGCGCCTGGCCCCGCCCGGCCAGGAAGGCATGTTCATGGGCTACGCATTTCTGCCCATCGCCATCGGTTATTTCGTCAGCGGCGTCCTCGCCGGGCACCTGCTGCACCATTTTGGCGAGATCGCCCATAAGCCTGGGCAAATGTGGTGGGTGATCTCCGGCATCGGTTTCGCTACTGCCTTGCTGATGTGGCTCTATAATGCTCTGGTGTCACCGCAGCAGGCAAAATCCAGTCAGGTTTGATTCAGGAACCGGCGATCGCATGCGAACAGATACGCCGCTAACGCGGAATCAAAGTTAAGTTTGTCCTGGGAGAATCGCACGATGCACATGCGTCGCTATATTTTGTTGTGCGCAATTTTGTCCGCGCTGGTAACTCCGCTGTCCGCACAGGAGCCGGCGAAATCTACTCATAAAAAGCTTCTTGTCCGTGGCAAAACCGGTGCCAGTCCGGCTGCTATTAAGGCCGGCGAGGCTGTCTTTACCCGGTATTGTTCTCTCTGCCACCTTAACGCCAGCACCGAGAAGAAGATTGGCCCCGGATTGAAGGGGCTGGGAAAAAGAAAAACATTTGCGAGCGGCGAAAAGATCACTGATGAAAGTTTGCGCACCTGGATCGAAAACGGCAGCAAGACCATGCCTGGATTTAAGCAAACCCTCTCCCCGGAAGAGATGCACAACGTGGTCGCCTATATAAAGTCACTCTGACAATAAAGTCTAAACTCGCATCGCGGGGCACGATGAAAAATTCCGGTAGAGCACTTCCACTTTTGCTGTTGATCGCGGCACTACTCGTTTCAACGATGCGGATCGATGGGCAGACGTCGGCTCCGCCGGCCGGATATCACCTGGTGCGTGGCTGGCCCCGGCTTCCGCAGGGTTACGTCTTAGGACAGGTTTCGGGCGTCACCGTGGATTCGCACAATCACGTCTTCGTATTCCACCGCACGGCGCGATCTTCCAGAATTCCGCCGAAACTGGATGGCACTATTCCCGATGCCACGGTCCTGTGTTTCGATGGCGACACCGGCGCACTCGTCGCGCAGTGGGGAGCGGGTGAATTCCGCCTGCCACACGGCATCACAGCTGACCGCGAAAACAATCTCTGGATAACAGAGCGAGAATGGCACCAGGTCTTCAAGTATTCCCACGAGGGCAAGTTGTTGCTCACGCTCGGCGAAAGAGGCGTACTGGCGTCGGATGGCCGGCACTTCGGAGGTCCTTCCGGCGTCGCGGTCGCCCGCGACGGCTCAATTTATGTGAGCGACGGCTACGACAACAGCCGCGTCGCCAAGTTTTCGTCGAGCGGCGAATTTCTGTTCGACTGGGGCAAGAAGGGGTCCGGGCCGGGCGAGTTCGATTTGGTTCACGCCGTCGCGCTCGACGCGCAGGGCCGTGTTTACGTCGCGGACCGGGGGAACGCGCGCATTCAGGTTTTCACACCTGAAGGAAAATTTATTACCGAGTGGAAGAGTCCCGCGTTGGGGCGCCCGTGGGCCGTGGCTATCGGCAGCGACGGTTATGCTTACGTCGTGGACGGCGGCGACCAGAAGCTTTCGCCTCCGGACCGCTCTCATATTCTCAAGGTCGACCTTACAGGAAAGATTCTCGATCAATGGTCGTCCTACGGGAATTACGACGGGCAGATATATTGGGGCCACGACATCGCCGTCGGCCGCGATGGCGCAGTGTATGTCGGAGACATTCTTGGACAACGCGTCCAGAAATTTATGCCCGGCCCGTGAGCCACGCCGTTTGAAACTATTCAACTACGCTGGCAACTTAACGATTTAGCGCTTCCCGTCCTGTGGACTCCCTGCAAAAGACAAACCCCCGGAAGCGCCGCCCTGCTTAGCAGCGGGGCGATTCCGGGGGTCCGTAAAATTAAAAGATCCCTTTCGGGCGGGAACTACTTCGCGCCGAGGACGGCGTCTTTAAACGCTTTGGCGGCGAGAAGCTTTACCACGGTCTTGGCCTTGATTTTGATGGCCTCACCGGTCTGCGGATTGCGGCCCATGCGCGCGGCGCGGTGACGCTTCACGGCGCGGCCGAGGCCCGGGATGATGAACTTGCCGGCGGGGCCTTTGCATTCCTTGGCGGCCAACGCCAACAGTTCGTCGAAAAATTCAGCCGTGGCCTTTTTGGTCATTCCGCTCTTCTCGGCCAGGGTCGCTACAACCTTGCTCTTGCTCATCGGCTTGCTTGCCATTGATCTTGATTCTCCTCTTATCGATTCGTTTAGTCGTACGGGTCGTTCGGGAAAGTCGCCGGGATATCCGGCACGCGCGGCACTATAGCCGTGCAAAGAGAGTAACGCAAGCAAAATCCTTAGTGGATACGCGGGATTTTGAGGTTCGCCCGGCGAAAGCAAAAAACCGCCGTTCCCGTCCAAGCGTAACCGTCCCTGCCATCAACCAGTTCGCTTGTTCAAAGTTTATTCAAGCCCGCAAGCGCCGCTACCTTATAGGCTTCCGCCAGCGTGGGATAATTGAAGACCATGTCGCGGAAATATTCTATGGTACCGCCGTAATACATCACCGCCTGGCCGATGTGAATGATCTCAGTGGCGCGCTCCCCGATGCCGTGTACGGCCAGCAGCTTCAACGTCTTGCGCTCAAACAGGATTTTCAGCATTCCGTTTTCGTCTCCCAGCATCACGCTCTTTGCCAGCTCGGAATATTTTGCAATTCCCACTTCGTAGGGCACCTTGGCGGCCGTCAATTGCTCCTCGGTGGGACCCACCATGGAAATCTCCGGTATCGTATAAATCCCATAGGGGAACAGCTCGGGCATGGCCAATGCCGGGATCCCAAACATATGGCAGCTCGACAAGCGTCCCTGTTCCATGGACGTGCTGGCCAGCGCGGGGAAGCCGATGACGTCGCCCACCGCGTAGATGTGAGGAACGCTGGTCTGGAAGAATTGATTAACCTGGATTCTACCGCGTGCGTCGGCCTGTAGCCCGGCCGCTTCCAGATTTAGCAGGTCGCCATTGGCCTGGCGTCCCACGGCGTATAACAGCCCATCGGCGTTAACCCTTTTTCCGCTCTCCAACTCCGCGAAGACGCGGTCGCGCTCCGCGTCGATGCCCGCTGCGATAACTTTCTCGCCGAGCCGGAAAGTCGTTCCAATGCGCCGCAAATGGTAGGTTAGTGCCTCGAGGATTTCTCGATCCACAAAATCAAGCATGGTAGGTCGCTGGTCAATCAGCGTTACCTTCGCGCCCAGAGCCGCCAGGAACGAGCTGTACTCCAGCCCCACCACGCCCGCGCCCACCACGATCACCTCCCTGGGAACGCGTTGCAGGCAGGCAATCTGATCCGTGTCCAGGATGCGCTTGCTATCGAAAGGTATTTCCGGGCTGTGCGCGGGGCGCGTGCCGCACGCGATGGTAATGTGCGCGCTCTGCACCGCCTTGGCGCCATCCTCCCCCTCGATTTCCAGGGAGTGCGCGCCGGTAAATCGTGTTGCTCCTTCGAAGAGCGCAACGCCGTTGCGTTTGAGCTGCGCGCGGATCACTTCGGCTTCGCGCGAGACGATCATATTCACGCGGCTGGTCAGATCCTGGACGGAGATATTTTCTTTGAGGGAATAATCCCGCCCATAAAAAGTGCGCTGGGTAAACCCGGTGAGGTGCAGGATCGCTTCACGAAGAGTCTTGCTGGGGATCGTGCCGGTGTGAACGCAGACGCCTCCGACCATGCGATTGCGGTCGGAGATGGCCACACGCTTTCCGAGCTTGGCCGCGCAGATGGCGGCTTTTTGTCCCGCCGGGCCGCTACCGATCACGACAAGGTCGAACTCTTGCGAGCTCATTCACCGCACCTTTTCCCGGCGTGGTTTCGGAATGATGGCCGGGCGAACCGGCGCCGCGGCGTGGGCGGTGCGGATGTTGCCCTTTTGGGTCCTGCCACGCTCCGCTTCCGGCTGCCTCACGGAGCGGCTAGACCGTGCCCAGGTCCTGATAGAAATTCGCCACTGCTTTGATGCCGCCGAAATAATTTTCCAGGGAGATGTGTTCATCGGGCGCGTGAGCGTTTTCATCCGGCAGTCCGAAGCCCATCAAAATACAGGGAACCTTGAAGGTGTCGTGCATGTCGGTGACAAACGGAATGGAGCCGCCCTCGCGGATGAATACCGCTTTCTTGCCGAAGCCGTGCTCCAGCGCGCGCTGCGCGGCCTTGAAATAGGGATGGGTGAACGGCGCCACCCAGGGTTTGCCCTTGCTCAGTGTTTCGAACATGGTGCATTCCACGGTATTCGGCAGCAAGTTGCGAATGTACTTCTCTACCTGTTTGGCAATTCTGTCGGGATCCTGGTCGGGCACCAGACGCGTCGAAAATTTCGCCCAGGCTTTCGCGGGGATCACCGTCTTCGCGCCCTCGCCCATGTAGCCGCCCCACAGTCCGTTTAATTCAAACGTGGGCCGGCACCACACCTGCTCGACAATCGAAAATCCTTTTTCGCCGCACAGTTCCGGCGCGCCTACCGTCTTTTTGAAATCCTTCGCTTTCCACGGCAAGGAATTGAGCGCCTTGCGCTCGGCTTTGGAAAGAGCGGCGACGTCATCATAAAAACCCGGCACGGTGACGTGAAAGTTCTTGTCGTGCATTTTGGCGAACAGCTCGCACAGCACCGTCAGAGGATTCGGAACCGCGCCTCCAAAAACTCCGGAGTGCAGATCCTGGGCCGGGCCGGAGATTTCCATTTGGTAATAATTCAGGCCGCGCAAGCCGTAGGTGACCGAGGGCACGCCGGGACCGAGCATTCCCGTATCGGAAACCACCAGGGCATCGGCTTTCAGCTTGGGCTTATTGCCCTTGACGAATTCGTAGAGGCTTTCGCTGCCCACTTCTTCTTCGCCCTCGATCAGCACCTTCACGTTGATAGGCAGTTTGCCCAGCGTCTTGTGCAAAGCTTCGAACGCCGCCAGGTGGATGTGCACCTGCCCTTTATCGTCCACCGAGCCGCGGCAATAGAGATTTCCATTACGCTCCGTGGGCTCGAACGCGGGCGAGGTCCACAGCTCCAGCGGCTCGGGCGGCTGCACGTCGTAGTGGCCGTAAAAAAGTACCGTAGGCTTGGAGGCGTCGTGCAGCGACTCCGCATAGACCAGCGGGTGCATTTTGGTGGGAATAACTTCCACGTGTGAAAACGAGCCGCGAAGCTTGTTGGCCACCCACTGTGCGGCGCGCTCCACGTCCGCCTTGTTTTCCGCCTTGGTACTGACGCTGGGAATTTTTAGAAACTGCTTAAGCTCGGCGAGATGTTCGTTGCGATGCGATTCGATGTAGTCGGTCAGATTCATGGGCGCCTTTCTCTCCCCAGAGGATGCGGTGACGGGGGAGCCCCATTCTAAGGGTCATGCAGGTGCGTCGGCAAGCGCGTCCCGGCGCGGCCGTGCACTAGCAGCAAATAAATTTCGGCGAGGTTCGCGGCCCGCGAAGCGGAGAGCGCTAGTGGATCAACAGACCCAGCGCGGTCACTAGCAATCCCGCTGTCGCCAGGCCGAGTCCGAAAATCCAAAAAGCTTTTCGCCTGGTGAGCAGCGTGATCGAGGTTACGACCAGACCCACCTCCAGGAGCACTTCGCCCAGTCCAAAATGCGCTGCCTTGCGGCCCTCCGTGGAGACTTCTGCTTCAAACTTCCGCGCCTCCGCCTCGATTTCTTTTTGTTCGTCTTTGTAGCGCTCGACCTGCGCGCTGTATTTTTCCTTCATCTTTTCCGCCGCGGCCGGATCTTTCGGCGAAGAGATGCTAAGCAGATCGAGAAACATTTCGTAGGAATGCCGGCGAATGTTTTTGGCCTGGTAGAAAGCCCACTGGTCAGTAGATTTACTCTGCAGCAGCAGCTCTTCGGTGTGCGCGCGATGATCGAGCAGTGTGACGATGGCCACCAGCACGGCCAGGATCGCCATGGTCAAAGTCACCGGAGCGAGGCTGCGGTCTTCCCGTGCTTCCTCGGCGCGTTCTTTCAATTCTTGCAGCTCCTCATTCATACGCTTCAAAACCTCCGCTTTTCCGCCGCATGCAGACGGTGAGGTTGCCTATCGTACCCCTCTCAGGCCTGTCTCAGGCCCACCCAAAGCTCGCGCGTCGCACGATACGCACAGCGGCCCACATTTGCGACCGGGGCACACAGCGTGACGGCTCCGCGTCCGGCGCGCCAGCTTATTACCGCGGGTGGTGATTTCCGCATCCTATTTTTGTGGGTCTTAAGCTTCGCCAGGTCCGTAGCTCCGCTTCGGCCCGAGCTTCGCAACGCAAAGTCCGGCGAACCTAGTGGCAGACGCGAACTCAGTACTGCCCCCGCCCGCTTCGCGATGCTATAATCTCGGATTCGCCTGACCGAGGCTGAGCCGGATTTACCGAGGGACTTTTCAGCCGGGGACCCTTCTAGCGAGGAAGAATGAATCGCGCTACGAAACTTGCCGTCTTAACCTTATCCGCTGTCGTTCTTTCTTACATCGCCGTTGGTCATGCCTTGGGCAAGACCTCCGGGGACCGCACCTACCATTCCCTGGGTGTGTTCGGGGAAGTCTTGCAGCGCGTGCAGCAGGAATACGTGGATGACCCCAACATGCAAGTGGTAACGCTTGGCGCCCTGCACGGGCTGCTCGAGTCTCTCGATTCACAATCCAGTTACCTGAGTCCCCGCGAGTACGAAGATTTCAAGAAGCGCTCCGAGAAGCCGGCTCGCGGCGACGTAGGAGCGATCCTCAGCAAGCGTTTTGGTTACATCGTCGTCCTGGCTACCTTGCCGGATAGCCCTGCGCAAAAAGCCGGGCTGCACAGCGGCGACCTGATTGAGAGCATTGCCGGATTTACCACGCGGGAGATGGCCATTCGACAGGCGCAACTATTGCTGGCTGGGGAGCCCGGGACCGGCGTGAAAATGTCGGAAGTGCGCCGCGGGAAAACCGAGGCGCAGGAGGTGGACGTCGTTCGCGCCGTAATCCCGGCGCCGCGCCTGCTAACCGACCGCCTCGAGGGAGACATCGCCTACATGCGCGTGCCCACGTTTGGCGCGGGACGCGCCGCGGAGATTCGCGAAAAGCTGGTCGAACTCGGCCGCCAGGGCGCGCACAAACTGGTGCTCGATCTGCGGGACTGCGCCTCTGGCGATGCTTCGGAAGCGATTGACACAGCGCAACTATTTTTGGGTGCCGGCACGATTACCACCTTGCGCGGACAGTCCGTATCCTCCAAGGAATCCTCCGCCGCTGCGGCGAAGCAGGTGTGGTCGTCGCCGGTCACCGTGCTGACCTCGACGAGCACCGCGGGTCCTGCCGAAATCCTCGCCGCCGCTCTGGTCGACAACAAGCGCGCGGAAACGGTTGGAGAGCGCACCTTCGGCGCCGCATCGGAGCAGAAGATAATGCAGCTCGAAGACGGCGGAGCGCTGGTGTTGACCGTGGCGCTCTACTATTCGCCGAATGGGAAATCGATTTCCGCCGAGGGCGTGGTTCCGGGAGCGGAAGTACACAGCACCGTGGATGAGCCGCTCGAGCTCGACGGAGAACCGCTCTCGGGCGCACCCGAAGCGTCCAAGCCGCGGGAAGATCTGGTGCTGAAAAAGGCCATCGAGATTTTGAAGGGTGAACCGAAAAAGAGCGGCAGCGCATCCTTGGAAGTTTTTTTCTCCAGCGCTCTTGTCTAGGCGCCGCCGATTTTCTCGCCTTCTGCCTGCTGGTCTACTAGGCGCGCGCCACGTGCTGGCCCATCGCGTTTCTACCTATCGCCCCACTTCACTTGAATTTACCTGCCTTGTCTCCCTGTTCTCGCTCCTGGCAATTCTATCCGCCTGCGGGCCCAAACCCCGGGCGCACCTCGAACTCGATTCCGTTACTGGTGAATTGATCCAAGCGGCGCGCAAGGCGACCGGCGGCTCCGCGGAGATTCGCGTTTTTGGTTCGCGAGCGCAAGACGCGACCGCGCGAGTGGGTGAGGCTGCCAGCGCGCCGCCGGAACGGTTGCAGGTGACCTTGCACGATGCCGGCAGTCTTGCCGCCGTGGAAGCCGGTTGGCAGGGCGTCGCGCGCGCGCACGGCCTTGAATTGCTTAAGAACTCCTCGAACCCTCGGCTGGTGCGCTTTCTCTGCCGTTTCGAAGGCCAGCCCACGCACTCCATCCAGGTTGTGTTCGCGGGTGATGCGACTGAAACCACCCGCAAGCGCGGCGCAGGTTCGAGCGAACCGCGTCTTGCCCTAATCATCGACGACCTGGGCTATGACATTCCCTCCGCGGAGCGCGTGCTGGCTTTGCCCTTTCCACTGACCGTGGCCGTACTGCCGCACCTGGCGAATTCCAGCGAAGTGGCCGCGCGGGCCGGGCGGCGCGGCTTTGAAGTTCTGCTGCACCTGCCGATGCAATCGGAAAACGCGCAGAGTCCAGCGGAGGCCATTGAATTGCGCACCGGCCTTAGCGCCGGGGAAACTTCCCGGATGCTTGACGCCATGCTGGCCACGGTGCCCGGCGCGGTGGGAGTCAATAACCACCAGGGATCGCGAGCTACCGCGGATTCCGCGCTGATGAAACATGTAATTGCCGCGCTGGCGGCGCGCCACCTGTTTCTGATCGACAGCCGCACGGCCGCCACCAGCGTGGCTTTCGAAACTGCGCACGCCGCCGGACTTCCTGCTGCGTACCGCACGGAGTTTCTGGACGACGTTCAGGAGCCGTCGGCGATTCTGGCGCAACTGGAGCGGGCCGAGCGCCGCGCGAAAGAGACGGGTTGGGCCGTGGCCATCGGGCATCCCTACCGCGTCACCATCAACGTGCTGACGGATGCTCTGCCGGATCTCGAAGTGCGGGGAGTGAGGCTGGTGCGAGCTTCCGAAATTGTGCAACGTTAACGTGGAAATTCCGCGCGCTATGCGCCGAGCGTTTCCTCCACCATCGCGGCCACGTGAATGGCTAGAGAAATCGCGGAAGTTAGTCCCGGAGATTCCATTCCCACCAGATGGATGATGCCCGCGTGAGCCGGATCGCGCTCGATCACAAAATCCGGCCACTCGTCGCGGCTCACCGCCTGCTCAGCGTTATTAGCTTGCCTGGCTTTCCCAGCTTGACCCGCCGGCGCATTCCCCGCTGAAGCTTGCGAATGCTGCATGGACGAGGGCAAGCGAACTTTTGCGCGAATGCCGGAATACGCCAGCACCAAATCTTCCTCGCTGATTTCCGGCAAGAGCGTGCGAGCGCTTTCCGCAAAATCACCGGGAGTATAGCGATTGTTTTCGTAATCGGTCTTGCTATCGATCAGGCGCGCGGTGGGGCCCACCAGCAGCGTGCCCCAAAGGGTTTTCGTCAGATGCACGCCGAGTGACAAGCCCTGCGGGTGCGGCAGGGGATACACCAGGCCGCGCACCAGATGCGTTTTTGCCGGAACGACTTCGCAATATTCGCCGCGCACGGGAAAAATCTGGTAGCGATGATTGCCGGCCAGCGCCGCGACATCGTCGGCGAAAAGACCGGCAGAATTGATCAGGCAACGGGTGGTGATCTCTCCCAATGCGCTGGTGACGGTAATCGTGTCGCCGGCGGGCTCAATGCGCGTGACCTTCGCCGAGGTGAGCACGCTGGCTCCCAGGTCGCGCGCCAGGCGTGCGTAAGCTTTTACCAGCTCCTCGCTCATCACCAGGCCGGCGGAGGGAACTTCCAGCGCGGCGCGGCCCTCAATGTGCGGCTCGCGCGCGCGAATTTCCGCGCGATCCAGCATCCTCAGGCCGGCCACGCCGTTTTCTTCGCCGCGGCGCGCCAGTGCAGCGAGTCGCGGCTCCTCCCCCGTGGTAGCGGCCACCACCAGCTTGCCCGTGCGGCGGAAGGGAACATTGTGGGCAGCACAAAATTCCGCAGTGAGGCGGTTGCCCTCGACGCAGTGCCGGGCCTTGAGCGACCCGGGCGGGTAGTAGATGCCGGAGTGAAGCACGCCGCTATTACGCGAGCTGGCGCCCATACCCAGCTTGGGCATCTGCTCGAGCAGAAAGACGTCGGAATATTTTTCCGCGAGCTTCCAGGCTACGGCGCAGCCCACCACGCCGCCGCCGACAACCACCACGTTGGCTAGATCGTTCGCGATAACGCACTCGTCCTTTTATTCTTGCCGGCCATATTCTTCCACCGGGCTAATCTTCTATCGAGCCGCCCTCGTACAGATAGGCGCACTCGAGCTCGCGCGCCGACGAGCCATCGTGCACCGCGTAGCGCGAGCGAGTCTTGCCGTCGTAACTTTTCTCCCAAAGCGCTGCGCTGCCATGGACGCCGTCTTTATTGAGCGCGTAAAAGAAAATATGAAATTTGTCGAGCTTGCGTTTGTCGTTGTTGTAGTTCCGCGCCACGCGATGAAGAGCTTCCAGGCAGGCATCGGTGGGCGAAAGGCCTTTGCGCATCATTTCGACGATGGTGTGCCCGCCGGCGATTTTGATGTTTTCCTCGCCCTTGCCGGTCGATCCGGCAGCTCCGATGTCGTTGTCCAGGTAAAGTCCGGCGCCGATGATTGGGGAATCGCCCACGCGCCCGGCAATTTTCCACGCGAGACCCGAAGTGGTGGTGGTCCCGGAAATATCACCTTTTTGATTCACCGCCAGGCAGTTGATGGTGCCGGTGGGTGGCCGCAAAACGACGTCGCGGATGTGGCTCGCCCAGGCTAGTCTTTCCGGCGTGTCGAGGATCATCGACAGTTTTTCTTTCCACTCCGGGCTATCCAGCCCCGGCGCCCAGTTTTTTGTGGTTTGCGCTTTCCAGGCCAGCCAGGCCAGGCGCGAACGGTCGGTGAGCAGGATCATCGCCTCAAACCCTTCGGCCTGAGCGAATCGCAGCGCCCCGGGACCCACCAGCATCAGGTGGTTGGTGCGCTCCATCACTGCGCGCGCCACCTTCGAAGGATTCTTGATCTGCCGAATCGAAGCCACCGAGCCGGCGCGGCGCGTGGGGCCATGCATCACCGAGGCATCGAGCTCCACGTCGCCGTCCTCATTGGGCAGGCCTCCGTAGCCCACCGAATCATCGTTGGGGTCGTCCTCGACCACGTTCACCACCGCTAGAACCGCATCGAGCGTGTCGCCCCCGCTCTTGAGGATGTCCATTCCGCGGCCCAAGGCGTTGACGCCGTTCGCGGAGGAGATAATCAGCGGGCGCGCGCTTTTCGCCGCCGCTTGTGGCGAGATGCCAGGAAGCCGCATCCCCTCCGGAATTGCCGCGCCCAGCGCGCCGCGGGCGCTGGCAGCAATCCCAGCTAAAAACGTGCCCAGAAAAAATTTCCTGCGCGTAATATCTTTCATCGCTGTTCCCCCCGTTCCTGATTCCCACTCGCTCTAGCTGCCCAGCGGCAGATAATATTGCGTGCCCTTGACCGGCTCCTGCAGACGGCGCAAGAGCTGCTGCAGATCCGCGTCGCGCTCGACGAAATCGATCTCCGAAGTATTCACCACCAGCAGATCCGACGCGCTGTAGTGAAAAAAGAAATGCTCGTAGGCGCGCACCACCGCTTCGAGATATTGCGGCGAGATGCTGGATTCCTCGGCGTGCGATTTTCTGGCAATTCTCTGCCGCAGCACTTCGGGACTGGCTTGCAGATAGATCACCAGATCGGGCGCGCGAAGGTTTCCCGCCAGCAGCTGGTGATATCGCTCGTAGAGCCGCAACTCCTCATTGTTCAGATTGATGTAGGCGAAGATCTTGTCCTTTTCGAAGACGAAGTCGCTCACCACGGCGCTGGCCCGGTCTTCGGGCCGCAGTTCGCGAAGCCGCGCGTGGCGTTCCAGCAGAAAATACATCTGCGAGCGGAACGCCGCCCCCGGTTTTTCTTCGTAGAATTCGGTGAGAAAAGGATTGTCTTCGACGTCAAAAATCCGCCGCGCGTGCAGCCGCTCCGCCAGGATCTTCGCCAGCGTGCTCTTGCCCACGCGGATGGGCCCTTCCAGAGCGATGTAGCGCGGCTGGCGAAACGCCGGAGATTTGCGGGAAGAGGTGGCGGAGCCGCTCATTGCCGGGCGCATTATAGCAAACCCTCCGCTGCTTTGGTTCCGCAGCGGCTTGGTTCTCGCCGTTTACTTTGTCCGCACCGGCTGGAAATTCTATTCAGGTAGAGCGGCAGGGCCGCCGATAGTTCATGCTAGGATGGCTCCCCGTAAGAATTCTTGAGTGACCATGGAAGAAAAACGAAAATTCCGGCGCGTTCCGATGGACGCTCATATCGAGGGCGAGGCGGGCGACGTCGCTTACACGGCAGAGGCCCGCAACATCAGCGCGGGCGGCATGCTGATCCGCACCACGCACACCTTGCGCGAGGGTGAGGCCATCCGCTTGCGCTTCGAGTTACCGGGCACGGGCACGAAGCTCGCCATTTCCGGGGTGGTGCAGCACGTCAGCCCGGGAGCGTACATGGGCATACGCTTTACGGAAATTTCGCCGCAGGACTTCAAGCTCATAAACGACTACGTTGACGCGGGCGATTAGCCCTGCTGCGCAAGCCTCGCTGAACCCCGTGCTAGCTCACCAATTCTGCGCGATCACCGTAACGATCCGCGCCAGCGCCTCCAGGTCGCGCGTGTCGATCACTTCGGCCGGCGAGTGGGCGTAGCGCAACGGCCATGCCAGCGGCACATCCACCGAACCGAATCGCGTAAACACGGAACCGTCGTTTCCTCCGCCGGTAACGCCATACTGCACGGGAATGCCATGCACTTGCGCCAGGCTGACCACGCGCGCCACCAGGTCGCGCCGCACGATGTTGGAGTTGTCGATGGCGCGTACCACGAAGCCCTTCCCCAGTTGTGCGCCGGCGAAGCGATCGAGCTCGAGCGGAGAATCCGCGCTTACGAAAGTATCCACAGCGAAAACATAATCCGGCACGCGCCCTGCCGCCGCTGCATCCTCGGCAAAATGATTCGCGCCAAATAAACCGACTTCTTCTTCCGTGGACCAGACCAGCGTGACGTCGCGGCCCTTCACCTGCGGCCCCAACGCCCACGCAGCCGCAATCAGTGCGGCGCAGCCATTGCGGTCGTCAAAGCTGCGGGCGTTGGCCCGCGTGCCTGCCAGTTGCCGGAATTTTTTCGGGATCGTGATCGTGTCACCGACGCGAATGCCAAGTTTTTCCGCCTCCTCGCGGCTGCGCGCGCCGGCATCAACGGGTGCGATCGCTTCGCCCTTCGGCCCTTCCTGCGGCCAGACAAAGTTGGGGGCGTCCCAGCCCGCCGGCAGCTCCATGACCGCGGCGTGATCGCCATTTGCGCTGTGCACCAGCATGGCGTGACCCGCGAAATACTGTTCGTTGCCCCCGCCAAGCACCTCAACTTCAAGGCGGCCATCATCGCGGATTTTGCGAACGATGTATCCAATTTCGTCCATGTGCGCGACCACAGCAATCCGCGGCACGGGCTTGCCCGCCGGCGCGCTCCCGACAGCTACTCCGAGATGCAGGATCAGATTGCCCGCCTTGTCGGTCACCGGCTTGGCCCACGGCGGCAGGAGCCACGCGACTTTGTTACGCACGGCTTCTTCGTGCCCGCTCACACCGTAGGTCTCGACCAATTCCTGAACGATCATGGTGACCGGCGGCGCCTGTTCCGGCCGCGACCGCGAGTTTCCTGGTTGCGAGCGCGGCATGCCGCTTGTGGGCCTCTCAGGCACGGCCCCGCTCACGTATCGCCGCAGCAGTTCTTGCAGATCGGCGAGGTCATGCTCCATGACGAATTCCGCCGGGGTCACCGGCCACGCGATCGGAATTCCCACGTGGGCAAAACGACTGGGAAGCTCGTGAGCTTTGGCGTAGCCACCGCGCGGTATCGGAGCTGAATACTCAACCGTAGTGGATAGCTTTCCCTCAGCCGACATTTGTCTGATTTCAGCGGGCAGACCATCTAACGGTTTTTCGGGCTCCGCGGATGCAATCAGCACTCCGTTTCCTGGGACAGCCCGCGCAGCAGCCTTTAAAGCTGGAAGTTCCGCCGCGGCCCCGCGGCGCGGCCAGAATCGTCCGACATAAACCAACTCGTCGGCGTGGATCTCGTTCAACAGGCGCTCAAATCCGCGCGAGCCGAGCCACTGCTGCGTGACAAACGCAACCGTAAGCGTTCCCTTCAGGTGAGCGGCATCCACATGGGCCAGCAGGTCGAGCAGCGTTACGGCGCCGAAGCGATCGCCCACGCCGTTCCCGGCAAGCGCACCGGATAACGCGCCCATTCTATTTATTTCGTCACTGAGCGCCACCGGGTCGAGCACGTCCACTCCTGCCTGTCGAGCTTCGCTCTCGCTGGCGGCTCCGATATCGATGAACATATCGTCGGGATGATTCATGTGCGGCGCTTCGCGGCGTCCCGGCTGAAGGTGCACGGAAGTCGCTGCCACAACGCCGGGCACGCGCTTGCCTTCGCGGGTGAATATCACCACGGGCTGGGCGAACCATAAGGCGTCAAATGACTCGTGCGGCGAGCGCTGCGGCAAGCGTTGTACGCGCAAATATCCGTCGGCGGTGATGCGGCTTACCACGTAGCCAGGCACGTCCATCGGCGCGACGAACAGCCGATGCGGCGCGCCTTGTCCGAGCGTTACCCAGATGTTCCCGAGATTGTCGGTCTGCGGGGATTGTTCCTTAAGCTTTTGGTGCAGCAGGTCAATGATTCCGCCCGGCGCGGTTTCGTAGCCAGTGACCCCAGGCGCGGCCATCACTTGTTCCCAGTCCTGCGCAAGAAGTTGGGTAGCAGTGGCAGCCTGCCACAACATCACGGAAGTCAGCAATAACAGCAGCTTGCGGGTGGCAAAACGCTTCATTGTTTTTCCCCGGTGCATCAGATTATCGCAGCACGATCGCGCGACTCTAGCGCACGCGTCCAATAGGCGCAAGGCGGAAGGAAAGTTTGATCAGCTTGATCCGTCGAGGAGTTCCAGTTTGACGAGGGAAGATCTAAGAAACTTTGCTGGTGAGGAGCAGGTTGCCGGACTGCTGAGGAAAATTTACCGGCAGCGTGGGTAGTTCCACGCGGAAGGTAGCGCCCCCCTCGGCGCGGTTGTAGCAATTGATCTGCCCGCCATGCTCCTGCACGATGCCATAGCAAATACTCAGCCCCAGGCCGATGCCCTTGCCCACGGGCTTGGTGGTGTAGAAGGGATCAAACACGCGGCCAGGCTCGCGAATGCCGGGGCCGTTGTCGGAAAATTCAATGAGCGCATTGCCGCCAACGCGCGCGGTGCGCACGGTCAGCACGCCTCCGCCAATCTCTTCCATGGCGTCCACCGAGTTGCTGATGATGTTGAAGAAAACTTGCAGCAGCTGGTTGGGATCGCCGCGCACGCCGGGCAGCACGCTTTCCACATCCATTTCGATCTTCACATTTTTATCGCGCAGGTCGAGCGAACGGAGTTGCACGGCGCTCTGCAGAATAGGATTCAAATCCAGCAGGATTTTCTCAGCGGGCACTTGGCGCGCAAAACTGAGCAGGCTGTTCACCAGAGACTTGGTGCGCAGCGCCTGGGCGCGGATCTTATCTGCCAGGCTGCGCGGCCGCGCGGCCAGCGCAGCATCGCCCAGCAACAGATCGGAATAGCCGAGGATGGCGGTCAAAGGATTATTGATCTCATGAGCCGCACCGGCGGCGAGCTGGCCGAGCGAGGAAAGTTTTTCCGCCTGCACAAAATGTGTCTGCAGGCGCTTGAGGTTCTCCACCGACTCCTGCGAAGCGCGGAAAAGCCGCATGCGCTCGCGGTTCACTAAATGCTGCCGCCAGAAAATCAGAATGTTGAGCGGCACCATCGCGCCAAGGGTCATTTCTTCACGGAAAGTGCGCACCGCTTCTGGCGCGTCGCTCCAAAGCAGCGACCAGATGGCGAATAGTGGCAGCGACACCACCGCTCCCATGGCCAGGCGTGCAGGCCACGGGTTTTCCTCGCGCCGTTCGCCGCCCTGTACGGGCTCCTCGCGCTCCGGTACGCGCTGAAACGCGATCACTCCGGCGGTGCCATACCAGGCGAAGGAAGCGATCAGCGGCAGGTCGTAGAGACTGCCGGAATAGTAGTGGTGGTTGTCGATAGCTTTGTTAATCAGAAAGGATCCGGTGGTATAGGTCAAAGCCGCGCCGAACAGATGAGCATAGACCACGCGCCAGGTTCCCTTCGCCCGCCACCAAAGCACGCCGAATCCCAAGGTCAAGACCAGGCTTTCAAAAAGGTAGAGATGATTGAAGCTGTTGCCATAGATCATCTCGTCCGGGGCCACGTACTGCCACGGAATCACCACGAACAGATAGAGATACATCCACCAAAGCAGGAGCAGCGAGAAGTCGATCAAGCCATAACGAAGATTGCGGTCCTCAAAGCGCCGGTCGGGCTGCAAGGTGACCGCTGCAATCATGGGGACGACGTGTAGAAAATAGATCACGTCCCCGGCGAACGGGTTGGGCACTGCAACTTGCTTCACCAGCTCGAAATAAACCCACCAGAACTGCCCGAACATCCACATGGTGCAGCCCAGCGCCAGCAGCATCCAGAATGTATTCTTGCGCCAGTGGGGCGAGGACGCGTTCAACAACAACCCTGCATTGGCGAGCAGCGGGGCCAGGCATTGAGAGAGGTCGCTATAAGTGGTGAGCGGCCCGAGCGCGGAGCTGTGCGGAAGCACCGCCCAAGCCAGCACGCTGCCGCCAAGCAGGAGCGTCCAGGCTGCCATCATCACGCGATTTGTAGAAGTAGGGTTCACCGGCCGACCGAGTTCCTGCATCCTAACTTGATTTCCCGCAGACCAGAGTATCGGGCCGCAGCAATACACTGAATCAGTTACTAGTTCACATCACGCCTTGCGCTGCAGTGGTTTTCGGACCTATAGGGGGAAGGATATGGGGCGTCGGTCGCCCCGGCAATAGACCTAAAGTTTACCGGCAGACCGGAACAGGAAGGGGACCGCAGGACTACCTTGGCGCGATTACAACGTAAGAAAACACAGCCTACTGAGCTGAGAAATCAGGTTCTAGCTTGGAAGATATTTAGCCCGGAGGCGCTCGCTGCTCGCCGTGGGTTTCGACGGTGGCGGAGGAGGAGGGATTCGAACCCCCGAGACCCTTCCGGGTCTAACGGTTTTCAAGACCGCCGCCTTCAACCACTCGGCCACTCCTCCGATTTTAACTGCCTGAAACATCTTAACTTACAGCCGTGTTAAGTGACAGTCCCCGAACTCCCTGTGTGGCCGCAAAGTGAGAATGTCCGTTTTAGCCAGGGCAGAGCATGGGGGCTTTCGGCGGGGACCCAATCGCGATGTTGTGTCATTCGTATCGCAAAGCGGCAAGCGGATCGAGGCGCGAAGCGCGCCGTGCAGGCAGATAGCAGGCTACCAGCGCGACCAGCAGCAAGATCAAAGACGCGCCCGCGAGAGTGGGGAGCTCGAGGGGGCGCACCTCGGAAAGAAAACTGGCCAGGATGCGATTGAGTACGATGGTGGCAGTCGCTCCGAGGACCAGCCCAACCGCCGTGAGCCGAACCCCTCGCCGAAGTATCAGCGAGAGGATGTCTCCTCGTATCGCGCCCAGCGCCAGACGCACACCGATCTCGCCCGTTCGTTGAATCACGGCGAAAGCCATGACGCCATAAACGCCCAGCGCGGCAAGAAGCAGGCCAAAGGCGCCGATGACGACCATGATCACGGCGCCGAGCCGTTCGCGTTCGAGAGACTGCGAATAGTAACGATCCATGGGAGAAATGTTATAGGTGGCTAGCGAGCGGTCGAGCTGGAGCAACGATTGCTGAACTGCCCGGCCGATCGTCGCCGGGTCGCCCGGGGTACGGATCATCAAGGATAAGTTTTCTGCGGCCGGGGTCGCGGCCTCTTGCGCGTAGGGAAGATACCAAGTCTCAACGGGGTCTCCCGGATCTCCGGCATCCCGAACATTTCCTACGATGCCGACGACGGTCCGCCACGGCTCATGGGCGCGAACGCTGCGAACGCGCTTTCCCAGAGCGTCTTCACGCGGCCAAAATCGGCTGGCCATCTGCTCGCTGACAATGGCCACCGGCTGCGCATTCTGATCGTCCGAGCTGGTGAATGCCCGTCCGCGAAGCAGCGGAATACCCATGGCGCGAAACAGCTCAGGGCTAATCAGGCGATGATTCACATTGAACCCCGCGCTCCTCACATCCTCGTTCATGCCTTCAATGACTACAGAGGCTCCCCAATTGCCACCACCGAGCGGGTTTACCGTGGTTGCGGCGGCCAATTTGACGCCGGGCACGCTCTGCGCTTTTTCCAGGATGCGCTCAAGCAGGCGGGCGCGGGTCGCTCCGAGCGGATAGGTGGTGAGAGAGGGCGTCATTTGCACCATCAGCAGGTGGTGAGCCTCAAAGCCGAGAGCACGATGCTGAAGACGATCGAAGTTGCGGATCATCAGACCCGTGCCGCTCAACAGCACCAGCGCCAGCGCGGTTTCAGCAATCACAAACGCGCCAATCAGCCGGCTGCTGCGCTGCCCGCCGGAACCACCGGTGCGTCCTCCTTGACGCAAAACGGCTTCGGGGTGATTGCGCAGGCTGCTCAGTGCCGGGACGATTCCCGCCAGAACGGCGGAGAGGAATGAAATCAGCAACGCGAAACCAAACACGCGAACGTCGAATCCGCGCGCGGACATGCCCAGCTGCGTCGTAAAGTTGCCCGGCAGCAGGGACGCGGAAAACCGGCCTAGCCAAACCGCGAGCAGCAGCCCGAAGCCGCAGCCCAGCGAAGCCAGCAGCAGGCTTTCGGTGAGCAGTTGCCGAAACTGCCTTGCTCTGCTTGCACCCAATACAGCGCGAATGCCAAATTCTTTTCCACGCGCGGTAGAGCGCGCGAGCAGCAGGTTGGCCACGTTGACGCAAGCGAGCAGGAGCAGAAATCCGACCAAGGAAAGCAGGGCGAGCATCGTGCCATTCTGATTATCAATCAGATTCTCGCGAAGAGTGATCGACGCCAGCGCGTAGCCCGGCGCGGTTTCGGGGTACTGTTCACGGATTCGCGCAGTGATGGACTCCAGTCCCCTGCGCGCCTGAGCCTCGGTAATGCCGGGACGCAGATGTCCGAAC
The DNA here is from genome assembly GCA_010365215.1 of Acidipila sp. Taxonomy (GTDB): domain Bacteria; phylum Acidobacteriota; class Terriglobia; order Acidiferrales; family UBA7541; genus JAAFGT01. Next base: position 18,601 of record JAAFGT010000036.1, on the reverse strand, counting down.
ACGGCGAAGTCGCGAGCCTTGTTGGCCGGATCCACGACATAAGGGATCCACACTTCGCCGTCGTAAGGAAAATTAAAGCCCTGCGGAAGCACGCCGACAACGCGGTAGGGACGCCCGTCGAGAATCATGGAATTCGAGAGAATCGTGGGGACGCCGCCGAAGTGTCCCTGCCAGAGAGCGTAGCTGATGATAGCGACCCCGCTGGCCACCCCCTGTTTTTCTTCTTCGGGCGTAAAGTCACGACCAATCACGGGCGAAACGTGAAGGGTGGACGACCAGCCGTCGCTGCGGTAGATCGCGGTGAGCCGTTTCGGCGATTCCCCGCCGGATAAGGTGACATCGTCACCGAAAACGGCGACGAGCTGATCGAAGAATCGGCCGTCCTGCTGAATCATCGCGAAATTCTGGCTGTGCATTCCGAAAGTGCGTTGCTGGCCGTCCGGACCGCGAAAGGAGTCGAGCAGGCGCAGAATGCGATTGGAATCGGGAAAGGGCAGCGGGCTGAAGAACACCGTATTCACCAGCCCGAAGATGGCCGTGTTGCCGCCGATCCCCAGCGCCAGGGTGAGTACGGCAATGGTGGCGAAGCCGGGATTTCTGGCCAGAGTGCGCGCGCCATAACGCAGGTCCTGCAGCAGTTGTTCGAGGTGGCGCACGCGCCGGGAGTCACGGCACTCCTCTTTACGCTGCTCGATGCCGTCCATATCGCGCAGCGCGGCAAAGCGCGCCTGGTCAGCCGGGAGTCCTGCGTCGATGAACTGCTGCGTTTTCTGCTCTAGGTGATACTGCAACTCATCGTCGAGATCCTGGTCGAGCTGGCGGCGGTGAAACAGCGACCGCAACCACAGTGGCACCATGAATAACCAGCGTTGGAGGCGCATAGTCAGACCTCTTCGAGCCGCATCACTCGCGAGATGGCCGTGGATAGGCGGTTCCAACTGGCTCCTTCCTTCTCAAGCTGGCGGCGGCCGGGCGGTGTGAGGGAATAGAACTTCGCGCGGCGATTATTTTCGCTGAGCTTCCATTCGGCGGTGATCCATCCTTGCTGCTCCAGTTTGTGCAACGCGGGATATAGCGAGCCGTCACTGACTTGCAGGATGTTGCCCGATATCTGGCGCAAACGCTGGCTGACCGCCCAGCCGTTCAATGGCTCCAAGGCCAGGATTTTCAGGACCAGCAAGTCCAGGGTTCCCTGGACCAAGTCAGACGGTTTGCTCACAGACTCTCCTCGGTTACCGAGACTACAGTATACGATTCCCCCTCGGTAAGCAAGTGGAGGCTTGGCGAACAGAGCTAATCAACCGAAATATGCACCTAGCGATTTTAATCGCTACTTTTTGCGGCGGTATTCGCCGGGAACATCGTCTGGCTGCACTTCGTGGGTGTGGACTTCGCCTTCGTCGGCGTCGCCGGCGTCTTCAACGCCCTTTACCACTTCGGCTTCGAAGGCGTTTCCTTCCTCGAGCAGCTCGTCGACACTTTCCGAATCCGCGCTTTCCATGTTGGAGAGACCCTGCAAATCTCCCGACTGGCCGCCGGACCGCGGGCGCAAGCCTTCCGCTGCGAATACTACCTGGTCGACGATCTGGCTCTTGCCGCGGGCCTGTCTAGTGACTGGGCGCGCCGCTTTCCGGGCGGGCGCCTTGCTGCCGCGGGCCTTTGTATTTACGCTGGCCTTTTTCAGAGCGGGCTTCTTCTTCTGCGAATGTCTTTTAGCAGCCTTGGCCTTCTTCTTGGGCGCTGCCTTCTTGCGCGTAATCCGCCTGCTAGTCTGCTTCTTCTTGGTTTTCTTTTTGGTGGCCATATGCGCAGTGTACCACCGGTCGGCCATTCGTAGCGCCGCGGACAAGCGAATCCCGGTGTTGTAGACATGCAGGGATTCACCGTGATAAAAATAGTTTAAGTCTTCAATCGACACACTTGTCGAGAAGGAGGTGATCCCTGAGGTATTCGACGAATTGATTTAAATGAAGGGCGCTTGTGATTCTTACAAGCGCCCTTTGTTTTTGCAATTGTTGGGTGATATTCCTGCTGCTGCAACAAGCGAGCGTTGGTCCGGCCTTTGTAGGTAATCTGACTTACCAGGACTTGGCCGGGGTTCGGGTAGAATCTAGCGGCGATGCGAGAAGGCGACATTCGGGGATTGTTGGAGCAGCTGAAGTCCGGCGGGCTGACCGTCGAGCAGGCGCTCGAGCGGCTGCGTGATCTGCCGTTTGAAGACTTGGGTTTTGCCAAGATCGATCATCATCGCGGGCTGCGGCAGGGGTTCGCAGAGGTGATTTTCGGGCGCGGCAAGACCCCTGAGCAGGTGGCGGCGATCGTGCGCGGAATGCTGCGCCAGAAGATCGCCAAAAATAATATTCTCATCACGCGCGCGGACCGGCGCATGTACCAGGCGGTGCGCAGGCTCAACTCCAAAGCCAAGTTCCATCCTTTGTCAGGCGCGATTGTGGTGCCGCGCGGCGGTGGAATTTCCGGCAAGGGAACCATCCTGGTGGTTTCCGCGGGCACCAGCGACATCCCCGTGGCCGAGGAAGCGCTGGTGAGCGCGCAGGCGCTGGGAAATCGCGCCACGGCGATCTACGATGTGGGCGTGGCAGGACTGCATCGCCTGCTGGAGAGCCGCAAAGACATGACCGAGGCGCGCGTGATTATTTGCGTGGCTGGCATGGAGGGCGCGCTGGCGAGCGTGGTAGGCGGACTGGTGAGTGTGCCGGTGATTGCGGTGCCTACCAGCGTCGGTTATGGCGCGAGTTTTGGCGGCCTGGCGGCGCTGCTGGCAATGTTGAACAGTTGCGCGTCAAACGTAAGTGTGGTGAATATTGATAACGGGTTCGGCGCGGCGTGCGTGGCGAGTTGTATTAACAGGCTGTAGTGCGCGCCTTAAGCGGACGGATCGGCTCCCTCAAGGCTTCAGCAGCACCTTCAGCACTTCTTTCTCCTGAGCAGCACGGATCGCGGCGGGGGCGTCGCGAATCGGGAAGACGCGCGTGATGAGCGGCCGAGGGTCAATCTTGCCAGGAGCGAGTTCGCGAGAAGCTAGCAATTTGATGGCGGGACCGAATGGTCCGCAGCGGGAGCCTACTACGGTAATTTCCTTGACGACGATGGGCCAGGTTTCGAGCTGCGCTGCCCCATGAAATGTTGACTTGAGCACGAGCGTGCCGCGCGGCGCGGTCATGGTGATGGCCTGGGCGAGTCCTTGCGGCGAACCTGTTGCTTCGACCACAAGTTCGTGGGCATTTTCCGGAGTTTTCCAATTGCGAGCGCGCAAGACGAGTCTGGTTTTAATTCCGGCGTCGCTGGCTACCGCCAGTTTCGAAGCGTGCCGCCCGTACATGGTCACTTCCAACCCGCTCACCGCTAGCACACGCGCGATTAATTGCGCGAGCTTGCCATCGCCGAGCACTGCGGCGAAACTGCATTTCCTCAGGTCTACCTGCTCCAGAATCTCGCATGCCGCGGCGAGTGGTTCGGCAAACACGGCTACTTCGTCGGGCACGTTTTCCGGTACACGATGAAGATTGACCAGCGGCAGAGCTAGGTACTCGGCAAAGGCACCGTCGAGACCGATGATTCCCAGGACGCGCCGTTTTTCGCAGTGCGTTGTATAGCCGCGGCGGCATGTGGCGCACGGCGGCAGTAGTCCCAAGCCGAGACAGGTGACATTGATTTCGCCGACGACGCGTCTGCCAATCCAGCCGTCTGCGGCTTTTTGGTTGTGGCCAGGCGACGCCGCGGTGCGCACGACTTCGCCCACAAACTCATGTCCGGGAGTGCCGCGAAAATTGTGGTAGCCGCGCAGAATTTCCAGATCGGTGTTGCAGATGCCGGCGAGTCGTACGCGCACCAAGGCCCAGCCGGGGACCAGGCGCGGCAGCGGCTTCTTCTGAAGGCGTAGTGATTTACCGTGAACGACTGCGGCGAGCATGACGTGGTCAGCGCGACTCAGCGCAACGCTGCATCGAGAGCGGCGGCGAGCGCGGATTCCTGCTCGGGGAAAACCGTGCGGAGGTCGAGGATTACGCGGTCGGCTTCGACGCGTGCGATAACCGGCAGACCGCTGGCGGGCCCGCGGAGCCGCTCTTCGATTTGCGCGGCGGAAAAGCGCAGGCTAGCCAGCCTCAGCAGCCACGTGGGCAGATGCTGCGTGGGTGTCGAGCCACCGCCCACCAGGGATTCACCCATGGCGACGTCAACTTCCAATTCACCGCTGGAATAGCCGGCGCCGAGAGTGAGCGCGAAAGAGTGCGCGCGGCGCTCAATTTCTTCGGCGGGCATACGAATCATGCGCAAGGCGGGAATTTCATCGAACGCGCCGCGGAGAATTGCGCTGAGCGTGGACTCGAGAGTTGCGAGGGTAAGTTTATCGACGCGCAAGGCACGGTAGAGCGGATTGCGGCGGATACGCTCGAGCAGATCGCGACGGCCGGCGATCAGCCCGGCTTGCGGGCCGCCCAGCAATTTATCACCGCTGAAAGTGATGACGTCGGCGCCGGCGGCCAAACTGGCCTGAGCAAGCGGCTCTTTCAGCCCCCACGGCGAGAGATCCACCAGGCATCCTGAGCCCAGATCCTCGTAGACGGGGAGATGCACGCGGCGCCCGAGCTCCACCAACTCGGCCAGGGTGGGCCGGCCGGTGAAGCCCACGATGCTGAAGTTCGACGGGTGCACGGTCATTAGAAGGCGCGTGCGCTCGCTGATGGCGTGCTCGTAGTCGGCAAGACGCGTGCGATTGGTGGTGCCCACTTCGCGCAGAGTAGCGCCGCTTTCCGCCATGATGTCGGGGATGCGAAAGCCATCGCCGATTTCGACCAGCTCGCCGCGAGAGACAATCGCCTCGCCGCTGCGCGCCAGCGTGTGCAGGACCAGGTAGACGGCAGCGGCGTTGTTGTTGACGACCAGCGCCGATTCGGCGCCGAGCACGCGCTCCAGCAGGCGGCCAGCGTGAACATCGCGTTTACCGCGCGTGCCGGCGGCGAGGTCATATTCAAGATTGGAGTATTGCGTCGAAACCTGGCGGGCGTGCTCGAGCGCGGGCTCGCCCAGCGGAGCTCGGCCCAGGTTGGTGTGCAGAATTACACCGGTGGCATTAATTACCGCGCGCAGGGAGTAGGCTAGCCCGGCTTCCAGGCGCAGCAGAATTTGCGCGGCGATGCGCCCGGGGGTTAAATCTTCTTCCGAGATTGCAGGCTCGCGGGCGATGCGCGCGCGTAAATCATCCATGACGCTGCGCGCCGCGTCCATCACCAAGGCGTGCGGCAGGCGCGGCTCGAGGGCAAACAGCTCAGGTCGGCGCATTAGATCGTCCACCGCGGGAAGCCGGCGGTATAGCGCGGCGGAGGCCGATTCATTTGGCAACGGGGTCATCTACCAGCTATTTCATCATAGTGGTTTAGCTGCTCGCAAGCTTGCCGAGGAACGCTGAGCGAGTAGCGCTGGCGACTGACCGATTGGAAAGACCTCGCGTTCGCGGCCCGCGCGCATGGTTGACCTACGTCCATCCGCCAGTCTAGGATGTCTCTACCCTTTAACTTATGGCCAGCATCGACGAAGACCTCAGCCAGATCGAGCGCGACCTCCGCGTTCTTAAAATCGAGTACGAACAGTACTTCGGCGGCGGGCGCCCGCGTCCGCCCAACGATACGCAGTGGCGCATTGAGCAGCTGATCAAGCGCCACGCCGAGCGCAGCGCGGATATGAGCTATGGGCAGAGGTTCCGCTACAACAACCTGGCGCAGACCTACGCGAAATATCAAGACATCTGGCGCAAAAAGGTGAAGCAGAAAGAGGAAGGCGCAGTGCAGCGGCACTTCGGCGCGGCGGCAAAGGCCATCGAGGCGGAACGCCTGCGCAACGCTCCGCCTCCCCCCAGCGCTACGGAACTGGTAGGCCGCCCCGGTGGTTATGTGGTGGCCTGCTCGAACCCCGACAATGAAAAGCAAAAGGTGGAGACTCTCTACCGGGTGCTGGTGGAGGCCAAGCAGAAAGCCGGCGAAGATACCGGCTCGATGACACTCGATAATTTCCAGACCTTCGTGAAGCAGAAGACCGCGCAATTACGCGAACAGAATAGCTGCGAGGAAGTGGAATACGCCATCCAGCTGGAAGCGGGGCAGGTGAAGTTGAAAGCGCGCGTGAAATCCTGATACTTCGTTTCAGTTCCTCACACTCCGTTTCAGATTCTGCCACTCCATTTTTTCCGCGTTCCCCATCGTCCTAACCTCTGCTTCTCGATTCCGCTCTGCCCGCGTAGAATGAGCGCTCTTGAAAATGTGGCGCGGAGGCAGGCTTGGCCATCGAACGAGCGCTGATCAGTGTTTATGACAAAACGGGTGTTGCGGAGTTCACGCGCGCGCTCGTGGCGCTGGGTATTGAAATCATTTCCACGGGCGGCACCGCGCAGTTCTTGCGTGACGCCGGAATGCCGGTGCGCGACGTCTCCGAGCTGACCGGCTGGCCGGAGATGCTGGGAGGACGCGTGAAGACGCTGCATCCCAAAGTCCATGGCGGCCTTCTTTATCGCCGCGAGCGGGCGGATGACCGCGAAGCGATTGGAACTCATGGAATTGTGCCGATCGATTTGGTGGTGGTGAATCTGTATCCCTTCGAAGCCACCGCGGCCAAGAAAGAGCTGACGGCGGCGGAGCTGATCGAAAATATCGACATCGGTGGTCCGACCATGCTGCGCTCGGGCGCGAAGAATTTTGAGAGTGTTTGCGTGGTCTGCGATCCGGGCGATTACGCGCGCGTCGCGGCGGAGCTGGCGGGAGGCCGCGAGCTGAGCCTGGGCACGCGATTGGATCTGGCGCGAAAAGTTTTTGCGCTGACCTCACGCTACGACGGAATGATTGCCACTGAGCTCGAGCGACTCACGGCAAATGACGAGGCGCTGGCGCTGGGGACTGCGCCGGAGCTTCCCTCCCGTTTGCATCTGGCGCTTGAGCGGAAACAGGCGATGCGCTATGGGGAAAACCCTCATCAGAAAGCGGCGCTCTACGTTTCTGCAAGGCCGGCCGCGGCTGCCGGTCGCGCGGGCGTGGGACTGGCGGGGGCGCGGCAGTTGCAGGGCAAAGAGCTTTCCTACAACAACCTGGTGGACCTCGACGCAGCTTGGCGCCTGGCGCTCGAATTCGGCAAGCCGGCGGCGGCTATCATCAAGCACAACAATCCGTGCGGCGCGGCGGAACAGGAAAACTTGCGTGACGCCTACCTGCGCGCTTTGGAGTGCGACCCGGTGTCAGCCTTCGGTGGCGTGATTGCCTTTAATCGGCCGCTTAATTCCGCTACCGCGACCGAGCTGGCAAAACTATTTGTGGAGTGCGTGGCTGCGCCCGCCTACGAGCCCGCGGCGTTGGAACAGCTCGCGGGAAAGAAAAATCTTCGCCTGATGGAGATGCCGGCGGGCAACGATGAGAGCGCGCTGGAACTCAAGCGCATTTCGGGGGGAGTGCTGGTGCAGGAGCCGGATTTGCGGCGGCTGGCGCAGAGCGACCTGACGGTGGTGAGCAAGCGCGCGCCATCAGCCGAAGAGATGAAGACGATGCTATTCGCCTGGAAAGTTTGCAAACACGTGAAGTCGAACGCTATCGTCTTTGCGCGGCCGGGACAGGCCGTGGGTATTGGCGCGGGCCAGATGAGCCGGGTGGACTCCGTGAAAATCGCGGTGATGAAAGCGCAGCAGGCTCAGCGGGCGCTCCAGGGAAGTGTTGTTGCTTCCGATGCTTTTTTTCCGTTTCCTGACGGTGTGGAAGAAGCGGCCAAGGCTGGCGCCACGGCGGTGATCCAGCCGGGAGGATCGGTGCGCGACGCCGACGTAATCGCCGCCGCCGACCAGGCGGGGATGGCCATGGTCTTCTGCGGCGTACGGCACTTCCGGCACTGAGACGCAGCTCTACCTACGTAGTGTTTCTCACTGCGAATGAATTAAACGATGCCCGGGCGTCGCTTGCCGACTCCGGTGGCCTGCTCGAAGGCGTAACCCAGTTGCAAAACTCCCCAGTCGTCGTGGTGGCGCCCTACGATCTGAATTCCAATTGGCAGGCCGCTGGCTGAAAATGCGCAGGGCACGGACATGGCCGGGTTGCCTGCCGCGGAGATGTAATAAGCGGACTTCATCCAGGCGATGTAGTTTTCCATTTTCACGCCGGCAATTTCCGTTGGGTAGTGCGTGTTCACGTCGAAGGGAAGCACCTGATTTACCGGCAGAATAAAAAAATCGTACTCTCCCTTGAAGTCACACAAGCGCTGGTAGAGAGCTGTGCGCTTGGCCTCGATGCGCGAGAGATAAGGACCGGTGAGCTTGCGGCCCTCTTCCACGTGCCAGTGGATATATTCGTTGAGCTGATCGCCCTTCGTGGAGAGCATGTCGCCGAAGGCGAGTTCCGTGGCCCAGTGCCGCCACGCCAGGAAGCTTTCATTAGCATCTTGGAAATCGGGTTCGGCGTCCACCACGATACATCCCAAAGATTCGAAAACTTTGCGTTGTGCTTGCACGGCGGTTTTGACTTCGGGCTCCCAGGGCAGCCCGAGGTCCTTGAACATGGCCACGCGAACGCCTTTGAAGCTGCGTCCACCGAGAGACTGCGCAAACTGAGCGCCGGTCTGATCGATGGAGATGGGCGACTGGCGATCGAATCCTGCGAGCACACTGAGGAAAAAAGCGCAGTCGGTGACGTTGCGCGCGACCGGCCCGGGAACTGCCAGCGTGAACCAGCCTAAACTACTGGGCACGTCGGGAACGCGACCCGGCGAGGGGCGGATGCCGACAATGTTGCAGAAATTTGGCGGATTGCGCAGCGAGCCGCCCATGTCGCTGCCGTCGGCGAGCGGAACCATTCCGCAAGCGAGGGCGACGGAGCCGCCACCGGTGCTGCCGCCGCAGGTTTTTGTCAGATCGTAGGGATTGCGCGTGGGGCCGAAGACGGGATTAAAAGTTTGTGAGCCCAGGCCAAATTCGGGGACGTTGGTTTTGCCGATGACGATTGCGCCCGCTTCCTTTTCGCGCTGGACCAGACGGCAATCGAAGTCCGGCACATGATCCTTAAAGAGTGGGGAGCCAAACGTAGTGCGGATGCCGGCCGTTTCGTGCAGATCTTTGACGCCCACGGGCAGGCCGTGCAACGGGCCGAGCCATTTGCCTTTGGCAAGCGCTTCATCTGCGGCGGCGGCCTGCGCCATCAACTTTTCTTCGGGAAGCAGCGTGACAATGGCATTCACTTTTTCATTCACGCGCTGGATCTGTTTCAGGTGCGCCTGCATGACTTCGCGCGCGGAGAGCTTCTTTTTGCGGATCGAATCCAGCATGTCCACGGCGCGCATAAAGCAGATCTCATCCGAGGAGCTGGGCGGCGCGGCTGGCGAGGCGATGAGCGGGGCTCGTCCGGTGGCGTCCACGACTTTTTTGATGGAGGCGGATAACAACGGAGTGGCAGCGGACATTGCGACGGTGGTTCCAAGCTTGAGAGCGTCGCGTCGCGTTAATTTAGCACTCATTCAATTCCCCCTCGGTTCGCTAGATGCAGGGAACCATATCACCGGCAGGCGAGCTGATGAAATAAGAGTTCGTCGGCCACTATGAACACTACCCGGTGGTCGGCTAGTAGCACGAGCGGCGTGCTATCATTTTGTTTTTGTTGCGGTGTCTTTTGCCGCCGATACGTGGGGAGGCAATTATGCGGGCTATGCGACGAATGATGCGGACAATGACGCGCCGGTATCGCTTCTGTTTCGCTGCACTGGTCTTTGTTGCGTGCGTCGGGCCACGCACCTCAGTGTCTGCTCAGGAGCTGCCGCCACTAAAACTGGTTCAGACCATCGAGTTGACAGATATTCGCAGCGGCGAACCCGATGTTTCCGCTGAGCAACTGGCGAAGAACCTGAAAACGACGCGCATGCCGGGCGTGCAGAATCATTTCGACCACTTGACCGCCGATCTGAAAAACAGCCGGCTGTTTGTGGTTCCCGAAGATCACAAGACCATTGAAGTCTACGATATAAATTCTGGCAAATTTATTCATAGTATCCCAGGAATCGGCGTGGGCCACTCGGTGGTCTATCGCGAGGACATTGACCGGATTTTTGTCACCGATGGCTCCAAAGGCTCGCTGCACATCGTCAACGGAACGACTTATCAATCGTTGAAAAGCATAAAACTTTTGACGGACGCGGACGCTACCGGCTATGACCCTGCCTCTCACTATCTCTATATCGCCAACGGCGGCCTGGATGCGGGCCTCAATTATGGGCTGCTGAGCGTGGTGGATACGACTACGGGGACGCGAGTGGGCGACATCAAGATCGATTCCAACCGACTGGAATCCATGGTGCTGGAAAAATCAGGCCCGAGGCTATTCCTGAATGCCACGGAGAAGAACGCTATCGCCGTGATCGACCGCGACAAGCAGGCCGTGGTGGCCACCTGGCCGGCGGCGGGATGCCATGTGAATGCGAGCGTGGCGATCGACGAAGCCCGTCACCGGCTGTTCGTGGCGTGCCGTGATGGGAATCTTGCGGTGCTGGATTCCGACTCGGGCAAAACTTTGCAAACTCTGCCGATCTCAACCGGGGTCGACGACATGGTCTACGACCCGGCAAGCCAAAGAATTTACGTGGCCTGCGGCGAGGGGTTCGTGAACGTGTATCACCAGGTTGATGCCGATCACTACCAGTCCCTGGGGAAAATTGCCACCGGCCCGCTGGGTAAGACCGGGCTGCTTATCCCGGCAATGAAAAAATATTTTGTCGCCGTGCCGCCGCATGGACAGACTCCCGCAGAGGTTCTGGTTTTTGCCGTGCAGTAAATGCGGCACGCGAAATCGCCGCCCGTCTGGTTTACCTGGTTTGGTATTTATGGGGGCGCGCCGGCGCGCTCAACACCGTCACGCCCCTGACTAAATGACACGGGGAGGTGTCACGTGGGTCGACTTTGGCAGCCGCAGCATTTGAAGTCCAATCGAAAGAATTCATCCGCGCGATAGATTTTTCCTTCCAGTCGCCGCAGGTACTGAGATCTCATCGAAATTAGATCGTCGATTAGCCGGTGGTCACGTTTCGTGGGAAAGTAAAGATATCCGGCGTTCCGTCGATGATTCAATATCTTCGAGGACGATCCCCAGGAGCTAGCCATGAACGATCCATTGCCGCGCCGAGCTGCTGCGAATCCCACGCAGAATAATATCGATGCGATCGCCAAGCTGGAGCATGACGCGCTGGGCCGCCGTACGGCCACCGAGCGAGTGAGCGACGCTATCACCAAACTTGTCGGCAATATTGGATTTCTACTTGCTCATGTGACGCTGATTGCGGGGTGGTGCCTGGCGAATCTGCACATCATCCCGGGCGTGAAACCGTTTGATCCCTATCCTTTCGGTGTGTTGGCGCTGGTGGTCTCTTCCGAAAGCGTGTTCCTGACCATCTTCGTACTCATCAGTCAAACTCGCATGGCCCGGCAATCCGAGCGGCGCTCGCATCTGGATCTTCAAGTGGGCATGCTTTCTGAGCAGGAACTGACCACCATCCTGCAGATGTTGCAGAAACTGTGCCAGCACATGGGCGTTAACGTGGACTCCTCGAGGCAAGAGGTTCAGTCATTCAGTAAAACTACGGACGTACACGCGCTGGCCAGTGAACTCGAGGATAAACTTCCCGAGGAATAGCGCTGCTTGCTTGGTACGACGCAGCGAAGCTGTGCCGCCAGACAGGCCAGAACGCGGCGAGCCAGCGCCCGGCGCGAGGGCGTCAGGGCGAAGCGTGTTCGCGCGATGATTGCTAGAATGAAGTGGAACTCAGGCGCGCGCCTCAGAAGGATTAATGGATGCGGATTGCGGTGCTTATGGCAGTAGCGGGTTGGGGGCTGCTCACTACAGCAAATGCGCGCGGCCAGGCTCAGGATTCGCCCGCGCCGTCGGCCCAGACTACGCCAGCAAGCGCGGACAAAAACCCCAACGCCGAACAGGTAACCGCGGTGCCGAATCGCCCCACTTTTGCAAGCACGGCGGAGACGGTGAAGCCGGGCGTGTTCGAGATTGAATATGGATTCGAGGCGGCGAAGGGGCACCAGAACATCAACGGGCTGCTGAAGTGGGGAGCGGTAAAGAACCTCGAGCTGTGGTTTCTTCACAATCCCATCGCGCGCGACGCGGGTGTGGGAGGGCTGGGAGACTGCGGAGCGGGCTTGAAGTATAAATTTTTCGCGCAGGCCAGGAAGCGGCCGACTCTGGGAATTCTCTACATAGCGACGTTGCCGACGGCGAGCCACGGACTGGGCGGTGGAGCGATGGCGCACCTGGCGCAAATCCTGGCGAGCAAAGATTTCGGCAAGCATCACTTTGACATCAACGAAGGCGTGCAGTTTGTGGGAAGGCCGGACCGCGCCGGCTTTGACCGTCGATATTTCACCGCGCTCGCCTATTCTCTTCTCATAAAGGGTAAGTGGGGATATACGGGCGAGATTGCGGGATATAGCCGGCAGAACGCAACCACGGGGGCAACCATGACGCTGCTAAATGCCGCCACGTACAATATGACGCCCCGACTGGTGCTGGATGCCGGAGCGTACTTTGCGGCCTACGGGCAATTGCCCCGGTTTACTGTTTTTGCCGGCGTCACCTATACCGTCGCCAACCTCTACCACTTGGGTTCGAGACAGCGATCCTCGAAGAAATAGCGGCGGCCGAAGCTAACCGAGCCGGAGCCGGTCACTTTGGCGGTGTTTGGCGCTGCTGGCGGTGTGTAGCATAATGAGAGGTTCATGACTCCCACCAGACTGCTGCCTATCCTGTTGGTGCTGTTCGTTGCCGCCGTGCCGGCTGCGGGGCAACGCGCTCCTGCTCCGGCCACTCCGCCTGCGCGGCTGAGTGCGCCGGAGTCCGAACCGTCCGTGCTTACCCAACCTGACGTGGATAGCCGAAGCGCGGCGTATTACGACTTCACACTGGGGCGCTTCTACGAAGAGCTGTACGACTTCAGCGGGAAGGCGGACTACGCCACACAGGCGATTGCGTCGTACAAGAAGGCATACGAGAAAGATCCGCGCTCTGACGTGATCGGAGAACGGCTGGCGGAAACCTACGCCAAGTCGCAACGCATTCGTGACGCGGTGCTGGAAGCGCAGGGAATCCTGAAGTCCGATCCGGACAACCTGCCGGCGCGACGGATTTTGGCGCGCATTTACGTGCGCACGCTGGGCGATACGGATACTGCCTCGGCGCCGCGCGAAACGGTAACGCGCGCGCTGGAGCAATATCGCGAAATCGTGCGCCTGGATCCCGACGATCTGGAATCATCCATGTGGCTGGCGCGGCTTTACCGCCTGCACGGCGAAACGGAAAAGGGCGAGGCCGCATTGCGCGAAGTGCTTTCGCGGCAGCCGGACCAGGAAGACGCCATCCGCCAACTCGCGCAACTTTATATGGAAGACAGCCGGCCGGCGGACGCCATCGCGCTCCTGGAGCCGCTGGCCACGCGCGGCGCGCGCGCTGAGTGGTGGGTTCTGCTGGGAGAAGCGCAGGCGCGCGCGCGTGATTTCACCGCGTCGGAAAAATCCTGCCGCCGGGGCCTCACTCTCGAGGTCGAGAACCTTCCGGCGCGGCGCTGCCTGGCGCAGGCGCTGCTGGTGGAAGAAAAATTCGAGCCGGCGCTGGAGCAATATAAGCGCCTGGCCGAACTCGAGCCCGGCCAGCCGGAATACTATCTTCGCCAGGCGCTGATCTACCGGCGGTTGAACCAGCTCGATAAGGCCGAGGAAAGCCTGCTGCGCGCGAAGAATGGCGCGCCCGGCAGCCTGGAGGTGATTTACAACGAAGCGCTCACCTACAGCGCGCAGGGCCGCTTCGAGGACGCTATACGCGTTCTCTCCGACGCCATCGCGGAGACAAAAGTTTCCAAGTCGCTTCCCGATTCGCAGTCCGCGCTGGCCATCCTGTACGAGCAATTGGGCATGCTCTACCGCGACGTGGAAAAATTCCCCGCCGCGATCGAGACTTTCAAGGAATTGCGCGCCTTGGGCCTGGATCATGAAAAACGCGCGCGTGAACTCTTGATCGACACCTACCGCATGAGCCGCCAACTGGAGCCCGCGCTGGAAGAATCGCGCAGCGCGCTGGCCGATTATCCCACCGACGTCTCCTTCGTTCTGAGCCATGCCATGCTGCTGGTTGAAAAGAACGAGGCGGACCAGGGCATTGCGCTCCTTCGCAAGCTGCTGCATGGCACTCCGGAGGATGGCGAGATTCTATTGGGCATCGCTCAAGTTTACGACCGCAGCCGGCGTTATCCCGAAGCCGAGCAGGCGGTGCACGAAGCGGAAAAGTTCTTAACCGCGCAGGGCGGCGGAGGGATGACCGCGTTCGTGTTGGGCGCCATTTACGAGCGGCAGAAGAAATTCGACCTGGCCGAGGAACAGTTCAAGAAGCTGCTGGCGGAGAATCCGCGCAATGCCGCGGTGCTGAACTATTACGGCTACATGCTGGCCGACCGCGGCGTGCGCCTCGACGAAGCCGTGTCCATGCTGGAGCGCGCCCTGGCGTCGGATCCCTACAACGGCGCTTACCTCGACAGCCTGGGCTGGGCCTATGGCCAGCAGAACCATCTGCGTGACGCGGAGAATTATTTGCGCAAGGCGATCGCGCGCAACCCGCAGGACCCCACCATCCGCGAGCATATGGGCGAAGTTTACTTTCGCATGGGCCATCCCCGACAGGCCGCGGCGGAGTGGGACAAAGCGCTGGAATTCTGGAAGCACGCCCTGCCTTCCGATTACGAGCCCGATAAAGTTGCGGCGATCGAGAAGAAGCTTGAATCCGTAAAGCACAGCCTGGCGCAACAGTCGCCGGCTGAACCGAAGCAGTAAGCAAGGTCTCCATGCGTTCCCTGCCGAAGCCTAGCTTGCGCCTGCCCGCCTTTGCCAAAATTAATACCTGCCTTTACATTCTGGGGCGGCGGCCTGACGGCTACCACGAGCTGCGTACGATTTTCCAGACCATCTCGCTGCACGACACATTGGAGTTTTCAATGATTCGCCGCGCCGCGGTGGAACTCGAATGCGACGACCCAACGCTGCCCAGCGGGCGCCAAAACCTGGTGTGGCGCGCGGCAACGGCGATGCGCAAACGCCTGGGCCTGAGGGCCGGCGTGCACATCCGCCTGGAAAAGCGCATTCCGGTGGAGCGCGGCCTGGGCGGAGGCTCGAGCGATGCTGCGGTGGCGCTGCTCGGGGTGATGAGACTCGCGCGGCGCACATTGCCAGCCGCAGAGCTTCTGGAGTTGGCTGCCGCGCTGGGCTCCGACGTGCCCTTTTTCCTGCTGGGCGGGCGTGCGCTGGGCGTAGGCCGCGGCCAGGAAATCTATCCTCTGCCGGAGACGCCCAGGCTGAGGCTGCTGGTGGTTTCTCCGAAGGACGTGGCCGTCAGCACGCGTAAAGCCTATGGCTGGGTGACTTCCAGATTGACAAAACAGCGCATGGAATCTACACTTAAGCGTTTCTGTGCTCTTTGTTGGAACCAGCAGGGGGGCCCTCTCCACAACGATTTTGAGGGGGCGGTCTTTAAGCGCCATCCCCGGCTGGCCCGCATCAAGCGGGCACTGTTCCTGCACGGAGCCGCAGAAGTCGCGCTGGCGGGTAGCGGTTCGGCGGTGTTTGGAATTTTTCCCTCCCCAGCGAAGGCGCGCCGTGCCGCACAGCAGTTCCCGAACGACCAGGTCTTCGTCGTAAAAACCCTTTCGAGGGACGAGTATCGCCGGGCGCTGGCCCCGCCCCTGGGGCGAAGAATCGGTCATTGATATTGGGGGACTTTCGGGCGTCCGTGAGGTCCTTAGTCTGGAACCGGGGGAATTTCGTTGAACGACGATAAGTTCAAAATTTTTTCCGGCAGCTCGAATCGTCCACTGGCGGAGGCCATCGCCGGGGATTTGAACGTCGCGCTCGGGCGGGCGGTGCTGGGCCGGTTCAGCGACGGAGAAATCTATTTTCAGATTCTGGAAAACGTCCGCGGCGCGGATGTTTTTGTGGTGCAACCCTGCTCGCACCCGGTAGACCAGCATCTGGTAGAGCTGCTGATGATGATGGACGCGTTCAAGCGCGCGTCAGCGTGGCGGATCACCGCAGTGATTCCGTATTACGGCTACGCGCGGCAGGATCGCAAAGACAAGCCACGCGTTCCGATTTCCGCCAAGCTGGTGGCGGACTTGATCGAAACTGCGGGAGCCAGCCGCGCATTGACGCTGGACCTGCACGCGCCGCAGATTCAGGGATATTTCAATATCCCGGTGGATCATCTTTACTCTACCCCGGTGATGGTGGATTACTTTTTGAAGAAAAACCTGGGTGATTTTACCGTGGTCTCTCCGGACGCCGGCGGCGTGGAGCGCGCGCGCTACTTCGCCAAGAAACTGAACGCGCCACTGGCCATCGTGGATAAGCGCCGCGTGGACATGAACGTAGCCGAAGTGATGAACCTGATCGGCGATGTGAAAGGCCGGCCGGCGCTGGTTATCGACGACATGATCGACACCGCGGGAACACTGGTGAAGACCGTGGAAGCGCTGCACGAGCATGGCGCCACGGAAGTCTATTCGGCGTGCACGCACGCGGTACTTTCCGGGCCGGCGGTCGACCGCATCTGCAAGTCGCGCTTGACGGAAGTGGTGGTGACGGATTCGATCCCGCTGACGCCCGCGGCGCGCGACTGCGGCAGGATTACTGTGCTCAGCGTGGCGCATCTGTTCGCGCGCGGCATTCAGTCGATTCACGAAGAGACTTCGATCAGCGAGCTTTTTATCTAGGGGGGGATGGACCCATGCAGCAGATTCAAGTGGAAGGGAAAGTACGCGAAGAGCGCGGGAAGAACGCCATGCGGCGCATCCGCAAGTCCGGCCATGTGCCCGGCATTCTCTACGGGGGCAAGGACGGCGCGGTGGCTCTCGAGCTCAACGCCAGACATCTAGGCCTGCTGTTCCGCACGGAAGCGGGGCACAACGCCATCCTGAACATCCAGGTAGCCGGCCGCGGCGACGAAAAAGCGCTGCTGAAAGACTGGCTGGTGGACCCGGTGCGCGGGAATCTGCTGCACGTGGACCTGCTGCGCGTGGCTATGGACGTGCGCATGCGCGTGAAAGTCCCGGTGCACACCTTCGGCGAGCCCGCCGGCGTGAAGCAGCAAGGTGGCGTGTTCGAAATGGTCACGCGCGAGATTGAGGTTGAATGCCTGCCAGCGGATATTCCCGAGGAGTTTCGCGTGGACGTGAGCGGGCTGATGTTGGGCAAGTCGCTGCGCCTGGCCGATCTTCCGCTTGACCCGGAAAAGATGCGGCTGATCAGCGATCCGAAGATTCTGATCGCGCACGTGGTCATGCTCAAGAAGGAAGAAGAAGTCGCGCCGGACGCGGCCGCGGCCGCGGCGGCGACCACGGCGACGCCGGCCGAGCCCGAAGTCATCAAGAAGGGCAAGAAGGACGAGGAAGGCGAAGAGGCCGAAGAAGGCGCGAAGCCAGAAAAGAGCGCGAAGCCCGAAAAGAGCGAAAAGAGCGAGAAGAAGGAGAAGAAATAATCTTCGCGCTTCGCGCCTTGCTGTGTTATCGGCGCGGATTCTTCTCTCGCGCGGCTTACGTCCATGTGGCTCATTGTTGGACTCGGTAACCCGGGATACGAATTTGCCTGGACGCCTCATAACCTGGGCTTCCTGGTAATTGACCGGCTGGCCGAGCGGTTCGGGGCGCACGTCGACCGGCCGGAAGCCAAGTCGTATATCGGCAAGGCCAAAATCGCCGGACACGATGTGGTGCTGGCGAAACCGCAGACTTACATGAACCTGAGCGGGCTGGCGGTTCGCGAGCTGGCGCAACGCACGGAAGCGACGCCGGGTGAGACTCTGATCATTGTGGATGAAGTCGCGCTGCCTTGGGGCAACGTGCGGCTGCGCGAACGCGGCAGCGCCGGCGGACACAACGGTCTGAAGTCCATTATCGGCGCGCTGGGTACGGATGAATTTTTGCGGCTGCGGCTGGGAATCAAGCCTGAGCATCCGGTGGGCGACCTGGCAGCGTATGTGCTGCACCCCATGCGCAAGTCGGAGCAAAAGAGCGCGGGGGAGATGGTGGAGACGGCAGTGGAAGCAGTGGAATGCGTGCTGGCGACGGATATAAAGACGGCGATGTCCCGCTACAACCGCCGCGTTTCGCCGGAGCAAACGGATTTGAAAGGCAAGTAGCGCACTCGAACAGCACGGACGGGCCGCGCGGCAAGATGTGGAATCCGGCGCACAGCCAAAAGTGGCTGCACCGCCAAAAAGAGGAAATATGGAAGAGCAACTGATGCAAGAACGGCTGTACGACTTGATTTTCATCTGCCGGCCGGCCACGCCGGAAGAGGATATCGACAAGCTGATCTCTATGGTGGAGCAGGTGACCGCGGAGCGCGGGGGCAAAGTAGATAAAGTGGAAAAGTGGGGCACGCGCAAGCTGGCCTACCGCGTCAGCAAGCATCGCGAGGGCTCCTACGTCCTGGTGATTCTGCGCGGCACGCGCACCGACATGATTCACGAGCTGGAACGGCGCCTGAAAGTTTCCGATGCGGTGATTAAGTATCAGACCGTCCGCCTGGATG
>JAAFGT010000085.1:7937-15896 GCA_010365215.1 Acidipila sp. | reverse complement strand
CGATGGGTGAGGAATTGGCGCTGCAGAAAGGCACCAAGCTGGAGTTGGAATTAGTGCGGCCTTTATACGTCGCCAGACGCTAACCCCAGCGGGAATGGCGCCGGCACGGAATTTTTGGCTCGCGGGCTTGCCGGCTGCGCTCCGCGGGCCTCTACCACTTCTTGGAATTTAAAACGGTAAGCGCATCGTCTTGAAATAAACAAATATATAGGTACGTCAAAGCGCTTTAGTACGATTCTTCCAGGTTCCCGCCAGCCACCGCCCCACGCCCGTCCGACCTCGATCTTTCGCCATTCGTTCGTTTCTCTTTTGGCAGCGCGAATAATCGTGATAGTCTCCGCAACGGTACTGAGTGTGAAACGCTCCAACACGCCTCCGGGTCAAAAGAAAGTTGCCGCTACCTTAACCTCTTTGGAATGCACACTTGCAAAATGCCCACGCGCAACCCATTTCGAATCCACACTTACGAGCTCGCCGACGAGCACTTCCTTCTATGTCCTCTAGAATGCACACTTACAAAATGAGGGGGGAGGGGGGGTATACCGGCGTGAGGCACCGCAACTCCGCGCGCTTTCTGGCGCTCTCCGTCTTCCTGGCTTCCTGCACCCTCCCGATCTACGCCCAGGAAAAAGTCCGTCTGGAAACGATTTCGCGCATCCGCTACGAAGGCTTCCGCAATTCGCACATCCCGGAGCTGGCCAGCGGCTTGATGGACGAAATTGGGGGGCGCCTCACCGGCTCGCCCAATATGAAGCGCGCCAACGACTGGACGCGCGACCAGCTCGCCTCCTTCGGCCTCGCCCACGCGCATCTCGAACCCTGGGGTCCCTTCGGCCGCGGTTGGGCGCAGGAATCCATCAGCGTGCGCATGCTTTCTCCGGACGTCGCGCCGCTCA
The DNA here is from genome assembly GCA_010365215.1 of Acidipila sp. Taxonomy (GTDB): domain Bacteria; phylum Acidobacteriota; class Terriglobia; order Acidiferrales; family UBA7541; genus JAAFGT01. The sequence goes on along the minus strand of JAAFGT010000085.1, from coordinate 15,000 downwards.
TCGCCTACGCCAAGGCTTGGACTCCCGGCACCAACGGCACGGTTCGCGCCGGCTGTGTTCGCGCCATCATCGCCTCGGCCGCGGACTTTGAAAAGTATCGCGGCAAGCTGGCCGGAAAAATCGTGGTGCTCGGCGATGACCTGCTGGTGAAACCCATACAGGAACTGCCCTTCGAGCGCTTAAGTGACAAAAACCTGTCCGAGCTTAGTCCCTACGACATCGAGCGCGCCGGCAGGCCCAGCCGCTCCCCCGAATTTGCCCAGCGGGCGCATTTTCAGGACGAGCTGAACAAATTCCTGGCCGGCGAAAAAGTCCTGGTGGTGGTCGAGCACGATCGTGAAGCCTCCCCCGCCGGCGGCACCGTTTTCGTCAGCGGCGGCGGCTCTCGAAATCCCACCATCGCACCCGGAGTTCCGCGCCTGGCCCTGGCCGCGGAGCACTGGAATCGCATCGCGCGCATCCTCGCGCACGGCAAAGCTGTCGAGCTGGAGCTTACTGTCGTAAATCATTTTTACGACGACGCTTCCACGCAGTACAACACCATCGCGGAAATTCCTGGCGGCGACAAAAAAGACGAGTTGGTCATGCTCGGCGCGCATCTCGATTCCTGGCACACCGGCACGGGCGCCACGGACAATGGCGCCGGCTCCATCGTCATGATGGAAGCGGTGCGCATCCTGCAGTCGCTGGGCATCACGCCGCGGCGAACCATTCGCATTGCTCTGTGGAGCGGCGAAGAAGAGGGCCTGCTCGGCTCAGAGCATTATGTCGAGCAGCATTTCGGCTCCCGCCCCGCGCTCACGGGTTCCGACAACTGGGACCGCGGCAGCCTGCGTGTCCGCGAAGCCGGCCCGGTTACCGTCAAGCCCGAGCAGGCAAAAGTTTCCGCTTACTTCAACGTCGATAACGGCACCGGCAAAATCCGCGGCGTCTATCTCCAGGAAAATTCCGTCGTCGCGCCCATTTTTGAAGCCTGGATGCAGCCCTTCCGCGACCTGGGCATGACCACGCTCACCATGAACAACACCGGCGGCACCGATCACCTTTCCTTCGACGCCGTGGGCATCCCTGGCTTCCAATTCATTCAGGACCCCATCGAGTACGAATCCCGCACCCACCACTCCAACATGGACGTCTATGATCGCCTGCAGTTCGACGATCTCAAGCAAGCCGCAGTGATCGTCGCCAGCTTCGTCTACGACGCGGCCATGCGCGATGAAATGCTGCCGCGCAAACCCATCGAGCCACCGCTGCCGGCTCCGGCTACTCCTCCCGTGCCGTGAACTTACCCATCCAATTCTCCTGTCCACTCGCTGTGCGCTCTGCGGATTGACGGCCAAGTTCAACAACGCCATGTTCAAAAACGCCATTGTTCGCCACCCGCCCACAAATTTCGCCGAAGGCTTGACCTCGGCGGCGCTCGGCCGTCCTGACTTCGCCAAGGCCATGCTGCAGCATGCCGCCTATTGCGATGCGCTCAAGCGCTGCGGGTTGCAGCTCACCGTCCTCGAAGCGGATCCGCAGCATCCCGACTCCTCGTTTGTGGAAGACGCCGCCGTGCTCACCCGCGCTTCCGCGGTTCTCGCGCGCCCCGGAGCTGAATCCCGCTTGGGCGAAGTATCCGGCTTACGCGAAACCCTGCGCCAGTTCTTCAAAAGCTTCCACGAAATCACCGCGCCCGGCACTCTCGATGGCGGCGATATTTGCGAAGCCGGCAACCATTTCTTCATCGGCGTCTCACGCCGCACCAACGACTCCGGCGCCCGTCAGCTGGCCGCAATTCTGGAGCGCGAAGGTTATTCCACCTCGCTGGTCGACATTCGCGGCATGAAAAGTATCCTGCACCTGAAAAGCGGCATCGCCTGGGTCGGCGAAAAAGATCTGGTGGTGATGGAAGAGATGGCCGGGCGCGAAGAGTTTCACGGATTCAAAATTATCAAGGTTTCATCGCGCGAAACTTATGCCGCGAATTGCGTCCGTGTGAACGACCATGTCCTGATTCCCGCCGGTTTTTCCGATGTGGCGGCGTCCTTGCAGCGTCTGGGGTATTCGCTCTTACCGTTGGAAATGTCGGAATTCGAAAAGATGGACGGCGGCCTGAGCTGTCTCTCTTTGCGCTTCTGAGCAGTTGATCTAATTTGCGGGACGGACTCTCACCTAAACCAAGTGAATGCCCAACTTGGGTCGGATTCTCCATCCTGAAACACTCTCCTCCAACCACTAGTCAGTCATGAATTTTATGCAAATCTTTGCAGCTTTAAGACTCTGCGCTAATTGCCAGCGGCAAATAGTTATCACATCTGCAACAAAGACGGAGACTTCGCCACGCATCCCCGGAAGTGCAGGAGTGGCAGCCTACCTGCTCTATTCATACCGGTTACGCAGCAAAGCTTGAAACCAGGCAGGCTAGCGCCACTACTGTCCCGTTTAGGACTGACACAGTAGAGTCGAATAGGAAACACTCAGTAAGTAAGCGCTAAGCTAGTTCTTAGGTCGCTGACTAATTTTAGCCAGCAGTGCATTTTACAGTCTCGCGGGCCACGAAACGGCCGCAGCGACCGATCATTCAGGCGTTACCTAAATATGGAGTTTTATGAAAATAAAATTGATTGCATTTTTCGCTTTCGCCGTTCTCCTCGCTCCAGTCACTTGGGCAGACTCCCTCAATGGATCCGCTGGTGCGGGCTGGCAGCCTTTTCCCACACTCAGCGAGCACGGCCCGGCCTATTTTGATAACCACAGTTTCGACGGCTCGCAGAAGAACGTCGGCTATCTGATGACCAACAGTGGCGGATTTACCGGTTCCACTCTCGGGCCGGGTGCGCTGCCTTTCTGGGGAAATTCGAATGGCTCCGCCGATCTGAATCTCACTTTCCAGCGCGGCACCACCAATCTACCCCACGCGAGCCTGCTGGCCACATTTTCAGGCTCGGCTGCGGGAAATTCTTTTGGCTGGTATGACCCCAAGAACACCGGCGCTCTGCACACGATTTTTTCCGGTCCTGCCGGCCCCGGCAATCTGGGCAAGACTTTTGCTCCGACGCAGAACTACGGTTTCTTCATTCATATGAGCAGCGGCGCGACCTTCTTCATGCAATCGGGTCTGAATTCTCTGGGCGATACCAGCCACCAGCACTTCGCCATCTTCACCAACGCGCCCAACAATCCGTTCGCCTCCTTCTGGATTGGCATTGAGGACGGCGTTCCCAGCGCCACTAACATCGAGGGCCTCGGCGACTACCAGGACATGTTCATCGAGGTCACGCCTGCTCCTGTCCCTGAACCCGCCACGCTTGGACTGGTCGGCAGCGGACTGCTCGGCCTCATTGGTTTTGCACGGCGCAAGCTTCTCGGGAATTAGCCCTTCTGGCCGTTTCGAGGAGTGTTCGAGGAATCACTCAGCTTTCCATCGGGATTGTCGTGCCTGTCTATAACGAGGCGGAGATTCTTGCCTGCGCGTTAGAAAAACTGCGACTCGTTGCACACGACTGTTCCGTCATCGTTGTCGACGGGAATTCCACCGACCAGACCGCCAGCATCGCGCGCAATTTCTTTCCCACCGAGAGCACCAACGTCCCCAGCCGCGGAGCGCAAATGGACTGCGGCTCTCGCCGCCTGCGCGCCTGCGAGCCGCCGGTTAATGTGCTCCTTTTTCTCCACGCCGATTCGCAATTGCCTCCGGAATTTTCGCAGGCGATTCGCCGCGCACTGGCAGATCCGCGGGTAGTGGGTGGGTGTTTTCGTATGGAGTTCGAATCTTCGCGGCTCATGTTGCGCATCTACTCCTGGTTTACGCGCTTCCCTGGCCGTTTCTTACATTTTGGAGATCAGGGATACTTCGTGCGCGGCGAAATCTTCGAAGAAATGGGCGGATACCACGCGATGCCTTTCCTCGAAGACGTGGATTTTCAGCGCCGCCTTCGACGCCGCGGGCGATTCCTAGTTCTGCCCGCTACCATTCTCACTTCCGCCCGGCGCTTCCTGCGCTGCGGTATCGTCCGTCAACAGGTTAAGAATTTCCTTATCGTCACGCTATTCGAGCTGGGCGTGCCCGCATCCCGCCTGGCCCGCCTCTATAGCCACGTCCGCTAGCCGCCTCTCCTCGTCTATAATCCTCTACATCCTCCGCCTGACAGTCTCAATCCAGCTATGCGAAGATATGCGGCGATGACAGCGCAGCGTTTGGCACAGCGGTGACAGGCGGGGTGGGACAGCGGGGTGGCACAGAAGTGGTGAATGAACGAATATGAACGCCGCGGCAATTGCCGGGCTGGGCGTGGCGGCGGCAGGCAGCCTGTCAGCTTATGGCGCCATGTATCCCGGCGCGCAGATTTTCGGTCCCACCGTTCATCTTACCGGCAACCGCCGCACCATCGCGCTCACCTTTGATGACGGGCCCAATCCTTCTATCACTCCCGCCATCCTGGACCTCTTGGACCTTTACTCGTGCCATGCCACGTTTTTCCTAATCGGTGGTTTCGTCCGCCAATGCGCCTCGCTGTCTCGCGAAATTGCTGCGCGCGGGCATGTCGTCGGCAATCACACCGATACGCATCCCAACCTTTTATGGCTATCCTCGCGCCGCATCGGCGAGGAGCTCGAGCGCTGCCAGCAGGCCATTGGCGAGGCTACGGGCTGCCAGCCGATGTGGATGCGCCCGCCCTACGGCATGCGCGGCCCGCAGCTCGCCGCGGTGGTGCGCCGCGCAGGCCTGCGCGATCCGGTGCTATGGTCGGTCTCCGCCCACGACTGGGTGGTGCAGCCGCAGGCGCGGCTCGTGCGGCGCTTGCGTCGCGTCCGCGGCGGCGATATTGTGCTGATGCACGACGGCGACCATCGCCACCTGGGCGGCGAACGCGATGCTACGCTTCGCGTTCTGGCTTACTGGTTGCCCCGCTGGCGCGACGCTGGCATCGAGTGCGCCACCATCGATCAGTTGGCATCGAATGTTCGCGCCGCAGACTCGACAAGCGTGAAAGGCAAGCAAAGCGTTTGAGTAAATTCGCGTGAGGTCACTATGGACGAGAAACAGTTTTACACCGAGCAACAGGAAACCAAGCAGCTGACCCTGGTCTGCCCGACCTGCCGAGAAGAGAATTCTTATCCCGTTCGATGGATGGTGCGCACCAAGAGGAAAGAACTTCCGCGCGGCGCGGGCAGCGAAGACCGCGCGAAGTTTGCCAAAGCGAGTTCCTACATGGTGCGCGTGGACGACATGGTGGCCTGCCGCAACATGCGCTGCCGCAAGCGCATCGAGCTCACCGGCCAGACTGTGGTCCTGGTTCAAACGCCATGACTATCCGTTGCAGCGCTGAGTTTTCCGGCATGTCCTTGCAGTAACGAGCCGGCTGGACGCCGGCGCCACCAGAGGCGTTTTAGCCGGCGTTTCTGCTTTCAAGTTAATTCACAGCGCTCCACTCCCAGGAGAAATCGATGGCCAAGCTCGCTCTTGTTTACGGAATGCGGCTATTTCCTGCTGAAGAGGTTGCCGCGGTCACCGAAGCGCCTATCACATTGAAAGGCGGCAAGGACGCCCGCATTACGATGCACCTCATTGAGGGCACCAAAGAAGAAATTGAAGCGACGCTGCGCCAGTCCCTCGACGCCTTCTTCGAGCTTTACCCCGAGATTTGAGCGCAGATGCCGCTACGCCAGCTCACACTCACCTGCATGCCGGCGCGGTACGCCATCTGCCGCCTCGCGCCCGGTGCGCAAATTCCCAGGTGGGGCATAGCCAAGCATTTTTTTTCTGTTACGCGCACCGCCGAAGAGCTTTCCATTACCTGCGAGGAATCCGCGGTGCCGGTTGACGCTGGGGCCGCAATACCCGGAAGCGCTGTGGCCACCTGCACGATAAGCAAAGGATGGCGAGGCCTCAAGATTGAAGGCCCTTTTGATTTTTCAGCAGTTGGCGTGCTGGCTTCCGTCCTCGCGCCGCTAGCCAGCGGTGAAATCAGCATATTTGCGGTCTCTACTTACGACACCGATTATCTGTTTATCCAAGAAGCCGCCTTTGACCGCGCGCAACAGCTGCTCACCGCCCACGGGCACACACTCCGCAGCTAGTGGTTTCGGCATTCTGGCCCCGCGAGCCAGGCACACCATCTGGCGAAGCATACCTTCGAGGAGTATCGTGTATGCAATGTGCATCCCGGGTGTGCATCCCGGGTGTGCATCCCGGGTGTGCATCCCGGGCAATGGCGCGTGCATCGTAAGCACCAGATCGTTCGACGGGGGAAACTCCATGTTCGTGAAAACCAATTTATTCAGAACTCTCTGTTTGAGCGGCGCCATGGCTTTTCTGGGCGTTCCTGTGATTGCGCAGCAGGATGCGCCCGCACCCGTAGCGCCTGCGCCTGTCGCGCAGCAAGCGCCGGTCGTTCCGGTGGAACAGGGCTCGGCGGCGCAAAGCCCGGCGCCTGCAGAGGAAAAAGTGCCCGCCACGTCTGCCGTCAAGCCGCGCGCAGCGAACGTGATTGTCCCGGCCGGCACGCGCCTGCCGCTGGTGCTGCACAACGCCGTGACCACGCGCAGCAATCGAGTTGGCGATCCCATTTATCTGGAAACTCTTTTCCCGGTGTTGGTGGATGGTAAGGTGGTCATCCCCGCCGGTACTTACGTCAGCGGAGAAATACTTCAGACCAAGCGCGCCGGGCGCATAAAAGGCCGCGCGGAGATGACGCTGAAACTGAACAACCTGATTTTCCCCAACGGCTATTCGGCGGCTTTCAATGCCGTGCCCACCGGCGCGGGCACGGGCGACAATGATTCAGTGGACAGGGAAGGCAAGTTGAAGGGAGATACAAACAAGGCGGGAGATGCGGGCACAGTCATGAAAACTACGGGCGCGGGCGCCGGCATCGGCGCCATCGCGGCTCGTTCGGCGGCGGGCGCGGGAATGGGCGCCGGTATCGGTGCGGCCGTCGGTCTGGCCACCGTGCTGCTCACGCGCGGTCCGGAACTTGAATTGCCGCGCGGTACTACGCTCGATATTCAACTCGATCGCCCTCTCTATCTCGAAGCCGATCGGGTCCAATTCGACGGCCCCGGGCAAGCCTCAACG
>JAAFGT010000085.1:0-7832 GCA_010365215.1 Acidipila sp. | reverse complement strand
TAGGGGCACGGCATGCCGTGCCCCTACGCAGAAATGGCGGCTTGTCTCACTTCCGTGTGACCGTAGGCGTCATCGTGGCTGCTTGATCGTGTTTTCGCTGAAGCGCATCGGGCTGAATTCCGTCATCGACACCGGGAGCGCGTTTCCATCCATCCAATCTCGGATCACCCGTGCTGAAATGGGCGCCAGCAGAATCCCGTTCCGAAAGTGGCCCGTCGAAATCCACAGTCCTTCCACGTCTGTCGGACCTATGATCGGCAGATGATCCGGCGTGTCGGGACGCAATCCGCTCCAAGACTCGATGATCGGAGCGGTGGCCAGGCCTGGCGCGATCTCTAGAGCGGCAGCAAGAATTTTCTGAAGCCCCGCGGGGGTCACCGCTTTCTCGAACCCGGCATCCTCGAGCGTGCTTCCCGCGAGCAGCCGGCCATCCTCACGCGGCACCAGGTAGCCGCGATCGCTGTTCACGATGTGCGAGAGGTTCACGCCGGGTGAACGAAACGCCATCATCTGTCCCCGCACGGGGCGCGTCGGCGCGTAGCGAGCCACCGCCTGCATCTGCCCGCAGAAACATCCCGCGGCAATCACGACATGCGCCGCCGGAATGCGCTCGCTGCCGGCCAGGACCCCAACGCACCGGCCACCTTCGATCATCAGGTCCGTTACTTCCACTCCGGCGCGAACTTCCGCGCCCGCGTTTCGCGCAGCTTCCAGAACCGCGGCACTTAACAGGCGCGGATCAATCCGCGCTTCGTCGGGGAGCAGCGCCGCTGCACGCACGTCAGGATTCAGCGCCGGCTCCATCCCGCGGACCTCATCAGCGGAAATTGCGCGAGTGGGCAGCCCCGCGCCGCGATGCGCAGTAATCAACGCGCCGCACTCGCGTTGTGCTCCCTCACCGAAAAAAATCTGTAGCGAGGCAGCTTGCCGGAAGCCGGTCGCGCGTCCCGTAGCGTGCTCCACCGCGGCGACAAATTCAGGATAAAGCTGCAAACTGGCGCGTGCCAGCGGCACCAAAGGCACGGAATCAGGAACCTCGAACGAAGGACTGAGAATTCCAGCCGCGGCCCACGACGCCTCCTGCCCGGGTTGTTGCCGATCGAGCAGCACAACATTGCGCTCGGCGCGCTGCAACTCCCACGCCAAAGCGCTGCCTATAATTCCGCCCCCGGCAATCGCCACATCAAAAGCTTGCATGCGGAAATCTTAGCTCATTGCCGGCAGGTTCAGAAATTCACAGGGAGGAAGAGACCAACCACGACCGAATTTTGCGCAGACCGCTAAGAATGCTAAGGCGCGCTAACCATCTCGCGGGAAAGCAGCTGCGCCTTCTCCGCCAGGTTCAGGGCTTTGCCCCAGTCCTCAGCGTCGTTTGCCTCGCGTACTTGAGTAAGAAAGCCGCGAATCTTATCCACCAGATCGCGCTGCTCCTGACTCAACGTCCGGCCAGAACTGCTCTGCAGATTTTTCTCCGTCTCGGCCACGGCGTCATTTGTCTTGCGCTTAAAATCCGCTGCCTGCGCGGGCGTAATATTGGGACGCAACTGCGGCGGCGCGGGCCGCGGGGCGGGATCCGGAGCCGGTGGCGGGATGACTCGCGGCTTGGGGTTAACAGGTTTTGGCGCCGGCATCTCCGGCCCAGGATCTATGGGCGCAGGCTGCGCGGGAGCCACCGGTGTGGTTTCAGGTGGCGCCGTTGTGGGCATTGGAGCTGGAATCGGAGCGGGCTCGAGCGTCGGCGGTGGCACCGCCGGCGGAGGCGCCGCGTGGACGGTCTGCCGGTGACACCCCGACCCGCCCACCAGGATCCCGAGAAGCAGGACCAGCGGCAGCAAACTGGCGAATTTTTGGCTGGGCGCCATCAAGCTAGCGGTAGCTCCAGGAAGAAACTGGTGCCCCGCCCGATCTCTGACTGGAAGTCTATCGAACCGCTATGCAGTTGCACAATGCGAAACGTCGTGGCCAGTCCCAAGCCGCTACCCCCGGGCCGGGTGCTGAAAAACAACTCGAATATTTTGCGGTGATTTTCCGGCGCGATGCCGTGGCCGTTATCGGAAATGCTGAGCAAGGCCACCTCGCCGCGGCGCCGGATGGACAGTGTCAATTTGCCGCCCGCGCTCATGGCGTCGCAGGCATTCAGAATCAGATTCAGCAGGGCCTGCTTCATGAGCTCGCGATCCACCCGTGCCATCACTGGCTGAGGAGACTGCTCGATTTCCACCTGGACTTTCGCGCGTTTGATCTGGGGCATGCTCAGCGCCACCACTTCGCCCACCAGCGCGGGCAGATCGGTCTCTTGCAGGTGCATCTCTACGGGCCGCGTGAAATCCAGGAAGGTCTTGACTACGCGGTCCAGCCGGTCAATCTCCTTATCGAGAATGTTCACCGCGTCTTGTGCGGCAACGGGGTCGCCCGGCAAGCTTTCGCGCAGATTCTCTAGCCACAAGCGCATGGAGTTCAGCGGATTTTTTACTTCGTGGGCCACGCCAGCGGTCACGCGGCCAAGCGCCGCCAGCCTTTCCGAGACGGCCAGTTGCGATCCGATCCGCTCGATGGAGTCGAGATCGCGCAGCGATACCAGCGCTCCCATGCGCGCGCCACCTTCGGCAATCACCCGCACGCTGGCGGCAAGATGGAGCGGCCCCTCCGGGCCTTCAATGGTCACTTCCAGGCTTTCCACCGGGCGCAGCCAGTCGGTCTTGGCGTGCAGCGCCTGCCCCAGCGGAGTTTCCGGGTCGAAAATTTCCTGGATGGTCCGGCCCACCAGCATTTCCGGCTTGCGCTGCAGAAACTTTTCCATCGACGGGCTGACAAACACCGCCTGGCCGTCGCTCGAGAACAGCAGCAGGCCGTCGTCAAGTCCGGAGGTCAAATCGCCCAGGTTCGCCCGCAGCGTACTGAAAATTTCACGCACATCGCGAAGCTGATGGCCGATGGCGCTGATCTTCGTGCTCACCTGGCCAAGTTCATCGCCCGAGCGCAGCGGCTGCGAATCGAATTCGCCTATGGCGATGCGGTCGAGCTGCGCGGAAATTTTTTGCAATGGCTCGAGAGCCACGCTGGTGGCCAAGCCCGCGATCAGGGTCGAAAGCACCACGGCCATCAGCGCCAGAATAATCGCGGAGCGCAACGCGGGAGTGATCTGGTCGCGTAGCAGCACGGAGTTGAGGTCCACGCGAATATCTCCGTACGGCTGATCGCCCAAATTGAACGCCAGCGTGTATTCGTATACCCGCGGGGGGCCGTAGAGCCGTCGCATCTGCTCGATAAAGTAAAATTGGGAAAAGGTATCGAGCATGGCGCGCGGAAGGATCATCTTGCCGGGAAGGGAGGGATCGGTGGAAACCATAGCCACGCCGGCGCGGTCGGTAATGGTCACTTCATATACGGTACGGTCGTAGACCACTGCGCCTTGCAGCAGCGCGGTCAGCCCCCCATCTGTTTCCAGAATTCGCCGCACGTATTCATGTACGTCATCCGGGCTGGAGGAAGAGGGCGCTTCGCCGCGCTCGGCCGCCTCGATAAACGCATTCTGCGCCTGCAGCAGCACTTGCCGCGCCAGGAAGTGCGCGCGCTCGTCCAATTGATGGATGGACTGCCGCACCAGGCGAGCCACATAGGCGCCGGAAACCAGCGCCGCCATGGTCAGCACCAGCAGCGCCGTGGTGAGCGTAATTTTAGTCTTCAGGCGGAGCCGCATGCCCCTTCGCTCCCGCCTCGTATTCCTTCAGCTTATTGTGCAGCGTCTTGAGGCTGACGCCCAGTATCTCCGCCGCGCGAGTTTTGTTGTTGCCGGTAGATTCCAGCGTCTGCAAAATCAGCTCGCGCTCCACTTCGTCGGCGGTCGCTCCGGCAGGGAAGCGCAGCCCGGCTAACGCCGAGCGTCCCGCCGGCGCCGGCTTGCCAAAGCCCGACGGCAGGTGCTCGCGCAATACCACCTCGCCCTCGCTCACAATCACCGCGTGCTCCAGCACATTGCGCAACTCGCGCACATTGCCCGGCCAGGCATAGCCCTGAAATAGGGTCATCACTTCAGCAGCCACCCCGCGCACTTCGCGGCTGTGCTTGGCGTTTACGTCGCGCAGGATATTTTCCACCAGCAGCGGCAGGTCTTCCTTTCTCACCCGCAACGGCGGCAGATGGATGTGAAACACATTCAGCCGGAAGTAAAGATCCTGGCGCAAAATACCCTGGGCCACGGCCTGTTCGGCGTCTTTGTTTGTTGCCGCGAGCACACGCACGTCCACCGGCGTTTCGCTCTTGCTGCCCAGTCTGCGTACCTTGCGGTCTTCCAGCACGCGCAGCAGCTTGGCTTGCGTGGGCGCGGGCATCTCGCCGATTTCGTCCAGCAGCAGTGTGCCGCCATCGGCCAGCTCGAAGCAGCCCAGGCGGCGCTCCGCCGCGCCGGTAAAGGCGCCGCGCTCGTGGCCAAAGATTTCGCTTTCCATCAGCGATTCGGGAATGGCCGAGCAATTGATTGCTACAAAGGGCCCCTGCGCACGCGGGGAAAGCGTATGAATTGTGCGCGCCACAATCTCCTTGCCGGCCCCCGTCTCGCCGGTGATCAGGACGGAAGCACTGGAAGGCGCGGCGCGTTCCACCAGTTGCATCACTTCCTTCATGGCCTTGGATGCGCCCACCAGCTCGCCCAGGCGGCCAGCGTCGCGCAGTTGGCGCGTCAGCGCGGCCACCTGCTTGCGATCCCGCACACGGCCCAGCGCGCGGTCGAGCAGAGATCGGAGAATGGGCGCATGCAGGGGTTTTTCGATGTACCAGAACGCGCCGGCCTCGATGGCCTGCACGGCGCGCTCGTTGCTGCCCTTCCCGGTGATGATGATGGCCGGCACGTCGCGAAGCTCATCACCCAGTTGGCGCAGCAGGGTCAGGCCATCCATGCCGGGAAGTTCCACGTCGGCCAGGATCACCGCGGGACGATAACGCGCAAACGCCGACAGGGCCTCTTCGGCGCTTCCCACGCCAAGCACGTCACAACCCCACTTGCGCAGGAGCGCTTCATAGCCGAGGCGAGCGTTTTCCTCATCCTCGACGATGAGTATTTTGTCCAAGCATTGTATGGTTTCCGTCATCGCGACGAATCTATCAGGAGGCCCGGGCCAAAGCCAAGCGACAGGCAGGCTGCAACTTAAGATATCACAGAGGGGAAGGACGCGCCTTTGACCTGGGCTGCGCCGCGACAGGCGTGAACCTTCGTGCGCGCTATACCCGTTTCTTTCCTATTAACTATATTTCAACTGCATTCCTGCCCTGGGATTCGGGCGAGGACTGCGCTGATTCCGCGGAAGCGGCGACGGCGGGAAATTGGACGCGGAGGTGGTTGTAGCCGTCGGAGCTTACTACTGCCAGGGAGCCGCCGTGATCGCTGATGATCGCTTGCACGGTGGCCAGCTCGAGGCCGGTGGAGTAGCGGCGGTCGAGGCCGCCGGGGGTGAAGGCTCGGTCGCTTTCTTCGGGCGCGGGGGCGGAGCCCAGCCAGGAAATATCCAGATGAACAAGCGCTGCGGTGGCGAAGGTGCGCAGCGTAAACGCGCCGCCGGCGGGCATGGAGTTCACCGCGAAGAGCAGCAGCAAGTCTACGGCGCGGGTCAGCAGCGTGGGATCGCCGTGGATATCGGGGAGATCTTCGGCGAGAGCCACCTCCGGATGGATGGGCGGGCGGGTGACTTCGGTGAGCGGACTCGAGAAGAGCGGCTCAAAATCGCGGACCACGGTACGCACGATCTCATTGAGCCGTACGGTCTGCATCGGCAGGACCAGCAGATCGCCGAATTCACGCAGGCGACTCTCGACGCCGCGCATGGACTCCAGCGATTCGCGAAGCATCGTTCCCTCGCCGCGTGCGCCTTCGCCGCGTGCGCCTTCGCCGTGACCGCCGGTGCTGCCCAACGTCTCGCTGAGAACGGTGGCGGCTTCGAGGCGCATGAGTGCGACGTCGAAATCGTGCGCGGCGCGGCGAGCCATTTCACGCCAAGCGGCAACGCGCTCAGCCTGAGTGAGACGCGCGCGCTCGGCGAGAAGTTTTTCCATGGTTTCGTTCAATGCGCGGGCCATGGTAACGATCTCGCGGCTGCCGCTTTCCGTGGCGGGAGCGCGCGAACTGCCCGCAGCCATGGCGGTGGCGGAGCTGGCGAGTTTTGCGAGCGGCCGGCTGATTCGCGCGGCCCCCCAGAGGCTGACCAGCCAGCCGATGGCGATGCCCAGTACGATACCCAGCAAGGCCTGCTCGAAAAGAATTTTCTCCATGGCCAGGCGCTCGATGGCGGTGTGCGCGAAAATAACCATGGCGGGAACGGAGTTGTCCGGCGCGACGAGCGGCATGGCGTAAAAAGTTTCCGAAGCGGAAGCGGATGGGAAAGGCTCGCGCGTGGGATTGCCGGGCTGCTGCATGGCGCTGGCGACCAGCGGAGCGACGACGCCGGCCGAAGTCTGCTCGCCGCGGGCGTCGAGGAGAGACTGCGGACTGCCTTTGCCATCGAGATTGAGATAGAGCAGCGCGCGGACGCCTGCGGGAAGCACCAGCGACTCGAGCAGGCGCTGATCGAGGCGGCGGCCACCGGCAAGATACATTTTCTTTTCGCCGACGCGGACGGCGCGGACGGCGAGCTGCGCGATGACCGGCCCTTGCGTGGTGTCGACGCGCGCCAGAAAAGCGCCCTGGGGATGCTGCGCTGCGGCGGAGATCACCCAGTCGTCCTTCTGGCCGATGCGGTCTGGAAAGTGGAAGGAAGAGATGACCGTGCCGTCGTCGGTGACGAATTCAAAAATCTCGAGAAGCTGCTGGTTGGCGGCGCCGCGGGCGTCGCTGGAGTAAAGGGAAAGGTCGGGCTTGGGACTGTTGATGTCCATGGCCATGCGCGTGGTGGCTTCGGATTCGGCCACAGCGCCCAGGCGATGGTCGATATCCTGGCCGAGGCGATCGACTTCGTGGCTGGTGAGCGCGACGGCGGCGGCGATGCGCTCGGACTCAAGCTGCGCGAAGGAGCGACGCACGGCGCGCAGGCTGAGCGCAGTGGAAACGGCCACTGCGGCGCAGAAGGCCAGAGTGAAGATGATGAAGAGTTTGGTGGAAAACTTGACTGCCACGGAGCGAAATCATAGCACAGGCGGCGAGGGCTTAGAGGTAAGGCGGAGCGGGCGAGACGTAAAAACCGTGGAGCAGATTCCCCGCCCGGCGACCCGGGTTCGGAATGACCAGGTTTGGGAGCGGGGCGGTTATAATGCAAGGGAATGAAATTTCCTGAGATGACGCGGGGCGGGATTCGCATTGGGCGGGTTCTGGGCATCCCCATTTATCTGCACTCGAGCTGGTTCATCGTATTTGCGTTGATTACGTTTTCGCTGGTGCGGCAGTTTAATGTTCAGCATCCGCAGTGGAGCGAAACGCAGCACTGGGCGATTGGCGGGCTGACCAGCCTGCTGTTTTTTGGCTCGGTGCTGTTTCACGAGCTTTCGCACAGCATGGTGGCGCTGCGCTTCCGCATTCCGGTGACTTCCATCACGCTTTTCGTGTTCGGGGGAGTGGCGCGGATCGGCCGCGACGCAAAAACGGCGGCGCAGGAATTTTTGATCGCCATGGCGGGCCCGGCGTCCAGTTTCGCGCTGGCGGGCGGATTTTATCTTTTGTCGCGGGCGTTCCCGGAGAGCACGATGACCGGCGCGCTGGCGGCGTGGTTGATGACCATCAACTTCTGGTTGGCTACATTTAATCTGATACCGGGCTTTCCCTTGGACGGCGGGCGGATTTTGCGCGCCATCGCCTGGCGCGTCAGCGGAAACTACCTGCGGGCGACGAAAATCGCATCGCGCACCGGACA
>JAAFGT010000035.1 GCA_010365215.1 Acidipila sp. | reverse complement strand
GCTGCGATCGGCGCGGCGGCGGGTGCGGGAGCAGGAACTGCCGGAGCGGCCTTAACCGGGAAGAAAGACATCAGCATCCCGGCGGAGTCGCGGCTGCGATTCACGTTGAGGAATGCCGTAGCGATCAATTAGCGGCGAAGCGCCGTCGGAAAGGGTGGCATCTTTTTTCAGAAGTTTGCCGTGGGGTCTGGCGATAGAGCAAAGGGTGCCAAGCGGCACCCTTTTTTTGTTGCCTCGAATTTCTTCCGGGGACCTTATCGCCGCGCGGTCATTTTTGCTTTAGCCCCGCAAGCGCGGCCAGCACCTCATCCGCGTGGCCCTTTGCGGTTACCTTCTCCCATACGCGGATGACTTTTCCTTCGCGGTCGATCAGCACGCTGCTGCGCACAATTCCCAGGAAAGATTTGCCCAGAAAGGTTTTCAGCCGGCGTGCGCCATAGGCCTCGATGGCCAGGAAGTCCGGATCGCTAAGCAAAGGGAAATTGATTTTGTGCTTGGCGCGGAATTTTGCCAGCATCTCGGGCTTGTCGGCGCTGCAGCCTAGAATCACCGTGTCTCGTTGGTCGAATTTCTGCTTGGCGTCACGAAACTCGGACGCTTCCGTCGTTCAACCCGGCGTCAGCGCTTTGACGAAGAAATACATCAGCGCGTTTTTCCCGCGAAAATCTTCCAGAGAAACGGGTTGACCCTCGTCCGTGGTCAAATGAAAGGGTGGAGCGATATCACCGGGTTGCAGCACGATGGCCGTTTTCTCCTGCGCGGTTTTCTCGCGTTTCGATGTGAAGTAAGCGAGATTACGCGGCGCATTCGTGAAAGTCTACTGAAACGTGATGCTCTGGCTTGCCTGGCTGCGCCTGACTCCACAACTTAAGCAGCCGAAAGCATGCGCCGCAAAATATCGTTGACCGCCTGCGGGTTGGCCTGGCCGCGCGTGGCGCGCATCACCTGGCCGACAAAAAACTTGAAAACACCCTCATTGCCCGCGCGAAATTTCGCCGCCTGGCCGGGATTCTTCTCAATCACTTCGCGGCACGCAGTCTCCACCGCTGCAGAGTCGCTGATCTGCGTCCTGTTTTCGTCCCCGGCGATCTGTTTCGCGGGCTTGCCGGTCGCAAACATACGCTCGAAGATGGCTTTACCGCTCGCGGCAGTCACTTCGCCCCGTTCCACCATGGCCAACAGTTCGGCCAGCGCTGCGGGAGCCACCGGGCTCTCGGTGATCTCCTGGCCCGCGTCTTTCAGCCAGCGCAGCAGCTCGGTCTGAATCCAGTTGGCCGCAGTTTTGGCCGGAAAGCTGCCCACCGCGGCAGCCGCCATCACAGCTTCGAAGTAATCTCCGAGTTCGCGCGAGTCGGTGAGCACGGCAGCGGCATACGGGGTGATGCCAAAGTTTGCAACATAGCGCTGCCGGCGCGCGTCCGGGAGCTCCGGCAACGCCGCGGCAATTTCCGCGCATAGCGCGGCGCCGGCGTGCACGGGCAGCAGGTCCGGCTCAGGGAAATACCGGTAATCGTGAGCAAATTCCTTGGAGCGCATCGGCTCGGTGCGGCCCGCGGCGACGTTGTACAGTCGCGTTTCCTGCGTCACCTGGCCGCCACTCTCGATATGCTTCACCTGCCTTTCGATTTCGTATTCCAGCGCGCGCTGGAGGTAGCGAAACGAATTCAGGTTCTTCACCTCGGCTTTGGTTCCGAATTTCTGCGCGCCGCGCGGACGCACGCTGACATTGGCATCGCAGCGCAGCGAGCCTTCTTCCATGTTGCAATCGCTGACGCCGGTGTACAGCAGCACCTGCCGCAAGGCGGTCAGGTAGGCATGCGCATCCTCGGGCGAGCGCAGGTCGGGCTCGGAGACGATTTCAATCAGCGGCACGCCGCCGCGGTTGTAGTCGATGTAAGTTTTCTCCGCGGAATCCGGAAAACCTTCATGCATATTTTTCGCGGCGTCATCTTCCAGGTGCAGGCGGGTGATGCCGATGCGTTTGCGCCCGGCGCCGCTCTCCACCTCCAGCCATCCGCCTGTGGCCAGCGGCATCTCATACATCGAAATCTGGTAGCCCTTGGGTAGGTCGGGGTAGAAATAATTCTTGCGCGCGAAGCGCGAGCGCTGGTGCACGGTGCAGTGCAGCGCCAGCGCCGCGCGAATGGCCAGCTCCAGCGCGCGCTTATTGAATACCGGGAGCGCTCCGGGCAATCCGAGACATACCGGGCAGGTATTGGAGTTCGGCGCGTTGCCAAACCGGGTGGAACAGGCGCAAAAAATCTTCGACGCGGTCTTGAGCTGCACATGCATCTCAAGGCCGATCACCGGTTCGTAGCGCGCCAGGACTTCCGGCGCAACCGCTTCCGCGGGCTGGGTGGTTCTGCTCGCTGTTCTGCTCATTGTTCTGCTCATTCTTCTGCTAATTGTCCCGCTCGTCATGCTACTGATCTGTCCGCACAACTATCTGCACACCTTTCCGCATAGCGTGAAGAACAAATTATAGCATCAGCCCTACAAGGTTTTAGAGCGGGCGCGAATGGCGGCTTAGCACGGCATGCGCCAGAAGCCGGAGCGGAGGCCGAGCGACGCGAAAGCGGTCTGAGCTTCGGCTGGGGTCTTCGAACGCCAGTCAGCATCAAGCCGATCCGCATACCAGGCTTGCGCTAATCCCATCGTTTGCTCGAGCGAAATCACCGCGCCCGGCTTGCGCCGCCAAAGGCGGCACCAGCGCATGACGTGCTCCTCCGACCGGAAGAGCAGCATCGTTTTTCAAGTGAAAACAACGTTGTCATACCAGTGGCGGGCGGCGACGGCAATATGCACCACGCCATGGGGATTCTTGATTGCGCCGTTGTGAACCTCCAAGACCATCGCGCGATCGCAACACCCGCATCCCGTCACGATGCGTGCGTTCTTTCCCAGGAGTATGGGGATTCCCAGGGCGTCCCAGATGCAACTCCCCCAATAGAACCGGCGCCCGACTTCCACATGAAACCGCGTGGGCAAAGCCCAAAACGGCGCAGCGCGGAGGATTTCATCGGTTCCCTCCTGCAGCACAATGGTGTGCCGCCGCGCCAGGCGCCGGTACGCAGCGCGGACTTCGCGCGTCGGCCGGGATACCGCGCGGGCCGTCTCCGCATGTGAGGGAGCACGGCCCGTGCGGATGAAGTGGCGGTAGATGTGCAACCGGACCTTGCGGTCGAAAAGATCAGCTTTGTGCATACCCGCCATTCTCGCCTACTCTCCTCCCAGTGTGAACTTCAGCCCCAAGCGGAAATCACGGCCCAAAGCTGGGAAGCCGATAATTTCCTGGTAGCGTCGGTTGAAGAGATTTTCCACGCGGCCAAACGCAGCTAAGCGCGGGGTCAACTCATAACGGGTGGTTACGTCGAACCGCGCGTAACCAGGATTGCGCGTCAGGCCCAACCCCAGAAAGTCGCTGTCCGTGCGCTGGCCGGAAAAGTAGCCGGCAAAAGTGCCGCTCCAACTGCGATAAAGGGCATGGACCAGGAGATTGCCGGAGTGTACCGGCCGGCGAATGAGCCGATTCCCCGCGAACTGAGTGGAATCCTTAAAAGCTCCCAGGGCCAGCAAGACGCGGCTGTCGTCCACCGCATAACCAGCGGCAATGCGCAGCCAGCGCACCGGTTTGAATTCAATATTCGTGTTAATGCCGCGCGCGCGCGCTAAGTCGGTGTTGAAAAATGTGAAAGTCCCAAACGCGCATGCGGGCGAAGGGCCGGCGGCTTGTCCGAAGCTGATCATGTCGTAATAGCGGTTGAAGAAAAGGTCCACGGAAACGCGCAGGCGTTCCGCGGCCAGCGTTTGATCGATCCCCGCGTGGAAAGTGCGGCTGCGCTCGGGCCGCAGGCGGGGATTCCCAGGATCGCAGGGATCGGCGCTGAAGTTCTGATCGAACCGCGGCTCCTTAATTCCTTGCCCATAGGAGAATCGCAGCCGCGTGGGGCCCCAAAAATCGCCTCCCAGGCGAGCCGCGTAGGAAAATCCGGCCTGCGGCACGACGCGCGTACCAAAGTTGGCGTTGGCTTCCGCGCGCGCTCCGGCATGGACCAGCAGTCGGCGGCCGAATTGATAGCGTGCGTCGAGATAGCCCGCCTGGTTGTTGCGGCGAAGATGCAAGCCGTTCTGAAAACCCAGCGCGCCATTTTCCACTTCGTATTCGTAGCCGGCGGTCAGCGCGCCGCCGCGAAACAGATAGCTGGCCTGTTCCTCGATTCCCGCGCGGTTGTACTGATTCCGCGCGCCGAAAGTAAAATCGCAAAACTGTGACGGTACGGCACGCGGTGAGAGGGGCTGCCCGGCACAGATGCCGAACGGGTCGGGGGAAGGGAAAAAATCGGTCAGGGCGTTGGAGAAACTCTGGCCAATGTACGATTCACTGGCGGAGAGATGATTCCGCCAATGCTGGCCGGCCTGATATTCCCAATTGGCATGGGTAGAAAAATTATGCAGCGCGTTATGCTGGTCGAGATTGGGAGGAGTGAGCAGGGTCTGACCGGCTACGCCAGCGTCGCTGGTATTGTCGCGGAGGGTGAGTCGCGCGGTGCTGGTATCCGAGAAATGCCATCCAAAATTCCCGCTCAGGGTAAGGTTGCGGAAATCGTTGTTGGCTCCCTGGCCTTCGGTATCGAAGCGGCCCGCGGACGCGGAGTAATCGAAGCGGCGAACGACGCCGCTGAGCGTTGCCTGGCCGCGCGCGCTGGAAAAGCCGCCGCCTTCGGCAAGCAGGTCGAGACGAGGCTGGCGCGACGTACCGCGAGCCGTGAACAGCTGAATCACGCCGGCCATGGCGTCCGATCCGTAGAGCGCGCTCTCCGCGCCGCGCACCAGCTCAATCTTGGCGATATTGTCAAGTGAAAAGTTGGAGAGATCAATCGCACCGCCGGGTTCATTCACCGGCGTGCCGTCGATGAGCACTTTGGCAAAACCCGAATTGCCCCCGTCAACGAACAGGGAAGTAATCCCGCCGTTTCTCCCCGACCGCGCAATGCTTATCCCGTTTACGTTGGAGAGCAGCGTGGCGAGCGAGGTGCTTTGCCGCTCAACAATTTCCGCTTCGCTGATCATGACCACGGGAGCGGGAGAGAATTCCGCGTTGAGCGGCTGCGCCTCGGCGGTGACCACCACCGTTTCGGAGAGGCGCTCCAGTTGCAGTCGCAGCTCGGTCTCGCGAGACTCTCCTTCTGCCAGCGTCATTTCCAGTTCGCGCCGCATGAACGAAGCATGAGCAACGCTCAAACGATAATGCCCTGGGGGCAGAGTGAAAGAAAAATGTCCGTGGTCATCGCTGGAGGTGCGTAAAAGCGGCACGGCGGCATTCGGGGCTCCCAGCGCAGCAACAGAAACCTTCGCACCAGGAACGGCTGCACCGGAAGGATCGAGTAGAGTACCGGACAGAGTAGCGGAAGATTGAGCTCGAATATCGCGTGTAGCGAAGCCGGCCAGGAAAATCAAAACAACAGCAGAGCGAAGCAAGCGGTTCATAGTTCCTCCTCTCCCTCTCGCGCGGGAGATAAAGGCTCGCCCGATCCCACGGCTGGGGATTTGGCGGCTAGCTTCACAGGTCTCCTGGCTTGGCGGTTGCCTGGCTGGCGCGGCCTTCCCATCTCGCTGCCTTAAAAAGAGGCAGCAGGACAGTGGCTCGCACCGGGCAGTTGCACCGCTTCACAGTCGCGCGGCGGCGACGGATTCACACCGTCTTCCCGTTCGTGAAGCCTGCGGGTTGATGAACGCAGCGCACCCGGCGAGTAAAAAAATCCCCGCTCAGAGCACCGCAGAATAGACGCACTCCCTGCGACGCGGAATTGCTGCGCGCGACGCGGGCTTTACGCCTCCTTTCCGGAGAAGGCCACCTTCGGCGTTCCCTCGGCGTTGTGATCCACACGCAGCAGCGTGCCGAAAACCTGCTGCAGCAGATCCTGCTGGTAAACCTCCGCGGGCGTGCCCACGCGCAGCATCTTGCCGCGATCGAGCAGGACCACACGATCGGCAAATTCCGCGGCCAGATTCACTTCGTGGGTTACCACCACCACGGAATAGGAATTCCGCGCGGCCAGGCGCCGCAGACGCCGCAGCAGGTCCACCTGCGCGGCGATGTCGAGATGCAGCGTGGGCTCGTCGAGCAGCAGCAGCATGGGCTGCTGGGTCAACGCGCGTGCCAGGATGGCGCGCTGTTTTTCTCCGCCGGAAATGCGGTGCATCCAGCGGTCTTTCAAATGATCGGCGCCCGCTTCGGCCAGCGCGCGATCGGCAATGCGCCGGTCTTCGTCGGATTCAAAGCGCATTCCTCGGGTGTAGGGATGCCGGCCCTGCTGCACGTATTCCCAAACGCGAATTGGAAAGAGCAGCGGCGTCTCCTGCTGCACCACGGCGATGCGCTGGGCGCGCGTGCGCGGGTCGAGGCGCGCCACCTCGAAGCCTTCCAACTGCACGCGGCCGGAAAGAGGCTGCAGCATTCCCGAGAGCAGTTTCAGCAGCGTGGATTTTCCGCTGCCGTTGGGACCCAGGATGGCCACGAGCTCGCGCTGGCGCACTTCGAAGCTGGTGGCTTCGAGTGTAAACAGCGGCGCCGCGCCGCCGCCCGGCTGGTACGAATAACTGGCTAAGTCCACGCTCAGCCGCACCGGCGCAGGAGACCGCTGCGCGTGAACTTCGGAGCGCGCGTCCCCGGCCCGTGAATCTGTGCTGGGATTCATTCCACCCTTCGCCGCAGCAGGTAGATGAACATCGGTGCGCCCACCATCGCCGTCATGGCGCCGACGGGAAGCTCGATCGGCGACACCAGAGTTCGCGCCAGAGTATCGGCGAGCACGACGGCGATAGCGCCGCCCAGCGCGGTGGCGGGAATCAGCACCCGATAATCCGATCCGAAAATGATGCGAATGAGATGCGGCACCAGAAGACCTACGTATCCGATGGCGCCGCTCACCGCGACGGCGACGCCGGTGAGTATCGAGGCGCCCAGATACACCACAATTTTTACGCGCGTAACGTCCACACCCAGATGCAGCGCCTCTTGCTCGCCGGCCATCAGCAGATTCAAGTCAGCCGCCGTGGTATAGATGGCGCCAATGGTCGCCAACACCACAAGCAGCAGCCAACGCGGTGAAACCGGGGAGGCCGTTTGCAGGTCACCCATCAACCAGAAGGCCATGCCCCGCAAATCGCTTCCGGGGATCACCGTCATCAGGAACATGATCACCGCGGAAAGAAACGACGCGGTGATGATTCCGCCCAGCAGCAGCGCGAAGCTGTCCAGATAACCGCCGCGCCGCCCGAGAAAATATACCGCCGCGCTGGCGACTGCCGCGCCGGCGAACGCTGCTAACGGCGTGACGCCAGGAGTGTGGGGTGCCCAGATGAGCGCAAGAATGGCGCCCAGTGCGGCTCCGCTCGAGACGCCGAGCACATAAGGATCGGCCAGCGGATTGCGCAGCAGCGCCTGAAAGCTCGCACCGGCCACGGATAGCGCCGCGCCGACGATCATGGCCAGCAGAATACGCGGCCAGCGAATCTCAAAAAGGATCACACGATAGTCACTGGAAATCTGATCGTTCTGACCGGTGGCAGTGTGGTACAGCACGGAAGTCAGGTCCGCCAGCGGGATAGAGCGTGTGCCGAATTTCATCGACACCAGAGCCACCACCAGTAGCACCCCGGCCAGAATGGTGCAGATCAGAAGCAGCCGGATGGGCGTCAGCGGGCGCATGCAGACGCCTCCGCCTGGGCCACAGGAGACGAACTAGAATATTGTTGTGCCAGGTTAAATTTCGATTTCATTTTTTCTGTCTGCGGTGTTTCTGCAAATGCGTCGGGATGGAACTGCCGCGCGAGTTCCTGAATAGCGTCGACCAGGCGCGGGGACGGCCGATTGATGGCATCCGAGACGATGGCGATGCGCTGATTGCGGATGGCGTCGAGCGAGCGCCATCCCGCACGTCCACTCAATTCCTCCACGGTGTGTGCGGCTTCTTCAAAATGCGTGCTCGAAAAGACCAGAAACTCGGGTTGCTGCCGGATGACTTCCTCGATGCTCAGCCGCGGCCAGTCTTGCGCCGTCTCGACCACCGATTGGGCGCCGGCGCGCCGCAGCGCATCGGCGAGAAAAGTATTGCGGCCGATGGAGATCAGCGGCTGTGGCCAAACCACAAAAAATACGCGCCGCGGGGGTTGCGCGCCCACACGATGCTTGATGTCGTCGAGCCTGGCACGCAACTCGAGCGCCAGCGCCTCGCCTCGCTCGCGCGTCCCGAGCACACTTCCCAATCGGCGCGTCGATTCGATCACATCATCCACCGATTTTGGATCTGTGGCGTAGACCGGAATGCCCAGCCGGGTTAACGCTTCCACGGTTTCCAGCCGATTGGCCTGACGGGTGGCCAGCACCAGATCGGGATGCAGCGATACGACCTGCTCCAGGTTTGGATTAATGGTGCCGCCAATATGTGTTTTGGACTGCGCCTGCGGTGGATAGTCACAATAATCGGTGACCCCCACCAGGCGATCCTGCGCATCCAACGCGTAAACGGTTTCCGTCAAGCTCGGCGCGAGAGACACGATGCGGCGAACGTTCGCGGGAATGGTAACGCGGCGGCCGAATTCATCGATCACCTCAGAGGATTGCGCCACTAAGGCCGGAGCGCCAGAAGAGGAGATAACCGTCGAGGGTGACTGCCGCACACCCCGCGCGCCCAGGATGATAGGCAGTATTGCCGCTATCACCAGCGCCTCGAATATGCGAACCGCTCGGACTATGTTCTTGATGGCCATACCGCCGCAAAATAAAAAAGCCCCACGCAAGAATGGGGCATCGAGCCACACCCTCTCGCGCGAAGAGTGCTGGCGACAGCGGCTCAGGCAGGTTTCCTGACTTACGGCCTTCCGAAATCTCATTCCCCAAAGGAAAAAGAGATTTCAAAATCGTGGGCTCTCGCTCCGTGTTGCCCGGCTTGCGCCCGGCAAATCAGATCCTTCCCGGCCGGCCTCTTTATCGAGGCAAGCCAGTGGTCGCTCGGTGGAGCGGCGAGAACCGGCCGTTCACAGTGGCGGGACCGTGGCCGAATTTCACGGCCTTCCCTTACCCTCGCGGCAACACCACGGTCGCTGCTCGCGAAGGCCACCTCAGCCGTTGAATTGTACGGGATGAGTGTAGTCCGCCGCGCGGGAGGGAGTCAATGAATTCACTGCGGCTGGAAATTGCGTGGAAACATTACCTTCCCGGCCGGCGTGCGGGTTTGGTGCTAAGCGGAAGTGAGATCTTCTTCCTCATCGTCGGCATTGACCCAGCGAAGATCGTCCACGAACCACTGGCCGTCGATGCGCGCCAGAATGAAGTGGGCGATGTAGCGCTCCTGGTCTTCCGACTGCAGATGAACGTCGATGCGCGTGCGGTCGGGAGTGATCGCGGTGCTCTCCACCTCTTCTTCTTCCGTGTGGAAAAGAGTACGGTGCGAGGCCACCAGCGCCTTGAAAGCTTCGAGCGGCACCTTGGCGCGATACGCGGGAGAAAACATTTCGTAGGCGGAGCGAACTTCGCCGCGGCTCAACGAATCGAGTTGCGCGCGTGCCGTTGCCGCCGCGTTTCCGGTCTGATCGGGCGGCTTGCCCTCTGCCGTCGCGCCGCCCTCGGTGCGCGATTCAGATAGTCCTGTAAATGCGGAGGCTCTGTGCCGCTCGCGCTGCACCAGCGCCCAAGTGGTCAGCGTAAATGCCGCCGCGCCGGTGCAGAGCAAGGCCGCGAGCCGCCGCAGCATGGCTTGCCGCCATCCGGCTACGGCGCGGTGCGGGTCAAATTGTGCTGCCAGCGCGGAGGGGTCTAGCGCTCGCCGAGAAAACTCCTCTCCGCCGATTGGGGTTCTATTTTCGTTGTGGAAACGATCGTCCATACAATTTCGATGCAGTTTACTGACTTTTAGGACACTCCGCCGGCGCTCAGCGGTTCTTCCATTTCGGCTTGCGCTTTTCCACCAGCGCGCGCAGGCCTTCCTGCGAATCTTCCAGCTTGTAAAGTTCATTGAGGAAGACATCCATGGAGGCCTTCAACCCGTCACGCATGCTCATGCCCATGCTGGTGATAATCGCTTTCTTGGCCATGCGCAACACCGCGCCCGACTGCGAAGTGATCACGCCGATCAGGCCTTGCACCGTTTTTTCCAGGTCGTCTTCGGGCACCAGACGGCTGATCAAACCGAGTTCACGCGCGCGTTCGGCGGTGATGGCCTCGCCGGTCAGGAGCAATTCCATGGCCTGTCGCGTGCCCATAATATGCGGAAAAATCGACGCGGCCAGCGGAGGGAAAACGCCGATGCGGATTTCCGGCTGCGCAAAACGCGCCCTGGGAGTAGCGATCACCAGGTCCCCGAACGCCGCCAGTTCGGAGCCGCCGCCGATGGCTGGGCCGTTGACCACTACCATCACCGGTTTTCCCGCATCCATCATGGCGGTAAATACGCGCTGGAAAGCATCCAGCATCTGAAAGACACGCGGGCCGGTATATTCGCCGATATCGACGCCGCCGGAAAAAACCTTGAGGGCGGAATCAATCATGATTAATTTCGTATCGTCGTCTTCGCCGGCAATCTCAATGCCCGCGGCCAGCTCGCGCAGCATGGCTTCGTTGAGCAGATTGTGATCGGGGCGGTTCAGCGTCAGCCGGGAAACGCTTTCGAAAGCTCGATAGTGAATGAATTGAAACTCTTCGGGCTTGCCCCGGCGGACCTGGGCGATGGAAACTTCAATTCTGGTATCCCGCGCTACTTTTCCGCGTGCGTCCATATCTCCAACTCCTCGCGCTCAGGCGCGAATACCAGTAGCACGGCGGTCCGCGCCCTGCTTCACCCTACAAAGCTTCGATTTCCAGAGCTACGCCCAATCCGCCGGAAACGCACAGCGTGGCGAGGCCTCGGCGTCCCGACTTTGCATCGGCTGCGCGGCGCCGCAGTTCGTGCAGCAGCGTGGTTGTGATGCGCGCACCGCTTGCACCAATGGGATGCCCCAGGGCAATCGCGCCGCCATTTGGATTCAGCCGCTCGCGGTTAAACCCGAGCACGCGATCGCAGGCCAGCACTTGCGCGGCAAACGCTTCATTCAACTCCACGGCATCGTACTCCGCCAGGCACGTGCCGGTGCGCTTCACCAGCCGGCGAATTGCCGGCACAGGACCCACGCCCATGCGATGCGGCTCGACTGCAGCCACCGCCGCGTCGACAATGCGTGCCAGCGGGGCAATTTTCAGCTCGCGAAGCTTGGCCTCGCTCACCAGCACCAGCGCGGCCGCGCCATCCGTGATGCCGCTCGAATTTCCCGCGGTCACCGTTCCAGTCTTTGAAAATACCGGAGCCAGCTTGGCCAGGTCGCCCGCCGTCACGTCGGGCCGGATATGCTCATCCTTATCGATGCGGATCACGTTGCCCTTGCGGTCAGTCTTTTCCACGGCCACGATTTCTGCTTTGAACCGGCACCCCGCCGAGGCGCGCGCCGCGCGGTGCTGGCTTTCCAGAGCGAAGGCGTCCTGCTCCTCGCGCGGAATATTGAACTCTGCCGCCAGCAGATCGGCCGTCTCCCCCATCAGCATTTCCGACATGGGGCAGAGAAAGCCGTCGCGATACATGGAGTCGATCAGCGGCTGGTGGCCCATCTTGAATCCCCAGCGTCCTTCGATCAGGTAGGGCACCCGGCTCATGGATTCAGCGCCGCCCACCACCACAATCTCCGCCATGCCGGTCATGATCTGTTGCCAGCCCAGCAGGATCGCGCGCAAACCCGACGCGCACGCCAGATTCACCGTGAATGCCGGTACATCATCGCCCAGACCCGAACGCCAGGCAATCTGCCGCGCAACGTTTGGGCCCACGCCGGCAGGGCGCGCGTTGCCAAAGATCACTTCGTCGACGTGGTGCGCGGACTTGCTCGTTTCGGTACCGCTGACAATGTCGATAGGCTGCGGCGATCTTTCGCCGGGTTTTTTTCCCCCCGGCACTTCTCCGAACGCCCGCTCGACGGCGGCTCTTACGGCGATGACGCCGAGATCGGCGGCGGTGAGATCAGCCAGCGCGCCGCCAAATTTCCCGATGGGAGTGCGCACTGCGCTGACGATATAGGTTGTGCTGCTCATTGTGGGTCAGGCCCGGCCGCGACTGGCGCTCAACTGGACACTCGCAACAGGGCGTCGTCAGGCAAACTCAAATGCTAACACACCCCCAGCCCGCCCTCCAGAATCGACGCATGAGCTGGTGAGTCCATGGGCAACCGGAATGGTTACACGAAGATTTCGAGGATTTCTTCGTATCGTTTGAAAGGCGGAATCAGGTACGCGCCGGCCAGCTCGGTGCGAGCCCAATCGAGAACGCGCCGCGCAATGGCAAAGCCGCGCTCGCGCGCCGCGGTGCCTGCGGCATCCAGTTCTTTCAAGACCGCCTCGGGGATGACGATTCCAGGGACTTCGTTATTGAGACGCACGGCCTGCTTGTGGCTGGTGAGTGGCCACACACCAGCGATCACCGGTATGGGCGATTTGCCCCCAATTTTTTTGAGGAAGCTGTGCCACTGCTCCGGGTCGAACAGAGGCTGGGTCATGGCCAGGTGGGCGCCGGCCTCAACCTTTTGATGGAAGCGTTCGATCTCGCGGTCGATGGGATCTGCCAGCGGGTCGAGCGCGACGGCGATGGTGAAGTTGGTGGCGCCACCGAGGGTCTTGCCGGCCCAGTCCATGCCCTGATTGAGCCGCGTAAGAATTTTTACCAGGCCGATAGAATCGACTTCGTAGACGCCACTGGTCTCCGGGTGATCGCCGAGCGACGGAGGATCTCCGGTGATCGCCAGAATATTGCGCACGCCGCCCACCGACCAGGAGCCCAGCAGCATGGCTTGCAGTCCGATGGTGTTGAGGTCGCGCGTGGTGAGATGCGGAATGGTCTCGACGCCGCGGGCTTCCAGGGCGCTGGCCAGCATCAGTGCATCCATGCCCACGCGCGCCAGCGTGCCGCTGTTGATGTCGATGGCGTGGACGTTGCCGGAGGCCATCACGCGATCCACCTGCTCGAATATTCGTTCGAGCGAGATGCCCTTGGGCGGGTCGATCTCGACGCTGACGGCAAACTCCCCTTGTTGAATCCTGCGCCACAGGCCGCTCTGCGGCTCGCGCGAGACCGCTGGCCGTGGTTCGACGCGCGGCTCCACGGAGACAGTGCGCGCCGCGGATTCTTTTCTCGGCGCCAGCAACTTCACGGCCTGTGCGATCGCGCGGATATGCTCCGGCGTGGTGCCGCAGCAGCCTCCCAGAATGCGCACACCCAGCGCGGCAGCCTCCCGCGCGAACAACGAGAAATATTCCGGCGAAGACTTGGGATAGGTAATTCTATCTCCCACCCGCTTGGGGAAGCCGACGTTGGGCATGGCGGAGAGACTGATGCCGTCGCCCATGGTGGCCAGTTCCTCGAGCACGGGCAGAAGCAGTTGAGGACCCACCGCGCAGTTGGCGCCGATGGCCTGGATATTTTTTTCGCTGAGCCTGCTCCAAGCCTCGCGGGGATGAATCCCACCCACCGTGGTGACTTCTTCCGAATACGCCATTTGCGCGACGATGGGCAGGATCGAGAACGCGCGGATGGCGTCGATGGCCAGCAGCAGTTCGTCCAGGTCGCTGAATGTTTCCAGAATGAAGAGGTCCACGCCGCGCTCTTCCAGCGCGAGCGCCTGCTCGTGAAAAATATGCACGATCTCTTCGCTGGCTAGCGGACGCATCTGGCGAACGCCCAGCGGGCCGATGGACCCGGCAATGAGCACTTCGCGAGCGGCGGCCTCGCGCGCTTCCCGGGCAATTTTGACGCCGCGATGATTGAAGCGCGTGACGTTTTCGGACAGGCCCATGGCGGCCAGCTTGTGGCGGTTGGCGCCGAAGGTGTTGGTTTCGATGATCTGCGCGCCAGCCTCGATGTAGGCCTGATGCACGCGAAAAACCGCTTCCGGCTGAGTGACGTTCACTTCGTCGAAGCAGCGCTGCGGGCCCATCTCTTCGTAGAGCATGGAGCCCATCGCCCCGTCGGCGACAAGCACGCCTGCGCGCAACCGCGCATTGAAATCTTCAATTTTCATCTGTATTTCAAACCCTCAGGCCTGCGCGGTGAATCCTGGCTCTCGAATCTTTGACCGCCGCGAACTTCTCAGTATAGCATTGCGGTCTCCGCGACGAGTTTACGGACTCCCGGCGTGTCGTCGATATTGCCAAGGGGAGCTATAGTGCGGTGGAGGTATTCAGTTGATCGGCAAGATCGTCGGCCACTATCGGATTGTCGAGAAACTGGGTGGTGGCGGCATGGGAGTGGTCTACCGCGCAGAGGATACGAAGCTCGGGCGGCCTGTGGCGCTCAAATTCCTTCCGCCAGAAATGTTGCAAGACGCGCAGGCGCTGGAGCGCTTCCAGCGCGAAGCTCGCGCCGCCTCCGCGCTGAACCATCCGGGCATCTGCACCATCTATGAAATTGACGAGCAGGACGGCGCACCCTTCATCGCCATGGAATTTCTGGAAGGGCAGACCCTGAAGTACCGCATTGCCGCGAAGCCCATTGAGACTGAACCGCTGCTGGAACTCTCCATCGAGATTGCCGATGCGCTCGACGCGGCGCACGCCAAGGGCATCGTTCACCGCGACATCAAGCCGGCGAATATCTTCGTCACCGTTCGCGGGCAGGCAAAGATTCTGGACTTCGGCCTGGCCAAGGTCGCGCCCGCGGGAAAGCAAAGTACTGGCGACGCCACTCTGAGCGTCGCAGACCCCACCTCGGAAAACCTGACGAGTCCCGGCGTGGCGCTCGGCACGGTTTCCTACATGTCGCCGGAACAGGCGCGCGGAGAAGAACTCGATGCCCGCAGCGACCTGTTTTCTTTTGGGGTCGTTCTCTACGAAATGACCACAGGGCGCCAGGCGTTTTCGGGAAACACCACGGCGGTAATTCACGAGGCAATACTAAATCGCGCGCCTCCTGCAGCCGGACGCATCAATCCAGATGCGCCCGCGGAACTCGAACGCATTCTCGCCAAGGCGCTCGAGAAAGACCGCGAGATGCGCTACCAGACCGCGGGCGAGTTGCGTAGCGATCTGAAGCGTCTGCGCCGCGACACCGATTCCGCCCAGATAATTTCAAGAACTGGGGTGACGCCGGGAACTTTCGCCAGACGCAGAGTCTTCCCCACGATTGCTGCGATCGCGGGTGTTGCTGTGCTCGCCTTGGCGCTAACCGGCGTTTATCTGTGGCGCGGGCGTACCACGGCGGAGAGTGCGGTGGATTCGATCGCCGTGCTTCCCTTCGTGAATGCGAATGCCGAGCCCAATGCTGAGTACCTGACTGACGGCCTTACCGACAGCCTAATCAACAGCCTGTCGCTCTTACCGAGCCTCAAGGTGATGTCGCGCACGTCGGTTTTCCGATTCAAGGGAAAAGAAAACGACCCGCAGGCCGCAGCCAAAGCTCTGAATGTGCGCGCCGTTCTGATAGGCCGGGTCGTGCAACGCGGCGACGCGCTCGACATCACCGCGGAGCTGGTGGATGGCCGAGACAGCAGTCACCTTTGGGGCGGGCAGTACAACCGCAAGGTGAGCGACCTGTTCCTGCTGCAACAGGACATCGCGCGGGAAATCTCGGAAAATCTGCGCGTGAAGCTGAAACCCGAAGACCAACAACGTATTGCGAAGCGCCATACTCCGGATGGGGAAGCCTACCGGCTCTACCTTGAGGCGCGCTTTCAGTGGAATAAAAGAACGGAGCAGGGTCTTGCTCGAAGCGTTAAACTTTTTGAGCAGGCTGTTGCAAAGGACCCGCAATTCGCTTTGGGCTATGTCGGTCTGGCCGATTCCTACATCGTCATGCAGGACCAGGACCTTCTCGCGACCAAAGATGCGCTGGAGAAGGCGCGGCCGTTCGTAGATCGCGCACTGGCGCTCGACGACACGCTGGGCGAAGCGCATCTGGGCATGGCCTCCCTGAAAGACAGCTTCGAGTGGGACTGGCCCAGCGCTGAACTGGAATACAAGCGCGCGCTTGAGCTCAGCCCCAACTACACCACCGCGCAGCAGTGGTACGCGTTATTTCTGGGCAGAATGGGGCGCTTTGACGAGGCTACCGCGCGGATCGAACAGGCTCAGAAACTCGATCCTCTCTCCCTGCTGATCATGAATAACGCGGCCCAGTTCAAATTCTGGGCTCATCACGACGACGCCGCGCTGGAAATAGGCCGCAGAATCATCGAACTCGATTCTGGACATCCCTATGGACATTCGATCCTTAGCGTAATATTCGAGTTGAAAGGCGCGTGCAAGGAAAGCATCGACGAGCGGAGCAAAGCTCTGGAGTTGCAAGGCAGGCCCGAACGGGCGGCCGCGCTGCGCGCCGGGTTTGCGGAAGGAGGTTGCCCCGCCGCGGCTCGGCGGATGGTGGAACTTCTTAAAGAACAGGCGAAGCAGGAGTACGTTACGCCAACCGCCTTTTCCGACGAGTATCTCCGCCTGGGAGATAAAGATCGGGTAATGGAGTGGCTGGAAAAAGGCTTCGAAGTGCGGGCCTCGGCTATGACCTACCTCAGAGTAGATCCTTTCTACGATCCAATGCGTTCCGACTCTAGATTTCAAGCGCTGATTCGACGAATCAATTTTCCGCAGTGAGTTGAAACCGCTTTTAAGGAAACAACGTCTTGTTTGCATTCCGGTTGTCTGGAGGATGCTGTGACGCAGAAAAGTTTTTATAAGTATGCGCTGGTGTTGCTGGTCGCTGGGCTTTTGTCGCCCGGCCTGCTGCGCGGGCAATCGCAAGAGGGCGCTGTCCCGCCGGCAAAAAATGCCGACCAAGCCAACGCCCAGGCATCGCTGGTGAAGATTCCCGACGAAGTGCCAAAAGATGCGGCGCGGTTCACCGTGATCCTCGCCGGGAATAAGGCCGGCGTGCTGGCGGTGTGGACGGCAGCGGACGGCGCGCGGCATTCCTTTTATGAATTTAACGATCGCGGCCGCGGGCCGCGCTCGCTGACGCGCGAGACCTTCGACAGCAACGGTTTTGTGACCTCTCTCGAAATCACCGGTCACGACTATCTGAAAGGACCGGTAGCGGAACACTTTTCTTTCGATGGTCATAAAGCGAGTTGGAAAAACACGGCCGAGCAGGGCGAGCGCGAGCTGGAGCATTCGGCCTATTACGCGAGCTTTGCCGGGGACCCCGGAGAAGTCGAGCCGCTGGTCCGGGCGCTGCTCAGGTCACCTACGAAGGCCGTCAGCCTGCTACCCGAGGGCGAGGTGCGAATCGAGCGCGCGGGAGAGCGCGTGGCGGAAGCGGGCGGGCAGAAGCTGGAAGTT
The DNA here is from genome assembly GCA_010365215.1 of Acidipila sp. GTDB lineage: Bacteria > Acidobacteriota > Terriglobia > Acidiferrales > UBA7541 > JAAFGT01. Next base: position 21,311 of record JAAFGT010000035.1, on the reverse strand, counting down.
GTGGAATATGAAATTATCGGCCTGGATTTTTCTCCCACGCCGGTGTGGCTTAGCAAGGATGGCAAACTCTTTGCGCTGGGCTCCGGCTGGTTCACGGTAATTCGCGAAGGGCAGGAATCGGCATGGTCCGCTCTAAACGACGCGCAGGAAGCGCAATCCGCCAAGCGCGGCGCTGAACTGGCGAAACGCGTGGAAGGCAGACCTGCCGGCGCGCTGGTCTTCGAACACGCCAACCTCTTCGACAGCGAAGCAGTGGTGTCACGCCCCAACTCCACCGTGGTGATCTCCGGCAACCGCATCGATGTAGTGGGACCCGACGGCAGCGTGAAAATTCCCGCAGGCGCAAAAATAGTCGACGCGAAAGGCAAAGCGCTTCTACCTGGGCTGTGGGACATGCACGTACATCTCTCGGGCAACGACGGAGTGCTGCACATGGCCGCGGGGGTTACCTCCGTGCGAGACATGGCCAATGACATCGATCAAGTGGGCGACTTGAAGAAACACTATGACGCGGGAACGCTGGTGGGGCCGCGGGTGATCAACGCAGGCTTTATCGACGGCCGCGGTCCTTACCAGGGGCCCACCAAAGTATTTGCCGATACCCCCGAGGAAGCGCGCGCGGCCATCGAAAAATATAAATCCCTGGGATACGAGCAGATCAAAGTGTATAGCTCGCTCAAGCCGGCGCTAGTGGCAGGCATTGCCGAAGAAACGCACCAGCGCGGGATGCGTCTCTCCGGCCATGTCCCCGCGTTCATGACCGCTGAACAATTTGTCCGTGCGGGCGCCGACGAGATCCAGCACATCAATTTTGTCTTTCTCAATTTCTTTTTCGAGCAGGTGCAGGACACGCGCACGCCGGCGCGCTTTACGGCGGTGGCCCAGCACGCCGCCGAGCTCGACCTGGGTTCCGCGCCGGTGAAGAACTTCATTGCGCTACTGAAGGAGCATCACACGGTTATCGATCCCACCGTGGCCATCTTCGAAGGTCAATTCCTGGCGCGGCCCGGCGTGGTTTCTCCGCTCTATGCGCCCGCGGCGAACCGAATGCCGGCGCAGATTCGCCGCGGATTTCTTGCCGGCGGGCTGCCGGTGCCGGAAGGAATGGATCAGCGCTACAAAGACTCCGCTGCGGCGCTTTTGAAAATGGTGAAGCTGCTTTACGATTCGGGCGTGACGCTGGTGGCCGGGACCGACGATTTGGCGGGATTCACGCTTCATCGTGAGTTGGAATATTACGTCGAGGCCGGCATCCCTGCGCCAAAAGTGCTGCAGATCGCCACCCTCGGCGCGGCGCGGGTGATGAAACACGATCAGGAACGAGGCTCGGTGACGCCGGGAAAACTGGCCGACCTGATTCTGGTCGATGGCGACCCGTCCACAAAAATCAGCGACATCCGCCGCGTGGTCACCGTAATCAAAGACGGCGTAACCTACGATCCCGCAGCCATGTATGAGTCGCTGGGCGTCAAGCCCGCCAATTAGCGGATGGCCCCTAATCGCTCTCGAGAGCGCGCTTCCGAATTCCAGCCCCGGAATTCGAAAGTCATGGGCAGGAAGGACTACTGCCGTCGGCGTTGGCGCGAATGATTCCGAACTGCGTGGCCGTAGCGAGCCATTTGCCGCCGGGATCGTACATGCGAACGCGCACCACGTGGTTGCATTGCTGCGCTCCCTGCCCTCCCAGGTAGAGAGGTTGCGTGAATGCTCCCGCGGCGCCGGGAATAATTCTGCCACCCTGCGAATACCACCGGTTGGTAAACAGTTCAGCCAGCAGATACGCGCCTGCCGGCGCACCCTCGACGCGGCCTTGCAACTTCGTTTCGATTCCGGAAGTGCGCACCGCGGCGCCCGTCGCCGGGAAAAGAATCTCCACGCGCGGCGACAGGCCGGGCGCGCCTGCGGCGACATTCGACGCCGCCGTTATGGCGGGTGGATTCACGCGTTCGTAAATTTCAATGCGCCTCTGTAGCGCCGGCTCGGGCATGGTCATGCGCAGAGCGTAACGCCCAGGCAGCACCGGACGAATGGCCTCGCGCATCTTCAGGACTTCCTCCTCATTCCCGCTGCCGTCCAGTGCCACATAATCGAAGTAGCCGTCGGCAACTGCCGCGGCATAGGCTGGCGGCCCCTCCATCTCGTGATAACGGAAATAATAAGCTTCGATAATATTTTCAGCGGGTAGCACGGGCTCGAGGTAGTAGCGGACGCCTTGGTCGTCGAGGAGCAGACGGTCCTGCTGCGTCAGGCGGCCTTCGAAGTAGGCGCGTATGGGCTCCACATTGGGCCAGAAAATATGCGCGCCGGTATTCCAGGAATTGCCCGCCCAGCCCAGCGAGACGGCCACCAGCACCACGGCCACGGCGCCAGCGAACGGATAAAGAGTTTTCCCGGCAAGCCGAGCGAGTCGCAAGATCCCCTGGGCGGCCACGGGCGTAAGAAACAGCAACGAGTAAGTGGCGTGCTTAAAGAAACGCATGTCCGCCAGCCGCGACATTCCCTGGAACACCAGCATTGCCGCGGCGCCCGTCCACATCAGAATGAATATCCATCGCTCTCGTCTGATTTCGGCTTCGCGCCCGGGCGGAACGGTCCACGGCCACGCCGCCAGGGAGAGCAGGCCCAAAACCCACAGATCCAGCCGCTGGATCACATAAATATCCCAGAGTTGGCTTCCCGACATCACATTTCGTTTATTGAATTGAGAATAGAAGCTGGCCAGGAAGATCAGGTCGCCGCGGTAATACCACGCATAGCCCGCGCAAAAGATGGCCAGCGGAAGCGAAAAAGCCAGCAGGGGACGCCGTCCCTTACGCAGCGCCGCGAGAACCAGAAATGGAAAATAAAGCGCCATGATGTATTTGCAAAGAAACGCCGCGAAGAATAAGACCGCCGCCCATAGCCAGAGATGATTTTTCATCTCTTGCCACGCGCGCACGTAGACCCAAAGACCCAGGGCGAGAAACACCACGGCACCGCTGTCATAGGTGGCGATGCGGGAGGAAAAAACTGCCGGGCTAAGCAGCGCAAAAATGGCCGCCGCGGCCAGCCCGGTTTCCGCCGAGTAGAGTCTGCGGCTGATGCCGTAGACGGCCAGCACGGCCACCGTGCCGGCAAACGCGGACATCTCGCGAACTCCGGCGATTCCGGCGATGCGCTCGGCGATCACCGCAAAAATTCCCCACAAGTACCAGGAGAAGACCCAGTGCAGCGGCATGTCGAAGGGATATTCGAAATGGTTGGCCAGAAACATGCGCCCGTAGCGCACGTGGAATGTTTCATCCATGAACGCGGTGTTGTAGAGCGGATCGTGGCCGCGCAGCCAGAAGGCTCCAGCCAAAATCATCAGCAGCACAGCCCAGCGGAGAAATCGCATGCGCTCGGAAATCGGTGCGGGGTCGGTCAACTTAGAAATAGTGGCGCCAGCCAATGCGGAAAATGTGGCGGCGAAAGGCGTTGAAGATATCCAGGTACTCATAGGCGCCGCGAATTTCGTCACGCTGGTCCGGGCGCCACAAAAATCCGGTTCCAAAGGTGGAGGCAAACTGAGCATTACCAAACCGGGAGAAGGTGGTCTCTACGTTTTGCGCTCCCAGGCTACCCTCTGCGTACCATTCGAAGACCTGATGCCAGTGGTAGGCCACGCGCGCGCTGCCGGAATTGGCGAGAAATGACGAGGGACTGAAGTAGCCGCCGGCCAGACGGTTGGGAACAACTCCCGGCTGGAAGTTGGCGTCGTGCGCGAAACTGAGATAGATAAAATTGTAGGCCACGCGGAAATAGGGGTGATCACCATGCAGCGTCTTGCCTACGCTTCCGTTCACCCCCCAGCGGCGGTTGCTGTCGAGGTTGTGCCCCGTGTAAATGCCATCGGTGTAGGTGAGGGCAACGTCGTAGCCATGATCAAAATTGCCGTATTGAAATCCCGCGCTGGCCAGATTCGAGCGCACCTGACCGATGAAAACACCGCCGAAGTTGTCGCCGCGAGCAGCCACTAGAGTGTCGTCTACCGATTGCCGGCGAAATCCCGCCGCGAGCCGCAGCGACGGCTGGAGGTTGTAGCTCGCCTCGAAGGCGCCGTCGATGGAGGATGGCGCGCCAGGATAGGTCTCACCACCCAACTCAGCCGAGAGGGTGAGGCGGTCAGAAGGTTGAGAATCGAAAATGGCGCCAAAATAATTGGAATTGAAATCGCGCTGCTGCGGCGGCTGCCGGCCAGCCTGAAAAAATGTGGGCCGGTAGAGCAGCGTGATGCGGTTCGCGGCGCCCACCGGAGTGGAGACGGCTGCTTCCAGGCGAAACGGATTCACTCCGCCAGAGCTGTGGCGCACGCCGAATCCAAGTTCAATGAAGGTGGCTTGCCCGCGCGATATGTTGCTGCGAATCTCCGCTGCTTCCGGGAAACCGGTGGAGGGAACCTGATCGAGCAAAGCCAGCGCATCGCGATAGCGGCCGAGCCCGGCGTTGGCGCGTGCCAGCTCCAGGAGCGTTCGAGGATCTTCGCCGGCAGTGCGCGCAGCGGGATCGCGGCTGCGATCAAGCAGGTCGCGCGCCTCCAGATGCTGTCCCCGCCAGTTGAGAATTTCCGCTTTGCCTCGCAGCGCTACGGCGTTGGAAGGATCGAGCGCCAGCGCGGCGTCGTAATCGGCCAGCGCTTCGCGGGTTCGCCCCGTCCAGGAATTCAGCAGCCCGCGCCCGGCTAGAGCGCGCGCATTGCGCGGATTCTGTGCCAGCGCCTGATCAAAGAGCGTTCGCGCGCGCGGGCGCGTGACCCCCGACCACGAAAGCATCTCGGCATAGGGGACCAGCACCGCTTCATTGCGCGCATCGAGCGCCAGCGCGCGCTCAAATAGCGCGGCGGCTTCGCTGCGCTTGGAGCCTTCCCAGCTCAGCACTTCCGCATAACCCGCAAGATATTCCGCGCGCTGTGCTTCGAGCTCGGTAGCGCGCCGCAGCAGGGCCAGGCCGTCAGCACGCGTATCGCCGCTCCAACTTTCCATCCGCCCGAGTTGAAATACCGTTCGCGCACTCTCGGGTTGCAGCGCGAGCAGATGCTGTAGCAATGGGAGCGCCTCATGCCAGCGACCGGCGGTCTCGAGCGTATCGGCGAGTTCACTCAGGGCCTGGCGATTATCCGGATCGCCTGCAAGAACGCTGCGGTAAAGCTCGATCGCGCGGTCGTAGTGGTGCGTGGAAGCTTGGGCGCGAGCCTGCACCAGTTGGGTAGAAACTTCATCGGGGCTCGGTGCTTGCTGCCCGGCTAGGGCGCTCGGAGCAAGCAAAAACAGCGCCGGCAATACCAGCGCAAGCTGCCAACTACACGCCGGCATGCGACGAAGCGTGGCGAAAATATTTGCCGGCAGCTTCATCGCGCGCGCTCCTCAAGCTGGCTGCTGGTAGTCAGACGCAGCAGGTCGCCGTGTCGTGGAGCCACATACCAGAACAGATATTTTGAGATGGTATCGGCATCCGCGCTGGAAATCTGGTCGAAACGCACACCGTTGGAGTAGCGCAAGTGGCCATTGACGGGAATTTCCTGGTGGCGCATCACGTATCCGGTGGCGCGGATCGGCTGGCTGGCCAGCGAGAGCTCCATCTCCAGCCGCGTGCCCATGGGCAACGGGCTCGCCAGCGTGACGGAGAGGCCGGTGCGGTTCAAATTGCGCACGTAGGCTCGGTCGCGCACCGGTATGCCCTTTGCAGTCTGATATTCGAAACGCATGGGCACTTCGAGATTCCCCGGAAAACGATAGCTGCATCGTTGTTCATGCCGCTTGAGCGCCTTAGCCACCAGCGGCCCCAGCAACAGCAGATAAAAGCTTGCCCACGACAGATTCACCACCAGCGCCCAGAACTCAAAAGTCGTGGTGGGTCTGGCCAGCCGGACGCAGCCGGCGGTGATTCCGATGGCCAGACCTATCTCGATGGCCACCAGGGGCCATAGCTGCGCAAAATGTGCCGCTTCCGCCTGAGATTTTTGTGTGACCGTGAATTCCCGCTCTCTGCGCGACAGTCCCCGCAAGGTGGTCATCAGCACGGGCATCTTCATCATGTTGAACTCTTCGCTCATCAGGAAGCCCCGCAGGCCCCCGGTCAGCATGGCCGATGCAGCGATATTCAGAACCAGGTAGGGCGTGAAGAAGAGCAAGTATCTCGCGGGATCGGCCACCAGCGGGAAAATTCCGGTCAGCAGGCAGAAAATCGGAGTCACCACGTAGATGAGCTTCTGATAGCTCATCCAGTAAAAGTAAAATGACGCGAAATAGCACAACCGCTGCCCCAGTTTCAGGCCACTGCCGAAAAGCGGATTCTCCAGGCGCAGCACCTGCATGGCGCCATGACCCCAGCGCTTCCACTGCGTGGCGAAGCCGGGAAAAGTCTGCGGGGCGAGTCCGCGCGCGACGGTGCGGTTTTGATAGAGCACTCGCCAGCCTTTTTTCTGCATGCGCAGGCTGGTGTGCATGTCCTCAGTGATGGATTCAACGGCGAAGCCGCCTATATCGTCGAGCGCCTTGCGGCGCAGGATAGCCGGACTGCCGCAATAGAACGCGGCATTGTAGCCATCCTTCCCCGGCTGAATGATGCTGAAGAACAGTTCCTGCTGCTGCCAGGCGTATTTTGCCCGCCAGTTGGTCTGGTGCTGGAAGGAATCGAGGTTATAGAAATCCTGAGTGGCCTGGACGATGCCTACTTGCGGGTCGTTGAAAAAGCCCAGCAATTCGTCGATGAGCTCAGGCGAAGGCACATGGTCGGCGTCGAGAACGACCACGAATTCGGCGCTGCTTTTTGCCAGCGCGTAGTTCAGGTTGCCGGCCTTGGCGTTGACGTGCTCGGGGCGGCCGAGGTATTCGCAGCCCAGCTCTTCGGCCAGCTCGCGCGCTCCCGGCCTGTTTCCGTCGTCCAGCAGCCAGGTCTTATGCGGATAAAGAATGCCCAGCGCGCAAATCAGCGTCTCGCGCAAAAGCTGCAGGGGCTCGTCGAGCGTGGGAATCAGCACGTCCACGGTGCGGCCTGCCGGCGGGGGCGGTGGAGACTCGTGCCAGGTGGGCTTCCACGTGGTCACGTAGAGCAGCAGCGACTCCAAGAAATTCAGCATCTCCGCAGCCAGGAAAATATAGAAAAACCACATGGCCGCATGATTTTGTGTTTGTGTGGCGCGCCAGTAGAAGTACGGCAGTGAGACCGCGATGGAAGCAAAAATGACGATTCGCGTAAAAATCAGTTGCTCGCGCCGTCGCCTGATCTTGGCCCTGTACGCGGCGAGACTTTCTTCCGTTGTGGCGTTTTGCTTCATCGTCTTCTATGCGCTAGTTCCAAAATCGCCCCCAAATAGCCCTGCACGATGGATACCAGTTTGCTGGCTTTGACTAGGTTTCTCTTTTGGTCCGTGGCTGAGTTATCTGTGGAGCAATACCTCAATCTTCGCGGCGGGCCGGAAATTATGCAGGTTTCAAAATTCGGCTGGCCCCGCAAATGGGAAAGAGGAAATGGAACCCTTATGGGCCGCTCTTATAGTTGTATCACGAGTCGGGGCTGCTTGCAGCCCTGGCTTCTATGCGGCGGGGGGATACGAACTGCGTAACGATCTAGAAGTAATTATCTGCCGACCTGTTCCACCAGGCGCGCGATGGTACTCATCAGGTCGTACTTGGTAAGGATGTCGAGGCGTCCGCCCTCGCCTTCCACCAGAACAGCCGAGCTTTCGTGGCTGAGGATGTGCGTCAACCGCTCTACCGGGGCGTCATGCCGCACGCGCGGTAGCGGCGGGCCCATCACTTCGCGCAGCACAAGTTTGCGCAGGTCTTTCCCTTGCAGAGCAATGCTGAGGATCTGGTCTTCCGAGATGGTGCCGATCGGCCCGGCATCTTCGCAGATGGGCAGCTGCGAGATGTCTTCCGCCTGCATGGTCTTCATGGCGTGGAAAACGGTTTGATAGGGGCGGGCAATCAGCAATTCGCGCTCTTTGCCGGCCTTGCGTTTGGCGGTGAGTATGTCCGCGGCGTTGAGTGGCACTTCCTGCTCGGTGTATCCATGATCGCGCATCCAGGAATCGTTGTAGACGTTGCTCAAGTAGCGCATGCCGGTGTCGGGGAGGAAGGCCACCACGAAATCGCTGGCCTTGAGGTCTTTGGCGTAGCGCAACGCGCCGGCGACGCAGCCGCCACAGGAGCCTCCGGAAAAAATGCCCTCCAGCCGGGCCATGCGCCGCGCTACCACGAAACACTCCTCGTCGCCCACGCGAAGCACATCGTCGACTACGGAAAAATCCATGGTGCCGGGCAGAATATCTTCGCCGATGCCTTGCACCACGTAGGTGAAGGCCTTGGTCATTTTGCCGGTCTTGAAATATTCGTAGTAAAGCGATCCCACCGGATCTACGCCGATCACTTTGATGGCGGGGTTCTTTTCCTTCAGGAATTTACCCACGCCGCTGATGGTGCCGCCGGTGCCCATGCCGCAGATAAAGTGGGTGATTTTTCCTTCGCTGTCTTCCCAGATTTCCGGCCCGGTGGTCTCATAGTGCGCCTGAGGATTTTGCGCGTTCTCATACTGGTTGGGATAATACGAATTGGGGATTTCCCGCGCGAGTTTCTTGGCCACCGAGTAATAGCTGCGCGGGTCGTCCGGCTCCACCGCCGTAGGGCAGACAATGACTTCCGCGCCCAGAGCCTTGACTAGGTCGACCTTTTCTTTGGACTGTTTGTCGGTGATGGTGAAGACCACTTTGTAGCCGCGAACCGCCGCCACCAGCGCCAGCCCCATCCCGGTATTGCCGGAAGTGCCTTCGATGATCGTGCCGCCGGGCTTCAGCAGTCCTTTGCGCTCGGCTTCGTCAATCATGGTGATGCCGATGCGGTCCTTCACCGAGCCGCCCGGATTCAGGTAATCCGCCTTGACCCAGATCGGGCAGGGTATTTCTTTGGCGATTCGGTTCAAACGAATCAGCGGCGTTTTTCCCACCGCTTCCAGAATGTGATTGCACCTCATCAGTAGTCCTCTCCGCGTGGCCAGATCAGCTTAGGCTGTTCCAACGCGGCTGTCTAGACGAGTGGCGTTGTTGTGTTCTTGCCGCAGTGATGTGGGAACGTCCCGGGGCGAGTACCACGCCGCCAATTTCGCTTCCCGGCTGGCGGCCGTGCGATACTGGCTTCCAGAAACCGCTGAAATGCAAAATACCAGTCCGATTCTCGACTTAATCTTACTCGCCGTGGTTTTTTCGGTGATCTCTTTTCTGATTTCCTTTCTATCTGGTTGGCACGAACTGGCGGGCGAATATCCCCTGTCCGGCACATTCCATGGCCAGCGCTGGCGTTTCCGCAGTGCCAACATGCGTTGGGGCACACGCTACGGCAACTGCCTGACGTTCGGCGCCGACCAGACAGGACTTTTCGTCTCCGTGGTTTTCCCTTTTCGCTTCGGCCATCCTCCTCTATCCATCCCGTGGAGCGAGATATCCGTCAGGCCAATGCGCTATTTTTTCATTTCCGAGAGAGCGGAATTTAGATTTCGGCGTGCGCCTTCAATTCCTTTCTATGTCAGCCCGGCTCTGGCCGAGGATTTGCGGGCCGCGGCTGGCTCCGCGTGGCCGCAAGGCGGTCCGGATCCCGGTGCCGCCATCCAAGACTCCCTGCGTGCCTGACGGCCGCGACTCTCGTCAAAATTGTGTTAGCTTCGTTTGCCAGTAACTCTGGAGGTTTCATGAAGAGGCGGAATATTTCCAGCGGGCGGCCCTGGGAGCCGATTGTCGGCTATTCGCGGGCCGTGCGTGTTGGCGACTTTGTGAGCGTTTCGGGCACCACATCCACTGACGCCACGGGAAAAATCGTCGGGGAAGGCGACCTCTACGCTCAGACCTCGCAAACGCTGCGCAACATCAAGTGGGCGCTGGAACAGGCCGGCGCCAGGCTGGAAAACGTCGTGCGCACGCGAATTTTTCTCACCGACATCACCGGGTGGGAGCACGCCGGCCGCGCGCATGGCGAGGTCTTCAGCAAAATTCGCCCGGTCTGTTCCATGATTCAGATAAGCCGGCTGATCGACCCGGCTATGCTTGTGGAGATCGAGGCGGACGCAATCGTGCATACGCGGCAGCCCAGCAGGCCCGCCAGCTCGAGTAAGAAAGGCGCGAAAAAGAAAGCCACGAAAAAGAAAGCCAGGAAAAGGAAGTAGAAACCCGGCGGCCGCCCAGACGGTCCAACAGTTACCCTTCGCAGCAGGTTGGTTGGGACAAGGGATGTTCAGCGCTGCGGCATACTGGAGTCGCCGGGCGTGTCATGCGAGAATCCAGTGTGCCGGCTCCGTGCCGTTCGCGGTCAATGACTTCAGCTTCCACTTACGATTCCTCAAGCGCCGTCGCCGAATTCTATGATTGCGTGGCTCTGTATGCGGAACGCGGCGATATTGAATTTTATGTCGCGGAAGCGCGCGCCAGCGCGGGACTGGTGCTCGAGTTGGGTTGCGGCACAGGACGCATATTAATTCCTGCAGCGCGCGCGGGAGCGGAAGTCGTCGGGCTCGATCTCTCCGAAAACATGCTGGAGCGCTGCCGGGTGAAGCTGGCATCGGAAAACGTCAGCGTCATTGGACGCGTCGGTTTGGTGCCCAGCAGCATGGTGAATTTCTCTCTCGGCCGGAAGTTTTCATTGATTACCATACCGTTTCGCGGCTTTCAGCATCTCGTGGAAACCTCCGACCAGCTGGAATGTCTCGACGCGGTGGCGCGCCACCTCTCGCCCGGAGGGCGCCTGATTCTGGACTGTTTTCAGGTAAAACCGGAGGCCATGCACCACCCGGCCTGGCAGGATGAAAAAGAGGACAGCCCGGAAACATTGCTTCCCGACGGCCGCGCGCTGCGCCGCACGTCACGCATCGCCGCATTTCACCGCGAGCGCCAGGTGAATGATATCGAGATGGTCTGGTACGTCACCCATGCCGATGGTGTTAAGGAGCGCCTGGTGTGGCGTGTGCCGCTGCGATATTTCTTTCGCTATGAGGTCGAGCATCTGCTGGCGCGCGCCGGTCTGCGGCTTACCGCGGTCTATGGCAATTTCGATTGCTCGCCGCTCGCGGCTGATTCGCCGGAAATGATTTTTGTTGCCGAGAAACCGGCCTGACTTCCCGGTGGCGGGCGCCGCGGTTTGCCTTTGCGCCGGTGCCTGGGGAAATCGCCGCCGGTAACCGGAAAATTCAGGAGAGTGCACTCATGTTCGTTTTTCAGTCATGGCGCGTAGCAATGGCTTGCGTGCTGACCTTGGCAGGCATCCTGTTCCTGAAACCGGTCTGCGCCTCCGCCCGCCAGCGCGAATCGAACGCGGTCTATGCCGTGCGCCGCGCGCGTCTGGCCAAACAACTGGACGGACCCGCCTTGCTGTTTGGCTATACCGGAAAAGAAACCAACTCCGAAGTGGCGCGCTTCGAGCAGGAAGAGAATTTCTATTACCTTACCGGCCACAATGAAGAAGGCGCGGCACTGGTCATTCTTCCGGAAGCGTCGAAAGACGCCGTCTCCGGCCAGCGCGAGATTCTTTACCTCCCGCCGCGCGATCCCGTCAAGGAGCGCTGGAACGGGCCGCGTATAGGTCCCGCCGACCCCGATGTCCACGAGCGCACCGGCTTCGCCGTGGTCGAGTCGTTTGAAAACCTTCGCGGCCATCTGGTGAAATTCGCCGCCGCGTCTCCGGTTTTTTACACGCTGGTGCCTGTGGCTAATGAGATCGGCTATCCCCACGCCAGCGTGTGGAACGATTGGGTGCGCCAGGCTGTGCCGCAGGCGCGCTTCGCCAGCCTGGCCGCGTGGATTGCCGTTCAGCGGCAGGTCAAATCGCCCGGGGAGATTGCTTTCCTCACACGCGCCATGGAAGCGTCGGTGGATTCTCACCTGGAAGCCATGAAGATCATGCGGCCAGGCCTTTTCGAGTATCAGGTGGCGGCCAGGATGCAATTCGTGCACCGCAGCGAAGGCTGTCTCGACGAAGCCTATGCCCCGATTGTCGGCGCGGCGTTTTATTCCACGGTGTTGCACTACGACGCGCTGGACCAGAAAATCAAAGATGGCGACATCGTGGTGCTCGACGTGGCCTGCGCGCAGGACGGTTACACCGCCGACGTCACCCGCACGCTTCCAGCGAACGGTCATTTCACCGCCCGGCAAAAGGAGATTTACGAGATCGTGCTGGCCGCGCAGAATGCCGCGCTGGCCGCCGCCAAGCCGGGAATGATCCTGGGGCGCAGCGCCGCGAATAGCCTGCACAATATCGCCTACGACTACATCGACTCTCACGGAAAAGACCGCGAGGGGCGCTCGCTGGGACGTTATTTTATTCACGGTTTGGGCCATCACCTCGGCCTGAATGTTCACGACGTGGGCGAACGCACCCGCCCGCTGGAGCCGGGCATGGTCATTACTCTCGAGCCGGGAATTTATATACCGGAAGAAAATCTCGGCGTGCGCATCGAGGACGATGTGCTGATCACCGAAACCGGCGCAAAATTGCTGACCGCGCGCCTGCCACGCACCGTGGCGGAGATTGAAGCGTTGATGGCCCAGGGACGCGCCGAACGCGAAAGCCCGTCCGTCCCGGGCACGCCTGCAAAAGGGAACTGAGCCTGTCCGCCGGCCAAACGGCTGGCGACACGAGCCTACACAAATTGCGTCATCACGCGGTATAATTCACGCGGTATAATCGCAGGGTTTCGCTGGGAGCTTCAGTCCTTCCTGAAGGGCTTTCCAAGAGAGCGAGTGCCGCCGGTGCGCACCCCCGGCGTGCGTCACCACCAGATTTTGAGGAGCAAGCCATGGTCAAGGCCACCCAACTACGTCCGGGAATGATTATTCAGCACAACGGAGAGCTGCACTCCATCTTTGCGGTCGAACATCGCACGCCGGGCAATAAACGCGGCTCGATGCAGTGCCGCCTGCGCAATCTCCGCACTGGCGCAATCGCCGACCATCGCTTCCGCGCGGAAGAGTTCCTAGAACGCGCCGTGCTGGACGAGATCGAATACGAATTTCTTTATGGCGACGGCGAGAGCTACCATTTTATGCACGTAGAGACCTGCGAGCAGATGGAGCTCACGCGGGAAATTCTCGGCGAGGCCACGGACTACCTGCTGCCCGGCCTGCACGTCAAGCTGGAGTTTTACGAAGGTAAAGCCACCGGAGTTATTCTGCCCGACACCGTGGATATGCTCGTCGTGGATACCGAGCCGAGCATTCAAAAAGCTACGGCCAGCGCGGTGACCAAGCCTGCCAAAATGGAAACCGGACTGATCATCAACGTGCCGCCATTCATCGGTTCGGGCGACAAGATCCGTGTGGATACTTCGGAAGGCCGCTACATCCAACGCGCCCAGTAAATTCTACGCGTTTACTCCGGGGATGCTTTCAGAATCAGCGGCAGCAGAAAATCCTGCAGGCGCTGGCTTTCCACCGCGCTGATGGTCTCAATCTGAATTCCCATGCGGCTTTCCGGGCCGGCGCGCATCACCCGGCCCAGCGCTTCGATGGGCTTGGTAGGTTTCGGAGGCTTCCAGCCTGGCGTTCCCGGCTTTGGCGTGGATCCCGGAGTGGGCGCTGGCTGCAGGTCGAGTTTGATTTCCACGCGCGATCCCTGAGCGAACACGCTCCCCGCCTCCACCAGGATGCCGTTGAGGCTGACGTCCACCGTGGTTCCGCTGATGGTACGGCCATCCGATTCCAGCTTGACAGGGCAGACCACCGGCACGCGCTGGAATCGACGCCGCTCGTGCTGGATCGGTCCGCGCGCCGCGCGCACTACGCGCAGCAGCCGGGTCTTGTCGATTGGTTTAAAGAGGAAGAAATTCGCGCCGGCTTCGAATCCGCGCGCCAGTGTCTCTCTTTGCTCGTCGCCGGTCACCATGATGATGGGCGTCCGCCGGTTCAGGCCTTCGGTGCGAATCTGCCGCGCCAGCTCTACGCCATCGGGCGGGGGCATGCGCACATCCAGAAAAATAGCGTCAAACTTGCTTTTTTTGAGCGTGTCCGCGGCGCGCGAACTCACCGTTTCGCTCACGGCATCAAGCCCCGCCGAAACCAGCACCGCCTGGATCACTTCACACACCGCGGGCTCATCGTCAACAATCAGAACTCGCAGCCGCACACGAATCGCCTCTTCTGCCATGGTACTAGACTCATCGGCGGAATCGCCTGCGAGGATGAGTGGCGCGGTGTTTATCTGAACACTCGGGCGAATAGCGTATCGACGTAGCGGAGCTGGCGGCGAACGTCGAAGGTATGGGCGAGCGCGGTGGCGTCAAGAAATTTACCGATGCGGGAATCGGTGGCGATGCGCTCGCGAAAACTTCCTCCCGACTCCCATGCGGCCATGGCGTTTTCCTGCACCCACGCGTAGGCCTCCTCGCGCGGCGCGCCATGCTCCACCAGGTCTTGCAGGAGTTGCCCGGAGAATATTAGTCCTTGCGTGGCGTCGAGATTGCGCTGCATGCGCTCGGGGAAAACCCGCAAGTGGGTGACGATGTCGGTCATGCGCGCCAACAGATAATCCACCAGGATGGTCGAATCCGGCAGGATGACGCGCTCCACGGAGCTGTGGGAAATGTCGCGCTCGTGCCACAGCGCCACGTTTTCAAATGCCGCGTGCGCGTTGGCGCGCACCAGCCGCGCTAGTCCGCATACCTGTTCGCAGCTTACCGGGTTGCGCTTGTGCGGCATGGCCGAGCTGCCGCGCTGCCCTTTTGCAAATGGCTCTTCGGCTTCGCGCACTTCCGTCCGCTGCAGATGGCGAATCTCCAGCGCGACTTTTTCGAGCGAGGCGGCAATACCCGCAAGCGTAGCCACGTAGTGCGCGTGACGGTCGCGCTGCAATACCTGGGAAGATACCGGAGCCACCGCGAGTCCCAGGCGCGCGCAGATTTTCTCTTCAATTTCCGGGCCCAGATGCGCGCAGGTGCCCACTGCTCCGGAAATCTTTCCTACCGCCATTTGCGCCGCCGCTGCCTGGAACCGCTCGAGATGCCGGCGATTTTCCGCAAACCATATGGCCACTTTCAAGCCAAACGTGATGGGCTCGGCATGTATGCCGTGCGTGCGGCCGATCTGCGGCGTGTCTTTGAATTCGAATGCGCGCCGCCGCAGCGCCTCCCCAAACGCAACCAGGCCCTGCTCGATCTGTCGGGAAGCTTCGCGCAGCACCAGAGCTTGCGCCGTATCCACCACGTCGTTCGAGGTCAGACCGTAGTGCAGCCAGCGTGCCTGCTCCGGAGCGCCAATAGATTCCCCCACCGCCACGGTAAAGGCGATCACGTCGTGGCGTACTTTGGCTTCAATCTCCTGGATGCGCGCCACGTGGATGCGCGATTTTTCTTTGATCGCCGCGGCTGCCTCGCGAGGTACGATGCCCGCATCGGCGAGCGTCTCGCTCGCGGCCACCTCCACCTCCAGCCACTTGGCGAAGCGGTTTTCGTCGCTCCACAGGCGGGCCATCTCCGGCCGCGTATAGCGTGGAATCAAGTTCTACTCCTTACGGATTTGGAGCTTGTAGGACTGGTATCCGTACTCGAATTTCGACAGCGCATGCCGCTACAGATCGAAGGGGCCGAGCGGCGTGAGCTGCGTAGCGATTTGCACTTCGCCGCGGAACGCGCACTCTACCGGCCGCCGGCACAGCGCCTGTTCCGCGCACAGCCGCGCGACGTGAGGGTTGTTGTTATTCTCCGAAAGATGCGCCAGCACCAGCCATCGCGCCCGCGCGTCGAACGCTTCGCCATCCGATAGAAACTCTCCCACCGTGTGATTCGATAGATGCCCGGTGCGGCTCATCACGCGCTGCTTGATGTGCCAGGGGTAAGGACCCACTTTCAGCATTTCCACGTCGTGATTCGATTCCAGGATCAGGCAATCGGCTTCGCGCAAATGCTGTTGGACGTGCGCGGGCAGAAAGCCCAGGTCGGTGACGATGGCCACTTTGCTGCCGTTTACGCGCAGGCTATAGCCCACCGGGTCGGCGGCATCGTGGGGGATGGAGAAGGCGCAGATCTCGATATCGCCAATCATGAAGCGCTGCCCGGCGTGAATGGTTTCCACCCGGCCCAGTTTTTCCGCAACGCCTTCGGCAAGTCCGGCCACCAGGCCGGCGCGGGTTTGCGGCGTTAAAAATACCGGCGCACGCCACTGGCGGCTGAGACCGGGCAGGCCGGTGATATGGTCGCTATGCTCGTGGGAGATAAGGATGGCGTCCACGCGATCGACGGACGCTCCCAGAGCGGCCAGCCGGCGCAGCGTTTCTTTGCGGTTCAGCCCGGCATCCACCAGCACGCGCGTCGTAGAGGATTCGACCAGCGTCGAATTTCCCGAGCTGCCCGAGCCGAGAACCAGAACCCGAAGCGAAATAGCTGTCTCCCCCGTCCGCCGTAAGCGGACCCCTCACGCGGAATGTACAAATGATGGCAAAGCGCGGAGGCCGCGTCAACCGCTGAAACGCAATCGTTTGCAAAAAAAACCTGCCGCGCCCTAGCAGGCCAGCTGTTCGCGGGTAATTTTGAAGCCGTTGAGGTTGCCCAGCACGGTCACGGCAATCTGTTCCGGGCGAAAGAAGTCGCGCGCGATCTCCTGCAGCTGTTCGCGGGTGACCTGTTCCACCGATTCGATCAGCTCGTCGAGCGTGAAGAAACGCTGGAAATACATCTCCTGCCGGGCCAGGTTGGACATGCGCGCGCTGGTGGATTCGAGCGCCAGCATCATCGAGCCTTTCAGGTGGTCTTTGGCCCTGCGCAGCTCTTCCTCGGTGACCAGTTTTTCCTTCATGTTGCGGAACTCGCTGGTGATCACGCGCAGCACTTTCCCCGAATTTTCCAGGGACGTCCCCGCATACACGTTCATCAGGCCGGCATCGCGGTAGAGGCTGAGGTCGCTGTAAACGGAATAAGCCAGGCCCTGCTTCTCGCGGATGTTCTGGAACAGCCTGGAAGACATTCCGCCGCCCAGGATGTTGTTCAGCACGGCCAGAGCATAGCGCCGCTCATCGGTGGCCGGGTACCCGGGAACTCCCACGCAGATATGCACCTGCTCGAGTTCGCTTTTCGATCGCGTGGTCAGTTGCGCGGAGGGGTGCGGCGGCGTGAGCTGGGGCAAATGTCCCGCCGGCCGCAGCGCCGAAAAATGCGCCGCCACCAGCTCCACCATTTTTTCATGCTCCAGGTGTCCCGCCGCGGTGATCAGCATATTGTGCGGTGCGTACCAGGAATGAAAGCAGTCCAGCAGCGTGGCGCGCGCGAAGCTCGCCACCGTCTCGGGCGTGCCCAGAATGGGCTTGCCTAGCGGATGCTCCCGCCAGAAATTCTGAGTGAAGATCTCAAAGACCAGATACTCGGGGTTGTCCTGCTCCATCTTGATCTCTTCGAGTACCACGGATTTCTCTTTCTCAATGTCTTCGCTGTCGAATCGCGGACGCAGCACCAGGTCGGAAATCACATCCAAAGCCACGGGTACGTGCTCGTCCAGCACCTTGGCGTTGAAGGAGATCATCTCCTTGGTGGTGAAGGCGTCGAGCATGCCGCCCACGCGGTCCACCGACCTGGCAATCTCCTCGGCGGAGCGCCGCTCCGTACCCTTGAAAACCATGTGTTCGATGAAATGCGAAACGCCGTTGAGCTCCGGCGATTCCTGCCGCGAGCCTGTGCCGATCCACACGCCCACGGAAACCGAGCGCACGTGCTCCATCCTTTCGGTGATCACCACCATGCCGTTGGGCAGTACTTCGCGGCGAATATTGCGAATCTCGCTGGCCATAGTTCTATTAAACGCCGCTGGCGGCAAACCTGCAACCCTCCGCGAGGATGTAGTTTCTTTCGTGCTGGAAGGTTCGCCCGGTTTCTTCACACGCCTTCGATTGACATATCGAGTGTTATCCAATAGATTACCGGCAATTCGCGCGCCCAGCAGCGCGTTCCGTCCAGGAGACTCTGCATGCCCTCCGCCGATCTCGCGGTTTATCCAGATCAATTTCCGCGTACAGCTATTCGCGGCCCCGTGCGAGTGCGCGAAGATGTCCTCTTCACCGGCCCCAAAGGAGAAGACAAAAGCGCCGCGCGAAACCGCGCCGAGCAGGCCCTCGACAACCTTCAGGATATTCTTGGCAAGTTACTGGAGCCTCAGGAAGCCGTCCTCTACATCGCCCGCGCCGTGGCGCCGCTTAGCTTTTTCGAGCAGTTCACCCTCGGTTGGCAGGCTTACCACATGTATGGCACGGTGCTCGTTTTCACCAATCGCCGGATCATCCGGTTTGGCGTTAAGGGTAAAGGCATGCGCGGGTGGGTGTGGAGGGGAACCCTCCATTCTGTTCTCTGGGGCGATATCGCCGAAGCCAAATGCAAAGGCTTCTTGTCACGGACCCTGCGCTCGAAGTATCGCAACGGGCGCAAAGAAACGTATATGAGAATCAATGGAACCGACGCCAAGAAGATTCGGTCGCTGGTCGCGGCTCTCTTGCCGGTGGCGGCAACCGAAGCCAGCGCGGCGCAGCAAATGATCTCTCATTGTCCGGAATGCGTAACCCCCCTGGCCCCGCGTGTCTACCGCTGCCCGCAATGCCAGCAGGATTTCAAAACAGAGAAAGCGTTGTTGTGGCGGAGCATCTTGATTCCGGGTGGCGGATATTATTACGTGGGATGGAAAGGGTTTGCGATTCTCTTTGGGCTGGTGGAGCTGGTTCTTATTTTCGAGATTGGATCGTGGGTGTGTATTGCGTTAGGAATAATTCCACCCCCGATTGGGCCCAACCGAACCACTGCCGGTGACGCGATGGCTGTGGCGGGATTCTTGCTGGCCATGTTCGCGCTGGAAACGCTGGTCGTATTCCTGCACATGCGCCGCTTCGTGCGCGAATTCGTTCCGGATCGATAGCCGTTCGGAAGTTAGACCAGTTTTTCTTCCGTGGACAGCTTGCCGTACTCGCTGGTGTAGTGCAGCGGGACGTCGCGGTAGGTGCCTTTCTCGGGGATATAGACTTCGCAACTATCGTAAGGGCGCGAATAGATGTGCAAGCTCACCGCCCGCTGGCCGAAGACCGGCAGATTCAGCACCTGGTGCACCGGCGCATCGGGAGCAACCGCGGCGGGATGTTCGGCGTCCATGTCGTAGTGGTCGGCGGCAACAATGTTGCACTTGCCTTGCAGCGCGTTGCGCTCGGAAACGCGGAAATTCTGCACGCGCAGCTTTCCGACCGGCACGGCCATCCAGCAATACTGGTCGCGGTGATTATGCACCTGGCTGAACTGGCCGGTCTCCCAGCAGATCGCCAGCACCTCGAACAGGTCAGACTTAAAAATTAGGTTGCGCGTGTAGCCGCCCATCGACCAGTTCAGGTAGGGCGCCAGTGACTCCGCATTCACGCTCCACGTCTGCGTAAAAGCAAGCACGTTGGCCAGCGTGAACTGCGGCTTTTCCACCATGGATAATTTCTTCACCCAGTCTTTAATAACCAGCTCATGCATGGTTTTTCTCCACCCGATAATGTGCTTCGAGAATATCGCTGCCGCGCGAGTGGCGCAACCGCAATCTGGTCAGAGCGGGGAGTGGGGAAGCCGCGTGCTAAACTGGAGCTACCGCCACACCAAAGGAAGCGAGTGCGCGTCGAACTTCTTGGAAAATCGCTCGATGAACTGCGCGAATGGATGGTCTCGTGCGGCGAGCCGGCCTATCGTGGCGGGCAGCTGTATCAAGCCCTATATGCGCAGAGGCTTTTCGATCCCGCGGCTATGACCAGCCTGCCGCAGGCTGTGCGCGAGCGTCTAAAAGAGCAAGCATCCCTGGCCCTGCCAAAAATCGCACGGAGCTATGCTTCCGCCGACGGCTCGATTCGTTACCTGGTTCCGCTGGAAGAACGGGAAGGCGAGCGCGCTGCGACGATCGAGACCGTCTTCATGCCGTCAGAAAAGCGCCAGACCATCTGCATCTCCACGCAGGCGGGCTGCGCGGTGGATTGCCATTTCTGTTTGACCGCTACACTCGGCTTGATCCGGAATCTGACCGCCGGCGAAATCGTTGGCCAGATCCTGCTGGCACTCGTCGAAAATCACCAACGGTTGACACCGCAGACGAACGTAGTGCTCATGGGTCAGGGCGAGCCGCTGCTCAATTATGAACGGGTGATGGCTGCACTGGGCATCCTGCTCGATCCTCAGGGCATGGGGCTTTCGCCCAAGCATGTCACGCTTTCCACCAGCGGCATCGTTCCAGGAATCGACCGGCTCGCCGGCGAGCCTCCCAAGAGGCGGCCTAAGCTGGCGATCTCTCTGAATGCGTCGAGCGATCCGCAGCGCGACGAAATCATGCCCATCAACAAAAAATATCCGCTGGAGAAACTTCTCGACGCTTGCCGCCGATATCCGCTGCGACCCTGGGAGCAGCTCACATTCGAGTACGTCCTGCTCGGCGGTTTCAATGACACCACCGAGGATGCCCGGCGCGTGGTGCGTCTGCTCGCGCCGCTGCGTGCGAAAGTGAACTTGATTCCGTGGAATCCGGGCGCCCTGCCGTATGCGCAACCCACCGCGGAGCGGATCGAGGGTTTTCGCCGCATAATGGCGGAAAAAGGTCTTCCCGTTTTTGTGCGCTATTCCCGCGGGCAAGACGTTTTTGCCGCCTGCGGACAACTGGCCCTGGTCGAATCCATTTCCTCGCCCGGAACATGGCAACAAATTTCTGTCTAGCTCGGGCCAATGCGGTAGTTTAAAGTGCGATGCTATAATTTTCCCGGCAATGGGGTGCCCTTCAGCGTATGAATTCATTCGACAAGCGCCAGAAACTGATTTGGCTCTTCCTACTATCCCTATGTTTTTGCTACTCGCTGCAGGCCTCGGCGCAGAGCCCGCTGGCCTCGCGCGTCCTGGTGGTTTACGACCCCACCAGTCCGGACTCGCTGGATGTGGCCAATCACTACCTGGCCAGTCGCGGAATTCCCCGCAGCAACCTGTGCTCGATTAGCCCTCCGCAGAAGGCCACTCTACTTTCCTGGTCGGTCTTTTTAACCACGACGAAAAATCCGATTCAGAAGTGCCTTACTGCCGTGGGTCCGGACCAGATTCTTTACATTGTTTTGAGCTATCTCCGCCCCTTTGACGTGACTGCCCAGAACGGAAAGATGTACGCGCTCGATCAGTATCTCGCGGACATTTGGGATCAAAACGATTCCACCGACCCGTTTCCAGCTCCCGACCAAAACCACGCGTATTTCGGGGGCGCGGAGCCGCAAGGAAATTTTTACCGAGCATTCGTCTCGTTGGCGAATTATCGCGCGCAACCCGGAGCGCTCAGGATTTATTCGGTGTGGCGG
>JAAFGT010000084.1 GCA_010365215.1 Acidipila sp. | reverse complement strand
GGCGTGTCCCCCGAGCGTATAGTCGAAGGAGCATTTCCCATGCGGCAACACCTGCTAGTTCCGGGATTAGTCTTGTCGTCACTATTCGTTTATGGCCTGGGTGCGGCACAGGTAACCCCGCAGCCGATGAGGCCTATGACGGGGTCGGTCGCCAACTGGGCGGACGTCTATTGCTCCGGAATCGTAACGCCGGAAGCAGTTCCTTACGACACGTACCTCATCTCCGGCGAGGAAGCGCGGCCCACCACGATGTACGCGCAGAATAACTACGTGTACATCAGTAAGGGAGCCTCGCAGGGCGTCAAGGTGGGAGACGAATACCAGATCATTCGCCCCATGAAAGACGCGACCCCCTTCGAGTGGTTTGATGGCCAAGCGCACATAATGAAAGCCATGGGCCAGCAATGGCGCGATTTGGGTAGCGTGAAGGTGGTAGTGGCCGGCAAAGACGTTGCTACGGCCCTGGTAGTGAACTCCTGTGAACATCTGGAGCGCGGCGATTACGCGCGGCCTGCCGTGGCGCGGGTTGCGCCGACGCTGAAGACTCCTGAGCATTTCGACCGGTTTGCGCCTCCCACCGGCAAAGCGAACGGCCTGGTGGTAGCCTCCAAGGAATTCTCCAGCACCCTGGGCCAGAACGACGTGCTGTACATCAACCTGGGGAGCAACCAGGGAACCAAAACCAATGACTACGTTCGTTTCTTCCGCTACCAGGGCGCGCCGAAGGAATTTGTTTACCAGCTGCCGCACATCCAGGATCGCATCTTTGGGTTCGGCAAGACTCCAAAGCCCTATGCGCCGACCGACCTGCCGCGCGAAGTGCTCGGCGAGGGCGTAGTGCTGCGTTCGTCGCCTACATCGTCGACGGTGCTGGTAATGAATAGCATCCGCGAGATCTATGTGGGCGATTGGGTGGAGATTGAACCGGATGCGCCGGCGGCAATGCGCCTCAGCCGCCCGCCGGTAATGACCTGCGTGGTGGAGCACAGTCCCATTCAACGCGGCAGGCACGCCAGGATTATCGCCACGGCGAATGACCCGGAGGGCTTTCCGCTTACCTACACGTGGCAAGCTTCGGGCGGAAAAATCGTGGGCACCGAAGAAGCTGCGGACTTTGATTCCGGCGGCCTGGCGGAAGGCAGCTACACCATCACCGCGCGTGCCGACAACGGGCGAGGCGGAGTTGCGGATTGCTCCGCAGTAGTGGAAGTGCAAGCTCCGCCAGCGCCAGAGCCGGTCGCCGCGGTGCAGGTGCAGGCCAGCAAGACGGCCGAGTGCGACTACCGCGCCAGCGGCAGCTCGCGCGCGGATAATGTCTGCAAGCGCGTTCTCGACGATGTGGGCCTGCGGTTGAAGAACGATCCCAACTCCTCCATCGTGATCGTAGGATTCGCCGATCCTGGCGAACCGCAATCGGCGCAATTAGCGCAATCGCGCGCGAATATGGCGCAAAAATATCTGGCGGATTCCGGAATCGATCCTTCCCGCGTGGTGGTTCGCGTGGGACAGGCGGATACCGCCGCGGGAGCGCAGAATCACCGGATTGACATTGTCTGGGTGCCGAAGGGCGCCACCTACTAAAGGCTAGTTAGCGGGGCGGTGCGCAGTTCATCGCGGAAAATGCTGCGGGAAGTTCTCCCGCAGCATTTTTTTTGTCTGGATTCTTTGTCTAGAGACGACGAGCCGTCAGGCGTAGCTTCGCGGACTCCACCATCCAGGCATCAGAACGTCACCGATGCGCTGCCGCCGGGGCCAGCGGCGCACCCGGCAAATGCTCTTTTTTCCAGCGCATGGCCGCGGTGATGCGCGTGCGGCCGCTGGGATGATCGAAAAACAGGAACTCCTCGATGGGTCCGGGATCGAGCTTGCGATACTCTCCCAGCTTCAAATCCACTTCGGCCTCGCCATCGGGCTGCTGCGCGGCATTCAGGCCGAAGATGTCGGCCTCATACTCCTGTATGCGAGTCTGGGTATTTCCAATGGGCGTATACAGAATCCCAAAAACCGCGAGGATCAGCGCAGCCAGCGGCAGCGCGGCAACATCGGTGATGCCGCGTAGGCCCCAGCGCGCTCCCCAGCGGCGCAGTGACCACTCGAGACAACGATGCAGCAGCGCGAAAGTAACCGCGAGCAACACGGCAATATAAAACAGCTCCTTATAAACGTGGTTCAAAACGTAGTGGCCCATCTCATGGCCCATGGTGGACTGGATCTCCGCGGGTGTGGCTTTCAATAAGTTATCGCCCAGCACGATGCGCTCGGTGCCCAGGAATCCAAATACGTAAGCTGTGGCGCGCGTGGACTGGCGCGAAGTATCCACCTGGTAGACTTCGGTGGCGGGGATGCCGTTGGCGCGCGCCAGGCTCAAGATCGGCTCGCGTATCTGGGGATCTTCCAGCTTGGTGTATTTATTGAACAGCGGAGCGATGAATACCGGCGCTATCAGAAATAAGAATGCGGCGAAAACGACGCTGATCGCCGCGCCCCAGATCCACCAAGTGCGTTCCAGCCGCCGCACCGCGCCCACTAGTGCGGTCACCAAAAGGCTGCCAAATACCATGCTCAATGCCAGGCCTATCAACTGCTCGCGGAACCACGGCCCGAACGTCTGCGTGGCCAGCCCGTATAGATGCTCGCGGTAATAACCTTCATAAACAGCCAGGGGAAATCCAAGAATCGATGTCAGCAGCAGGAATTGTAAAAAATATAGAACCGTCTGCAATGGTTTGCGCGCGGTGATTTTCTCGGCCAGATCGCCCATGCGGGCGGAGAGTCCGCTTTCCAGCAGCAGCAAGAGAATGGCCGCGCTCAGCAAAAAATCCCACAGGATCAGCCAGTACCCGCCTTCAAAGTACGCGTCGGAACGGGCTTTCTTGTCCGGGGGAACTTTTGCGAGATAAGCATCGGTGGCGGCATTTACATCGAACGCAGAATAGCTGGCGCGCGCGGCGCTGGGGATGGGATCTGCTGCCGCAGTTTGTTGTGCACGCCCTGCGAGAGCGAGCACGGAACTCACGCAGAAGAGCAGCGCGAGACGCAAAATGACTTTTGACATCGTACCCCCCATGCCAATTTATTTTCGGGCCTGCTGAATCAACGAAAAGGAGGGGAGAAAAGTTGCATCTTTCGCGGCCCGAGCGACCTGGGGGAATCAGCGACTCGAGGCTGCCCCGCCCGACAGAAATTCCCTCTCCGAAAAAACGTCGGCGGTGAAGCCCTCAATTTTCGTCTGGGGATCGCGCCAGGCCTCCGGGCCCAGTCCCGCTTTGCGGCAGGTCTCGGCCAGGAAGCGCTCGCGATCCCAGCCATATTCCCCGGCGACTTGCGGCAACAACAGGCCGCGAAATTCTCCCGCGGAGACTGCCAGGCCATGAACGCCTACCTCAATCTGTTCGGAAGTCATTATCACCGGAGGCGAAAGAATGGAAATCTCGATCTCGATTCCGGGGATTTCCTCCGCGCGCAAAGCAGGAAAGCGGGGATCATCGAGCGCGGACAGGGCGGCGCACCGCGCTACGGTCTGCTCCAGTGGAAATGGCGATTCGGGCTTGCCGATGCAGCCGCGCAAAACGCGGCCGGTGCGAATGGTGACGAATACGCCGCAGCGGCGCACCGCTTCGCCGGGGACGTTATAGAGGTCCGGGACGCGCCCGGCGGCGACTGCGGAAACGATCGCCTTGCGCGCCACTTCCAACAGACGGCGGCGTTCGGCGATGGAGATGGGCAAAGGCTTGGCGTCAGGGAGTGGCAACATCCTGGGATTTTTTCCGACGTTCAAGGATGCGGAGACCCAAGCGGCGTTCCTTGACCCGGCCGTCCACCTGGCTCCAGAATTTTAGAAAATATTGTATGGCGGAAAGAATCGCCGAGAGCACCACCAGCCACAGCAGAATTGTCGCGGGCATTTTCAGTTCGGCTTGCCGGCGGCCCAGAATAACGGCGCAAGCGGCCACCACTTGCAGCACCATCTTGGTCTTGCCCAGTGCCGAGGCTTCGATAATCATTCCCTCGGCGGAGGCGATGTTGCGCAAGCCCAGCACCGTGAACTCGCGGCCGATAATAATCACCACCATCCAGGCGGGCACGAGCGACATATCCACCATGGAAATGAAAGCGGCGGAGATCAGCAGCTTGTCGGCGATGGGATCGAGCAGAATACCGAGCGTGGTCACTTCGCCGCGCCGACGCGCCAGATAACCATCGAGCCAATCCGTGGTAGCGGCAATCGCCAGAATCAGCACTCCCCAAACTTCGAAGCGAACGTGCACACCCCACAAAATTACGTTGGGTGAGCGCGTTAACAGCACCACAACCAGAAGCGGAACAAAGAAGATGCGCAGAATGGTGAGCGAGTTGGGTACGTTCATGTCGCACTCGGAAAGGGCGCCGGCGGAAGCTTCCCCGACTGCATCACATTCCCTGATTGACTATAGACGTCCGACTGGAGGCCGTCAACGACGGCAGTTCCCGGTTGGGCAGGCTCGCGGCTAGAGTATCTCCGAAATTCGGCTTGCATGAGAACTGCTGCTTGCTTCAGAACTGGCGACGCTCTCGGCGCGGGGAGTAAATGGGAAAGAAAATTCAAGAGGGGTGAACACTTGGGCACGTTGGGAGGCGTCAAATGCGATCTCACCGCGTGGTTGTTGGGGATTCTGGCCTGCTGCAAGTCTGTGCAAAATTGTACAATTCGTTTTTGCCAGTAAATACGGCCCTAAAATCGACGTGCCCGATTGTCGGGGGCCATTAACTATATGCTCTACAAGGGTTTAGCGGGTAACTTAGGACTTGAGGAGGAAGCGACAGCGTTGTTTTTGAAAAGGCCATCGGAAAGTTGAGAACTCTTTTCCACACTGATTTCCACAGGCGAACCGCGGTGTAAGAGGCGCTTTTTGGTGAAGGATTAGGCACCGCCGTTGATTAACGCGAAGCTATAGGCCCATTCGCACGCGCCGACGTTGCGCAAACACCGATGCGACACCCCGGTGCGGGGCCGCGATGCAGGCCGCGCCTCATGCGCGGCTGCGGCCGCTGAGCATTCGCCCTGGAAGAAAAATCACTGCTCGCACGAGATGGAGCGCTCCCGCGACGGCGATTCCCAATAGACGAAACGGCAGCAGCAACAGCCAGACAATCGGAAAAAGCAGCAGGGCCAAGAGCGCTAGCGGCCAACAGATCACGAACAGAAGGAACCACACCAAAAAGGCAAGCATGCTCTACTCCTAACTCACTTGAGTGCCCGCAAAGCCCTCTTAGAATGATACGCACTCATGAAGGAAAAAGTTCGCGTCATGCGGAAGACTCAGCGCTGAGAGCATCCAGCTGGCGCGCGAGCGATTCGGGAACCTGCGCTTCGACCCACAGATGCGAGTCGCGAACTTCGGAATGCAGCACGCGGCCGCGGGCATGAAGCAGCGCGAGCGTGCGTCCGTCACTGAGGGGAAGCAGCAGGCGGACTTCGACCATGGGATCGGTGGTCAGCAACTCATCGATGCGGCTGCGCAACTCGTCGAGGCCGGTGCCGCGCAGCGCGGAAACCAATACCCTTCCCGTGCCGCTGCCGGCGGCGAGCCCTTCGACCAGCTCGGGAGCGAGGCGATCAATTTTATTGCAGACAAGTAGTCGAGGGCGATCCGCCAAGCCCAGCTCTTCGAGAACTTTGACCACTTCGGCGTCCTGCTCTTCGTGGCCGGGGCTGGAGATATCGCTGACATGCACCACGAGCGAGGCTTCTTCGGCCTCTTCCAGCGTGGCACGAAACGCGGCAATGAGGCCCGGCGGCAGATCGCGGATGAACCCCACGGTATCGGAAAGCAGGGCACGGCGGCGCGAGGGCAGATCGATGGAGCGCACGGTGGGATCCAGCGTGGCAAACATGCGCGGCGAAGTGAGCACGGTGGAATGGGTGAGCGCGTTGAACAGCGTGGACTTGCCGGCGTTGGTGTAGCCCACCAGGGCGATGCTGGCCAGCGGAATGTTGCGGCGCGCCAGGCGCTGCGTCTTACGGCGCTCGCGCACCATCTCGATATCTTTTTTAACTTTGCTGATGCGATTGCGGATGCGGCGCCGGTCGGTCTCAAGCTTTTGTTCGCCGGGACCGCGCGTGCCGATGCCGCCGCCGAGACGGGAGAGCTGGTCGCTGCCGCCGGTGAGGCGGGGAAGCATGTAGTTGAGCTGCGCCAGCTCCACCTGGAGCATGCCTTCGCGGGTGCGCGCGTGGCGGGCAAAAATATCCAGGATGAGCTGGGTGCGGTCGAGGACGCGGCAGTCCACAGCGGCCTCGATGTTGCGCTGCTGCGCGGGGGAGAGGTTGCGGTCGAAGATCACCACCGGCGCTTTGTGCAGCCCGGCTTCGATTTTTATTTCGTCGAGCTTGCCCTTGCCGACGAGCGTGGCGGGATCGAGTGCGTCGCGGATCTGGAAGACGGTGCCGGCAATTTCGGCGCCGGCGCTGCGAGCGAGCTCGGCCAGCTCGTCGAGCATCTCGCGCTCGGCTTCGGCGACGTTGACCCCAACCATGCGCGAAGCGCGCTTGATGCCGACGCCGACCAGGAGGACGCGTTCACTGTGATGGACGGGATGGGAGGTTTTCATACCGAAGTGATTATATATATACCGTCTGTCAGGTTTTTTGCGGAGTTTTTGCGCGGCTGTAAAGAGCAGTCTAGCGCCCGCCTGGCAGGCCAGCATCCTGGTTGATAGCGATGTACCGGCTCGAGCCTACGACTAGGGTTTGCCTGCTGGATTCCCTGGCTTTCCTGACGAATTCCCTGACGACTTCCCTGCCGATTGAGCGGACTTTCCATGCGCTTCTTGGGAGGCCTGGAAAGCTTTGTTGGCGTGCTCCATGGCCTGCCTGGAATGTTCGTGCCCGGACTGGTGATCTTGTTTGTCGTGATGCGCGGCGGCAGTGCGGTGGGCGTGTGCGGCGGTCTCGTGAAATTCCGCGGCGCGAATGTGGGAATCTTTTGGCATTTTATTTCCGTCCTTAGTAGCGGCTCCGACTCACCGTGAATTCATTTTCTAAGCTGTTCCATGGTACACCGGCGCAGCGGTCGAGCTCGCGGGAGGCGGCTCAGACGTAGAGCGCTAAGATGAATTTAGGAAAATCCCAGGTCACTTCACCTGGCTGTTCGGCTAGGCGAATCGCTTCCTGCGATGCCTGGAAAGCTTTATTGGCATGTTCGATGGCCTGCCTGGAATATTCCTGACCGGTACGGTGATGTTGTTTATCGCGGTGACCGGCGGCAGCGCGGTGCGCCTGCGCGGCAAGCTCGTGAAATTCCGCGGCTCGTTGGTGGGGATCATCTGACATCGTTCGTCCCTCCTGACTGCTGGCTGCAACTTAGAACGAATCCGGTTTTCAAGCTGTTCGATTCTGGACAGTCGCTGCGGTTAGGGCCTGCCGTCTTGCCCTGAATCTCAAGCTGGCATAGCATCGGCACTAGGATGGCGAAACGACCTGCGAAAGATTCGCGGCTAACGCGGCTTACCGAGATTGCGCTGGCGCTTCCGGAGGCTACGCGGAAACTTCAGAAGCAGCATGCGGCGTTTCTGGTGCGGAAAAAGGTGTTCGCGTATTTTCTTCATGACCACCACGGCGACGGGATCGTCGCCGTGGCTTGCAAGGCGTTACCCGGAGACAATTCCGCGCTGGCCGCTGCGCAGCCGGGCAGATTTTATTTGCCTGCCTATATTGGACCGCGAGGTTGGGTGGCGCTGCGACTGGACGTGGGGAAGATTGATTGGGACGAAGTCAGCGAACTGCTGGCCGGCAGCTATCAAATGATGGCACCTAAGCGGCTCGTGGAGATCGTTGAGGGTAAAAGCTAAAGAAGGTTAATGGCCGCGCTTGAGCCGTGCAGTCTCCCGCCCTGGAGTGATGACATGCAGTGCCAGAACTCCGAGGCTTCGTAACGCTGTTTCGTAGCGCTGTTTCGTAACGCTGGCGTCTTGTTTATCCTGACGAATCGTCGCTGGTTAAACTTCCACCTTCTAGAAACTGCGTGATCAAATACGCCAGAACTGCATTTGCAGTTTCCGGGTCGTCTCCGAAGCCTGCGAACCACTCTACGTTTTGTTCGCGGCGGAACCAGGTGATTTGGCGTTTGGCGTAGCGGCGGGTGGCTTGCTCGATGGCGGCGACTGCGCCTTCGAGGCTGAGTTCGCCTTGCAAGTGCGCGCGGAGCTCGGAGTAGCCGATGAACTGGAAGGGTTTTTCAGCGAGCGCAGTACCTTCGGGCTGGCCGGGATCGCTGCGGGCGGCCAGCGCGCGGACTTCTTCGAGCCAGCCGGCGGCCAGCATGGTGGCGGTGCGCTGAGCGATGCGCTGGTAGAGGCCTTCGCGCGGGGGCGCCAGTCCTATCTTAAGGATGCGA
>JAAFGT010000003.1 GCA_010365215.1 Acidipila sp. | reverse complement strand
CTATACCATTAGCATACTAGGATGCCAAGGATGCTCTGAGAATTCGGAAGCGGAATCAAATTAAGAAGCCGGGTGGGAGCTGGACGAGGGTTTAGCAAAGAAGGGTCAAGAACCGCACCCTTAAAACCGAAGGGTGCGCCACCCGCCGAGATCGAGCGAGACCCGAGTGGATTCAAGAGACGGGCAATCCATCTCCTCAAAATAGAGCTACCGCCCGAAGTCGGACGGCCAAGCAGTGAGATTGTGACGCGAGCAGTGGAGATGCAGGCCAGTGGCAAGAGTTGGCAACACATCTATGCTGCGTGTCTCCCGCCTATTGTCGAACGGGACTTGCGCCAGCTCGCACAATTCCGGCTCCGAGGTGCAGTCCGCGCCCGGCGCCGGCGTCGAACGCGGATAAAACCTCCCGACGGATCGTCTGGCCGACAACCACCCACCTCTCGCCATCCCGTTCGTTGCTGGTGAAGAGATACGCATAGTGAACAAAGCGCGGAAGACCGTCATAGATGAAGTCGGTTTGCATCGTACAAATATCAGCTCGGCGCTCGGAACTTCCGACGTTCGATGTGTTTCGTTCGTGATATATCAGAGGCCGCAGCGACAATGAATATGAGCCTTCGCTTATTCGGAACTTTTTCGTATTGCTCCTCTTTCAATATCCCGTGCAGTGTTGCCGTTACCGGATGATCGGACAACCCATGAAGCCTCAAGGTTCGATAAAGCTTAACAATCGTAGGATCAGACTCAGTAGATGGATTCGTTTGTAGGAGAGCCCCGGCGTTCGGGCAACTCGGGTCCCAGATATCACTGCCATCCTTTGTCTGCGTGATTCTTGCACTCACCATTAAGTCTTTCCCCACGTACTTTTGTGGGTGGGCGAACAACTCGCACAAGGTAGGACGAAGAGCAGGCGTTTCACCGACTGCGATGGGCGTACCGGCCGCTCCTCTGAATAGAACGAGGCCGAACCAAATAATTAGGTATGCTGTGAACGGAAGCTGAGTGCTCATTGACATCCCCCGTTCTCGCAGTCAAGAACAGCATTGGAGTAGGCATTCCGAGTTATCGCAGTGGTTCTCTGGCCCTGAGAAATCCCGGGGAACCACACTGACCTTTCATCCGTCTCATTTGGAACGCCCAGACCCTTATCGACAGCAGACTCAGCCTGATAGGCGTGGTACTCCGTACCGTAATATCCCCAAAATCCGTGCGGCATTCCATTCTTCTGCTGGTCGACGCCATGTGTTCCTTCGTGTGCAACGGTTTCGCCTTTGCCGGTTCCGGTCAAGGGATCTAGGGCTTTTGCGCCGAAGCTTATCGTAGTTATGCCGTCCTTTGTAGAGGTAGAACCAAGGGCTTTGTCATTTTGGTTGTTGAAGTTTATCTCCACGCCGTTCTTCGTGTTTTCTGCGCCGTAGAATTTCAGCGCCTTGTCGAGAAGAGCCTTGCCAGACGTTCCGTCTTTTAACTTCGCATCTGCCGCTCTCACGGCATCTAAACCAGCTTTTATAGCGGCACACTGGTCCTTAGTCCCGGCGCATTCGTAGTGCCCGTCAGGATCTCTCCTTGAAAGTGGGTTATTTCCGACGTAAGCGTAGAGATTTAGTGTCTGCGGATTGTCGAGCTTTGCGTACGGAACGGGCTGAGCTTTGGCTGCCCAGTCCGGACTCATGAACCTTCCCATCGTAGAGCCGTAGTACCTTGCCCCGAAGTAATCCGAGCCCGACTCCGCATCCCTTTCTTTGCTGGTGAATTTGTAGGTGTTGCCAGAGGAGGAGAGGACGACGCGCTCGCCGCCGAAGGGGTAGAAATCGGAGTCGTCGAGAATGGTGCCGGTGGCATTGGTTACGATGCGTGAGGTGCCGAGGTGGTCCGCAAAGTAGTAGTAGACGTTCCCAGAAGAGACGTTGCGGCGAGCGATGCGCTTGCCTCCAAAGAAGACGTATTCGTCGGTGATATTTCCCGAGGCATCGCTCTCGTCGAGCGTGTCAGTGCCCATGCCGTACCAGTAGAGCTTTCCTGAGGATTTCTTGACGCGCTTGCCGTCGCCGTCGTACGTGTAGGTCGGGCCCGCAGTCGAGGTCATTTGATTCTCGGCGTTGTAGGCGTAGCTGGCGGCGCCGGGCGACGTTTTGCTGGTCAGGTTTCCGGCCACGTCGTAGTAATAGCCCTGTGCGCTCGTGAGCTGATTGGACGCGGTCACCGACACGCTCAAATTCTCCTGGGTGCAGCCAGTATATCCCGTGACCGCGCCAATAGTGAGCAGGTTGGCCCACTGGTCGTACCCAAACGATTCACCCCAGCAGGTGCTACCAGAAGTGGCCTGCGTCTGGGCGGCAGAGAGCCGGTTGACCTGATCATAGCCGAAACTTTGCGTGCGGCCTGTGGTGATGTTGTTGGCGATCTGCTGGACGTTGCCGTTGTTGGCCGCCCCAAAGCTGTAGCTGTAGTCAAGAATAGTGCCGGTGTGGCTCGAATCCAAGCAGGTGGTCGGTGCGGTGGTGCTCGACGAAATGAAGATGCGGCACGGCTGCAAGCGCGGATTGAAGAAAGCAGTGGTGTAAAGATTCGCCCCGTTCTTCAGGGAAGAGATCGCACCTGGGGGAGAGTACAGCGCGTTCGTGGCGTAGGTAATGCTGTTCGCCGTGTCGATCGCCGAGAGCGGCCTTCCCGCGCCGCCCGGCGCATACGTGATCGTGCGCCCGCTCGGATAGATCAGCGTGGCCACGGAGCCATCGAGATTGTAAGTGTACAGCGTGCTCTTAGATACGCTGTTCGTGGTGCGCTGGTCTGTGATCGCCCGGCCCATGTTCTGGTAGCTCCAGGCCTCCGAGCCCGCTGCATCGATCATGCTGGTTCGACGGCCGATGTTGAAACAAGTTGGCTGTCCCAGACAGGCGCTCTGGTCGTAGGAGTAGCTGACGGCCGGTTCGTTGTTCGAATACGTTTTCCCGGTGAGGCGGTTGAGTGCGTCGTAGCCGTAGGTGATGGTGATGTTGCGCGCGTCTTTCTTGGTTTGGACGTTGCCGTCGTTGTCGTAGGTGTAGTTGATGGTGCCGGATTCGGGATTGATGGCGACAGTCAAGCGCGAGAGTGAGTCGTAAGTAAAGCTGCGCGGGCGAGAGCTGCTCTGCGTGACCCCGGTCAGGTTGCTCAGTGCGTCGTAGGCGTAGCTGGTGACCCAGATGGGTTCGCCGGTCCCGGGACAGCCGTTCGAACTCACTGAAGCCGTAAGCGAATTTGGTTCGTCAACTTCGACGAGTCTGCCAGCGCCGTCGGAGGTACTGCGCCGCCATTTCCCGGCTTCATCGGTGACGAGCGTCGTGTTCGCGCAATACGCAGTCCTAACGACGCTTCCGTCCTGCTCGTTGACCGACGTTCCGCGGTCGAGCAGATCGTAGTGGTAGGTTGTCATTCCATAAGTGGGGTCCGAAGTGCTCCGATAAGGATTTGAAGCAGTCTTCAGATGACTGAACTCGTCGTACGTGAAATCGGTGTAGACCGTGCCTTGCGGGTCGGATTTCGACTGGGTCTGTTTTTTGCGCGCCAGGCCGTCGAAGAACACCTGGAAATCCGTGGAGAGAGTAGATGTAATTTTCTGGAGCCGCTCCACGTTCGCGCTCAGAGACGTATCCGTGTAGATGAAGGTGGTCTGGCCGCCGTCAGGAAAACTCGCGGAAGTGATCCGGCCCAGCGGGTCGTAGACGTAGTTGCTCTGCTGGCTGTTCTGGTCCGTGAATTGAGTTAACTGCCCGGTGTTGAATTCATACAGACCGTGGATTATGTGATGGACAGCGGGTGAGCCGGTATCAGGCATTTGGGTCTGGGTAAGATACCCTCCGGCGTAAAGGGAAGAATACGAGTATGTCGATATGTGACCAAGCGGGTCGGTCGCCTGGTAAGGCATACCCGTGTCGAAGTATGTGGTGGTTGTGCAGAGGTTTCCGCCCGTGGTGTTGAGCCAGCGGCAGGCGCTTGTGCGGTTGCCGCGAATGCCGGGATTCGTAAGGGTGGCGTCGTGGCCAACGGTGACCCCAGAGGGGGACAGAGTGGACTGGTCATAGTTATACGTCGTCGAGGCGATCTGCGTGCCGCTGCCATTTTTGACAGTGGTCGAGGTAACCAAGTCAAAAATGTTCGCATTCAAATAATTGCTGTTGGTTGAAGCCAAATAGGTGTTTGTCGTTGTGCGCAAGAGCGGGCCCGGGGCCCCGCTGGCGTAGTCATATTCTCTCACGTTAGTGACATCGCCTACGGAGATCGGAATGCCGAAGACGGTTAGGCTTGCGTCATAATCGTTTTCAATCTTTGTCTGTTTTCCGTTTGGCCAGATTGTCGTGACGCGAATGGGCTGAACGTTTACGACTGTCTGAGTGCCATCGCCGTAGCGGTCCAAGGGGTTCGCGGTGTACTGATAATCTGTCTTGACGGTCTTTAGGAGTGTTCCGGAATTGCGTAAGCCCTGATACGAATCGACTTGGGTTACGTAAAGGGAACAAGAACCCCCGAGTCCGGTGACGGTGTAGACCGTGTCATTTCCGTCCGGGTCCTGCATCCCATACCCGGTGTAAGTCCAAGTATGCGGACCGGTGCCGTCCTGAGCGTCCACGGTGCGGGTAGCCACCGTGCGGCTCCACTGGTTGAGGGTGGAGTAGTCTGTGCAGAGCTGTGAGGTGGTCCAGGTGTAAGAGATCGTGCCGCCGGTGGGTAGCGTGATCCTGGTCAGGTTTCCGTAGTTCACTGAAGGGGGAGAACCGGGAGCCACTCCATCGTACTCGAAAGTCCAGACGGGGCTCGTGCTCCATGACGTTCCGTTGTAGAGGACAATGCTTTGGAGAAGCACAACGGTGGCCGTGGCTTCTTGTACCGGGTACGGATTATCGCTAATCATCGCGGTCACATTGAAGCCTGTATGAAGGACCAATCGCGTATTACACTGCTTTATCATTCGGCTCAATGTCCCACCCGGACCGGGGTAGGTGTTGATATAAGCGGTGTAGATGGGTTGATTGGGGACCACCCGGCAGCCGCTGGCGTCAGGGGCGGGAGTCGTTGACCCGAAGGTGCGACCTATTGTATCGGAGCTGGCCGGGAAGAAATTTCCGTTTGTGTCTTTCGAAGGCGTGTCACCGTTCCGCATGCGGAACACACCGCTAGTGATCGGGTAGGTCCCGTCGTACCACAATCCGGTGCCGTCAAGCGTAGTCACACCTCCGACATAATCAGCAGCCATCGCGTGGTTGGCACCATCCTCCATCTGGGCGGTAAAGAGGGGAAGGGAATTCTGGCCGGGAATGGAGTAGCGCCAGGTGAGATGTAGCAATCCGTCAGATTGCCACTCCACTCCGTTGCCATAGGATGAGCCGTAATTCCAGTATACGCGGCTGCACAGACCGGTCTTGGAATTGCACGCAGAATAGATCTTCCAGGATTTGTCGTTATAGCCGAGAAAACTGTTGTACGGGAGGGTGCCCCTTTGTGGGTAAGAGAGGATCGGAATCCTCAGATTAAGATTACCGTTGGTCATGCTGACCGAGTCAAACTTGCCGCCTTCGAATGTGCCGTATGGCTTCAGACCGACGTCTAGATTCGGGTTTTCTTGGGCAAACGTCGGCATGCAATAGACCCACGAGATGAGGCTTAATCCACAGAGAGTCAGAAGGAGTCGCTTCATTGGACACCCCCGGTGGGCAGATCGAAATCGCCCGGTGAAACGGAAGGATTCAGGGTCAGGGAGGAAATCGTCGCAATTGTGCGCGGCGTGCCCCGCTCATAAGCCGTCATGGTGAAGGGGACTACCAGCCCTTGAACAATCTGAAAGTTAGAGAAATCGAGTGCTGCTTTCATGAACTCACGGGCGTCAAACGTGTCGGGCAACCTGTATTCCACGCGTAAAGGCAGACCGCTAACAGGGTCAAAGAACCACTCCTGAACGCCCAGAGTGCTATTTAAGGGGTCAGTGTCAATGGTCAGGTGCACCTGGATCGCCGGCTGTCCGTTTACGCTTGCAGGACCAACGAGTGTGATGTTGTAGTTTGTGTTGGCCAACTCCATCGCCAAGAGGATTGCGGGCAGATGGAAGGGTAGCTCCGCAAGAGCCACGTGCGGGGTGAATCGCTTCACTTTGCCATTCGACATGAACCCGGGGCTGCCGTGTCCGCTGGCGAATACATGGGTCACGCCACCAGTCTGAAACGTGTTTCGAAACTCGTGGCCCTGGCTCGAGAATTGGTCCTCCCAGGTGAAGGAGCCGGCGGGATCGGGAGAATTAATGGCTGGAGCAATCGTGCCCTGTGCGATTGCACTCTGGACATGCGAGATCACAGGCAAGCCGCCCATCGCTGCG
The DNA here is from genome assembly GCA_010365215.1 of Acidipila sp. Lineage (GTDB taxonomy): Bacteria > Acidobacteriota > Terriglobia > Acidiferrales > UBA7541 > JAAFGT01. Next base: position 110,887 of record JAAFGT010000003.1, on the reverse strand, counting down.
AGGGCTTTTTGAAGTAGCGCTACGGCTTGTGGGTCTTGCTGTGCTGGCGGAGGGGAGGTTTGTTGGGCTGCCGCTGAAAACGAGGAGACGAGTACTCCTGCGAATAAGGCAAGTCGTCTAAATTGCGGCATTGAACCCCCTTACTTCCAGAGTGGGTTGGTGAGGGAGTCTGTTCTTATGCGAAAGGCATGTCAAGATAATTTACGTATTATTATATAACTACCATGTAAGCTGTCGAGGGTTATTGGATTCGGACAGACAGTCACATCGCCAGCCGACAACTGAAAGCATTAACGCAGGGCCCTAGACCCGCGGTTCAAGCTTGCTTTGATAGATGCGGGTCTATGTAATCCCTTGTCCCTCGCCAAAATCTCATCCGCGCTGAAAACGGCGTGATTCCCCGTTGTGACGTTTGAATACGACGCGCGAATTAAACCAGGAATCCTCCCCCCGACGCCGAGATTGTTTGTAGCGGCAGTTGCTGCGAACGGGTCCGGCATATATATCAGGGATAGAGTTTGGGCGTGCTGTTTCGGAACTAAACTGCATGGGTCAAGCAGCCCGATCGTAACGATGATGCAATCCGCCCAGTCGCACGTGAGAAAGTACGCGACCTGAATGCCTTGAACGAATCCTGTTGCTGGGCGTTCCCTTCCCCAGTCCAAGATGTGTGCGGTCCTCGTGGTAATAGTTGAGATACTCCGAGAGCAATCGCTTCAGATGACTTTCGTTCACCACAATGATGTGATCCGGTAGGTCTCGTCGGCAGCTTTCCACCCAGCGCTCCGCGACACCGTTTTGCCAAGGGCTTTCGAACGAAGTCCGCACCGGCCTAATCCCTATGGAATGGACCGGACGGCTACGGGGACTTCCAACCCGTATTTCGCATCTCGATCGAAGTTGAGAAATCTAGGAACCAACTCGAACGGAAACGCTTCCCGTAACTGCTGGACGATCCACAGGCTCGTCGGGTCCTTGGTGACGTTGAAGTGCAAGATTCGATGGCCGATGATGAAAAAGCAGTAAAGCACGCCGAACGTAATAGTTGGGACCATGGATCTCTCGGTGCTCGTTTCATCCAGCGGGAGACTGTTCGTTCCGAGATATCGAAACAAAGCATGAGCAGCTCGCCGTGGATGCGCGGTGCTCCCCAGGTTGGATTCTCGGCGACCATACGAAAGATGAGATCTCGAACCTCCTTCGAGGTCGGTTTTCTCCCGACCTTCCTCCTGGCTTTGGAAATCAACCTCCAATACAAACGAAAACCAGCTCGGTGCCAGCGGACCACCGTTTCCGGTGTAACGATGATGAGCGACTGCTTCCAGCCGAACCAGACGCGCCGAGCAACTACCCAAAAGAGCCTGTCGATGGTGCCCAGGTTCGGTCGCGGGTGACGACGCTTCAGCACGCCCAGTTGTTGCCGAAGCGCCAGGTTTTCCAGGGTGAGCTCCCGACGACTACGAAGGAGGCGAATCAGTGCTCCGAACCAGAGCAGGAACAGGTCGAACATAGCCTGAACTTATAGCAGATTGGGTTCCGGGACATCGTGACAAGTTATTGATTCTGCGGTCGGCTAGAGTTTTGGCGAGACTTGGTCGTCATATTTGCCCATAGGGAAGCTGGCGAGCTCGTGCACGTATTCGCCCAACCACGCGGCCTTGTCAGGGATGTGAACAAAGCCATTTTCAATCGTGCTGGTGACGGAATGCATGCGCATCGTTTTTTCTATGGTCGGTTCATATTTTTGAACTGCGTGTATCCGTTCGTTGATCAGTTCTTGGATCAGCTGTGTGCCGGAGGCTTTGTCTTCGATGAGGATCGTTTTGGGATTGAACGCTTCCGCCTGATCGCGCACTGCACGCTTCAACTCGGGATAGCCAACGCGCTTGCGATAAACATGAAGCAGAAAAAGATGCTTGTCCTTCACTCCCCAGGTTGTGCAGACGCTGTAATCGCTCAACTCGGTGGGCTTATTGGCCGTGTCCCAGCTCTGAAAAATGAGTTCGAATTTCGCAGGTAGACTAGCCGTAGTGTAGATTTTGTACCACTCCGATTTGACCATTCCGCCGCCTAGGGGGGCGGGAGCCTGCTGGTACTGGCCAGCAAAATTGTATGCCCCTAGAGCTTCGCGAAGGCGATTCAATATTTCGAGAGACTCCCGCTCTGGATGGAGAGCCTCACCGATGCGACGCTCAAAGTGCTGTACTCCATAGGGCGTTTGAATTAGATGGCTCTCGTCCTCTTCGGCAATCGCTGGAAATCGAATCACCGTCCAAGGTTCGATACTGAGTACATGGCCGACTAGATCGTCCTCATGCAGTCGTTGCATGATAAGAATAATGCAACCATGCTGTTTGTCGTTTAGACGACTATATAGCGTATGATCAAACCAATCGTTTCCGCCCTTTCGCTGGGTATCGGAGAGCGCCTCCTCAGGCTTTAACGGGTCGTCGATGATGATGAAATCCGCACCCCTGCCAGTCAGCACGCCCCCGATGGAGGTCGACAGCCGAAACCCCTGTTGCGTGGTCATAAATTCCTGCACAGCTTGTCGTGCCGAGGATGAACGTGTGCGGGGGAACATCTCCTGGTACCAGGAAGTTGACATGATCGTTCGACAGTCCATGGCATGCTTGTTGGCAAGGTCCTGGCCGTAGCTCGCGCAGATGATCTGGGCAGACGGGTTATGCCCTAGGAGATACGCAGGAAAGGCGACCGAAGCGGCGAGTGACTTTAGAGACCGCGGCGGCTGGTTGACAATCAGCCGCCTGATCTCGCCACGTCGGCAAGCCTCGAGCGCCGAGGAGACGACTTCGATGTGCCAATTAGGCATGAATGTGGCCGTGGGATTTAGTTCGGCAAAGCAACGCTCGGTAAACGCGTATGGGTCACGATGCAAGATTGCATAATATTCATGAGTTGTCATCTTCATTGTTTTGCTTTCCTCCGTTCGTCAGTTCACAACGCTTCAAAATATTAAGAATAATTTTCTCGTCGACCTCCTCGAGCTCAGAATTCACTGCTGGCATTTTTATCGCCCGCTCTTCGGCGGTGCGCACCAAGGCCGCCAATAATTGCAGCGCTTTCAGTTCACCGGACGCAGCTTTATTAGCTAATTGTTTGACCGCCGCCTCGAGCTTAGTAACGGTTTTTCTTTTTCCGCTCTCATTAATGACCACCCGCTCGCGCAAGGTCCGTTCGAGCACCGTGGCCATGTTCAACGTACCCTTCGGGCGGCCGTGTGGATTGCCAGATTGCCCTTTCTTGAAACGAGTCTCTTCAGGGGGATTGCAATAACCGACATCCATGAGCCTTGGTGTTCTTGGTTTATTTTCCTGCTCCACGGTTGGCCTCCTCAATCTCGTTGAAGGTTTGTTTGGTCGATAGCAGTACGGCATCCTGGCCAGTAAACGATTGCCATCGGCGCATAATCACGTCGACATAACGTGGATTGAGTTCAATGCCAAAGCAGACGCGCCCAGTACGCTCTGCCGCTATCACGGTTGTCCCACTGCCCAAGAAGGCGTCCAGGACCACGTCTCCCCGCGCGGTACAATCCAGAATAGCGTCAGCAATTAGCTCAACCGGCTTTACCGTCGGATGAAGATCAGTCAACTTGCCGTCTTCTGTATTTCGAGACAAGGAACGCACACTGGGGTACTCCCATACATTCGTTCGGTAGCGGCCGTATTGCCCGAGTTGGATATTATTGCGATGTGGTTTCTTGCCATTCTTAAATACGAATATCAATTCGTGCTGGCTCCGATACAGGGAACCTTGGCCCCCGCTATTCTTGACCCACACGCAGAGATTCTTGAATTCCGAGTAGACGGAGCGAGCGGCCGAAAGCAACTCTCCTGAGTGGCGCCAATCGATAAATATAAAGTGCAGCGCACCGTCTAAACTGTTATTCGCGAGCCTGGCTAATGCGCTCCTAAGAAAGTTCGTAAATTCAATTTCCGTTAATTCACCTGACGCCATCGCGAATTCGGGATGGTGTATCTTACCGAAGCCGGTTACATACTTGTCGATCGGATCATTGTATGGCGGATCTGTGATCACCATGTTGGCGCGCTGACCATTCATCAATAAAGAGTACGAAAACTCGTCCCGTCCATCCCCGCAACAAACGCGGTGGCGGTCTAAAAGCCAGAGGTCGCCGGTGCGCGCCACTTGAGGTTTGGACGCGGAGTTATGGATCTCGTCGGCGGGGTCAGGCCTACTAGGGCTTGCATGTGGGAGGTTTTCGATCAGCATGTCGATCTCGCTCATTTCAAACCCCGTAACCTCAACGGTAAAATCGAGGTCGAGTTTAGAAAGTATCTGTAGTTGCTCGGCTAGGAGGACATCATCCCAAACCGCGACTTCCGTTAGACGATTATCGGCTATCTTGAAAGCCCGGATTTGAGCCTCGTCGAGGTGTTCGACCGTGATGGTTGGAATGTGGGACATCTCTAATTGTTGCGCAGCGAGCAATCGACCGTGCCCGGCTATCAATAGACCCTGCCCGTCGATCAAAACCGGAACATTGAAACCAAAGGCTTTGATACTCGTTGCGATTTGCCGAACCTGCTTCTTAGTATGTACACGAGGATTTTGTGGATCGAACCGAACAGAAGCTAACGGGCGATACTCAACACCGAGAAGTTTCGAAGCCATTTGAGCCTCCTAGCGATTTGAAAGACAACTCATTGTTTCGAGGTGTCCCCAAACACGCTAGGAAGATTTAGGTTCAAAAAAATCTAAAGAGTCAACAGGGACGATTAATTGTTCGGAGCCTTTCGGTTAGCTCGAGGGTAGTTCGGTCGTTCGGCAGCTCGAATTATGAATTTTGCGACGGCGCGTGTTCCATCATAAGAGGGGGGCATTAGCAGGATTTTGCGCATCTTCTTCTGGAATTCGAGGACCTGTTTCCGGATCCAGCGATTTTCGTTTATGTCCTCTTCGCTGAAAGTCGAACGCTCGAAGCGAAGTATCGTTCCACTTTTCCGTGGACTATACTTTGACAGAATGCGTCTCACTGCACCTTTGGAAATTCGTATCTCCGGACTACAACGTTTTGCACATATCACTGCATACCGCACGGCGTGCTCGTGCTTTCGGCCCTGTTCACGCGCTTCCTCATAGGCACACATTACGATTGCGGCGCGGCCTAGTTGCCAAAGCTCTATGCTGCCCTCCTTTTTTCTGGGCCTTCCCCGTCCTCTCTTCTTCATCTACCTAACCTTCGTCCTTAGCTTGAGCGATATAACTTGCATAGTTCGAATTTCATCCGCATTGCGGATAAATGCTTGCACTTGACTACACACCCGAACAGAGCGTCCATGGTCTTTGACTGTTGGAGGGCTCACTATGCCGTCAGAACTCGACGACCGATTAGCGCTTTTGCCGAGAATGAACAAAGCGCAACTGCTCGATCTCTGGAAGCAACTGTTTAGATTAGCACCGCCGCATCAATGCCGCAGGGGATTAATTATCAAGTTTCTTGCTCACAGAATTCAGGAACAAGCCTATGGCAGATTGAGCCCGGCAGCGCGCAAGCGCCTCAGTGAACTGGCCCGCAAATTCGAGACAAATCCTAAAGCTAAGCTTTCGACTGCGTCGCCAATCAAACCCGGAACGCGCTTGATTCGGGATTGGCGCGGCCGGTCCCATCGAGTAACCGTCCTTGAAAATGGCTACGAGTACGCAGGAAAGCGCTACTCAAGTCTTTCCCAGATTGCACGCTCGATCACCGGGACGCGCTGGTCTGGACCGCTCTTCTTCGGTCTCCGAGGAAAAGAGGCTAAGGAGACCATGAGTGCCCAGCGAAGCTAAGCCCTCTATCCGCTGTGCAATCTATACCCGTAAATCCTCCGAAGAAGGATTGGAGCAATCCTTCAACTCGCTCGATGCCCAACGTGAAGCTTGCCGCGCATTCATCAGTAGTCAGAAGCACGAAGGCTGGCGTCCTCTTACCACCCTCTATGATGACGGCGGATATTCCGGCGGTACCGCGGACCGCCCAGCGCTGAAGCGCCTGATCGAAGATGTCCAGGCCCAAAAGATCGACGCGGTCGTAGTCTACAAAGTAGACCGGCTAACGCGCTCGCTCGCTGATTTCGCGAAGATCATTGAGGTTTTCGACGCCCAGAAGGTCAGCTTCGTCTCCGTGACACAACAATTCAACACCACCACTTCCATGGGAAGGCTGACTTTGAATGTACTGCTCTCCTTCGCTCAGTTTGAGCGCGAGGTCACGGGCGAACGCATCCGCGACAAGATAGCCGCCTCCAAGCGAAAAGGAATGTGGATGGGCGGCACGATTCCACTCGGCTATGACATGAAAAAGCACAAACTCATCGTCAACGCCAACGAAGCAGAACGTGTGCGTGAGATCTACCACCAATACTTAAAGCTCGGTTGCGTGTCCAAGCTCAGAGTCTACTTAGAACGTAACGATATGCAGAGCAAGAAAAGGATCAGCCAAGCAGGGCGAAGAAGCGGTGGCGCTGCATATTCTCGCGGTGCACTTTACAACATCCTGCAAAACCGGATTTACCTCGGGGAAATCGAGCACAAAGGGCAGGTCTATCCCGGCGAACACGAAGGGATCGTCGCGCGGGAACTTTGGGAGCGAGTGCAGACGCGGTTTCGCGCTAACAATCATGCCCACCGGAATGGCTCGCGGGCGGCTGTTCCAAGCCTGCTAGTAGGTCTAGTTTACGATGAGCGCGGCAACCGTTTCACGCCTGCCCATGCGGTAAAGAACGGCAAACGGTACCGATACTACGTGTCACAGGCTGCCATCAAAAATCCTGGTGGCCGTCACCTTCGCCCTGTCCGTGTCCCGGCCCGAGAAATTGAGAGTCTAGTTTGCGCCAGGATTCGGTCATTCTTGGGCTCCTCCAGCGAGGTTCTCGGCACGCCCACTCTGAACGTAAGAAACGCAGCAGACACCAAGGGCATTCTCGCCGCCGCACACGAATGGTCGAATCGATTGGCTTCCGCATCAGCCGAAACGCGACCGTTTATCCATAGCTTAATCGAGCGCATCGTTGTACACGCAGAATACGTCGACGTGCTCCTTCACAAGCAGGTGCTGCAGAGTATGCTCCTCGACACTCGGCGTCCGCCCATGCAGCACAGAGCCACCCACGATGGCTTTGTGACCCTTAAAGTAAAGGCACGGCTCAGACGCTGTGGCGGGGAAGCGCGATTCGTGATTCCTGCTAACTCGTCTGGAGAGACGCCAGTTCACACGGTGCAGTCGCTGCTGAAAGCTGTTGTGCGTGCGCACGATTGGTACAACCGCATTCTTAGAGGCGAACAAACGGGCGGGCGGTCGATCGCAAACGTAACCGGCCTGGACGAGCGGTACGTCAGTCGAATCTTTCAGTATGCTTTTTTGGCTCCCGATATCGTGGAAAGTATTTTGGATGGTCGGCAGCCCGCCACACTGACACTCGAGAACTTGCGATCCCACTTGCCAATCGAGTGGGCAGCGCAACGTCTGTTGCTTGGTTTTTAGCGGCGAACGAATGTGTGCTTACTCGTACCGCAGCCGTTGCGCGAGATCGCAGCCGCGCTAGCGTATTGTCACAGCCTTGTCCACAATCGTTTGCCCAGAATAACGGCTGCTGTGTGGCAAATGGGCTGTTTAGCGAGACCAAAAAGGTGTCTATTTAGCGGATGATTTAGGGTGGCCATGGGCATTATGGCTCGCGATTCTAAGGCGGTGATATAATCTATGCTTAACGAGCGAACTATGTCCGCGTATAAAACTGGCGATCATGTGAAGGTCGAATTTGCAGACGAACGCTCCGGCGAGAGTGAATGGATGTGGGTTGAAGTTAAGCACAGCGACGATGCGAAACGGCTTGTTTTTGGCAGGCTCGATAGTCAACCCGTCTTAAATACTGATTTCAAAGTTGGGCAAGAGCTGGCCATCAGCTACGACAACATCCGCGACCATCGTCGCTTTGAGCAGTCGTAAAGTCACCTTCCAAGTGATGATTCCTGTTATCGATCTTTTTGCTGGCCCCGGCGGACTGGGGGAAGGTTTTACTTCACTTCGCTGTGGCCAAAAGAAATTCTTCAAGATCGTGCTGTCAATCGAAAAGGATAAGGCTGCACGCGAGACGCTTCGGCTCCGTAGTTTTTTTCGACAATTCCAAGGCGGGACTCCAGAATCCTATTATCAGTATTTGCGCGGTGCCCTAAGCATTGAAGAATTATATCTCCGTTATCCCGAAGAGGTGGCGAGGGCAGATGAAGAGGCATGGCTCGCAGAACTCGGCAAGCCAGAGAGATACCCTACCACTCAGATCGATGAGCGCATCGAGAAGGCGCTGGGTGGCGTTGAGGACTGGGTCCTTATCGGAGGGCCGCCTTGCCAAGCATATTCCTTGGTGGGCCGATCTAGGATGGCTCGAGAACCTGAGAAATATGCAAGGGACCACCGCCATTTTCTCTACCAAGAATACCTCCGGATCATTGCCAAGCACCGACCTCCGGTGTTCGTGATGGAAAACGTAGAAGGAATTCTTTCAAGCAAGGTAGAGGGAAGTCTAATCATTGACCGGATTCTTGCCGATCTGAAACGGCCCTGCGAAATGAACGGCGGCAGCAAGAGTCTCGGAGCCGAGAAGAGTGTCACGTACAAGCTTTATCCGTTCGCCAATTACAGAGCAAGCCACTCTCTTTTTGAGGACCCCTATCCTGATCCTTCTGGCTACATCATTCGAGCTGAACGCCACGGTATCCCCCAAGCCCGCCATCGCCTAATCTTGCTTGGAGTTCGAAGTGATTTGGACGTCGTGCCGATCGTTCTATCCAACTCAAACAAAGAAGTTGAGATGTGGAAAGTCATCGACAGCCTTCCACGACTGCGTAGTAGACTGTCGCGCGTGGACGACTCAGGTGTGGCATGGATGAACGCCGTAAAACAGGTGACAGATCCGAATATCCTGAATGGTGAAGGTGTTGATATCGATGTCTGGCGTGCGGTCCAAAAAACTGCGAGGGAACTGAAGGACTCGATTAAGACTGGCGCAGAATTCGTTCCTTCTACCTCCGTGCCGAAATGGCAGCGGTCGTGGTTTTATGATTCCAAACTGGGAGGCGCATGCAATCACTCAAGCCGTGCGCATATCGAGGCGGACTTGTGGCGGTACTTCTTTGCCGCATGTTTTGCTCAGTTACGAGGAAAATCGCCGCTGCTGACTGACTTTCCTAGCTATTTGCTGCCGAAGCACAAGAACGCAAAGCCATCTGACGAAGATGATGATGTTGATTTTGCGGACCGGTTTCGCGTCCAGGTAAAGAATCGGCCGTCGACGACAGTTACAGCTCACATAGCAAAGGATGGCCACTACTTTATTCATCCGGACCCTCTCCAGTGTCGCAGCCTAACGGTACGCGAAGCCGCAAGACTCCAAACTTTTCCAGATAATTATTTCTTTGTCGGTCCTCGCACCGAACAATACAAGCAGGTCGGAAATGCTGTACCTCCTTTGCTCGCGCGGAAGCTTGCAAGAGTCGTCTATGAACTACTGGCGTAGGTTGGCAGTGGGGCAGCTCGGGTCCGATGGACACGATCTCTAAAGCGCGCCGGAGCTGGAACATGTCCAGGATCCGGTCAAAGAACACAAGACCGGAGTTGCTGGTGCGTTCGCTCTTGCATCTCGGAGGATATCGCTTTCGATTGCATGCGCGAGACCTGCCCGGCCATCCTGACATTGTTCTGCCCAAGTGGAAGACGATTGTGTTTGTCAACGGATGCTTCTGGCACCGACACAAAGGTTGCGTTTATGCCTATACGCCAAAATCGAATAAAGTCTTCTGGCAAAAGAAGTTTCTCGCGAATGTTCAAAGGGATGCGACAAAAGCCAGAGCGCTGGCCTCGTTGGGATGGATGGTTGAGATTGTGTGGGAGTGCGAAGTGACACATCCTGAGAAATTACGTAAGCGCCTTGTCGTGATAAAAAGCCGAGCGGCCAAACATGTTCTATCGGTTCGGTGACATAGGTGCGACCCCCTATCCAGAAATTCAGTACTTTGCATAATAGATAAACAACCTGATAATCCGGGGACGCTTCGTAAGCGGCTGAAGAAGGGAAACAAAATGGGAGCTTCGTTAACGGCGACTCGCACTACCGTAGAAGTGATTCCTTCTGCGCGCCGTCTAGTCAGGTCGCTACGCGACCTCGGTTATGATTTCGTGCACGCTGTAGCCGATCTTGTAGATAACAGCATAGCTGCCAGCGCCAGCCGTGTGGTCATCGATCTGAAATGGGCAGGGCCTGATTCGTGGGTTCGCGTAGCGGACAACGGGACGGGCATGTCCGGGACAACAATTACAGAAGCCATGCGATTCGGTTCCGAAAGAGACTACGAACTAGACGATCTTGGAAAATTCGGCCTCGGGCTGAAAACAGCTTCGCTCTCGCAATGCAGGAGGTTAACTGTCGCGAGTCGTGTCGACCGAAATCAGCGACGAATTGAAGTACGCAGATGGGATTTGGACCTTGTCGAGAAATCGAATCGATGGGAAATTGAAATCCTTGGGTCAGACGAAAGGCACGACAATCTGGTAGAGCCCTTGCAGGAACAAACTGGCACTGTAGTGTTATGGGAATCCTTGGAACGAGTCCTCAAATACAGGGTTGCCTGGGGAGAGAGCTCAAAGAACGCACTATACAAGCTTGCGGAACAACTCGACCAGCACTTGGGGATGGTGTTCCATCGATTCCTCAGCGGGGAGGCGCGCAGGCGAAAGAAGCTGGCCATCACTGTGAATGGCACCGCCGTTGAGCCATGGGATCCATATGCGCGTGAACAGAAAGCAACGGAGGTATTTCCGTCGAAGGAGTTTGAGCTTCACACTGACGATGGAAAGGGCGCTGTGCGTTATCAACCCTATGTGCTCCCACCGAAAGAAAAGTTTTCGAGTCTCCGGGCGTTCGAGCGTATGAGTGGACCCGAGAAATGGAACAGACAACAGGGATTCTATATTTATCGCGCCGACCGCCTGATTCAGAGTGGCGGTTGGTCCAGAATGCGCACTGCGGATGAACATACAAAACTTGCCAGAGCGGCTATCGATTTTTACCCTGATCTTGACCCGGCGTTTGAGGTAAATGTTGCAAAATTTCGAGTGACGCTACCCCCTGAATTGAAGGATCAGTTGGAGGAGCCTGTTGAACGGCTCGTAAAGCGTGCGAAGGCCGTTTACAGTGGAGGAAAAGGTACACTCACATCGTCTTCCAGTTCGCGCACCGGCGTTGGCTCATTTCGAGGTGGAGGAGCGACGGGGGGTGGCACCGGTAAGAACACGGGCTCAAGAGCATTCAAGAGAGTGGAAGTCAGGAGCGCCTTTGAGCAGGCAGCTGCGGATGCAGGCGAGTTGGAAGCGCTGAAGAAAATCATTCGCGCATTGGCCAAGCGATTCCCGGAGCTAGCCGATGAATTCGGGTTCTGAAGCAATTGAAAACTATCTCCGCGTCTTGCGGGTGCATATTGACGCGCTTGGTCAAACATTGGATGAAGCCCTCTCGGCCGTCCCCGCAGAACACCGTGATGCTGTGCGCGCTCGATTCGAGGAGGAGTTTGCGCAACCGATTCGGCGAGCGAATATCCTCTCCGGCGCCGGCGGACCCAAAGAATGGTTTCAGCGGTGGGATCCCTCGGCAGGGTACTACTGGCGCCGACTCCGCGCGTATCTTCTGGATCGAATCGGGCGCTCATCCAACGAAGTCGAGTCTTTGGACGATTCGACAGACACTATCCTGTCTCACCTAGAAGACCCTCGCGTTTCAGGCCCCGCGGAGTTTCAGACACGTGGCCTCGTACTCGGATACGTTCAAAGCGGAAAGACTGCAAACTTTTCGGCACTCACAGCCAAGGCTGCGGATCTTGGCTACAAACTCGTTGTCGTCCTATCCGGGATTGACAATGGCTTGAGGCAGCAAACACAGCGGAGACTTGACAAGGAGCTCGGGCTGAGTGGGAGTCAAGGAGTCGGAGAGCCTGAAGCTGGTAAGCGATGGATTTCCCTCACCTCGTCAGTCTTGGATGGAGACTTCCGGCCCGGTACTGTCGGCCATAACGTACTCCAGGGGAACGAACATGTACTGGCTGTCGTAAAGAAGAATGCCACCGTGCTGCGACGACTTGTTCAATGGATGGATCAGGGTGTCCCCCCCGGCCTACCGGTTCTGGTGATCGACGACGAAGCCGACCAAGCTTCAATTAACACAGGGGGAAATAGACCTCCGCGTGACGAGGGGGAGCCTCCGGAAGAGGAAATCGATCCTTCAGTGATAAATGGACTGATCCGGTCGCTGCTCAGATCGTTCCGACGTGTTGCCTATGTTTCGTACACCGCGACACCTTTTGCAAATATTCTGATCAATCACGAAGCCATTGATCGCGAAGTTTGGGAGGATCTCTATCCGAAGGACTTCATCGTGAACCTTCCGCGCCTACCAGGCTATGTCGGCGCAGAAAGATTGTTTGGAAGGGTCGGACTACCTGGCGATGAAGGCGGGGACATAGGAGGAGTGGATGTTGTAAGACTCGTTTCCGAACTGGACATGGCATCAGTCGTTCCCGCAGCGGGGCAAGTTGACGTGTTTCAGCCTCAGCTTTGTGATTCGTTGCGGGATGCCTTTTTGGATTTCGTGTTGGCAATAGCAGCGCGTGCTCATCGAACCGGAGCGGACCATCCGGCATCGATGCTGATTCACACTCATCACCGGACGTTGATCCAGAACCGAATGGGAGATCTTGCGCGGGAGCACGTGTCAGTATTGAGACAACAGTGGCGCTATGACCGGGAAACCATTCAGCCGATCCTGCGGAACCGTTGGGAATCACAATTTCGGCCCGTAATCGCGTCGACTGATGTCACACGCGACGTTCCATTCGAAGCCATCGAACCACAAATCGATCATCTTTTCAGAGATCCTATTCGCGTAATCGTGCTCAATTCCGCTTCTCCCGACGTTTTGGACTATGAGGCAGAGCCGAATCTCAAGGCTGTGCTCATTGGAGGCAACCGGTTATCGCGCGGTCTCACAATAGAGGGACTCTTGGTCAGCTATTACGTTAGGAAGGTCGGAGCGTTTGATACGCTTCTGCAAATGGGGCGTTGGTTTGGTTATCGTGAGAACTATGTCGATCTCACACGATTGTGGACAACGTCTGAGCTAGCCGAACTGTTCAGCGATGTCGCATTGGCCGAAGAAGAGCTGCGGCGTGAAGCGGAACGTTACGAGCGAGAGCGCATCACTCCCACGGATTTTGGTCTGAAGATCCGCGCTCATCCGGTCATGCTCGTAACAGCCGAGAACAAAATGGGTGCCGCACGGCAGATTTCCCAAAACTATTCCGGACGCCTTCTTCAAACGACAACGTTTCGCCTCGAAGACCTGCCATGGCTGCGTCGAAATCTGACAGTCACAAGCGCATTTTTGCATGGTCTTGGAGCTCCAGCGTCCTTGGAGAAAGGGCGATTTATTTGGAGTGGAGTAGATTGGCAAGCCGTTGATGAATTTCTATCGCAGTACTCAGTCGATCCTCGGTCTAGTTTTATGGATATGGCCTCAATCAGGCAGTACATCGCGGAGCAGGTCAGGCAAGATGAACTGGTGAACTGGACGGTCGCAGTTGTCGGTCAAGAGGCAAGGACTTTGGATACAGAGAACCTGGGCATTGTTCAGTACGGGTCGGTGAATACGATCAGCCGTACGCGCCTGAGAGACAGACCACATTCTGTGGGCGTTCTCACGAACCCGGCGACGATCAACAATTCGCCTCGTTCCGGCGACGAAGAGATTGGCCTCACTGATGAACAGCTTTTGAGGGCGCGGGCTAATGCGACCAATGGGCGGTTCGGAGATCTAGGAAGTGCGCTACGTTCCGAGCGTGATCGCAGGGAGGGACTACTGCTTGTGTATCCCGTAAGTAAACAGTCGAGGCCACGCCAGAAGTCCACACAGCGGCTCCCCTTGTTTGAGAATCCCGAGCGTGATGGGTGCACAGTAATCGGCGTAGCTCTCGTCTTTCCTCAATCAGATAGCGCCGCGACGATTGAGTACATTGTGGGCTCGGTTGGGGATCGGGGAGTACCCGAACAATGACACCCTCAGAAATGGAGAAAGCTTGGTCTGACCTCCCCAATGCCGAGTTTGGCCAGCTAAGTGGTATTCGAGCGCCGGGTCTACCTCCGCAAGCTCCTGTATATGTCGCGGTTGATCCCGAGCGGAGGCGTCAGTTGCTTGTGGTTTTGCCAGCAGGGACAGAACCGCTCAAAATGACAATTACACGCGGCCTTGAGGTCAAGACCGAAGAGTTACGCGTGGGGGAATCTTCGGCTCGGACTTACATTCAACTGGTTTGTCTTCATCCTGCCCACTATTCTACATTCTCGGCGCTGGGTGCAAATATCGTTGCCGCAGTTTCTGCTGACCCTTTGAACCCGAAGGCTGCCGTGGCAAGATGCTTGGACCGATGGCGTTCATTCTGGGCAGTTGATCAATCCGGTCTGACGCGCGAGCAAGCGCTGGGTCTATTCGGGGAACTCTGGTTTCTCCTTCGATGGATGGGGCCTTTGTCGGCTGCCATCATTGCTAGATGGCAGGGGCCACTCGGAGCTCGCCACGATTTTCAATGGTCAGCCGGATCCGTCGAGGTAAAAGCAACTTCATCGGGGTCAGGAAAAGCGCCAGTGCACCTTATTGCCAATCTAGAACAGCTGGATTCCCCGGAGACTGGCCAGCTTTACATGTTCAGTCTTCACGTTACCGACGATGCTCTCGCTGCAAATTCCATGCCTGTTTTGGCAGAGCAGATAAACACCTTGCTGAGTCATGACGTCGAGGCAAAGAGTCTATTCTCTGAGCGGCTGGCGAAGGCTGGATACAATCCTGTTGATGCAAGTCGATATATACGTCCATTGCGTGTGCTAGCTGAAGAGTTGTACCGTGTCGACGAATCATTTCCTAAATTGACTCAGCGAAGCTTCGTTCCTGGATTACCTCCCGGCGTGGGTGATGTGGCTTATTCGCTCTCTATGGCGGCATGTGCCCGTTGGCGAATAGCGACTGCTCCGACCGATCCGGGAGCCTCGTCCATGCACCGCTAGTGTCATCGGCAGTTCGCTCGGGGGAGGCCCGTAGGGATTCTCCAGGCGCCCGATTCTCCAGGCGCCCTCGGGCGCGCACTCTCGCAGGTCACGCGGTAAGCGGTTGTCGCAGACGCCGTCAGTTATTCGCCCTCTGGCAGCCCGCCACACTGGCGCTCGAGAACTTTCGATCCCACTTGCCAATCGAGTGGTCAGCGCAACGTCAGCTGCTCGGTTTTTCTGCGAGGTCACCCGACCCATTCCTCAAAACGCAACCCTAGTCCGAGTCGTTGGGCGTTGGGTTCGTTCCCCACCGCCACCAACCATCCATGAATGACTTAGCGATTTGTCGAGGCGGCAAAGGCGGCAATAAGAAAAGAGTCTCAGGGGTGGCACCAATGACTCGATGTTGCTCGGTCAAAACCCACGCGAAAACGTCTCGGTTCGCGCACGTGATCGCAAGTGATCTTTGCCGCTTGGACGGGCGAGTCTTGCCGATCTCCTACTGACAGGGAGACGCGCTTCAGATGTCCCTTGGGTGCCTACTCGGTCTGATATATATAGGTTGTGGACATGAAAGCCTTTACTCCATATTTGTCGCATCTTGAGGAACTTCTGGTTGCCTCCGTGTGCCTGCCGGCCAATAAAATACGGCAACAGCAGGTTAAGGCTGCGTTAGACGGTCAGCCATCGGCAGAGCTGCGGAAGCGTGTATCGTTAGACCGTTTGCGCGCAGCGGGCGCCTTTTTCACGGGATCTCGAATGGCGCAACGCGCCGTCGTTGCTGCGGGTCTCCCAAGATTGAAGACTGTGGCTAGAGTATTTGATCCCGCATGTGGTGTTGGTGACCTTCTGGTGGCGTTCGTCAATCATCTGTCTTGCGCGTCCGACCTAGAGTCAACCTTGTCTCATTGGAGTAGCCGTGTAATAGCTCTGGACGTACATCCAGAATTTGTTCGGGCCACAAAACTGCGGTTGGCATTAGCGGGGGTCGTGCGTCACCCACTAGTAAAGCCGTTCCAATTGCGAGACTTTGACCTACTCTTCCCTAGCGTCGCGGTTGGATCAAGCCTCGTGGAGGAGCGCAGCTACAAAGAAGCCTCACACATTTTGGTAAATCCTCCTTTCACGTTGGTACACGCTCCCGAAGAATGCTGCTGGGGTGAAGGGAAGGTGAACTCTGCTGCTTTATTCATGGACGCTTGCGCGGCTAACGCGGAGGTGGGCACGCAATTAATGGCGATCCTGCCGGATGTTCTGCGAAGTGGGTCGCGGTATGAAAAATGGCGGAAATCATTCGAGCAGTCCGTTGCGATCAAGAAGATAGAGATCATGGGGCGCTTCGATCGTCACACCGACGTTGACGTCTTCGTTGTGGTAGGCCAAGTTCGGAAGAAACCAAACGACAAGCGAGGAATCCCTTGGACCCCAGATAAGAAAACGGGCGGAAAACGAATAAGTGACAAATTTGAAGTGTCTGTCGGAGCAGTGGTTTCATACCGCGATCCACATAGTGGTCCGTGGTATCCCTTTGTTCAGGCGCGTGATTTACCCTCCTGGCAAGCGGTTACTCAGATTGCCCACAATCGGAGATTTGAAGGCAAGACGGTCATTCCTCCTTTTGTCGTTGTTCGCCGAACGTCACGTCCCGAGGACAGGAACAGAGCGGTAGCAACGCTTGTCCGGGGAAAACGTCACATTGCGGTTGAGAACCATCTTCTTGTTCTTCGGCCAAAGGACAAGACACTCCGGACCTGCGAGCATCTCCTGAAGTTACTCCATGAACAGAGAACTAATGAGCTGTTGAATAGGCGTATTCGCTGTCGTCATTTGACAGTCTCGGCTCTCGGCGACTTACCGTGGAGGGACGAATGACGGACCTGTCTGCGTCCTTTAGGTTTTCGCCCGATATTCTCAAGCGGCTTGGCGAGGAACTCAATCCCAGCATTGATCAGAGCATTCTGGAGCTGGTGAAAAATTCCTTCGATGCAAGCGCGAAAAAGTGTTCTGTAGTGCTCCGAAACTCGGACCAGGCCGGAGGCGCGATTGAGGTGTCAGACGACGGCGACGGCATGGATGGCGAAGGAATCGTTAATGGCTGGCTAGTACTTGGGCGCTCCGGTCGTAGTCCCGAACAACGAACTCGACTTAACCGAATTCCGGCAGGGAGTAAAGGTCTTGGGAGACTCGCGGCGCTTCGATTGGGGACCGCGGTCACTCTGCGAAGCTGGCCGCGGGAAAATTTCCAAAAGGAGCATCGTCTGAAGATAGATTGGACGATGTACGAAGCGGCGAAAGTCGTCGAAGAAGTGCCGCTTGCGGTAGAGGAAATCCAAGATGTAAAGAGGACTTCTTCGGGGACAGTGATTACGATCGAAAATTTGCGGCAGCCGGTAAGTCGGCCCGATGTGGGCAAGCTGGCAAGGTCGCTAATTCTCTTGGCTGATCCTTTCGGCGATGACCCGGAAGGTTTCAAACCAACCTTGGAAGCCTCGCATTTCAAGGATCTCGAAAGGCTTGTACAAGCTCGCTATTTCCAGGACTCCGAGTACCACCTGTCTGCGACGGTAGACAAAGACGGCAACGCAAAGGCAGCCATCACCGACTGGAAGGGAAAGGCGCTTTTTATTGCGCAACATGCGGACATAAGTACAGCGTCGGAGCACCCGGCATATAGGTCTCCTGAAGGCCAGTTTGACCTTTGGGCATTCATCCTCAACAAGGATACCTTTTCCACGCGAACGTCCAGCGTTGAAGAAGTCCGTGAGTGGCTGAGACTTTTTGGCGGGGTGCATGTGTATCAAAACGGATTGCGTGTCAGCCCGTACGGAAATCCTGGGAATGACTGGCTAGATATGAATCTGAAGCGCGCGCGGAGCCCAGAGGAGCGTCCCTCTACTAACAAC
This sequence comes from Acidipila sp., assembly GCA_010365215.1. Taxonomy (GTDB): domain Bacteria; phylum Acidobacteriota; class Terriglobia; order Acidiferrales; family UBA7541; genus JAAFGT01. The sequence goes on along the minus strand of JAAFGT010000003.1, from coordinate 92,875 downwards.
TCGATAGGTCGGATTTCGGTTTGGGACACGAAGCATCGCTTGGTGCAGAAAACTGACCGGTCCGGCTTCATTGAAAACGACACGTTCGTTGAATTGAAGCGTTTCGCTAACGACGCACTTGAGTGGATGGCCCGCTGCAGGATGAAGCAAGCACAAAAGAGACGGGCCAGCGAAAGACATGAAGCTCCGAAGCGGACATTGAAGGCGAAGCTGAAAATCAAGGAGGCGATCGAACGCGTTCCAGGCCGACCTCAGCGCGCCATCAAGCAGGCCTTCAAGAAGTACGACGTAGTCCGTGAGCACGAAATCAAAACGTTGCGAAAGGAAGTTCAGCTCTACCGCACCCTGAGCACAGCGGGGATAACTGCTGCGACGTTCGCCCACGAATCCGCGGGCAATCCGATAAAATCGATCGACCAGGCGGCAAAGTCTATTAAAAGAAGGGGGGAGAAAGAATTTGGGAATAAGTACGCAGAAATGCTAAGCGAGCCCGTTGAATTGATCATTCGCGCGGTCGATGCGCTCAAGGTGTTAGGGAATGTCACTTTCAGCCTCCTGGATCACGAGAAAAGAAGAGCGAGCCACGTGGAAATTCATCAATCAATCCAATCAGTACTGGATGTCTATCAGCCCCTCCTGGAAGAGCGTGCGGTGGAAGTTGCGACAAGCCTTGCGGAGGGAGAACCGTATCTTCGGGGGACCAAAGCCGCCCTTGAATCGATGGTCACAAATTTCCTGAACAACAGTCTGGTATGGTTTGAGCAGGTTCACGGTAAGGCCTATAGGATTGCGATTTGCACAGAGGTAGTGAACGGGAATTTGCGGATGCACTTCAAGGACAATGGTCCTGGCATAAAAGGCATTGACCCAACCGATGTCTGGCTTCCAGGCGAAACGACGCGGGCAAATGGGACGGGACTGGGGCTCGCGATCGTCCATGATGCTGTAAAAGATCTCGGAGGGTCGGTGAAGGCCATAGCACAGAGCGATTTGGGTGGCGCTGAATTCATTGTCGAACTTCCGATACTGGGAAAGTAATATGGGACTGAGTGTTCTAGGGGAAAGCATTTACCGCGTCAAGATCATCGATGACGACCCGACCGCGCGGAAGGCGATGGCGTTTACAGTTACCGATGCCGACCTACAGCCGCTGCCAGATGACGGCCCGCTCCCTCAGCTGAAAACGTTTGTTGTGCGAGCAAAGGAAGACGTTGACGCGGTCATCTGTGATCACCGCCTCAAAGGTCAATACGCGCGTTTCAATGGGGCCGAAGCGGCCGCGGAGCTATACAAAGCTGCATGTCCATCCGTGCTTTGTACTCGGTGGAGTGTCGCTGACATCGACGCAATACGACCGTACATTCGATACATTCCTTCGTTGATATCCTCCGATGACGTGAATCCAGACACGATTGCGAGTGGTCTCGTACGGTGTGTGCGTGAATTCAAAAACGATCCCGTCCAAAGCCGGAAGGCGTGGCGTACACTCGTCCGTGTTGAATCCGTAGAGCCGAGTCTAAAGCCAGCACTCTTTTATGTTGCGATTTCCGGATGGGATTCGAAAGAGATTATCCGGCTGCCGCTCAATCTAGTTCCGTCCAACCTTAGACGTCGGATCAAACCAGGAGTCCGATTCTTCGCGAAGATAAACAAAGGAGCAGAGCAACCGGAGGCTCTCTTTTTCACGGACTTCGAGTTTCCTGCGGTGAGAAAGTAAAGCGATGGTCGAGCCCAGCCTCGCAATACTCGATGTAGGTCACGGGAACTGCGCCGTACTAGTTGATGACAGGATTGTTGTCATCGATGCCGGGCCCGGGACCACCTTGTTAGAGTTCTTGGAGAGCGAAGGCATCGAGGAAATTGCGGCTGTTCTTATTTCCCACGCGGATGAGGATCACATAAAGGGTCTCGTCAGCCTCTTCGAATCCAAAACGGTAGTAGTCCGGATGGTGCGAATCAATTCAGACGCGATGAAGAACTCTCCAACCTGGAATGATCTCACCTACTTGTTAGATGAGGCCAATAAGACAGGAGCAGTTCGGTTCGAAGTTGGATTGACGACCAATCAGACTGGTGATTTTGACACGGCAAGAGTTCGAATCGAGATTCTCGCTCCAACTCCTGGCCTCGCTGCTAAAGGTCCGGGGAGTCACGATCATAAGGGAAGAAAATTAACGAGCAACTCTATGAGTGCGGTTGTTCGCCTGCTAAGAAACGGTAAAGCCAAGGTCTTGCTTCCTGGGGACATTGACGAGATCGGCTTAGAAAATCTCCTTGAGGCCGGTGGTGATATTTCCGTGGAGATTGCCGTCTTCCCGCATCACGGCGGCGGAGCTGCAAGCGGCAATTTGTCGACCTTCGCCAAGTCCTTTTGCAAGGCGAGCAAGGCAGAGAAATTGGTGTTCTCAATTGGCAGAGGCAGATACGATACGCCAAGGCCAGAGATCATTGCTGCTGTTCTCAGCGAAATACCCAAGATTCGAATATTATGTACGCAACTCTCCGAGCACTGTGCGAGTCAATTGCCGACGACCGATCCGACCCACCTGACTGCTAAAGTTTCCAGAGGGAAAGAGTCTCGTAGATGTTGCGCCGGCACAATATGGTTGACCTTGGCGCAGGACGGAGCGGCCGTTCTACCCATCCTTGAAGCTCATACAGAATTCATCGAAGATGCGGCGCCCTCGGCACTGTGCATGAAGGGGCGAGAGGCATCCTAGAAAGATAAGATACTTTGGGGGGCGAGATACATCCGGGAGATTGCGTTCCCACTGAAACCCTTTCGGGCATTCTCGAGAGGGAATCTTCACCGAACAGCGGTTAGCTCCTCAAGTTCGATGTCGCCAAAGCCGGTCTCGAAGTAGTGCACTTTGGTTTTCATTAGCCGATCAAATCTCAAATAAACGGTTTTGTCTGGATTGACCACTGTAACCTTCAGAGGTGTAGTCCGCGTTTCCTCGTTGATTCGTACGGCGCTGCGAATCACAAACTTGACGTGTAAGTCTGCGGGCGGGAGTGAGAATCCAATGATGTGAATTTCGTTCGCGGTCCGGAGTGCGCGCCACGCGCACCGCCAAATTCTGTCAAATTCTCGGTATTTCCACTTCTTCCTGATAAGCGGAGGGACGATTACCGGTGTCATTCTGGAGCGGAGTCGTGGCATTCGAAAGTATTGAAAAACGCGTAGTCTGCCGATCTTCTCGATTACCGGTGAAGTCAAACTAGCCTTAATCCTGGTTGTCTCACCATCAAACCAGTCGACGGAACCGTGAGGTTTCAACAGCGCGAGCTTGTCGCCCTTCAATTCATAGTTCCAACCGCGTTTGAGTTCGGTTAGCGCGCTCTCTAGCAGGACGTCCCAGTTGAAACTGACGACAACGTCCCCGGGTCGCATGATTTGCGCCAACCGAAAGAATTGGGTGTTCTGAATCTTTACCTTAGCGGTCCTTTCCGAAAGGCTGACACTGATCGCTGTCAACAGCTCGTCTTTTAGCTCTTCCACTTCATCCGGCTCAAATTTGTGGCTGCTTTTCACTTTTTTACTGAATTCAACGTAGACGTCCATAAGGCTAAGTAATTCTTCCACGTTTGGATAATTGCCCCAAGTCAGCTCAAAATATGGGTAAAGGTACTTGATGAAATTCAGAGCTCGTTTCCGAACGGGTTTTGTCCCAAGGGACGACACGATATCTGGAAGCAACTCGTTGGTTAGCGGCAGTCCGCAGGCCTTTGAAGCGCCTGCTCCAAGGATGAATACCCTCTTAGCTGATTCGCCGTCCTTCGTCACGTGGTTCTCCTGGCCAGCGTGGATTGCTGCCGGCTATGGCCATTTCAGTGGAGCGGTAGCGCCTCTGAAGATAGGGCTTCGCTCAAAACCGGACCGCCGGACTGCCTCCGAGAGAAAACTAGGACTTATTTGGTGCGATTACAACGAAGCTGATTCTCCACGGTCCGGTTCCACATGGTATAAAGCGTATTTCGCCCGTAGTATGCGTATTTTTAAGGTTGATACGTGGGAGAAACGAATTGGACAGACTGGATGGCGGAGAAGGGGGGATTCGAACCCCCGGTAGAGGTTTTAGCCCCTACAACGGTTTAGCAAACCGCCGCCTTAAGCCTCTCGGCCACCTCTCCGCGTTGGAGCTTCGCACCCACACACCGGGCGTCCCGCTGCCGGAACGTCCCCTGCGCTTTCCAGCGGATTATACCACGCGAAATGCGCTGGGGAGGCAACTGCTACACGTAGATAAAATAACCGGCATTCCCCATCTCCGCGGGATACGCCACATTGGAAGGGTTTTGCAGCGGCGCGGTCCGCGGCTGTGCCATTATTTTCAAGTGGGCGCCAACTTTACGAATTTACAGCAACGTGTCAGAATCTTCCGCCTGACAGCGTTTGGCGACGATGCGCCAACCTTTCAACAGTAGTTTTAGTCGTCGCAAAATTTTCTGCTCCCAGGCATTTCAAAAAAAAGCTGAACGAGGTTTTCCATGAGCACGTTTTTGTTGCAGCGCGACCAGGTTCTCCGAGCGCTGCCTCCGCAAAAGCTTTTCATTGGCGGAAAGTGGGTGGATAGCGATAGTTCCGAAGTTCTTGAGGTTCGTAGTCCATCTACGGGCGAGCTCCTCGGGAAAGTTCCGCACGCTTCCGCGAAAGACGTTGCCCGCGCCGTGGAATCGGCCCGGGGGGCTTGGGACGCCTGGCGTCTCACTCCGCCTTTCGAGCGCGCTGCCGCTTGCCACCGCATTGCCGACCGCATCCTCGCACGCAAGGAACAGATCGCTACAATCATTTCGCTCGAACAAGGCAAGCCTTACATTGCCGAAGCACTTCCCGAAGTCGAAGAGACCGCTGAGAACTTTCGTATCGCTGCCGAAGACGTGAAGCGTCTGGAAACTCCGATCATTCCGGCGCGTGATCCGAACAAGCGCCTGTTCACCTTCAAAGTTGCCATCGGTACCTGGGGGATCATCACGCCGTGGAATTTCCCCACGGTGATCCCATCGGAATATTTCGGCCCGGGCATTGCCGCGGGCAACACCATCGTCTTCAAGCCCGCCGAGCAGACGCCGCTGGCAGGTTATTTCCTGGCGCAGTGTATGGCCGAAGCCGACCTGCCGCCCGGCGTGTTTAATCTGATTACCGGATTGGGCCCGACCACCGGCGATGCGCTGGTTTCGCATCCCGGAATCGATGGCATCGGACTGACTGGCGAGACGCACACCGGCGACACCATACAGCGCCGCGCGGGAGTTAAAAAACTTCTCATGGAGCTGGGTGGGAACGGCCCGCAAATCGTATTAGAAGATGCGGATCTTCAGCGAGCCGCGAAGGCCGCCGCTTTCGGCGCCTATTTCAATGCCGGACAGGTGTGTTGCGCCACGGAACGCGTGCTCGTCGATCGCCGCGTGCACAAGGATTTTCTCGATCTGGTGGTGCAGGAAGCAAAAAATATCAAAGTTGGCGACCCTTTCCTGGAAGGCGTGCATATGGGGCCGATGAATAATCTCCCCGTGCTGGAGAAAACCGAGCGGCATCTAGCGGATGCCCGGCAACGAGGCGCGCGCGTTGTTGTGGGAGGCAAACGGCTGGCTAATCAGGCCACCAATTTCTTTTTTGAGCCTACGGTGATCGACAACGTGACGCCGGAGATGTTGCTCAATAACGAAGAAACTTTCGGGCCCGTGGTTCCGGTGATCACCGTCGACAATTATGAGCAAGCGATCAAGCTGGCCAACGCGACTGGCTACGGCTTGCAGATGGCGATTTTTACCCAGGACATCGACAAGGCCTTCTACTTTGCGGACCGTCTGCGGAGCGGCAACGTGGTGATCAACGACACGACCGACTATTGGGAAGCTCACGAACCTTTCGGCGGCGGGGGCGGAACCAAGAGCGGCTACGGCCGGCTGGGCGGCCGCTTCACTTTTGACGACATGACTCATCTCAAGACTGTCGCGCTGCACATCAACAACCTGACTCCGAAACGTTCGGCGTAGCGACGGCCGGGACCCGCAGTGCTAGGCGGCCAGCAATACGCTGGCGACGAGCGCAACGGCAATTCCGATCCCTTGCCGCGTTGTTAGTGTTTCATGCAGGAAACTGACGCTAAGCAGGATTGTCACCAGCGGATAGAGAGCGGAAAGCGTCACGACTGTCGATGCTTTCCCCGTGTCCAGCGCCGCGAAGAACGTCAGGAAGCCGACGAACGCAAAAAATCCTCCCAGGGCAGCCCAGCTAAAACCAGGGAGTGACCATTCGAAGCGAAATCTCTCCATAAACAGCACGACAATCGCGAAGGCCAGCACTCCCACGGTCTGAAACAATAGGGCCTGCTTTGGCTTGGAATAGTTAGAAGCCAGTTTGCTGAACACGCCCCAGAGTCCCCAAGTCACCACGGTCAGCACCGCATATATGTACCAAGTTTTCAAATTGACCTCCGCCGTTCAAGTGAACCACTGAGCCCGCGCCATTGTAGCGGTCCTGTCTGAATTTCGCGAGGAGGCCTGATTTGAATTAAGTGGATCGAATATTGATCAAAACCCGGGTGGCTGCTCGCCGGCCACATCCAGGGCGCGCTCCAGGGCGAGTCCCACGCGCGCGATCGTGCCTTCGTCGAATAGCCGGCCGATGAGTGTGACGCCGTGTGGCACGCGGCGCGGCGGCGAAAACTTAGGCAGCGGATTATGCGGGTCGGGCGCCCAGTCGCTGCGCGCCTCGGACACGTTCACGAATCCGGCGCGTAAAGTGAGCGAAGGATGCCCGGTAAAGTTGGTGATGGTGAGCATTTCGTCGCGCAGCGAAGGAACCAGGAGCACGTCGGCCTGCGAGAAGACGCGGGCCATTTCAACGGCCACTTTGCGGCGGAACCTGTCAGCCTGCACGAAATCCACTGCCGAGAGGAAACGCGACTGCCGAAAAATGTTAGGCCAGGCGTCCGGTACCTGCATTTTAAGCTCGTCTACCCGCCGGCTTAACGTCAACTCTTCGAACGCAGCGGCAGCTTCCGCGAAAAGAATTAAATTGAGCGAGTCATAGGGCCAGTCGGGGATGGCAACTTCGACGGGCGCCAGGCCCAGCTTCTTTAGCGTTTCCAGAGCTGCGCGGTCCACGTCGGTTGCGGGATTTTCCTTCATCCACGCGGGGAAATAGCCCACGCGCAGGCCGCGTACGGGCGCATCGGAGTCAAAATCGAGTGTGCTGGGCACACTCGACACGTCGCCGGCATCGGGACCCGAGATGGCCTGCAGCACGAGCATGGCGTCCTCCACCTTACGCGTCATCGGGCCCAGCTTATCGAGTGACCAGCATAGCGTCATCGCGCCGGTGCGCGGCACACGACCGTAGGTCGGTCGCAGGCCGGTAATTCCGCAGCGCATTGCAGGGCCGACAATGCTTCCGCCGGTCTCGCTGCCTATGGCGAAACCCACGAGTCCCGCCGCGGTGGCGGCGCCCGGGCCAGCGCTTGAGCCCGAAGACCCTTCCTCCAGGAGCCACGGGTTCATCGTCTGGCCACCGAACCAGATATCGTTGAGCGCCAGCGCGCCCATGCTCAGCTTGGCGACTAGCACGGCGCCGGCTCTGTGGAGACGCTGGACCACCGCGGCGTCATCGGCTGGTAAACGGTTTCTGAATGGTTCGGCCCCGTACGTGGTGGGAATTCCGGCGGTGTCGAGTAGATCTTTGGCGCCCCACGGGATGCCGTGGAGCGGCCCGCGATATTTCCCGGATGCGATTTCGACGTCCGCTATTTTAGCTTGCTCGAGGGCAAGATCACGCGTGAGCGTGATGACGCAGCGCAACTTGGGATTGAAGCGCTCCAGCCGTTGAAGATAGATGTGGGTGAGACGCTCGGAAGTAAGCTTTTTGTCCTGGATCCAGAGGGAGAGCTTGGACAGCGGCGCAAAGGCGATCTCATGGTCGGTGGCGGGCAGCGGTCCCGCGGCGATCTTGCTGCGAATAAACTGTTCGCGCTGCGGCCCGGCATTTTGTCCGGGCAGCATCGCATCCCACCGCGACCACGGTGCGAGCGCCGGTTCCAAATTTACTTTATGCGGGCCGGTGCGCCGCTCATAAAGCCCGGCCATAGTGCTGCGCCAACTTTCTGCCGCAACGGCGCGCTCGGCGGCGTTTAATTCCACCTGTACGAGCTTCTCAGCTTCCGCGAAAGTGGCAGGAGACACCTCGGGCCCGACGGCCGGGGCGGTGCCGAACGCCGGCGGAGTACCGGGAGTTGGCGCGGGGGACTGCTGCGCCTGGGCGCGAAGCGCGGCGGCCGCGCCCAGGAGTCCGAGTGATGAGTGCGTTAAGAAATCTCTGCGTGATTTCGACATGTTTCCTCCCCAACAGCCTGATCGCCAATCGACGGGGCAATTAACGGCTTCCTGGACCGAACGAGAGAACAAATATTCTCAATGTGAACTGAATTTTCGAGAATTCGCGCAAATCTTAGGCTGTGGGGATAACGCAAGTCAACGGAGTCGAGGTTATCCTGACTATCACACAGGCCGAATACATTTTGGCGGGTACTATTTTAGCTGAAGGGAAGCGTGCGGCTCTTGACCGGGAAACAGATTCGGTATTCACTGTGCGGGACCACGGCGAGTGAGCCTAATCGGTCTTGGGTACTCTACCGCACGGATTACGCTCCACCGGTACGGAAGCGTAAAATTGAAAGAGGCTCGATGCGAGTTTTGATAGTGGATGACCACGCGATGGTGCGCACGGGAGTGCGGGCGCTGCTTTCCGCGCAGGACGCTTTTCAAGTTTGCGGAGAAGCGATCGATGGCCTGGATGCAATCGAAAAAGCCAAGGGACTCAGGCCTTGGCCTGATCGTCATGGACATCAGCATGCCCAGACTGAATGGGCTGGAAGCTACTCGCGAAATCCGCAACATCCTCCCGCAAATTGCCGTGGTCATTCTCAGCCAACACGACTCTGACGAAATGATGCGGCAGGCCGTCAAGGCGGGCGCTCTTGGTTACGTCGTAAAATCATCAATCGCCACAGACCTCCTCTCGGCACTGGAAAGAGCGAGCCGGCAGGAGTCCTTCTTTCAGTTTGAGCCGGGGACATCGGGAATTGCCGATGCCAACATCGATGCGCAGGAGATTCTGCAGCGCAGTGCGGCGCTCGAACGGGCGCTCCGCGAGAGCGAAGAACTTTATCGTTCAACGTTTGAGCGTGCCGCTCTGGGAGTTGCCCAACTGAGCCCGGATGGGCGATGGCTGCAAGTCAATCAGAAGTGCTGCGACATCCTGGGCTACACAAAAGAAGAACTGGTTCGACTGAAAGTCCGGGACATCACCCACCCTGACGACCGTGACGACGATGCCTCGCAATTCGAGAAAATCGTCGCGGGACACACCGAACAGTACTCGAGGGAAAACCGCTTCATCCGCAAGGACGGGTCGCTCGCCTGGGTCAATTTATCGCTGTCCTGCGTGCGCGACTCTCAACGCCGGGTAAAGCACCTGATCTCGGTCATCGAGGACATTAACGAGTGCAAACAGGCCGAGCAAGCACGCTTCCTGCTAGCCTCGATTGTGGAGTCATCCGAGGATGCGATCATCTCTAAAGACCTTACCGGAATCATCACCAGCTGGAATGCAGGCGCGCAACGAATCTTTGGCTACAGCGCGAAGGAGGCGGTTGGACAACCAGTCACGATGATTATTCCCGAAGATCTTTACCAGGAAGAGGTGCAAATCCTTAAACGTCTCAAAAGTGGTAAACGAATTGAGCATCATGAAACCGTCCGAGTGACCAAGGAGGGAAAGAGACTGGACGTCTCTTTAACGATTTCGCCGGTAAGAGACTCAGAAGGTATGGTAGTTGGCGGTTCCAAGATTGCTCGCGACATCTCCGAGCAAAAGCGATTGGAAGAAGCGGTTCGGCGGAATGAAAAAGAATTGCGGAAACAGTTGGAGCTGGAAATCCGGGAACGAACCGAAGAGCTGGAGCAGAAGAACACCAAGCTGGAACAGCAGACTCAGTTGGTACGCGACCTCTCCGGGCATCTGCTGAAAGGCCAGGACGACGAACGAAGGCGCATTGCACGCGAATTGCATGACAGTGTGGGGCAGCTCCTGGCAGCGATGAGCATGAATTCCTCGACGGTAGTTCGCGAGAAGGACAAATTAACTTTGAAAGCGGGAAAGTGCGTGGAGGAAAACATCACCCTGGCGGCTCAGGTTTTAAGCGAGATTCGTACCATTTCTCATCTTCTACATCCTCCGTTATTGGATGAGATTGGCCTGAATTCCGCGCTGAAATGGTATGTGGAGGGATTTGTGGAGCGCAGCAAGATCGACGTGCGCCTGGAGATATCTCCCGACCTGGGGCGGCTGGCGCCGGACGTCGAGATTTCGCTTTTTAGAATCGTGCAAGAGTGCCTGATCAATGTTCATCGCCATTCCGAAAGCGCAAGCGCGTCGGTGCGCGTTTCCCGTTCGCCTCGCGAGGTTACGCTGGAAGTGAAAGACCACGGCAAAGGAATTACCCCGGAAGCTCTCGCGCGTATAACGCAAAACCGCTCATCGGGAGTGGGCTTGCGTGGCATGCGGGAACGAATCCGGCAGTTGGCGGGCCGCTTTGATATTGAGTCCAATGGAGCCGGGGTATCGGTGACGGCGGTACTGCCGCTGGAAATTAAGGTGAGCTGAGCGCGCCAAGCGCGACTTCAAACGTTTAGTTTTTTCGATTTCATTCGCGATTGCCGGCGAACGGCGGGTCTTTTGCTGTAGCCTCACGCCACTCCAGCGTCGCGCGCAGAATGCCGCTCTCATCGGCATAAAAATTCCGGTACCCGTAATTTTGCGGCCGGGCCAGCAGCACGAAATGCGAAACGCCGCCGTTTTCGCCTCTCTCCCCCGAAACATATTCCAGTTGATAGCCTTCGGCGAGCGCCTGCTGCGCGGTCTGCTGCACGCCGCGCCCCAGTGATTCGAGCGCCTGCGGATAGCTTCCGCCTTGCGCATCGGCGTAGGCGTTGAGCGCGCGCAGTGTCTCCTCCAGGGAAATGACAGCCTGGTGTTCCGCGCGCGCCGAATTTCCGGTGCGCTGCGGCAAGAACAGGATGTACCACAGAAATCCGCACAGCGTGGCAAGCACGAGAGTCCAGCGCAGCGTCCTTTGCAGCACGCTGGGTTTTTTTGCGAGAGCGGCAGCGCCGCCGTGCACAGAGTCTTGCGCACCATCTTGCCGAACAACTTGCGGAAGAACGGTGAGGTCTTCGCCACAATAGGGGCAAAGCTCGCTGGCGGTGTTGATTTCGCGTTCGCAGGATCGGCAGGTATACATTGAGAAACTGACGGCTGCGCTTGCGCTACGCTTCCGGTGCGTGGCCTACGACCACCAAGGACATGTCGAGCGGCTTAGCGGCTCCCGCGAGCGAGGTGCGCAGGTGAATGATCCATAGGTCGGGGTCTTCCGTGTGATACAGGTTTGGCGGTGATCCCGGCGCCCCTTCCGCGGGTTGCAGGCTCCAGGCCGCGGGATGATTCGCCCCGATCGTTTTTTTGCTTCGCGCTACGGCTTCCTCGAAAGTGATTGCGGCAGGGTCAGCATCGAGGGCGGCGGGGGCCAGCAGCAAAAAATCCCGTAGCGGCGAGATGCCCATATGGTCGCCATTCACGGGGTGCAGCGCATAGCGCAGGGTATAGACGCCCGGTTTCACGCGCTGCTGCCGGTAGTCAAAGAGTGGCGACAGAATGCGCACGACTCCCACCAGGCTGCCGGGCACAATCTGTGGATAGCCCACGCCCAGCGCTGCGGCCGGGGAGGAAGCGGCGGGGATCGCCTTGCGCAGCCAGATCTCGCACATGGGTCCCTTGGGTCCGGTGACGCGCAGCGCTTCGTCTGCAAGCTCGGCGCGTACCGCGGCAGAGACTTCCTCCGGCGCGGCGATGGCAGTTTTTTCGAGGGAGTAAGGATCCGCGGCGTTGCCGACGGAGGTGAGTACGAAGAAGTTCAATCCCAGGAAGAATAAAAGCGAAACGAATTTGCGGCGGTTGATTTTCATTTCTCAGCTCACCCGATTATCTTGGAGTTGCGGTGATGATCACAGCCGGCCGGAAGCAAAAAGCCCGCCCCGCAATCGGGGGGCGGGCCTGTTGTGCAGAGATTTCCGGTGCCGGATTTATGGCTACGGCCTACAGCAAAAAATGCCCCACGAAACCGCCGCGGCGGCCGGCATCTTTCCAGGTGGTGCCCAGGTGATTTCCGGAGTAGCCACCGTCGAGCACCATGGCGGGCATCGCGTGGTTGAGGTTGGCGGCCAGCGGCTGATAGAAAACCTCTTCGTTGTGGCAGATATCGTCGCTGGAATTGATGGCACGAGTGGAAAGAGTAGTGGTGGTGCCAGCCTGCAGGGTAACGCTGCCGTGATCCGCGCCCATGGCAAAGCGGATCGGCGCGGCTTCCACGGCCACGACGTGCTCGAGCAGGCCGGCGGTCTGGGCCTGCGCGAACTGTACCAGCGCCTGCTGCTGCGCAGAGTTGGCGCGCGCGTCGACGATCATAACGGCGCGAGCGGGCAAGGCGTTGGAGTAGGGATCGCCAAGTGTGGCGCTGGCTTGCACCACGGCCACGACGCTGAGACCGTTGAGCGAAACCTTGTTCCACGCGCCGGTGCCGATGTGCCAGGCCAACACGGCTTGCTGCCCGGTCAGGCCGACTTCAGAATTGGCGAAGCATGGGCCGGTGTAGACGTCGGCGGTACGAAACTCGGCGTAATCGCCGGTGAGGTGATTCTGCTGGGCAGGTTCATTCGTCCGTGCCGGTTGCTTGGCTTGAATCGGGGCGACGGACAACAGGGTCGCTGCAGCGAGAAGGAAAAGAGCTCGGCACTTCATCACGGAACCTCCAACACAAATTATGGCATTCAATTGAGCATTATCCCATGTCGGGCGGGAAGTGGCAAACACGCGTCGTGATATGTAGTCGTGATGTGTAGTCGTGATGTGTAATGAGCCATGGAAGTGTGATTAAGCGGTTGCATGAGCGGGACCGTGGGGGATGGGGAGGGATGGGGCGGAATCCGGGACATTAGGAGGGGGCGTGGTGGACGCCGAGGGAGCGGACTCGGAATTTGCCGCGTGATAGGCGGCCACAACCTGCGGAGGAAATCCCTTGAGGAGCGCGTGATAGGTGTTGTGCAGCTCGGGGGAGATTTCGCCGCCCAGCTCACTTTTGACGTCGCGTAGAGATTGCAGAAGCAGTTGGCAAGTGTGGGCGAGGACGGCGGCTTTGCGGGGAGAGATGCGGTCGCTGGCCAGCAGGACCAGAACTCTCCCAATGACGTAGTTAACCGAGACGCCTGAGTAGAAACCCGGAGTGGGCGGAAGCAGATCGAGAGCGAGCTGTGCTCTGCTGTCTTCCTGACGCGCGTGGTGAGTGCACCAGAGCAGATCAGCGGCATGGGGCATACGGCACTGGCGTCCCGATGGGGAAATGTGTTGGCAACGATTGAGAGCAGATACTTTGGGCATGGTCGAGGACCTCATTGAAGGTGCGGGTTAGATTGGAGGAGAAGAGATTAGAGGAAACAAATTGCGGTGGGATACCCCCCCCGGGGTGTTTTTTTGTAAGAGGTGCCAATAAAGGAGTTAGCGTGGCGAAATTCGTAAGAGCTGCCAACAAAGGAGTTACGTGCAGATTTTTAGTAAGTGCGGATTGCACGGGAGTTAGAAGGATGGCTGTGGGGAGCAGGATCGAGTTTGCTGGCGCCATCCTATAACACCTAGCTCATAGTACCTTACTGGTAACGTATTGTCAAGGATAAAGAGCAGTGTTTGTGAGGGCGGAAGCAAACAAACGGGTTAGTAGCGAGTAGTTAGAGGTCAGTGGCGCCCCTCTTCACCCGCCACTTGACTGGCATTTTAGCGACCGCCAAAAGCAAGCCCCCCCTGACCACCGATTTGTATTACATTTTCTGTATGTCAAAGGTCAATTGCCCGCACTGCGCGTCACCAGCTGTGAGAGTAAGTTTGATGCATGGCTACAAGTTTTATTGCTCTCGCTGCGGTTGGAATCACGAAATCGTTCGTGGAGAGTTGTCTTCCACTGTTAAGGTTAGCCTCTTCCTTGTGGCTCTCGGCGTGATTTTCGCGGTGGCGGTGCGTGTGAGAAATCCAAGCGAGGCGTGGGTATGGGTAGAGATTTTGCTCGCATTCTCAGCGTTGCCTCTGTTTTACGCACTCTCCGCATTATACCAAGGCAGGAACTTAAGAAATCTGTCGTTTCAACCCAGTACTAAGCAGACTGGGACTCTTATGATTTCTGAGACGGGGTCATCGTCTGGTACCGCATCAAAGACGATTGCGTTCCAGGAGAAGGAGTTTCCTGAATTGGCCGTGCTTCCGCGTCCGCGAAAACTAAAAATGACATGGAAGGGGCGGACATATTTCTCTTTTGCCTTGCTTGTGGTCGCCCTCTACACAATTTACGGACTCCCGGCCACATTGAGTGAGTTCAGCAATTCCCGCTCAAATCGGGGGAGGAATTGGACTCTCCTCGCGCCACTGGCCGTGATTTACGGATACTCTTTCGCATTCTTTCGCAACCGATTCCGCGAAAGACAACTCCTAGCAAACGGAGAACTAGCCTCGGGTTATGTCATAGCTCAGAACAACGGACGATACAGTCAATCCATTCAGTACTGTTTTAAACTCGCTGGCGGGAAGCTTATCACCGGTCAATGCAACGACGCGTCGCGCTCCCTCTACGAGGGTATGACTGTCCCCGTGTTTTACGATCCAGACAACGCAAAACGCAGCATTCCCCTCGATTGCTCTCTCACGAAGATCGTTATTCCCTAGGCCAACGCAGTCCTAGACTGCAGCCATTGAGAACCACAGACAAAGAACCGCACCCTTTAAAAACCAAAGGGTGCGGCACCCCGTCTCATAACTCTGGGAGTACTTCCAGCGGTGGTATACTCTCGTCGCGCGCTGCACTCAAGAAAGAACCGAGAGGAATTTCAACTGGCCACCCGCCGCTTTTGAAAAGTTTCTTGCCGTTCAGTCTGACATGTATAATCTTGTCACTCAGAGAGGATTTCAGAGCACATGCATATTCTTCGCAGCATAGGCTATTCTTTTTTATGCATTTGTTTCTTTGTTTCCAGCGCTTCGGGCCAACTCATTCCCCAGACAGAAGGTCCCACTTCTCATGCTGCGACCTTGCCGTCCACACAACCCAAGGCGCAAGTCTTATTCACAATTTTGGATAGCGCAGGCGGTGCGGTTTCCGCCCTGTCCAAGGATGAGATGCATGTCCAAATTGACGGCAAACCAGTCGAAGTCGAGGAGATTCGCTCTCTGGCGAACGAGCCCTTACTCTTTTCCGTGGTGGTAGACCTAAGCGGGTCGACAAGGCCATTTGCCAATCAGCAGGTCGCGGCGGCATCCAAGCTATTTCTGGCACTCTCCAGGGGAAACAGCCAGGGCTACCTAATTTTCTTTACCGATGAACTTCGAACAAGCGACCAGTTTGTCGACGAGCAAACTGCAGAACAGATGCTGAAGCAAATACCACTGGAGTCTCGTTTCGGGTCAACGGCGCTCTATGATGCAATCGTTCATGCTTGCAGGCGACAGCTTGGTACGAAGATTATTTCAAACAAGTCGCGGCGGGCGATCTTCCTTTTCTCAGATGGCGAGGATAACTGCAGTCACTACTCTCTTCTTGAGACAGTCAAAATAGCTCAAAGTGAAGGAATCCCTATCTTTTCGATTGGACTCTCCTCGCACCAGGATTCGGAATCACTTAAAGAGCGTAAGCGCGAATTCGCAATTCTGAATGCTTTGAGCCAGGGCACTGGCGGCTTGGCAGGCTCTCTGGATGACCCGCACGATGTGGTGGCGCGCCTGCAGTACTTTCTCCAAGGACAAAACTTGTTGACATTCAAGCCAGTGGCTCTCAAACCCAAGAAACATTATTCCTTGAAAATCGAGACGTCTGCGAAGGATGTTCACGTGTGGGCAGCCACCGAGTACGTCGCACCGTACTGAAACCATTGAGAGCCACCGAGAAAGAAACGCACGCTTCAAAGGGTGCGGCACCCCGTCGCGTCACTCTGGGAGTACGTCCAGCGGTGGTATACTTTCGTCGTCCGCTGCATTCAAGAGAGAACCGAGAGGAATTTCAACGGGCCACCCGCCGCCAAAAACCAGACTCCTGTCTCACGGCCTGAAGCCAACTAATGTCTATTGCGACTTCAGAAACTCGATGATCGCCATGCGATCGGCGGGGGAAAGCAGCTTCCCTATGACACCGTTCCCCAGCTTCGTGCCGTCGCCATTAAACTCGTGCCCCAGGTTGCTATTGCCTGTCGTGGTCACTTCATATCTGAAGGCTCCCGGGATCTTGGCGAATTCATAGCCGACCTTGACCGGGTCGAATTTCTTGCTTCCCACCCAAAACACGGGCGTCCGTTCACTGTGCGGCGATAGTAATTCATACAGATTCGGGACGGAACCGTTGTGCAGATAAGTTCCCAGCGCCCAAACCCCATTTAAGGGACGTGGCCGGTAGACCTTGGTGGCGCGAATGCCGACCGCCTTTGGGTCCTGAAAGCCACTCCATTCCCTCTGTTTGGCTTCAGAGAACGAACTCGCCTGATAGAAATTAAGCGCCATCTTCTTGGTGACAAAGTCCAGGCCATCCGCCGCTGCGAGGCGTCCCAGCTTCAAGTCGCCAGAATCCGCCGAACGGTTGTAAAAGCCCAGGGCTTCGTTCGAATCTGTGCCGACGATTTCGAGTGGGATCTCTCTAAGGTTCAGAAAGGGGTAGGGCTGGGTCTCATCCCTCTTCCGCCAGGGATCTTGCCCGGTGGTAAGGAGTTTCTTCAACTCGTCCACGGGCGCCAGATGACAGCCCGCACACATGTCTTTGTACAGTTCTCTGCCGCGCGCTATTTTCGCCGCGTTTAACGGTGGGAAGACGTCTGGCCACTTGGGCGAGGTCAGGCCCTCGAAAGGGGCGGGGCCGGAAAGCAGCTTTTCGACATCCCAAAGTTCCTGGAAGAGAACGGTGGATTGCAGATTGGTTGCGCCGGGCCCATACAGTTTCGCGGGAGCCTTCACGCCCAACGCCTCGCCGATATTGCGGGACATGGGATTCGAGATGGAAGCGTTGTACTGAACCCAGTTGAACCAGGAGGCGTCCCAGATTTGAGGGAACCTGACGGGAGCATTGGTGGGAGCAAGATTGTCCCAGTTGTTCATGTCCACGGCGAATACCAGGTTGCCAATGCGCGCCAGTGCGTCGGTGCGGCCAAAGCCTTCTACGGTCTTGTAGATTCCGCGCCTTTCGGTTTCTGACTGCTCCGGTAAATTAGACCTCAAAAAACTGTTAAATTCCTGCAAGAGCTCAAGCTTCTGCGCCGCGGTGCCGTCCGGCCCGAGTACGTTCTTTTCAAAACGTAAGTAGCGAGAGGGAATGAGGAGAGTCATGCCCAGCGCCTTACTGGTGGCCTTGAGGAACTCGCCGAGGTTCACCATGGCGGGTGCGCCTTCGATCCTTATCGCGTGATTCCCATAGTGAAGTTCAGCGGTATGGCAGGCCGCGCAGGTGAACCCCACGACTGGAGAAGCGCTGCCACCCATAGGGTTATTGAATTGCTGATCGACCGCGAAGCCTATGGGCAGACCGGCGGGATTCCACTTGGGATCCTGCGCTCCGGCGATGAATCCGAAACGTCCAAGATATTGTTGATCGGAGAACTTCCCGCAGTTCTCGATCTTGAGGCAGGGCTGCTCAAGGGCGAGAAACCATTTGTACGGCATGATCTCCGTGCCTTGCGGAATGTGGTGAAACTTAGTTCGATCTTCGTCCTTCCATCCCTGCTCGAGTTGCACCACTACGCCTGGCTTCTGGTAATCGGGAATCTCAACATGGAAGGCTTCCTGGGACGCCTCCTGGTGCGCTTCCAAGTTAGGAGGCAAGAACACTCTAAATGCAGCGAGCGCGAGAATGAAGCCTGCAGTCGCAACGAGAAGTGTGAACGATTTTTTCATCAGTTCCTCCAGAGCCTTCCTAGCCCGGGGCTACGCTCTCGGTCATATCATATCCCTCAATACGCCTAATGACTCGATACTGCTTGTTTAGCGAGCAGATGGAGCGAAACGGGAGGAGGGATTCCTCGCTGCGCTCGGAATGACGGCTGGAGAGAAAAGGTGCGGAGGAACAGCGAGGCAGAGATGCGCGGATTGCTGAAGGACCGCACCCTTTAAAAACCATGCGGCACCCCCCCATCACGTACGTCCAGCGGTGATATGCTTTTCCCGTGCGCCGTTCTCAAGAAAGAAAAGAGAGGAATTTCAGCGGGCCACCCGCCCTATCGTTCCTGCTGCCCTTTATTTTTCTTCTACCTGTTCCAGCCGATAAAGCTCCTACTACCCTCAAGCAGGAATCGGCTCGGCGTATTGCCGCCGATGTCGGGTCAGTGCTCAAAAGGGATGCTGTTCCCGGGGCGACCATTGAGGTCGTCGAAAACGGAAGGGTAATATTTCGGAGAGCGTATGGCTTCCGCGATTGGGAACACAAAACGCGCGCTATGGCAACCACGCGTTACGAGATCGGCTCCATCACGAAGCAATTCACGGCAGCCGCAATCTTGCAGCTCGCCGAAGCCGGAAAGATCGACTTGGATGCAAAGGTCGCGGCGTATCTTCCATTGGCACCCCACGCAGGAGAGATCACAGTTCGGCAGCTTTTGAGTCATACAAGCGGCTTGCCCGACTACTTCGACGGACCAACGATTGAGGTGGAAGCCACAAAGCCCACTACGTTCGACCAGCTCATCTCGCGGGTGAAGAATAAGCCATTAGACTTCCCACCGGGCACTCAATGGTCGTATTCCAACACGGGATATATTCTGCTTGGCCGTCTGATTGAAGTAGCTTCACAAGACGACTACAAGCACTACGTGAGAACCCACTTTCTCGGACCGGCGGGGATGACCAACACGTTCACCGTGTCGGAAGAGTTTAAACTGCCCAACATGGCCATCGGCTACTGGCACAAAGATGGAAGGTTGCAAAGAGCGGCAGTCATCCATGACAGTTTCGGATGGTCAGCGGGAAACCTTATTAGCACGGTGGATGATTTAGAGAAATGGAACAGAGCTCTTAGGGACGGCAAAATCGTATCGCGAAAAACCTACAGTTTGATGACCACCCCAGCGGTAATCGAGAAAGGTGCGGCTAATTATGGCTTGGGATTATTTGTCGAATCCTTTGACAATCAGCCACGAATAGGCCACACGGGCGGTTCCTTCGGCTTTACAACTGCTAACGAGTATTTCCCCAAACAAGACGTTCAAATTATCGCTTTTACAAATAGCGGAGACGGTTCGCCAGAGCCAGGCGAGAGAATCACGAATGCAATCTTTGAAGACCTTTTCCCGGAGATCGCACGCAACGCTCATCGTGGAATTCCAGGTGAGAGTCCAGCAGTGACGGCGCTTGTGAAAGACTTCTTCGCGCAACTGCAAAGTGGAACGGAAAAGAGTTCAGATCTAACCGCCCAAATGGACGCGAAAATGAAAGATGGCCTTGCGAAGCGAATGCTAAAACAGTTTGGGCCATTCGGTGCTCCTGCCAAATTTGTTTTTCAGGCACAACGAACTGATCCTGGTGCGCATTGGTACTACTACTTGATCGATTTTGGGCCAGGGGCGTCTCTATATTTCGGAGTCAGTCTGGACGATAACCACAAGATCAATCACTTCTCATTTGGAAAATGATATCTACGATTTACTAATTCCAAGGCGGGTGGCGCACCCTTCGCGACCGGGCATGCAAATTGCCCAGGTGTATTGCTGTCGATAGTTTAAAACTAGGCGGTCTTGCAGCAGGTGCGGCCTTGGCGGCAGAGGTCGACGTCGGCGACTTTGCCGTCGGGGCCTAGCAGGGATTGAGTTAGCGTGCACCAGAAGGGGCCGTGGACTTCGCCGGTGTGGTGGGCGTCGACGCGGTCGTGGTCGTCGGTATCGTAGAAGAGCTGTTTCGAGCGCAGCGAGCTGCAGACTTCGCCGGAGGAGATCAGGACGCTGAGTCTGGCCATGGCTTATGCCCTCCCTGCCGCGAGCAGCGCGCGCTTGACGCAGACGCGGGCCAGCTGAACTTTGTATTTGTTGCCGCTGAGCGGCTTGGCACCTTGCACGGCGGCTTCACCGGCCTTGGCGGCGGTTTCTTCGTTGAGCGTTTTGCCGGCGAGCCAGTCACCGGCCTCTTTGGCCTGCCAGGGTATGGGCGCTACGTAGCCCAGGACTACGCTGGCTTTTTCGATTTTGTTGCCGGACATTTTCAGCGCGACCGAGGCGGTGGCCAGCGGCCAATCGAGCGCTTCCCGCTCACGCACCTCGTAGGTGGAGGTGCGCAGGCCCTTGGAGGCGGAGGGAATCACGATCTCGCCGAGAATTTCTTTGGGCTGCAAGACGTTTTCGCGCTCGTTGTCGTTGCGGGGCGTGCGAAAGAAGTCAGCCACGGCGACTTCGCGCCAGCCATTGGCGCTGAAGATGCGGGCCTGGGCGGACAAGGCGATCAGCGCGGGCGCCAGGCTGGAGCCGTTCACGAAATACGCCGGCCCGTCGTTGCCGAAGATAGCGTGATAGCGGTTATCGCCGCCGGGCACGAGTGGGTTGCCCTTGGCGTCGCGCGCCAGCAAGCCAAAGCCATTGCGGAAATACCAGCAACGCGGCCGCTGGCAGAGATTGCCTCCGGCGGTGGCCATGTTGCGGATTTGCGGACTGGGAATGGCGTCGGCGGCCTGATGCAGGCCGGGGTAATCGGCGGCGATGGTTTTATGCTCGATGAGCTCCTGCAGGGTAGTGGTGGCGCCGATGGCCAGACCTTGCTGCGTGGAGCGGATTCCGCTGAACTCGCTGATGCCCTTAATATTCACCAGGCGCTTGGGCGACAGCACGTAGTTCTTCATCAGGCTGATGAGGTCCATGCCGCCGGCGAGGATTTCGCTATCGGCGAAGCTGCCGCCGAGTAGTTCGAGAGCTTCCTTGCCGCTTGCGGGACGCGCGTATTCGAAGGCTTCCATTACGCTTTGGCTCCTTTGGACTCGAGTGCGGCGAGCACCTTCGATGGGGTGATGGGCAGAGTGGGGACGCGCACGCCGATGGCGTTGGCCACGGCATTGGAAATAACCGCGCCGGGGGAAATTACCGGAGGCTCGCCCAGGCCGATGACGCCGCGGTCGTCGTAGCCCGGGCCGGTCATCATGTGAACGACCAGCTCGCCGATATCGCCCAAGCCCGCGAGTTTGTAAAATTCCATATCGGCGTTGAGGCAGCGGCCGGTCTGCTGGTCCATGATTTTTTCTTCGTGCAGGGCGTAGGTGATGCCCATGATGAAGGCGCCGTAGACCTGGCTTTCGGCAGTTTTAAGATTGATGACCAGGCCGCAATCCTGCGCCGCGACCATTTTTTCCACTCGCACAACGCCGGTTTCCATGTCCACGCTGACTTCGGCCATCTGCACGCCGCCGACGCCGCTGGAGATCAGATCCTTGGAGGTCTGGCCCGCGGCGGTGATGGGTGTGGAGGCCAGTTTGGCGCAGGCCTGCTTCCAGGGCAGGAATTTGGAGGTGTCGCCCTTCACGCGAATCACGCCGCCTACGGCTTCGAGCTGTTCCGCGTCGCCGCCGAGCGAAGGCGCGACTTTTGCGAGCAGCTCGTTTAACGCGTTGTTCGCCGCACGGCGCGTGGAGGAGCTGACCCCGCCTACCGTGGTGGATCCGCCGGAAGCGCCGGAGGCGGGATAGTGGTTGTCTCCAATATTTACTTTTACCGCTTCGAGTGGCAGGCCGAGGGTTTCCGCGGCGACGATGCCGATTACGGTGCGCGCGCCGGTGCCAAGATCCTGGCTGCCCAGGGAGACTTCCACGGAGCCGTCGGGGTGAATGGTGCAGTTGCAGTTGCTTTGGTGACCGCCGCCGCCCCAGGTGTGCAGCGACAGGCCGAGCCCGCGCTGGATGGGGCCGGCAACCATCTGGCCGCGCGGGTGCCATTTCTTTTTCCAGTCCATGAGCTCGGCGGCTTTGAGCAGCTCTTCTTTGTAGACTTTGGCGAGGGTGCCGGTGAGCTCAATATTTTTCAAAAAGAAATCGAGCGGGTCCATGGGCACGGCGGCGGCGAGATCTTCGAGAGCCGACATGGTGATGAGAGCCATTTGCGGATGGTTCGGCGCCCGCCAGGCGCGCGCGGGTCCAATGTTGGTGGAGATGGCGGTGTGCCGCGAGGAGCGATTTTCCGGGCGGAACACGTAGGGCAGAGTGGGATTTCCCGCGGAGCCCGGCCCGGCCGTGCCCCAGGATTCCGACTTCCAGGCGACCAGCGTGCCGTCGGCTTTCGCGGCCACTTTCACCTTGGCATAGATGGAGGGGCGCGCGCCGGCGACCATCAGCTCGTGATCGCGCTCCAGCAGCATCTTCACGGCGCGGCCGGATTTTTTGGACAGCCGCGCGCAGGCGAAACCCCAAACGTCGGAATTAAATTTGCTGCCGAAGCCGCCACCCATCACCGGGGTGATGATGTGCACGTTGCCGGCAGGAATCTCCATGGCCGGAGCATATTCGCCGGCCAGGTTGCTGACCGCCTGAGTCGATGCCCACACGGTGAGCTGGTCGCCCTGCCACTCGGTAACCTGGCCGTGAGATTCGAGGCAGCAGTGAGTGATCACCGGGGAGCCGTAGGTGCCTTCGATGGTGGCGGCGGCTTGAGCGAAGGCGGGGTCAGGGTCCCCGGTCTTCTGTTCGCTGAGCTGTTTGGAGTGGTCGGCGCCGGCCTGTTGGGGAGTAGCGTCGGTGACCAGGTGGGGCAAAACTTCGTATTCGACTTTAATGGCGCGAGCAGCATCGCGTGCCTGGTCTTCGGTCTCGGCGGCGACGGCGGCGATCTCCTGCCCGGCCCACTGCACCTCTTTGCCTACTTCCCAGATCAGCGTGACCGCTTTGACGCCGGGCATTTTTTCCGCGGCAGTGGTGTCGATTTTGGTGACCTTGGCGTGGGCGTAGGGCGAGAGGATCATTTTGCCGTAGAGCATGCCGGGGCGGTTGACGTCGAAAGAATATTTAGCGCGGCCGGAAGATTTCAGCGGGCCGTCGAGCCGAGAGATGCGCTTGCCGATGAGGCTGCGGTTTTCGGCCGCGGGCCATTTGTAGTCCGCCATTACGCCCTCCCCCCGCGCATGCGCCCAGCGGCATCGAGCACCGCTTCGCGCACACCGACATAAGTTCCGCAGCGGCAAAAATTGCCGCCAAAACCTTTCGTAACCTGTTCACGCGTGGGCTGGGGATGCGCGTCGAGGAAAGATTTTGCGGCCATCACAAATCCCGGAGTGCAGAAGCCGCATTGCTGCGCGTCATGGTCCACAAATGCCGCCTCGATGGGGTGCAGCGCGCCTTCGGCGGAAAGGCCTTCGATGGTCTGGAGGTCGTGGCCCTGCGCGTCAATCGCCAGCAGGGTGCACGCGTAAATGGCTTTGCCGTCCATGAGCACGGTGCAGGCGCCGCAGGTGGCCCGGTCGCAAACTTTTTTTGCGCCGGTGATGTCGAGATTGTTGCGCAGCGCGTCGAGCAGAGTGAGGCGAGGCTCGGCGGTAATTTTGTGCGCCTGTCCGTTAATTTTCAGGGTCATGGCGATGGCGCCGGGGCCCGCGACTTTGGCGTCCGCGGCTGCTGCGGTGGGCGAGAGCAAGCCTTCGCGAAGCATGGTGACGGCGGAAACGGCAACGCCTGCGCCCTTGATAAAGCTGCGGCGCGAAACGCCCTTTTCCGGTTTGGCGTTTTCCGGGTTGGCGTTGTCCGCCTTGCCGGGGTTTCCCGGGCCGTTTCCGGAACCGTTCGAGCGATGGTCAGACATTGGCGTACCTCCGGACACATTGCGCAGCAGTGCGCGAAATAGTGGCGATAGATTTTGGGCCGGTCTTCGAAAACCTCATGGATTGTCCCCGCAGGCTGGCTATGGTACTCCAAGCGAAGGGAACGTGCATCAGTAAAATCGGATCCACACCTACTGCGAGAAATGTTGGTCGCGACGTTCTCAAAGCTACAGTTATGACACCCGCAAAAAGGTTTGCCAGCTAGAACACGATTATTTTTATCATTGCGGCGGTTTCTTGTCTTGATTGGCTTCAGCAACCTCCGCAACGGATTCTAACTTGAAGACAAAATCTCGTTTAGCCGCGAATCCCACGTTGGAACCTCGAGCCGTGCGACCTGTCAGTATTGCATCGGTCGGAACGCTCGATTGCCTATGTGCTGCGAGGAACCGGTAAAAGCGATTTACGCCGTCGCTCTTGAGCGTTGAATCGTCCGCGATAAGAGACAATGCCTGTTTTGGACAATTTCTGTCCGATATTGAAGTTCCGTGCCTATATGTCTTCACCCTTACCCTAATTGTAACCGGGGCATCGAGATAGTGTTCTGGGTGAGAAAGGATCTGACACACAGACACGGAAGCTGCCGGTCCCTTCGTCTGCGTTGGCGCAGCCAAACACTGAGCCAATAAGACAAAGACAGAGCTGATTGCGAGAGTGAAGAGATTTCGAATCACGGGAAGAAACCCCCGTAAACGTCGTAACAGGCGTTGGAATATGTATCTCTCGCCGCACCTAGCACAAACAGCCTTCAGACGATGAAACTTCAGCGCGAATATTTACGGACGGATTCCGGCACCGACAGATTGGGCAGGTTGCGCGGGTCAGCCAGGGGCGCTGCGGGCACCTGGCTGATGGGCAGCACTCCGGCCCAGATGGGGAGCTGGTAATCTTCTTCGTCATCGTGCGGCATTCCGGTGCGGACTTTTGCCGAGACTTCCAGCAGGGGAACGCGGAGCACGATCGTGGCTTTCAATTCTTTTTCGGTGGGCGAGCGCACTTCAGCCCAGCGGCCGCGGATGATCTGTTCGGAGATAGCCAGCAGGGCTTTGGTTTTTTCGGCGGCATCTTCGACCAGCGTGGCGGTGCCGAGGATGACTACCGAGCGGTAGTTCATGGAATGATGGAACGCGGAGCGCGCCAGAACCAGGCCGTCGAGGAGGGTGACGGTGAGGCACATTTTAATTCCGCCGCTCAGCGACCGTAGCATGCGGCTGGCCGCCGAGCCGTGGATGTAAAGCTGATCGTCCACGCGGCCGTAACCTGTGGGAATCACGAAGGGCTGGTCTTCTACCATGAAGCCGGAGTGACAGAGAAAGCCCTGTTCGAGAATTTTATAAACTTCGGCCCGGTCGTAAAGACCGCGGTCGGGCAAGCGCTTGACCTGGGTGCGAGGTGTGGGCGTGAAATTTTCCATGCGGCCAGAGTAAGCGTGGCGGTGCTGGGAGGCAAGAGCCAAACTGGACTACACGCGGAGTAACTTTAAGGGCTCGGCGAAGGCCCCGCGCGGTGTGTTATTTATCCCGAGCGCTGCATCGTTATCGAGATCCCCACCACGTTTTCGAGATCCCTACCACTCGAGCCGCAGGCCCAGGCGCGCGCGACGCGGATCGCCGGGAATCTGCAGGAAGGTGCCGTCGAAGCAGCCGCGCAGTTCGCCGCAGACGGGGAAGCGAAGATTATCGCCGCCGATGATGTTAAAAATTTCCGCCGAGGGCGAGAGCTTCAGGCGATCGTGAATGCGGAAATCCTTTTGGATGCGCATGCTCCAGTCGAAATATTGATCGCCCTTGCGGAAGGTGTTGCGGCCGGAGTCGTGGCCGCCGGTTAAAGCGCCCACCAGGGTGGCGGTTTTTCCGCTGCCCAGATCGATGATATTTCCCACGCCGCCTGCTCCGCAGGAGTAGTTGCCGTGGCCGTCGGTGAAGACGCGATCGTTGTCGGAAAAGGAATCGCCATTCGCATCGAAGTTACAGAGCAGCGAGCGCGGAGTGGCCGAGAATGCCGAGAAGGTGTTGCTCCAGGAGAAGCCCCAGGGCAGATTCCAGAGAGCGAAGGCGCTGAAGCGGTGCCTGCGGTCGCGGTCGCTGGGGCCGTGCTCGGGGCCAAAATTCTTCGGGTCGCTGAATTTGGCGGTGAACTGATCGCGCTCGTTGGAGTCTTGATCGTCGTCATGCGCGTAGGTGTACTGCGCGGACAGCAGGATGTTGCGGCTGTACTTCTTGTCCACTTTTACAGCGAAGGAGCGATAGACCGACGTGGCATTGCTGGTGAGCAAGCTGCTGAAGGTGGCGATACCGCTGCCGTTTCCGCCGGGGCCGCTGAAAGGGCCGCTGCCGCCATTGCCGGTGTAGAGTGTGCGTCCATCCGGCCCGGTGCCGTTGGCCGGCGGGACGTTGAATCCTTCCACGCGGTTCTGATGGGTTCCGAGGGCGTAATTGAATCCTGCGGAGATGGCCCAATCCTTGGCAATCTGGCGTTCCACCCAAAGGCTGGCCTGCAGGCTGCGGGGATAGACAAAGTCTTTTGCGAAAAGCACCACTCCGGGATCAAACGGCGAAAAATTTGCCGGGGTGGGGCAGATCGGTGGTGCGAAGGTCCCGGTGGCGCAGTCAGGATAGACCGGCGGCACCAGGAATCCGAGATTGAAGGCGTTGGCAGGACCATTGAGGAAACTGGCCTCGAAAATCGTGGCGCCAAGCGCTCCATTGTTGGCGGTGCCGTTGGCCACGATGAGGGCGGGAAGGCGCGAGAAGAACATGCCGCCGTTGGCGCGAATCACCGTCTTACCGTTATGCCAGGGATCCCAGGCAATACCGAGCCGTGGCTGGAAGGCCTTGTGATAGCTGGGCACGGTGCCATTGGAGCGGAACGCCGGGTTGCCAAGGAATTGGCCGATGCGCGTTTGCGCCGGGGGAAGGATCGGGTCGCGCTGGTTATAGTTGTCCCAGCGCAAGCCATAAGAAATGGTCAAGCCCGGCCGCGCCTGCCATTTATCCTGAAGGAAGAGGCCGCTCTCGAACTGGTGGAAGTTATTGTTGGAAGCCTGGGCCAGCGTGGCACTGCCGACCGGTGCGAACTGCAGATACAGCAGGAGGGGGCCGACGATATTGGCGGAATTATTGAGGCATGTGGCGTTGCCCGCCAGGGTGGAGCCGAAATTTCCTGAAGTTCCCGATGTGCCGTCGGCGCACTCGACGAATGTCGGACCCAGATTGATGTAATTCAGAAAACCTTCGACGGTATCGAAGGTATATCGTCCACGCGCGAATCCCGCGAAGAAATTCTGCACGCGGATGTTGTCAACCATAAAGCCAAATTTTACGGCGTGATTGCCGGTGATGATCGAGAAGTTGTCGCTTTCCTGGAACTGCTCATCGACCACGAAGCTGGGGTGGAAAAAGGGCCGGCCGAAGCGGTAGTTGCGGCCGTTGCCGATGGCCGAGCCGCCCGCAAAGCAGCCCGCCACGGGAGACGAGAAATCATCCGGCTGGGTGCAGGCACCGATGGAGGTGTCCGGCAGGTCCGGGGGGAGCACCTGAGTACGCGGACGGTTCTCGCGGCCGTACTCGAAACGAAACTCGTTGAGGTATTTGCTGGAAATGGCCCAAGTCCACGAACCGACGAAGGTATTGCTCTTGCTGCGTTCCTGGCCGTTGGCGGTGCGGCCAAATGTGGGGATGTCGAACGTGCCGTTATCCTGAATGGAACGGGCGAAGTAGTGCCGCAAGGTGACGTTGTGTCGCGCGTTGGGGATCCAATCGCCTTTCACCAGGAAGGACTGAAGATCGTTGGTGCGCTTGATGGGGCCGGCCTCGGGGCTTCCGAAGCGGGTAGTGAAAATCTGATTGAGGTCCGCGGGCACGCCGCCGTTAGCGGGCGATGCGAAGGTGGCAATTCCGTTGGCGGCGGTGACCGTGCAGCAATGCACCAGGCTGTTATTCGTGTTGAACCGGGTATTCGCGCCCTCATAGGTGCCGAAGAAAAACAGCTTGTCCTTTTTGATGGGGCCGCCGAGGCTGGCGCCGTACTGCTCGCGGTGGTAGCCGTTGAGGCTGGAGCCATCGGCGAGCGCAGCGGTGAGCGCCTCCAGATCCTGCAGGTGGAACAACGACCCGTGAAAATCATTGGTCCCTGATTTGGTGACCACGTTGATGAACGCGCCGGAATAACCGCCGAATTCAGCAGGCGCGCCTTCCGCGACCACTTGAAATTCGCGCACGGCTTCAAGGCCCACATTGGCTACCGGGCGCTGCCCGCCGCGCTGCTCGCCGAAGAAAACGTTGTTGGCGTTCGCGCCGTCGACGTTGAAGCTGGTTTGTGTGCCCTTCTGGCCGTTGACGTTAATCTCCGGACCGTCGGTGCCATTGCTGATGGAGACGTTGGGGGTCAAGGTCAAGAGGTCGAGATAGTTCCGGTTACTGACCGGGACGCTGTGAAGCTGCTGGGCATCGAGGCCTGCGCTGGTTTCGGTTTGGGAGGCGTGGACCAGAGGCTCCTCGGAGGTGACGGTAATCTGTTCCGCACCGCTTTGCAGCTTGAGGGCGGCGTTGATGGTATTGCTCGCGCCCAGAGTAAGCTCCACGTCCTTGATCATCATGGTGGCGAAGCCGGACTTTTCCACGGTGACTTTGTAGGCCCCCAGCGGCAACAGGACGCCGCGGTAGAAGCCGCTCTCATTCGTGGTGACCTGGCGCTCGTAGCCGGTGCCGGTGTTGGTCATGGTTACCGTGGCGCCGGAGACCACGCCGCCGCTGGGATCGGTGACCGTTCCTTCAATCACTCCCGTGGTTGCTTGCGTCTGCGCAAGCGCGGGCGCAGCCCCCAGGAACAGGCTGGCGAAGCTGGCCAGAACAGTGACCCAAAAAGACTTGCGGCGCATACACTCCCCCCTTCTGATTCTTCTACGCTGATTCTTCTGCGGAACGGTTTCCCCCACAGCGGTATTACCACAACGGGGTCACACACCCACATCACTTTGAACTAGAGGAGTAATTATCACAGATTATCGAGGAAGAGTTGTCCAAACTTCTGTGGAAAATCAAATTGGCATTGCGCTGCGAAGCGTGACCGTGCGAAGAGCGGGCTAGAGGAAGGCTACGGGAAACTCTGGTAGTAAGCATTGCCGGCACAAGCGCGGCAAAGCGTGCGGCCTGCGGCCTGGACTTCGCGATGAAAATTAATGCCTTCGCCACATTGCGCGCAGAGCACGCGCGCGCCGCGGTATCCGGGCAAATCCTGCGGCAAAACTTCCACGCGCACCCAAGCGGTATCGAAAAGGTCCGCGTCGGGGAGCAGGGCATAGGCTTTCTGCTGGCCGGGATCCTTCTCCATCTCCGGAAACATTCCCAGCGCGCGCTGCTTGGAGCTTTCTTTCGCGGCTACGCGGATGGCGCGGCCGGTGGGAAGATCCACGAAGGTCGCGGCCACTTTTCCCCAATCGTAAAATTTAAGGCTGCGCTTGCCCAAGCGGCAATTCGTGACCAAGGCAATCGCGTCGGTGACGCAGCGATCAATCTCCACATAGGTGACCAGACGCTTGCGCTCGCGCTCGGCGTCCTCGATGCCCAGCTCCCGCAGCCCGAGCATGGCGAGGCGAACTCCGAGAACCTGCCCGGCGCAGAGGTGTCCGTGCGCGGCGGCGGCCAGAGTCAGATATTCTTGTAAGGTTTTCACCAGGTGCCACTCATTTTCAATAAGTGCCAGTCATTTTCCCAGCGTGCTAGACATTTTCCCAGCGTGCTAGACATTTTCCCAGCGTGCCAGGCATTTTCAAGGCTTGTTACTCGAGGGCCGTGTGTGCGGAACGCGCCTGCGAGATAGCGGTCGAGGAGTTTCCATGCTGGCGCTCGACCAGAAACGCCCCCACGGTCACCGCGAATGAAACGGCCAGCAGCGCTCCGTCTCGCGCGAGTGTGCGCGGGCTCAGCGCTTCACCGATACCGAAACAGCCGCAATTAATCTGCTGCCCGGCGAGATAGGAGCGCGTCATAACGCCGAAAAATATAGCCAGCAGCACGCTCGCGGTGGCCGCCGTGTAGCGCAGAAATATGCCGCTCAGCAGGGCAAGGCCCAGCGCCAGCTCCAGCCAGGGCAGTGCGCGCGCTAATCCGAGCTCCGCCCATTCTGGAGCCAGTTGGTAGGAATGAATGGCCATGGCAAACAGAATGTAGGACGGCTGGCGGAGTTTGGAGTACGCGGCGTAGAGGAAAACCGCGCCCAATAGCATGCGCCCGAGGACCAGCAGAACATGCGAAACCTTCAGGGCTTGACCGCCAATGGGGATGTACCTGCGCAGCATGGCTATTGTGCCAGCAACTGGTCCAGGTAGCGTTTCAGCAGCGAATAGCTCACGCCCCCGGGCGGCAGCGCGTCGGTTTGCCCGGCATGGGTCAGGAACAGCGAGGGTGTCTGATGGACCTGTTTCGAATTTCCCAGGCTAACGTCGCTCTCGATGAAGGTATCCATCTTGCCGCTTTCCGCCACCTGAGTGACGTGCGCAAGCTCGGCGGGAGTTAACACCGCAGCCAGCGCGCCGGAGAGGTTGCCATCTTTTTCCCAAGAGTCCTGCCTGGCGTAGAGGGCTTGTTCCGCTTTCTCGAACTTGCCTATTTTGGCGGCAGCATTCACCAGCCGCGCAGCCTGGCGCGAGTACTGGTGGATGGGCAACGGAAAATCGCGATGGATCAGCAAGACCTTTCCCGTAGCGACGTAGTCGTCCATCAGTGGCCGCAAAGTTTCTTGGTAGAACACGCGGCATGCCGGGCACTGGTAATCGCTGAATACTTCAATGGTGATGGGAGCGCTGCGGGAACCCATGGTTTTGTTCGGAGGGCCGGCCTGCTCGGTAGCGAGTGCCTTGTTGGTCTTGCTCGCGGATGCTTTCGCTGTGGTGGACCTGCTTCCGGCCTTTCTCTCACCGGCTTTGGCCGCGGTTTGCCGTGTGGCCGCAACGGCGGCGCGGCCCGGGCCGGACACAAGCAAAATCGCGAACAGAAAAAGCAGAAAAGTTTTACTATCGGTTTTCCGGCAAATCACCGTTGCCTCTCTTTGGAAATTATCCGAGCTATTCTAAACCTTTTTAGAGCCGATCGCGTAAAGGCAGGTTTAAGGACTTCCCATGCCGCGCAGTAGTAACCTTAAACCGCCAAATTGTCTACGTGTAGTTACAGATGCGCTTGGAAGGGTTGGAGTTCTTCCTAGCGACATCTGGTTAGGCATGCCGCTGATTCGCCCCCATTGGAAGTCCGAAATTTTCCGCATTCCTTGAGGCAAGGATTATGTGGCTGAGCTTCGCTATATAATTATAAACAAGAAGGTTAGTCTTAAAGATGGTGACATAAAAATTTATCCTTGACAATCATACACTCAACATTTATACTGCCCTTGCGTTTCTTGTTAGATATCTTGGCCGGGCTAGGCTGCCCATCCGCCTTTTGGAGGTTTTTTCGTTATGAGCAAAATTATTGGCATCGATTTGGGGACAACGAATTCTGTGGTTTCGGTGATGCAGGGCGGCGAGCCCGTGGTAATTCCTAACCAGGAGGGCGCTCGCACCACGCCGTCGGTGGTGGCGATTACCAAGTCGGGCGAACGGCTGGTGGGGCAGGTGGCCAAACGCCAAGCGGTAACCAACCCCGAAAATACGGTCTTCTCGATCAAGCGCTTCATGGGGAAGCGCCAAAATGAGGTGCGCGACGAATTGAAGCGCGTGCCCTACAAGATTGTCAGTGGCAGCGACGATCACGTGCGCGTGGAGATCAATGGCAAGCCGTACACGCCGGAAGAGATCTCGGCCATGATCCTGACAAAACTGAAGAAAGCCGCCGAAGACTTCCTCAGCGAGAAGGTGGATAAAGCGGTGATCACCGTTCCCGCATACTTCAACGACAGCCAACGCCAGGCCACCAAGCAGGCGGGAGAAATCGCCGGGCTGGAAGTGTTGCGGATCATCAACGAGCCGACGGCTGCCGCACTGGCCTATGGCCTGGACAAAAAGAAAGACGAAACCATTGCCGTCTACGACCTGGGCGGCGGAACTTTCGATATCTCCATTCTCGAAGTCGGGGAAGGGGTAGTGGAGGTCAAAGCCACGAACGGCGACACCCACCTGGGCGGCGACGATATCGACGACCGCATCGTGGAGTGGATGGCCGAAGAGTTCAAGAAAGATCAGAGCACGCAGATCGATCTCAGCAAAGACCGCATGGCCCTGCAGCGCCTGAAGGAAGCCGCGGAGAAAGCCAAAGTGGAGCTTTCGCAGGTGAGCGAAACGGAAATTAATCTGCCGTTTATCACCGCGGATGCCACCGGCCCGAAGCACTTCGTGAAGAAGCTGACGCGCGCCAAGCTGGAGCAGCTGATGGAAGACATTCTTCAGCGCACCATCGGCCCGGTGAAAAAGGCCATGACCGACGCGGAAATTACGCCCGATAAGATCGACGAAGTGGTGCTGGTGGGAGGCTCGACGCGCATCCCGCGCGTGCAACAGATTGTCCGTGAACTTTTTGGGGGCAAAGAGCCGCACAAGGGAGTCAACCCGGATGAGGTGGTGGCCGTGGGCGCGGCCATTCAAGGCGGCGTGTTGGGCGGGGAAGTGAAAGACATCCTGCTGCTGGACGTCACACCGCTTTCGCTGGGGGTGGAGACCCAGGGCGGGGTGACCACGGTCCTGATTCCGCGCAACACCACCATCCCCACGCGGAAGTCCGACACGTTCTCGACGGCTTCGGACAACCAGCCTTCGGCGGAAATTCACGTGTTGCAGGGCGAGCGGCCGCTGGCGCGCGACAACCGCACGCTGGGCAAATTCAACCTGGTGGGGATTCCCCCGGCTCCGCGCGGCGTGCCGCAGATTGAAATTGTTTACGACATCGATGCCAACGGCATCCTCAACGTGACCGCGAAGGACAAGGCCACCAATAAAGAACAGAAAATCACCATCACCGCGACCACCGGCTTGAGCAAGGAAGAAGCCGAGCGCATGCGCACGGAAGCGGAGTCTCATGCCGGGGAGGACAAGCAGCGCCTGGCGGAGATCGAGTCACGCAACCGCGCGGATCATCTGGTCTACAGCACGGAGAAAATGATTCGCGAGAATCGCGAGAAATTTTCCGAGGAAGAACTGCGCGTGGCGGAAGAGGCCATCGAGCAGACCAAGAAGACGCTGGTGGACGGCGGTACAGAGAAGATGAATGCGGCTGCCGAGGCGCTGACCAAAGCCTCGCACCGCCTGGCCGAGGCGATGTACCGCGCGACCGCGGCGCAGGGTGAAGCTGCGGGGGCTGCTGCCGGCGGTCCCGGGGCACACGCTGCGGGGGCTGATGGGGCCAGTGGCGCAGCAGAAAAGAAGGACGACGTGATTGACGCCGAGTATGTGGACGTCGACGAGTCCAAGCGCCCGAATTAATCCAAGGCGTGAACTCGACAGCGCGGACAATATGTTGTCGACAAGATGTTCGGTACGACAGGTTAGCTACGACAGGTCCTGGCCGGACGGTACGCTCCAACGGCACACGTTCGGCCAGGTTCTGAGCAGTCCAGTATCTGAGCATTCAGGGAATTGTCCCAAGCCATGCCCCCTACCGTTAAACAGGATTATTACGAACGCTTAGGCGTGCGCCGCAAGGCTACGGCAAAAGAGATTCGCCAAGCCTACCGGAAGCTGGCACGCAAGTACCATCCTGATTTAAATCCTGGAGACAAGTCCGCGGAAGAGAAATTCAAGCAGATCCAGGAAGCCTACGACGTTCTTTCCGACACAAAAAAACGACAGATGTTCGACGAGCACGGCTTCTACGCCGATAATTTCACCGGCGGGCCTCCGCCCGGCGCGTATGGCGCAGGCGCAACGGGCCGAGGTGCGGGCGGGCCGGGCGGACCGGAATATTCCGTGGATTTTGACGGCTTTGACTCCGGCACCGGCGGCGGTTTCCGTGACCTGTTCAGCCAGTTTTTCCGTAACCAGGGTGGCGGCGCGCAGGCTCCGGCGGAGTCCGCGGCACCGTCGGATCTGGAATACCAGATCGACATCAGCTTCACAAAAGCGGTCCGCGGCACGGTAGAAAAAATCACCTTTCCGCGCCTGGATACCTGTTCGACCTGCAAGGGATCGGGATCGGGCGGTGGAACGCCACAGGTCTGCCCAGCTTGCGGAGGCACGGGAAAGCGCGCGCAATCCGCCAGCGGCATGAGATTTCAGGTGAACTGCACACGCTGCGGGGGCAGCGGCAAGCTGCGCGAGGTCTGCCGCGAGTGCCGCGGCGAAGGGCGCGTGCAGCGCCAGGAAACCATCGAGATTCGGATTCCGGCGGGGGTGCAAACAGGATCGCGCGTGCGCATTCCCGGCCGCGGCAACGCCGGACAGCCCGGCCATCCGCCGGGTGACCTGTACATCATCACGCGGGTGGAGGCCCATCCCTATTTTGAGCGCCGTGGCGACGACATTTATACGGCCGTGCCGATCACCGTGGTGGAAGCGGCGCTGGGAGCCAAAGTAGAAGTCCCCACGATAGATGGCCGCGCGCTGTTGCGCATTCCTCCGGGAACCAACAGCGGACAAAAATTCCGGTTGCGCGAGAAGGGCGTGCTTTCGGTGCGCAGTCCCGAGCGGCGCGGCGATCATTACGTGGAAGTTCAGGTGGTGGTGCCCCCCACGGTGGAAGAGCGCGCCAGAACGCTGTTGCGCGAACTCACTCCGTTTTACGACAAGGACCTTCGCGAGGGAATTTTCGCCAAGGCGGCAATGTAATGGCGGCACGAACAAAGAAAAAGAGCCCGGTGGGCTACATGATCAGCGCGGTGGCCGAGCTTTACCAGCTGCACCCGCAAACGCTGCGCCTGTACGAGCGCCAGGGCTTGCTGAAGCCGTCGCGCTCGGAAGGCAACACGCGCCTGTACACGCCGGAAGATCTCGAGCGCCTGGAAGTTATCCTGACGCTGACGCGGGAGATGGGCGTAAATCTTGCGGGTATCGAAGTGATCCTCAACATGCGTGAGAAAATGTTGCAGATGGAAACGCAGATGGAAACTTTCGTGCGCATGATGCAGGAAGAGATGGCGCGGGGCATGACCAGCTTGCAGGACGGCGCGCCGCGCAACGCCATCGTGCGGGTTCGCCAGCCGCGGCCCTCCCATCTTCAAAAATAATTCCCCAAACCAGATTCCGACTTGAGCACCCCAGCGGTAACCCGGGCATCCTAGATTCTGTGCTAGGCTTTTCCATTGCGCGGCTCGCTGGCGGCCCGGCGTGAAGCGGCGCAGCTCACGATGCCAGCCACGGTAACGTGCATCCTCAACAGCTCCGCTGGCGCCGGCCGGGTGGCCGAAGCACGCGAGCATCTGGCCCGCGTGTTTGCGGAAAATAAAGTGGTGGCCAACATCCTGGTGGCCTCCGGGTCTGAAATTGATCAGCAAGCACGCCTCGCCGTGCAGCAAAAGAGCCAGATGGTGGTGGCGGGCGGCGGCGATGGCACGGTAAATACGGTGGCGGCCGCGCTGCTGGGAACGCAAATCAAACTGGGGGTGATGCCCCTGGGCACGCTGAATCACTTTGCACACGATCTGCATATCCCCGCGGACCTCGGCGAAGCGGCGAAAGCGATTGTTACCGGCAGCGTCGCAACCGTGGACGTGGCGGAAGTCAATGGACGCGTATTCGTAAATAATTCCAGCCTGGGAATTTATCCGCGAATCGTGCGCGAGCGCGTGCAAAAACAGCATCTGGGCCACACCAAGTGGATCGCGTTTGCGCAGGCGGTGGTGTGGGTGTTGTGGCGACATTCGCTTCTGCATGTGCGGCTGGAAGCGGATGAAAAGGAACTGGTGCGCGATACGCCTTTCGTGTTCGTGGGCAACAATGAGTATCAGATGGAGGGGTTGAAGATTGGCGAGCGAAAAGCATTGAATGGCGGCCACCTCTGCGTGTACACGGCGCAGCGCGTGGGGCGCGCGGGCCTGCTGCGCCTGGCGTTCCTGGCGCTGACGGGGCGCCTGGCCGAAGCCGGGGAACTGGATGTGCTGCATTCCAAAGAAATCTGGATCAAGACGCGAAAGCGGCGCATTCAGGTGTCGAGGGACGGAGAAGTAAATGTGGCGGAGACGCCGCTGCACTACCGCATCCGGCCGGGGGCGCTGCGCGTGATGGTTCCGGCCACGGAC
Source organism: Acidipila sp. (assembly GCA_010365215.1). GTDB lineage: Bacteria > Acidobacteriota > Terriglobia > Acidiferrales > UBA7541 > JAAFGT01. The sequence continues at coordinate 56,820 of JAAFGT010000003.1, read as the reverse complement.
GGCGGCGACGCGGCGGCTGGCGCGGTCAGGCCGTAATGCGCACCATTGTTCATCTTTCCGATCCGCACTTCGGGCGCCTGGAGAACGACACCGTGCAGGCGCTGATCTCCGCGGTGGCGGCAACGAAGCCCAGCATCGTGGTGGTTTCCGGCGACCTGACGCAGCGCGCCCGCAAGCGCGAATTCGAAGAAGCGCGGCAGTTTCTGGATGCGCTACCTACCCCGCAAATCGTTGTTCCCGGAAACCACGATGTGCCTTTGTATAACGTCTATGCGCGGGCGCGGCAGCCGTTCACAAAATACCGGCATTACATCGGCGACGACCTGGAACCGTTTTACTGCGACGAAGAGATCGCCGTGCTGGGCATCAACACGGCGCGCTCCTTCACCCTGAAGAACGGGCGGATCAACCGGGAACAGGTCACGCGCAGCTGCGCGCGTCTTCAAGAATGCGGGGTGAAGGTCACTAAAGTGGTGGTCACCCATCATCCGTTCGACTCGCCGCAAAAAATCGGGGCCACCGGGCTGGTGGGGCGGGCGCGCCTGGCCATGGCCGGATTCGCGCGCAGCGGGGTGGACCTGATCCTCTCCGGGCATCTGCACGTCAGCCACATGGCGGCGAGCGAAACGCGCTACAAAATTCAGGGGCACTGCGCGCTGCTGATCCAGGCGGGCACGGCCACATCCACGCGAGGCCGTGGAGAGCCGAACTCTTTCAATATTATTCAAATCGACCAGCCGCGTATTTCGGTGCGCTGCATGCGATGGAATCGCGAGCAGGGAAGTTTTCTGGCCGCGGCCACAAGTGATTTCCAACAAACGCAGCAAGGGTGGTCGAAGGTACCCGATGCCAAGCCCGCGGCCAGGGTAAAATGATGCCGCAGAGAAAGGTAATGCCGGCGTATCTGGCCTGTGCACTTAGCTCCCTGCTGCTATTTGCCTGGCTGGCGGTGGAGATCAAGAACGGAGCGATTGGCGGTTTCGACCAGTCCGTTCGGGATTTTGTTCACCATTACGCGTCCCCGCACATGGCTGCCGCGATGCAGGGAGTAACTTTGTTTGGCTCTGTGCTATTCGTTTTCGTGACCTTTGGCATATGCGTCGCGCTTTTCTGGTGGAGAGAGTGGAGCGAATCGGCCTGGGCCATGGCCTGGGTGATGGGCGGCTCGGTGGTTCTGGATAATGCGCTGAAATACGGCTTCGAGCGGGCGCGCCCGATCCCGTATTTCGGCGTAGTCCCGAATTCCTACAGTTTTCCCAGCGGACACGCGCTTTTTTCATTCTGTTTCTACGTGGCGCTGGCGGGCATCGCGGTGCAGCGTGTCAGCAGCGCGTGGATTCGCGCGTTGGTGTGGATTTCTGCCGCCGGCCTGATCGCGCTGGTGGGACTTTCGCGTATTTATTTAGGCATGCATTACCCGAGCGATGTTATCGGAGGCTATCTGGCGGGAGCCTGCTGGGTTAGCGGGGTAGCTGCGGCCGGGCTATTCAGGGTTACCCCAGCCACAAGCCAGGATTCGCCGGAATCGCGCCCTGACGATGTGAATTAGAATCCCGCCGCGGCGGGCTTGCGAGGTTAGCGAATGCCCAGATACGTGGCCTTTTTGCGAGCCATCAACGTAGGCGGCCATAACACTAAAATGGCTGAGCTGCACAGGCTTTTTGAGGGTCTGGGTTTCTCGGGAGTGGAAACTTTTATCGCCAGCGGGAACGTAATTTTTGAAACCAAGTCCACAGCGATGGCCAGGCTGGAAGGGAAGGTGGAGACTTGTCTTAGCAAGGCCCTGGGTTACCCAGTGTCGGTGTTTGTCAGAAGCGATTCGGAAATTGCCGCCATCGCGCAGTCGAAGCCATTCCCAGACTCCGCGGTGAAAACGGCGCGCGCGTTCTGGGTTGGATTCGTAGCCGCGCCGCTGGGACGCGAGTCGGAGCGCGCGGTGATGGGATTCAAAACAGCCATTGATGATTTTCACGTGGACGGCCGCGAGATTTACTGGTTATGCAGGAAGGGGCAGGGCGAGTCGAGGTTCTCCAATGCCGCATTGGAAAGAAGATTGGGCTTCCGCGCGACCTTCAGAGGAATGAAAACGATTCACCGACTGGCGGCCAAGTATCCGCCGTTGAAATAAATTATCCCAGCCTCGCGAGCGGGGGATTTCCCCGATTTGCCATTCCACGCAGCCGATGCGAAAATAGCCACATGCGAAAAACATTTGTGATGGCAACGGTTATTCTGACGTGCGGTATCTCGGTGCTTAGTAATGCCGTGTCTGGTAATGCCGCGGCGCAGCAGACTCCGCCGGCGGACGCTTCCAAGGCGCCGGCTGCCAAGACGCCCGCTGCCAAGACGCCCCCTGCGACAACTGGCAAGGCCGGGGCGGCAAAGAGCCGCACGCTACCCGGTGCGAAAAGCTCCAGTGCCTTTACGCTCAAAACGGCGAGAGACAAGCGCAGCTATGCCGTGGGACTGAATATCGGCAAGGGCCTGCACCCCGAAGTTCTCGACGTGGACACGGCAATCCTTTTGCGCGGATTAAAAGACGGGCTGGCCGGTGGCAAGACACTTTTGACAGACGAGGAAGCCAGAGCGGTGTTAACCGCGCTGCAGAACGACATGCGTAAAAAGCAGGAGGGACAGATGCAGGCAGCCGGAGACGCGAACAAGAAACAGGGCGAAGCATTTCTGGCGGCGAATAAAGCGAAGGAAGGTGTGGTGACGCTACCCAGCGGCCTGCAATACAAAATTTTAAAGCAAGGCAGAGGACCAAAGCCCGCCGCCACGGACACGGTGGTATGCAACTACAAAGGCACGCTGCTCGACAACACGGAATTCGACAGCTCGTATAAGCGCGGACAGCCGGCGAGCTTCGGGGTTAACAAGGTTATCCCCGGGTGGACGGAAGCGCTGCAACTCATGCCGGTGGGATCGAAGTGGCAACTTTTTATTCCCAGTGGACTGGCGTACGGGGAGCGCGGCCCGGGGGGCGGGATAGGTCCTAATTCCACGCTCATTTTCGAAGTTGAGCTGATTTCGATTCAGGGCAAGTAAAGAATATTCAGTCCGCCGTTCCGCCGCCATCCACGGCCAGCGTGGCGCCAGTTATAAACGAAGCATCGTCGGAGGCCAGGAAGAGGGCCACTTTGGCAATCTCTTCGGACGTGCCGATGCGGCCCAGCGGGCGATTGGCACATCCTGCCAGATAGGTGCTCCAATCCAAGCCGCGCATTTTCGCGTCCCCTGGGAGCATGGGCGTCTCCACATCCCCGGGGCAGATGCAATTCACGCGGATGCCTTGCCGGCCATGGTCGATGGCCATCGCTTTGGTCATTAACACCATTCCACCTTTTGAGGCGCAATAGGCCACCGCCTTGTCGCCGCCTACCAGTCCCCAACCGGAGCTGTTGTTGACGATCACGCCGCCGCCCTGCGCAATCATGCCGGGCAACGCGAATTTGGACATCAGGAATGCGCCTTTCAGATTGATGTCGAGCTGCAGATCCCATTCCTCTTCCGAGCATTCCAGGGTGTCGTGAGGATAGTAAACGCCGGCGTTGTTGAGTAAGACATCGAGGCGGCCGAAAGCGCGCACGGTCGAGTCCACCGCGCGTCGGCAATCGTCGGCGCGGCGCACATCAACCAGAATGAAAGTGGCTTTGCCGCCGCTTTTCTCGATACCTGCGACAACGTTGCGACCACGCTCCTCGCTGCGTCCGGCTACAGCCACGGCTGCGCCTTCGCGCGCGAATAGCAGCGCAGTGGCTTCGCCGATGCCGGAGGTTCCTCCGGTAATCAGCGCCACTTTGTTTGCAAGCCGCATGGTCGACCTCTCTAGTTCGAGCGACGCCCGGTTGCGGCGATCGCAGCGAAGAGTCATTTATGATTATTGCTTATGTTCGCGAACGCTGCATCGTCACGCCTGCATCGTAACTTGCTATACGGTTCGCTACAGCCTATTCTTCCGCCATGCCGAAACCGGAATGCCCGAAATGTCACGGCACAGGTTGGCGCACCGTGGAGACGCGCGGCGAACGCGGCCTGACGCGCAAAGCGACGCCCTGCGAATGCTCGGCGGCGAGCCGAGCGGAGACGTTGCTTGACCGCACGCGCATCCCCAAGCGCTACCTGGCTTGTGATTTCGAGAATTTTGAAGCGGATTTGCCTTATGACGAGCCCGATGTGGCCACATGGAATTTGAGCTTACAGAAGGCGAAAGTGGTAGTGCAAGGATTCGCGCGGGAATATCCAAACGGGCGCGACCGCGGCTTGCTGCTGATGGGCCCGTGCGGCGTAGGCAAGACGCACCTGGCCGTGGCTGCGCTTCGCGAGCTGATTGCGCGCGGCCATGAAGGGCTGTTTTACGACTATCGCGAATTGCTGAAGGAAATTCAGGCCAGTTACAACCCGGTCAGCCAGACCTCGGAGATGGAGGTGCTGGAACCGGTGTTGAAGGCTGAGGTGCTGCTGCTCGATGACCTGGGCGCGAGCAAGCCATCGGCATGGGTTCTGGAGACGGTGGGGCACATCTTAAATGTGCGTTACAACGAGAAGCGCGCCACGATTCTTACTACAAATTTTCTGGACATCGATGCCGCGACGCGAGTGACCCCACGCGCATGGCGCGAACAGGCTACTCCGCGGCAAGATGACTCCCTGACTGACCGGATGGGACAACGCGTAAGGTCCCGGCTCTACGAGATGTGCGCCAGCGTGGACATGATTTCGCGGGATTTTCGCGCCCGGGAGCGCGAGGCCGGCCGGCGGGCATGAGCAAGCAATAAACTTGTTAGGCCACCCCGCCGGCCAGACACGTGAAACTCCCGCAGCCGTTGGAAGCAAACCCGCTAGCTTGGCTTCTTTTTTCCGGCAGCTTTTCCGGCGGGCTTTTCCGGTTGCTTGGCGATGACCAGCGGTGAAATGTTGTCGTAGGTGGCCTTGGGAACGATCTTCTTCCGCAACAAGTCGGTCTTGGCCCGGTAAGGACGCCCGTCAATAATCTTTTGCGAGTAGACGGCGCCGATCCCCGGCAATGCATCCAGCTGTTCTTTGGTTGCGGTGTTCAGATCCACCAGGTCTTTAGCCGGCGCAGTGTCTTTCGCGTGGGCCGGCGCTGCGGATTTGGCGGGCTTTGCCTGGGCGCCGGCCGGAGTGCCGGCGGTGAACAGCAAAGCTGTGAACAAAATTGCGGACAACAAGCCCAGCAAACTGTTTTTGCGATTCATGTAACCTCCTTTGAAATAATATTGGTTTTCCAGCAAACATTTCTCCAGCGACTGATTCACTGCGGCGCTTTGCGGCTATTTTTTCGACTTGGTCCGTTTTCTTTCGGCGCGATATCCCGCTTTCAGCGCTTCGGATTCAGTCATGTACTTACCGTCCTGCGTCTTACCGTACCAGCGATCGCCTTGGCGGTGAAATACGCCGGTTTTCACGTTGACCCAGACCATGCCTTTTCCGCCTCCCGGCGCAGCGGCGACCGGGACGTCAGTGCTGGCCTGGGCTTTCGCCTTGACTGGCGGGGTCGCGGCGGTGGGTGTTGTGGGTGCTCCAGCTTTGCGCGAACTGGCATTGGCGGAACTTGGCGGAGCAGGCGCCGGCGTTGCCACTGGCTGCGATGGTGCTGCAGCTGCCGCCTTGCGGGACTTGGCGGATTTAGTGGCTTTGGCTACCGCTTTGTCCGCTGATTTTTCCGCTGCGCTGTCGTTTTTCTCCATCGCCTTGGTTTCGGCGGCGCCAGCGGCCTTACGCTTCTTTGATTTTTTGGCCTTTGTGGTGGTGGTGGGCGTGTCTTCGGACTTCTGCTGTGCGAAAAGATTTGGTGCTCCGGCCAGCGTCAGTGCCAACCCCACGGTCCCCATCGAGAGCAGTGCTCTGAACCAGAACTTCATCATGTATTTACCCCCCATTCGATTCTACATTCCGGAGATTGCGTCACCGTCAGAATCAACGCTTGGTACTCACGATTCGCCCTCAGGGCGCCACCGCCGCCATCGTTTCGAGAATTCCTCCTGACGGACGCATGACCTTAAGTAAATAACCGTCGAGTATAAGGGCTGGGGGTAGGTGAGCCGAAACTACGTTAACGGCAAGATTGGGTCAAGTATTTTTTGCCTGATTTTGAGTACAGGAATCACGGTTTCGTGCCAATCGCGCTGGGTTGACAAGGCCCGATAGCGCAGGTACCATTTTCAGGTTGCATTGCTCGCCTCGCGCAGTGCATTTCCTTCCTTGCTCTAACTTCCCGATGTAGGGAGTTTCCGGGTTCTCCCGGTAGGCAGGGCAATCTATCTCCAGGGAGGCCGCGCATGACGGCCATGACAAACGACAACAACACACCGCCAACCGAACATTCGACGAATACTACTACTTCCTCCGACCATTCCGCGGCTGCCGTGGGCAGTGCGCTGGAAAGCCAACCGGACCCCCAGCAGGCACACAAAGAGCAGGCTCCTAAGCAGGAGAACGCTCTCCAGGAGCAGACTCACCCCGAGCCTGCCGAAGCGAGCGATTCGGCGAATGCGCAGCCCGGTGAGAAATCTTCCGAGACCGCTGCGGCCGGGCCGGCTGCTACAGGCGCGGCAAAACCGCGCGGCGAGAAATCCAGAGGACGTGGGCGCAAACATCGCCCCGCCGATTCGCGGGATCAAGACGACTCCGATGATGATAAAGGTGACTTGAGCGCGGACGCGATGGACGCGCTGCTGGAGCAGTATGCGGTGCCGCAGGAAACAGGCGCCGAGGGCGATTACGTGGAAGGCCGGGTGGTGGCGATCGTAGATGCCGGCGTGGTCGTCGACATCGGTGGAAAATTCGAGGCTCTGGTGCCCGCCACCGAGCTCGCCGATCTGAAAGAAGGTTTCCCGCTGATGCCCGGACAGTCCGTGCCTGTGCAGCTTTTGCACGAGCACAAGGATGGTTATGCGCTGGTCTCCTACCTGCGCGCCTATCGCAAGAAAGCCTGGGAAAACATCGAGAAGGCGCATCGCGGGCACGAAAGCATCACCGGAAAGATTACCGAGCGTATTCGCGGCGGCCTGATCGTGGACATCGGCGTTCCCGCATTTCTGCCTGCTTCGCAGATCGACCTGCGGCCGGTGAAGGACTTCGACGAATGGATCGGCAAAGACATCACCTGCCGCATCCTGAAGATGAACCGCAAACGCGGCAATGTGGTGGTCAGCCACCGCATCCTTCTTGAAGAGGAACTAAAGACCAAGCGCGATAGTCTTTTCGACACCCTGAGCGAGGGAGCCACGGTCAAAGGCACAGTAAAGAATATCGCGGAGTACGGTGTATTCGTGGATATCGGCGGGGTGGATGGGCTGCTCCACGTCACCGACATTTCCTGGGGCCGCGTGCAGAATCCAGCCGAGGTGCTCAAGGTAGGCGACGAGCTGGAATTGAAAATTTTGAAGTTCGATCGCGAGAAGATGCGCATCTCGCTGGGCCGCAAGCAGCTGGTTCCCGATCCGTGGGCTACCGTGCCGCAGCGCTATTCGGCCGGCCTGCGCGTTTACGGCAAGGTAGTAGGGGTCACCGATTACGGCGCTTTTGTGGAGCTGGAGCCCGGCGTCGAGGGACTTGTGCACGTAAGCGAAATGACCTGGTCCAAGCGTATGAAGCACCCTTCAAAGATCGTGACGATAGGGGATGAACTGGAAGTGCTGGTCCTGGGCGTCAGCGAGGAGCAGCGCCGCATCTCCCTCGGACTGAAGCAGACCATGCCGGATCCCTGGCTTACGCTCGGCGATAAATATCCCATCGGGACCACGGTCACGGGACGCGTTCGCAGCCTCACCGATTTCGGCGCTTTTATCGAGGTGGAAGAGGGCATCGATGGGCTGGTGCACGTCAGCGATATCACCTGGACGCAGCGCATCAAGCACCCCAGCGAAGCTCTCAAGAAAGGCGAAACGATCGAAGCCAAGGTGCTGAAGATTGACACGGAGAATCGCCGCCTGTCGCTGGGCATCAAGCAGGTGAATGACATCTGGGCAGACTGGTTCGGCAGGCATCACGTCAATGACATCGTGAAGGGCAAAGTGATGCGCGTAACCAACTTCGGCGCGTTTGTGGAATTGGCCACGGGCATCGAGGGCTTGTGCCACATCAGCGAGATTGAGGAACGCCGGCCCAAGGGCGACCGCGACAAAGCGCCGCAGCGGCCAGCCGCTCCCACGGAAGGACATACGCTCGAGCCCGGGACCGAATATGATTTCAAGATCCTGCGCATCGATGCCGGCCAGCACAAAATTGCACTGAGCTTCCGCGGCGCGAAGCATCATGAGGAAAAACAGACGCTGAAAGAGTACCGCTCGACGAAAACGTCGTCGAAGGCCACGATCGGCGACATCATGCTCTCGAAACGCGATTTCTCCTGAGGGCGAGAGGCCTTGCGAAAAATCAGCGCGAAAACCACCGAAGGTGCGAGGTGGGTTCGAGATGATCGGTACGATTTCCCGCATAAAGGCCCGGTGGTTTCTCGCCACGAGAGTTGGCTAGGCGTTCTAGCGGAATCCGGAAATTGATGATACTGTTTGGGTTAGTGCAACAAGGTTCTCCTGATTCCCGCCCACGAGAACTTGCGAGGTTGGGGAGAGTGCGATGAAATCACCCACGATGACCAAAGCGGACCTGGTCGAAGAAGTCATCCGCATCACGGAACTGCCCCGCAAGGAATCCGAGACGGTGGTCGAAACAATTTTCGAGAGCATCATCAGCGCGCTGCGCGAGAACGACAAGATTGAAATTCGCGGGTTTGGGAGCTTCCGCACACGCCAGCGGCGCGGCCGCGTGGGCCGCAATCCCAAGACCGGGGAAAAAGTGGATGTCCCGCCGAAGAAGATTCCTTTCTTCAAGCCCAGCAAGGAACTCAAAGAATTCGTGAACACCACGGACGCAGCGGAACCCGCTGCGGTTCCTACTACTGCTCCCTCCGAGGCTCCGCGCTAGTCTGCTGACGGCCTGCATGGACTATCTTTGGACACCTTGGCGCTACAAGTACGTGGCCAGCCTCGACCAAAAAAAAGAAGAGCGATGCGTGTTCTGCGACGCGGCAGCGGCGCAGGATGACGCGCGCACGCTGATTGTCCTTCGCGGCAAGAAAAATTTTGTTATTTTGAATCAGTATCCCTATACCACGGGCCACTGCCTGGTGGTGCCTTACGCGCATGAGGCCGACCTGGGAGCGCTTGAGGGGGAGACGCTGACCGAAATGATGCAGCTCGCGCAGCGCCTGCAGCGCGCACTGGCCGCGACGTATTCTCCGCCGGGTTACAATCTGGGTATGAATCTTGGCCGTTGCGCCGGCGCGGGGGTGGCCGATCATCTCCATCTTCATGTGCTCCCGCGGTGGTTAGGCGATGCCAGCTTTATGACTACGGTGGCGGAGACCCGGCTCCATCCGGAGGAGTTGGCGCTAACTTACGAGAAGTTAAGCAAGGCGCTGGCGGGTCCTGAGACGTAGTTGCGCGGGAGCTGCAGGTGGACATTTCCACCGGGAAACATCTGAAAAGCGGGTGACTCACTTTGCATCTTGACCTGACCGACGAACAGAAAATTCTGCAGCGCACGGTTCGGGAATTCGCCGAAGCGGAAGTGAAACCGCTGGCGCGTCACTGCGACGAAACCGGCGAGTTTCCCCGCGAAACGTTTCGCAAAGCCGCGGAACTGGGTCTGACCGGCGTGGCCATTCCTGAAGCGGAAGGCGGAGCCGGTTTCGATCACATCAGCTACGCGATCGTGATTGAAGAAATTTCGCGCGTATGCGCTTCCACGGGCGTGATTCTGTCGGTGCAGAACTCGCTCTATTGCGATCCCATTCACCGCCTGGGCACGGAGGCGCAGAAAAGTAAATTTCTCGCTCCGTTTGCGCACGGCGAGAAAATCGGGTGCTACGCGCTGACCGAACCGCAAGCAGGCTCGAACGCGGCGGCGCTTACCACCAAGGCGGTGCGCCGGGGCGATCGCTACGTGGTCAACGGCACGAAGTCCTGGATTACGAATGGCGGCGCGGCCGATGCGGCCATCGTGTACGTGAATACCGAACCGGCGAAAGGCGAGAAGGGGATTACCGCGCTGGTCATCGAGCGCGGTACCCCGGGATTTAAGGTAGGAAAAGAAGAGAAAAAACTGGGAATAAACGCCACCGCGTGCACCGAACTCTCTTTCAGCGATTGCGAAGTGCCCGTAGAGAATCGCATCGGCGCGGAAGGGGAAGGCTACAAGGTGGCGCTGTCGACCCTGGACGGGGGCCGCATCGGCATTGCCGCGCAAGCCACGGGCATCGCCCAGGGCGCGTTTGAAACGGCCTTGAAGTACTCGCAAGAGCGGCTGGCGTTCGGCGCGCCCATCTCTCAATTTCAGGCCATTCAATTCATGCTCGCGGACATGTCCACGGAAATCGAAGCAGCGCGGCTGCTGCTACGCCGGGCCGCCTGGAAACAGGATTCCGGCGCGCGGTTTTCGATGGAAGCGGCCATGGCCAAGCTGTTTGCCAGCGAAATGGCAACGCGGGTGACCCACAAAGCCATCCAAATTCACGGCGGTTACGGTTACAGCCGGGAATATCCGGTGGAGCGGATGTATCGCGACGCGCGCATCACGGAGATTTACGAAGGCACCAGTGAGATTCAGCGCCTGGTGATCGCTGCGTGGGTGCTGAAATCTTACTGATGGATGGCGCGGCGCTGGTGCGTACCAATGTTTGGGTAAAAGTGTGCGTAAACCGCTGTTGTCGTTGAGCTTCCGCAGGGCTGCTTTGGTGGAACGTGTCGGGAATGTGCGTGGTTCACAGGGTGGCGGGATTCCTGTAATATAGTACTTTCACGTCTATTCACTCTAGGTAAGGGCATTCCGGGAGTCGGCTTCGAATGGCTGTACCGTTATCTCAAATGTGGACGGTTGCGTCCTACGTGGTGGGGCAGAAGCTGCGGGGAACCAAGCATTATCCCGTGGTGATGATGCTGGAGCCATTGCTGCGCTGCAACCTGGCTTGCGCCGGCTGCGGGAAGATCCAGTATCCAGCGCACGTGCTGAAGAGGGACCTGACGCCCGAGGAGTGTTTCCGCGCGGCGGAGGAGTGTGGCGCGCCCATGGTCAGCATTCCCGGGGGTGAGCCGCTGATGCATCCGCGCATCGCGGAGATCGTCGAGGGCCTGGTGGCGCGCAAGAAGTATGTGTACCTGTGCACCAACGGGCTGCTGCTGCGCGAGAAGCTCGACGAGTTCACGCCCAGCAAGTATTTTTCCATTGTCGTCCACATGGATGGCCAGCGCGAGCACCACGACTTCGCGGTCTGCCGCGAAGGTACTTACGACAAGGCCGTGGAGGGAATCCGCGAAGCGTTGCACCGCGGTTTCCGCGTGACTACGAATACCACCCTGTTCGATGGCGCCGAGCCGCAAAGCGTCCGCCAGTTTTTCGACGAAATGATGGACCTGGGAGTTGAGGGCATGATGCTCTCTCCCGGCTACACCTACGATAAGGCTCCCGACCAGGAGCATTTCCTGAGCAGAACGAAAACGCGCCGGCTATTCCGCGAGATCCTCAGCAACCGCAGCGAAAAGTGGCGTTTTAATATGAGCCCGCTGTTTCTGGAATTTCTAATGGGCAAGCGGCACTACAAGTGCACCCCGTGGGGCATGCCTACCTACAACATCTTCGGGTGGCAGAAGCCCTGCTACCTGCTTCAGGACGGTTACACGGACAGCTTCCAGGAGTTGATCCGCGAGACCAACTGGGCTGAATATGGCACCGAAAGCGGAAATCCGAAGTGCGCCAACTGCATGGTGCATAGCGGATATGAAGCCAGCGCGGTGAGCGATACTTTTGGTTCGCTGGGCGGATTTCTCAGCACCGTGCGGGCAACGATCTTCAATAAGTATAAGGATCCGGATTCCATGGGCGGCGCTGCCAGCAGGCCGAGCGCTCCGCTGATCCAGATTTCCACGTCGCCAAACTCCTAGTCAATTTCAATGTTCGACCCAAATACGCCTGAGGCAGAGCCAGTGGAAGAATCGCTTGGCACGGTGCATGAAAAACTTGAGGGCTGGGTACCGAAGCTGGCTAGCGCCGAAGAGGTTCGCGCTGCGCTGGAAAAGGCGTTTGACTACCGCGGAGATCTGACGCTCACGCTCAAGAACGGCGATACGATTGAAGGGTACCTGTTCGACCGCAAAATCGAAGGGCCCCGCCTGGAAGACTGCTTTGTGCGCGTAATGCCCAAGGACCGTGCTGACAAAATTTCCATCCGCTATTCGGAGATAGCAGCTCTGTCGTTCTCCGGGCGCGATACCGCGGCGGGGAAAAGCTTCGCGGCCTGGGTGAAAAAGTACAACGAGCGAAAAGCGGCCGGCGAAAAAAATATCGGGATCGACCCCGAACCTCTGGAATAGAACTGCACGGCGTGGCGCTGCCTGTCTAAGCTCGCCGCTTCGTTGTATTCTGGCCTGGTGCTGGAACTGGAGTGTGGCCAGGATTTCGATCCCGCGCGCGACGCCGATTTTTTTGCGGCGCTTCCGCCGCGCCCGGCGGTGTTTCGCCTGGAGATGCACTCCCCCGAGGCGCGCCCCTACCTGGGCCGCACCGCGGACCTGCGCCGCCGCCTCAAGACTCTGCTAGCCACGCCGGAAGCGCCGAGCAAGCGGCTGAATCTGCGCGAAATCGCGGCGCGCGTTCGCTACCGTCTCACCGGCTCTCCCTTCGAGCAGTCGCTGACGATTTATCAACTCGCCGTCGCGGCATTTCCCCATCGCTATCGCGAATGGATGCGCCTGCGGCCACCGGCCATGCTAAAGCTTAAGCTGGCCAGTGCGTATCCGCGGTGCTACGTTACGCGGCGCCTGCGCTTTGACGGCGCAACCTACTTTGGACCTTTCCCTTCCGGTCGGGCTGCGGACAGTTTCCTGAATCAGTTTCTGAATTTCTACAAAATCCGCCGCTGCCAAATTCGCATCCGCCGGGATCCCACTTTTCCGGGCTGCATTTATTCGGAAATGAAGATGTGCCTGGCGCCTTGCTTTGCCGGTTGTTCGGACGAGGAGTACACGGTTGAGGTGAGCCGCGTGGCGGCGTTTCTGGGGAGTTGCGGCGCTTCACTGGCAACGGAACTGGCAAAAGAGCGCGACGCCGCTTCTGCTGCGCTCGATTTCGAGCGCAGCGCGGGGCTGCATAAGAAGATTGAAAAGGTTTCGGGCGTTCTTCGCAGCCTGCCCGATCTGGCGCGCAACGTCGAGGAACTCAGCGCCGTGGTGCTCGCTCCCGCCGCGGCGGAACGAACCATAGCGGTATTTGCGGTGCGCTCGGGCATGCTCGACAACCCCTTCTTTCTTCCTTTTGGCGAGCTGGCTTCCGAACCGCGCTCGGTGGAGGCGATTGTGCGCGAGCATCTCGAGCCTGAAATTGCTTTGCCGGACCATGCAGCGGAGGACCGGAGCGCGAGTGCGGCGGACCGCCTGGCGGATCACCTGGCGCTGCTGGCGGGGTGGTATTACTCCAAGCCGCGTATCGGGGAGATTCTATTCTTCGAGCGCGGCTGGCCCTACCGGCGCATCGTGCGCGCGTGCTCGCGAATTCTCACTGCGGCATCTGCGCCAAATCCATAGTCCTGCACCCCCTCTGTTATACTCGCCGTACAGGCGGCGGCTGCGCGAAATGCCATTTGCGGCCGATAAGGCTGAGTAACACCGCCGTTTCCTTGCGGGAGAGTGCATGCCGGAGCTGGCAACAGCAGAGGGCACCAGGCGATTCGCATCGCGCTTTTCCGGGCGCGCCGCGACGGGATATTTTCGTGAGCGCCGCGGGCTGCAGTTTTCTTCGCTTGGGTTAGGCAGCTATCTGGGCACTCCCGACGTGGCCACGGATAATGCCTACACCGATGCCGTGGTCGCCGCGGTCCTCGCCGGCATTAACGTCATCGACTCCGCTATCAACTACCGCTTCCAGCGCAGCGAACGCTCCATCGGCGAGGCGCTACGCCGGCTCCAGGAACAGGGCGTCGAGCGGCGCGAACTGGTGCTTTGCACGAAAGCCGGTTACCTGACCCCCGACGGCGAAATGCCGCCCGATCCGGGAGAGTACTTTGCCAATGAGTATCTGGAGCCGGGAATCCTCCGCGCCGAAGAGATTGCCGCGGGCTGCCATTGCCTGGCTCCCCAGTTTCTCGAAGACCAGCTGGAACGCAGTTTGCGTAATCTGGGCGTGGATTCCGTCGACATTTTTTACCTGCACAATCCCGAGACGCAGCTCCCGGCGGTTTCCCGCGAAGATTTCCGCGCGCGATTGCGCGGCGCGTTCGCTCTTCTGGAGACCGCTGTGACTACCGGCAAAATCGGCGCTTATGGCCTGGCTACCTGGAGCGCTTTCCGGCAGGCACCGGAGGCCGCTGACTTTATTTCCATCGAGGAGATGGCCGGGTTAGCGCGCGAGGTGGCCGGGGAGAATCATCATTTTCAGTTCGTGCAGGTTCCGTTCAATCTGGTGATGGCGGAAGCTTTATTGCAGCCCAACCAGGCGATCGAGGGGCGGATGGTGCCGCTGGTTTCCGCGGCGCATCGACTGGGCATCACCGTGGTGGGCAGCGCCGCTTTGCTCCAGGGACGCCTGGCCAGAAGCCTTCCCCCGTTCCTGAAAGAGGTGGTGGGACTGGAAAGCGATCTGCTTCGCGCGCTGCAGTTTGCGCGCTCCGCCCCGGGCATCACCACGGCGCTGGTGGGAATGAGCAGCGTGGCTCACGTGCACGAAAACCTGAAGCTACTCGAAATTGAGCCCATGCCGGAAACGAAATTCCGAGAACTGTTTCACCGCCAGGGATCCGCCTAGAGCTGAGGCGGAGTTACGGCGAGGCTGGGAAATTGAAGTTTGGTCCATGCCTGGACGGCGCGCGCCACCTCATCCAGCTTTCCAGTGAAAAAATGGTCCGCGCCCTCCACGGAGACCAGTTGTTTCGGCTCGGGCATGCTCTCGACAAGCTCTTTCACGCGCGCGATGTCACCGTACTGATCCTGCGTGCCCTGCACGATCAACTTGGGTTGTGTGCAAGCGGCCAGATAGGAGAGGTCCAAATTTTTGACCGGCAAACCCAGGCCGATCAGAGCAGAGACGCGCGCATCTTCGCAGCCTACGCGCATACCCACCCAGGCCCCAAAGCTGAAGCCGGCGAGAAGCACCGATGCTTCAGGAAATTCCTGCCGCATAAAGTCCAGCGCTGCCCGTACGTCATCCCTCTCACCCTCGCCGGCATCGTGATGGCCTTCGCTGGTCCCCGCGCCCCGAAAGTTAAAGCGCAGCACGGGCAAGCCGAGTTGGTGCAGTGTGCGCGCCACGCGAAATACAACTTTATTGTGCATGGTGCCGCCGAACAGCGGGTGGGGATGGCAGACGAGTGAGGTTAACCGCGGCCGCGCGCCGGGCGATGTCCATAGCATTGCTTCCAAGCGTCCGGCGGGTCCGGGAAGGAGCAATGGGCGATGGAAAATTTTTTCCTCGGTCATGGAATTGCGGCGCGCTTGCGGGGAGCGCGCCTCACGCCGAGTGGGGGATTGGCTTCATACCCGTAATGCGGGTGTACTGCACGGCAATACAACGCATGGTCAGCCGCTCCAGAATGCGGACCACTCGCGCTTCCACTTCTTCCGGCGGCGTTTCGGGGGCGTAAGGCACGGTCACCCAGAGCAACTGGCCGATGAGGTATTCCTTTTCCGAGCGAAACAGGACACCGGTGCGGGACACGTCTACCGTGCTGCTGATTTCGACGCCTGCGGTATCGCGCACGCGAATGGCCAGCGAAAGCTTGGCGCGATCCTTAACGCGACGCTCGGCGATTTCCTGCGGCGCGGCTTTGGTTTCGTAATTCCCGGAAATCCGGTCGGAGCGCGCATTGTGAAAACGAATTCCTATTTCCGCGCTCCCATCTTCCTGTTTCTCGATGCGGACAATGGTGCCGGGGAATTCGGGCTCCTGGATGGGCAGCTTAGGATTAAAGGGCAGAATGAGCCAGACGGTGCTGTGCATTTCATAGGTTTGGCGCGACCTGAACATCACACCGTTGCGCGACACATCCAGGGTCCGCGCGATTTCGATGGAGTGCCTCGGCGGGCCGATCTGGCGCACTCGTACGGCCATGTCAAAACGGACGCGGGTTCGTGTACGGTTATCTGCTCCGTTGGTCATAGATAGCTGGTTTGAAAGTTATCTGTAGCGCCCCCGCCTGTCAAGAAGCGGCGCGAACTAACTGCGCTTTGCTGCTGGCTGTTCGGGGAGACCCAACCCTTCAGTAGTGGATAACTCAACCAGATTGCCGCCGTTTCCCGGTTGCGCTGCATGAGGTTCGATGTTAGGTTCACGAAATCTCCTATGGCAGACTCGATCCATCCCAGCTTGAAGGATTCGGAACGTCGCGCCTCCCGCAGGTTCAACATGACCCTGCCCTTGATGATTCGATTCGCGAAAGGCGCCGACCGGATGGAACAGCAAGCGCGCACCCGCGATGTCAGCTTCCGCGGCCTGTATTTCGTGATGGAAACAAATTTCGAGCCGGGGATGCCGGTGGAGTTCGTGCTCACGCTTCCCAAGGAAGTGACCATGGCGGGGGACGTGCACATCCAATGTTACGGCACCGTAGTCCGCGTGGACCAGGCCAGCGATCACAAAGGAATTGCCGCGCGCATCGACCGCTATGAATTTCTTCCCACGGCCGCCTGAGCTGTTGTGCTGCGGCGGAAGGCATTCTCCGTTACAATCATCCAGAGGCTTTATGGGCAAATACGATATCCGGGCGGCTCTTGAGGAGCTGAACGAGGACGCGCTGCTACCTCATCCGGTGCGGCTGCGCGACATGATTCTGCGTACCGAGCTTGACCCTCCCTCCGCGCTGGAAGTGAACCGGGAGTTTCAGGACTACCTGGCGCGCTTCGGCGAGGCGCAGAAGGCCGGGCGCGAAATTCTTGAAAAGCTCGCCGCCTCGCGTCCCAAGAAATCCTAGCGGAGCAGGCTGACAAGCGGTTTCCGGCTGCGCCAGACCTGCGCAGTGTGGTCCGCTCACTTACACTACTATGCGCCGCGAAACTCTCCTGATCGACGCCGACGATACGCTCTGGGAAAATAACGTATTCTTCGAGCAGACCATCGACACCTACGTGGAAATGCTGGAGCCGGTGGGCTTCACTTCCGAATACATCCGGCGCATCCTCAACGAGACGGAGAAGCGTAATATCCGCCAGCACGGTTACGGAGTTCACTGTTTTCGCCGCTCGTTGGAAGAGACCTACCTCAAGCTAGCCGGCAACATGGCGCGAAAAGAGGTCTTGCTGGAGATCAGCATGTGCGCCGACGTGCTGGAGCACACCCCGCCGCGAATCCTGGAAGGCGTGCCCGAGACGCTGGCCTATCTGGCCGGGCGCCACCGGTTAATTTTGTGCACCAAGGGCCAGCCCGCCGAGCAAGCTGCCAAGGTTGCGCGGTCCGGCCTGCAGCCGCGCTTCGAAGCCATAGAGATTGTGCAAGAGAAAGATGTGATCACTTATCTCCGGCTGGTCCGGCAGCATCGCGTGGTGAAGTCGCACGGGTGGATGATCGGCAACAGCCCACGCAGCGATATCAATCCTGCGCTGGCCGCCGGACTCAACGCCGTCTTCATTCCGCACGCGCGTACCTGGCACTTCGAGCATGCGGAACTTTCCAGCGGTCCCGGGGCGCTGCTGGTGCTCCCCAGATTCACACAGTTGCGCGAACATTTTTGAGATCCGCTGACCGGGCGCAAAAAGCCGCAGGAAAGGGAATTATGAAACCGGAATCAGATTCGCTGCGCGTAGCGGTTATCGGAGCGGGCGCGGTGGGATGTTATTTCGGGGGGATGCTGGCCCGCGCGGGTGTTCCCGTTACGTTGGTGGGGCGGCCCGGCTCGCGCAATCCGGGCCTCGAAGCGATGGCGCGTGATGGGCTGCGCTTCGAGAGCGTCAACTTCGACGAGCGCGTGGCGGTGGCAGTTTCCGCAGATGCGGCTGCGGTCCACGACGCGGAGATCGTGCTATTCACAGTTAAGACCATTGATACTGAATCCGCTGCGCGTGGCATCGCCAGTTATCTGCGTCCCGGTGCCGTTGTACTGAGCCTGCAGAACGGCGTTGAAAATGAACAACAGATCCGCGCGGCACTTCCACCGGCGGCCACGGTGGTACCGGCGGTGGTCTACGTGGCTGCGGCCATGGCCGGGCCAGGACATTTGAAACATTCCGCGCGTGGCGACCTGGTGATTGGCGCGGGTCATCAGCCGCCGCCGGAAGGCACGCTCGAGCGCGTGGCCAGGATGTTCCGGGCCGCCGGCGTCCCGTGCAAAATCTCGGAGAATATCGAAGGCGATCTGTGGTTCAAGCTGGTGTGGAACTGCGCGGGCAATGCCGTGTCGGCGCTGGGGCGCGCCTCTTACGGACTTTGTGGAGGGGAGCAGCCATCCCGGGAATTAATGATCGCAGCCGCGCGCGAAGTGATCGCTGTCGCGGCGGCCGCCGGGATTAAGTTGCCGGAGTTGGATCCTGTGGCTATGGGGGAAAAAGTGGTTGTCAGCTTCGGCGAGGCGACGTCTTCGACGTCGCAGGATGTAGAACGCGGCCGGCGCACGGAAATCGATTCGCTGAACGGCGTGGTAGTGCGTAGCGGCGCCGCCTTGGGCGTTCCCACGCCCATCAACCGCACGCTGTGGGCGCTGGTGAAACTGCTCGATGCCAGTAATGCTGCGCGCCAGAAAGCGCAGACCTAGAAACGAAGCGGTGGATACCCGTCTCAGCAAACCCCTAACGCAAAAGCGGTGGTGTGTCGAAAAGAACAGAAGTGGTGCGGCGTGTTTTCTACCATACGAAATGTTCATGGACATGCCGGAAGCGAGTTCAAGGAGGGGCAACCATGTCGGCTGAAAAAGGAAAGAAGTGCGCGCACCCCATCTGCTCGTGCACGACGACGGGAGAGAAATATTGCAGTACCGCTTGCGCGGCAATGGAAAAAACTCCCGACTTGGATTGCCGCTGCGAACATCCTGGCTGTAAATCAAAAATTCGCTAACCTGCAATTTTTGTTGCAGGAGAATCAGGCAGGCACAAGGAGGAATATGAAAGCAGCCGTTAAGATTTCCGGAATTGTGTGCTCCATGGTGCTGGCTGCCGTTCTGGCTAGCTGCTCGAGGCCGGACACAAAGTCGCCCGAAGTGTCCGACAGCATCCGCAAATCGCTGGATCAGGCGGGATTTAAGGACGTCTCGGTCAGTCAGGATCGCGATAAGGGCGTGGTCACGTTGAGCGGGCATGTTCCCGCCGACGCCGACAAAGCGCAAGCCGAGTCCATAGCCAAGTCGATGTCCGGCGGACAAGTGGTGGCCAATGAGGTCTCGGTGATTCCTCCCGGCGCGGAGAGTGATGCCAAGGCAGTGATCTCGGATGTGGATAAGGGAATTGAGAAGAATCTGGATGCCGCGCTTATCCAGAACCAGATGAACAAAGGGATAAAATACAGCGTGAAGAGCGGAGTGGTCACGCTGACCGGAAACGTGAACTCTCAAGCGAGGCGAGCACAGGTGGCCAAAGTCGCCGCGGGAGTTCCCAACGTGCAGCAGGTGGTGAACGAATTACAGATTAAAGATCAGAAGGCCACTTCGTCAAATTAGCCGAGCTTGCGGAGAGCTGGTCGAAAAGGTAAGAAGGGTGGGGAAGCATTCAGGTCCCCACCCTTTTTGCTTACGGTATCGTCCTCGTTCCTTCCAGTTTTGGCGGCCAAACAGGTGAACTGCTTTGAGAAGAGAAAGCCCCAAGGTTCTAGTTATCGATGTGGGCGGTACGCACATTAAATTTCTGGCCAGCGGTCAAACGGAGCCGCGTAAAATTGTCTCCGGGCCGCACATGACTGCCAAAGAGATGGTGCGAGAAGTAAAAAAAGCGGCGCAGGATTGGAGCTACCATGCCGTGGCCATCGGATATCCGGGACCTGTGGTCCATGGCCGTCCTTTGCAGGAACCTCATAACCTGGGTGGTGGATGGGTCGGATTCGATTTCGTAAAGGCGTTCGGCTGCCCGGTGAGATTAATCAATGACGCGGCCATGCAAGCGGTGGGGTCTTACCAGGGCGGCCGGATGCTTTACCTCGGTTTCGGCACGGGACTCGGATCCGCCATGGTTGTTGACGGCGTGCTCGAGCCGATGGAGCTGGCGCACCTATATTATAAAAAGGGAAAAACGTATGAGGACTATGTCGGGCTGCGAGGCTTGCAGCGCCTGGGGAAGAAAAAATGGCGGCGCGAAGTTGCCCGCGCGGTGGAGACGCTGAGGACTGCACTGGAGCCGGATGATGTTGTCCTGGGTGGCGGAAACGCGAAAAAATTGAAGAAACTGCCGCCGCACACGCGCCTGGGCAGCAACAAAAACGCATTTGCCGGCGGTTTTGCTTTGTGGAACGCGCGAGCCGGAAAAAATGCAGTCCGTGAGTTCGGCGCGTGAGCGAACCAGCCCCGGTTACAAAAAATCCAGCGCCTGGAGCGGCCCGATCGGATGCATTAGTTTTGTTCGGGGCCAGCGGCGACCTGGCCTACCAGCAGATTTTTCCTGCCCTGCAACAGATGATCCTTCGCGGAAACCTGAATGTTCCGGTGATCGGTGTGGCCAAATCGGGCTGGACGCTGGAGCAGCTTCGCGCGCGCGCTCGCGAGAGCCTCACGCAGCACGGCGGCTTAAACGAGGAGGCGTTTTCCAAACTGATTGCGCAGCTGCAGTACATTGATGGCGCCTACGAAGATCCCGCGACATTTGAGAGTTTGCGCCAGGCGCTCGGGGACGCGCAACTGCCCACGCACTACCTGGCCATTCCACCGAGCCTTTTCGGCGCGGTGGTGGAATCTCTGGGCAAGTCGCGCTGCGCGCGGAATGCGCGGGTGATCGTCGAAAAGCCTTTCGGCCGAGATCTCGATTCGGCGCGGAAGCTGAACGAAACTCTGCACACGGTTTTTCCGGAATCCGCGATCTTCCGCATCGATCATTTTCTGGGCAAAGAAGCCGTGGAAAATCTGTATTTTTTCCGTTTTTATAATACTTTCCTGGAACCCATCTGGAACCGCAACTACGTGGAAAGTGTGCAGATCACCATGGCCGAGACCTTCGGGATCAAGGGACGCGGCCATGTGTATGAGGAAACCGGGGCCATCCGCGACGTGGTGCAGAATCATCTGCTGCAGGTGGTGGCACTGCTAGCGATGGAGCCGCCCACGGGTTTGCATGCCGAAGCCTTGCACGACGAGCAGGCCAAGGTTTTTGAGATGATTCCGCCAATCGAGGCGGCGAATACGGTGCGCGGGCAATTCCTGGGCTATCACGACGAGCCCGGCGTGGCCGCCGATTCCACGGTGGAAACATTCGCGGCGGTGCGACTGCAGATTGATTCCTGGCGGTGGCAGGGCGTGCCGTTCCTCATTCGAGCGGGCAAGTGCCTGCCGGTGGACGCCACGGAAGTGCTGGTCCGATTAAAAAAGCCACCGGTGGGGAAGCTAATTCCCGAAGGCAATTATTTCCGGTTTCGTCTCGGTCCGGAGCTGGCGCTCAGCCTGGGAGCGCAGGTGAAACTTCCCGGCCCGGAATTGGTTTCCATGCCCGTGGAACTCTCCGCGGTGCGCAGAGATCGCACGGAGGGCATGGCCGCCTACGAGCGGCTGCTGACCGATGCGATGCGCGGTGACGCCATGCTTTTTGTCCGCGAGGACGCCGTGGAAGAAGCATGGAAGATGGTCGATCCTGTGGTTGGCCAGGCGACGCCGCTGCACATTTACTCGCCGGGGAGTTGGGGGCCGCCGGAAGCGGAACGCCTGGCGCAAGACATCGGTGGTTGGGACAATCCGCGAGCAGCATCTTAAGAATTATGTGCGCGAGGGAAGTGGCGAACCTCAGTAAGCCGACGACACGGTGTGGAAAGGGATGCGCACAATGGTTTCGAGCTCCACTGGTTTGCCTTTTCGCTCCGCGGCCCGAAACTTCCACCGCGCCAGCGCTTCCATGGCATTTTGATCGAGTTGTGGATTGAGTCCCTGAAGAAGCTGAATGCTGTCCACCGAACCGTCGCGCCGGATGATGGCATAGAGAACTACTTCTCCCTGAATTCTTGCGCTCACCAACGAAGGTGGATACTTGGGATCCACCTTGCGCAGCGGCACGGGCCCTGCTAAATCCAGCGCGGCTGCCTGATTCGTCGCTTTGCGCTCTTCGTCCTGAAGTTCACTGAACTTCAATACCCAGCTTCCTGTAACGCTGGCGAGGTTGGGCATGTTGACGTGCAGCGTGTAGATGCGCCCAGGGTCGAGAATATCTTCGGGCGGCAAGCCGGCCTTGGCGCGATCGAGCAGCGACTCTGGCCGTGTGCGCGTTGAATCCGCCGCGGGAATGTTCGTCTCCGCTTTAAATGGAGTCAACTGCAGTTTGTTGCTGGGCGAAGTGGTGATGCCGCTTCCGGTCCCGGAAACGGTTGCGGATTTTTCCGGCGCGCCGCCGGTGATGCTGATATCAGGGATGGCCCCGCCCTTTCCGCCAGTTCCACCTAGAGTGCCGGTTCCATTTCCTGCCCCCGCGCCGTCCGCAGTGCCGCCGCCTGCATTGGCTCCCTCGGGTACGCCGCCTGGAGTGCCAGGCTGGTTACCGTCCGGAGAAATCGCGAAGCGAGCGGCCAGATTTCCTGGCGGCACTTCCAGCTTCGGCGGAGCGGGGGCGGGAAAAGCGGAGAGCGCGAGGATTCGTTGGGTTCCTGGCTCAGCCACGGGGCTGGAAGCCGCAGCTTCCGGCGCCACCGCTGATTGCTGATTGGGCTGTGGTTCGCGGAACTGCGGTTGGGCGGTGCGCGTGACTTCAAGTTTTGGCCGCACCAAGCTGGCCTCGGCATTCGCCAGCGTGACGGCCGCGAGGTTGGCGTCGTCTTTTTTAATTTCTGGCGCGGAGACGGCCGCAGCGGAAGCGCGCGTTGGCGTGCGAATGCGCGCGGAAGTGTTTACGTGCAGCGACGGCCGCGAGGGCGTGGGTATCCACTGCGCAACGTTGGGCAGTGCGGGAAGAATTTTTGGAGGCTCGAGCGGCGCATCCGGCTGGATCAAGGTTTGGCGCGGATGGGTGATTTTCGGAGGAGCGGAAATGATCGTCTGCCTGGGATGGAACGCATCGGCGCCAAGGCGCGGCTGCTGATTTGCGCGCTCCCCAGGCATTCGCGGTTTGGAGCGCGTGCGCGATGGCGCATAGGGCAGCAGATCGCGGATGGGACCCGACCACGTGATTGTGTAATGGCGGGACGCCGGGTCGACGCCTCCTGGAGCAGTCCATAGCCAGACGGGAATAAGAACCACAAACAGATGCCACAACACCGAAGCGGACAGCGATTTCCAAGGCGGGCGGCCGCGCAGCCAGGTGTCGCGGAAGAATTCACCCACTGGCCAGCCTTGCGGCGGCGCCGGGCCGTGCAGTAAAGTCAACAGGCAGGAGCGAAAGTTTTCGCGCCGGTCGTCCCAGACGGTAGCCAGTCGAATCGCGCGCCGCGGCAAAGCGGCCCCCAGTAGGTTTCGTCCCGGCATGAAACTCCAGTATAACCTTGTTCTGTTCTCGATTCAGGGAGTGTAGGGTTGGCGCGTTCTGCTCGCGGGCGACTTGGATGGAAGTTTATTGTGTCGCGCATATCGCTTGCCGCGAGGTGCTGAATTTGGGAGGATGGCAGATGTGAAGCCTCCCAAGCTCAACCAGGTCCCGCGGCCGCTGAAAATTCTCGGAATTGCCATTGGCTGCATCGTTTTGCTTGGATTACTGCTGCCGTACCTGGTCAGCGTGGATAGCTTTCGGCCAAGAATTACCTCGATGATCGAGGCGAAGACCGGGCGCAAGGTGACCATTGGAAATCTTCGCGCGCGATTTATTCCGCGCCTGGGTTTTACGGCGAGCGACGTTACCTTGGGGTCGCCGGCAGGCTTCGGCGATGTGAGCCTACTTAAGGCAGACACACTGAAAGGGGCGCTGGCCTGGGGCCCGTTTCTGCACGGGGAATATAAGCTTGATTCACTCGAGCTAATTCATCCCGTGGTGGTCATGGCGGAAGACGAGCATGAACGCTCCAACTACAATTTTTCCGCGGACGAGGTGAAGCCCGGAGCCAGGAAAAATCTTGCCAGCACCGACCAGCCGGTGGAGCTTTCCGCGATCGACCTCACGAATGCAGAATTCGTTTCCGGCCACGTAGTGGGGGCCCAGCGGACGCTGGTTCCGTCGATGAAAATCACCGGGATCGATGTGCATCTCGCCGGGGTCACCACGCAGCCCGGCGCGTTGCGGCTGTGGGCCGCGCGCATTCCGCTATCTGGCGTGAAGGTAGAAGTCACGGGGATGAAGGGGCCGCTCACCTTCCGATCCGGCGAACTCGCGCTGCAGGGCGGCCATCTGGATGGCACCTTTGACGGGGCGATGGGCGCGGCGTTAAAGGCGAAAGGCGAATTGCACATACCCGACATCGAAAAACCGGTGGCGGACGTGAGCTTGACTACGCCGCTGCTGGACCTGGACCAACTGGCTGCGCAGGGCGCTAGCGAACCGGCGGTGGGTGCGGGGAAGGCGCGCGCTGCGATCTCCAAAGATACAACGCTGGTCGCGGTGATCAAGGCGAAAGCCGATCGCGTGCGCTACTCCCCCTATGAGGGCACGGGCGCGCAAGCGGAAATAAAAATTTACGACAATCGCACGGAAGGACCGCTGACCATGGCGTTTTACGGCGGGTCGCTGGGCCTCTCGGTGCATCTTGATACCGCGCAGGTGCCTGCGCGCTTCTCCGCGAATCTTCAGGTTTCGCAAGTGGACCTGGAAAAGCTGCTCTCGGTCGATCCTGGCACCAAGGGGAAGATGACCGGACGCGGTGACGTAAAGATGCAGCTGCTGGGAACGCTAAACAATAATCCGAAAAATTCGCTCAGCGGCGAGGGGACTTACTCTCTTCATAACGGCAAACTTCCGGGCGTCAATCTTGGGCAGGCCATGCAGACGCTCTCGCGTTTCCAGGAGGTGCTCAATTTCGGTCAGCCGGGCAGCTCGAAAAGCGGAGAGACGACTTACAGCCTGATCGGCGGAGACATTTCCCTGCGCGACGGCCGCATCTACACGAATCGCACTCACGCGGACACGAATATGGGTTCAGGCGATATCCGCGGCAGCATCGGCTTCGACAGCACGCTCGCGCTGAGCGGGCAGTGGACGCTGGCCTCCGGAGCAGCCGGAACGGCTGGCGCCGGCGGCGCGGCCGGCGCCGGAGATCTAGTGAATAGTATCCTCGGGCAGGTGACGCACACCAAGGGCGGCTCGTTGAGCGTACCGTTTACGGTGCGCGGCACGCTGAAAGATCCCAAGATGAATGCCGGAGGCGGCATTCCTGCGCTGCGCGGCGCCGCGCCGGCGGGGACTACGCCGCAGCAGCCGCCAAAGAAAAGCCTTCTGGATCTTTTTAAACCGTAAGCAGGTGCCACGCAGAACTTGGAAGGTATGTTTTAGAATACTTTTTAGAATGCGTCGGCGTGGATGACCAGCGTTCCGCCGTAGACTCCCGGGCCCAACTGCAAGCCTGTGGTGTCAATCTTCAGAGCTACGGCGTCCGTGCGCGTCCCCTGGCGGTTTCCCCCTTGGATTCGTAACTGGTAGATGGTCAGGCTTCCCCCAGTAGAAAAAGGGCCCGAACCGGTAAAGGGAAGAAACCTGCCCGAGGAATCCGTGCCGGAGACGTTGGAGGAAGGAATGCTTCCCGCGCCGCCGGAGGTAAGCGCCTTGGGCGGGTTGGTGAAGTAAGCGTAAAGCGTCAATACATTGCCGCGGCGGAGCCGCCAGAGAGTAGTAACGCTCACTGGATTGCTGCCTGTGGAGACGCCGCTAGGCGCAAGACGAAATGCTACGAGACTCGGAATGGCGCTTACGTTTACGAAGGTCCGTGCGGATGGCTCTGGTCCTTGTGAGGCTAGAGGTAGCGCGGCGGCTACCGCCGCCACGAGCAAGAGCGCCAGGCGGAATAGGCGAGAAGAGCGCATCACGATCTGAGCGGAAGCATAGGTTCTGAGCAGAAACATAGTTTCTGAGCAGAAGCATAGGCACTCGGCGCGGGCATTTCAAGCCCGGCGAGGGACGAATTGCTTACTTAATTGCGCCAATGAGGCGGGACGCGGTCTCTATTGGGATGCGGGAGCTAACGGTGCGGAGGGCGAAGCCATGCGGGCCGTACACCTGAGAAATTCATTACGCCGCAGGGGCCGCTGCATCGACCGCGTAAAAATCCAGCGCGGCGTCGCCTTGTTCTTTGATGCGTCGCCGGAACAGCCTTCCCGAGCGTTCCGGCAGGACGAGCTTGCTGCTTCGCTCCATGATCACGCGAGTCAGCGGCGACACCAGTGGCGATGCGTCGAGCGCCTCGAAGGCGCGACCGTACTCGGCGCGGTCGTCGTAGGGCGGGTCGAGAAAAATGAAATCCGCGGTCACGCCGCGCGCGCCGAGCAAAGCAATCCCGCGCACCGCGTCGAGCGGTAACACCTCGGCGGCCTCGGAAATATCGAGCGCGCCAAGATTTGCCCTTATCAACGCAAGCGCCTGGCGATGGTTTTCGAGGAAGACCACCCGCCGCGCGCCGCGGCTCAGCGCCTCAATGCCTACGGCGCCCGTGCCGGCATACACGTCTACGAAGAACGAGCCGGCCACTTCCGTCTGCAAAATGTCGAAGAGCGTCTCCCGCAGGCGGTCGCTGGTGGGGCGCAGACCATGGCCGCGGGGTCCCGCCAGGCGACGGCTGCCGAATTTTCCAGCCACAACACGCATGCAGTGATTATCCGACGGTAGCGAGCTGGTAGCGGCGCTGCCATTCGCTGCCCAGTGATTTAATCAGGCGCTGTAGATCTTCTCCGTCCGGTCCATGGTCCACCAGGGCGAAGGCCTCGCGGCGCGCCATCTCCAGGAATTGAAAATCGCGCAGAGGATTGGCCACGTGCAGACCCAGCTCGCCGTGC
This sequence comes from Acidipila sp., assembly GCA_010365215.1. Classification (GTDB taxonomy): domain Bacteria; phylum Acidobacteriota; class Terriglobia; order Acidiferrales; family UBA7541; genus JAAFGT01. Next base: position 29,804 of record JAAFGT010000003.1, on the reverse strand, counting down.
TGGCGTGTGCCAAAAAAATCTCCCGGACCGCGCAAGCGCAGATCGACCTCGGCGATCTCGGCGCCGTTATTGGTGCGGACCAGCGTTTCGAGGCGCTCGCGCGCGGTGTTTCCCATTTTCCTGGGCGCCACCAGAAAACAGAAGGAGCGGTCCGCGCCGCGCCCCACGCGCCCGCGGAGCTGGTGGAGTTGGGAGAGACCGAAACGCGCGGCGTGTTCGATCACCATCACCGATGCATTGGGAACGTCGACGCCCACTTCGATCACCGTGGTGGAGACCAGCACGGCGGTCTTACCTTGCCGGAACTTTTCGATGACCTCCTCCTTTTCTTTGCTTTTCAGACGGCCGTGCAGCAAGCCCACGGTCAGTTCGGGGAACTCTACTTTGGAGAGTCTTTCATATTCGGCGATGGCCGCTTTCAGTTCCAGCTTGGACTCCTCGATCACCGGGTACACCACGTAGGCCTGCCGGCCGCGAGCCACCTGCTCGCGAACGAAAAGCCACACGCGAGCCAGGTTTTCTTCAGAGGTCACCCGCGTTTCGATGGCTTGCCGGCCCGGAGGCATTTCGTCAATCACGGACTGGTCCAACTCGCCGTAGATGGTCATGGAAAGCGTGCGCGGAATTGGAGTAGCAGTCATGACCAGCACGTCCGGCTGCTGGCCTTTTTCCATCAGGCGCTTTCGCTGCAATACGCCGAAGCGGTGCTGTTCGTCTACGATCACCAGCCCCAGGCGCGCAAACTCGACGTCCCCTTCGAGCAGAGCGTGCGTTCCCACCACCAGTTGCGCCTCACCGGTGCGGATTCGCTCGATCACAGCTTTTTTTTCGGCGAATTTCAAGTCGCTGATGAGCAGATCGATGCGGTAACCGGCCGGCTGGAGAATTCTGCGCGCCGAGAGAGCGTGCTGGGAGGCAAGAATTTCCGTGGGCGCCATAAGGGCGGTCTGATAGCCGTTCTCGATGACGATGGTGGCGGCTTCGAAGGCGACAATTGTTTTTCCGCTGCCTACATCGCCGACGAGCAAGCGGTTCATCGGCGCGGCCCGCTCCAGGTCTTCGGCGATTTCGCCGAGCACGCGCTTCTGGGCACCGGTAGGCTTGAACGGGAGGATGCGCTTGAGCGCCTGGCGGATGCGATCCTGGCGGATGGAAAAAGCGATGCCGGTTTGGCGACTCGCGGTGCGACGCCGCAGCGCCACGGCGATCTGGTAGTAGAAAAACTCCTCGAAGATCAGGCGCTGGTGGGCCGGCGAGCGAAACGAGTTGAGCGTCTCGACGTTATCGGTGGCAGCAGGAAAATGAATGGCCAGCAGAGCCTCGCGCCGGGAAGGGAAGTGATAACGCTCGCGCAGGGCGGGCGGCAGCGGGTCGGGAATTTGCGTTTCGAGGTTGGTGACCGCCTGAAAGATGGCGCGACGCACCATTCGCGAGCTGATATTGCCGATGGCTTCATAGATGGGAACGATGCGCCCAACCTCGGAAGAATCCGCGTCGTTCTCCCCGAGCATTTCAAACTCCGGGTTGACCATTTCCGTGCGGCCGGGCCGGTTGGGATCCGCGTCCGCCTTGCCGTAGAGCACCATTCGCTGGCCGGGCCGCAGCCGCCCTTCCAGATAACCGCCGTGGAAAAACCGGCAATGCAGCTTTCCCGAGCCGTCTTTTACGGTGAGGTGATAGACCTGCTGCCCGCCGCGGCGGAAGCGCACCAAGTTGCCGTCCAGCACTTCCGCTTTCACCGTGCACAGGCTTCCCGGCACGATCTCGGCGATGGGGGTGAAATGCACGCGGTCTTCATAACGGAACGGCAGGTAGAGAAGCAGGTCCTCGACGGTTCGGAGGCCGCGCTCCTGAAGTTTCGCCGCGCGCTGCGGCCCTACGCCCTTCAGATAGGTAACCTCGGTGGTGAGAGAAATGGTCATGGCCGTACTTGTGGTGGAGAAGGTCGGCGCTGCTACTCCCCGTGGACGATCAACCCGTGGTCTGGCATCTCACCGCGAAGCGATGTTTATATCATCTCCGCGCTGTGCGGAAATCTTTTGCGGGATGTTGCGTGCTGCTCTATTGTGAGAAGCCGCCTGACACGCGCCGGGGACACGAATCGCATGACGCCTGCACAAAACGAAGCATCCTTATTCAGCGGTTGGGGCGAGTCACTTGCCGCGGTGGTGGCGGGGAACGTGGTGTACTTCCTCACCAGGCCATTGTTGCCTCCATCACTGCAACACGAACTGTTTCGTTTTGATCTGGGGCTGTTTATCGATTTTGTCTTTTGTGGTGTGGCTCTGGTGGTTATTCGAATGGTGCGGCGGCTGAGGGAATCCTAGAAGACTGCGCACTAGGGCACAGGCAAGAGTGCCTGCTCGCACGCCAGGGAACGCCAGAGCACCGGCGCGCGTATCTATATAGGGCGTACCTACTGGGCTTACTTATTGAGCGTGCCTATTGAGCTTACCAGCTCAGCTTACCTCGGGACCGGAGTCCCGTCTAAGGGGGTAGGCGGCGAGCCGGCCGGTTATGGATTTGTGCCCGGGCGGCCGCGATGCCCAAGGATATGCTGCGAACTGAAATGACCCTGGCCTTTGACGGCAGTGCGGGGGCCTCCGCTACGAAGTCGCTGGACGAGCAGTCGCTCATCCGCGCCGCGCAGGGGGGCGACCGCCCGGCGTTCGACGAGCTCATCCACCGGTACGACCAGGAAGTGCTGCGCTTGGCGTTGAACCTGATGCGGCGCCCCGAAGATGCCCGCGACCTCTATCAGGAGGCATTCCTCAAGGTCTACAAAAACATCCATCTTTTTCGTTTCGAGTGCAGCTTCTACACCTGGCTCTATCGCGTGGTCACAAACGTCTGCCTGGATCACCTTCGCCGCCGCTCCAGCCGCCCGGAGAGTCAGGCGCCGGAGTCAGGCCATGAGGACCACGACGGAGCACAGGCGGATTTTTTTGACCGCCAGGCGGAGGTTCATCCCGGCGCGAATCCCGAAAAAACCATGCTGGGCAAAGAAATCGGCCGGCACATTGCCGTGGCCATGCAGAGTCTCTCCGCGCGAGAGCGCATGGTTTTCGAGATGAAGCATTACCAGGGCCTGCGTCTGCGCGCGATTGGCGATCTGCTGGGCACCACCGAGGAGACGGTAAAGAATTCGCTGTTCCGCGCCACACGCAAACTGCGCAGCCAGTTGGAGGGAGTCCGATGAATACTCCTGCCAGCGGCGGGGCGTGCGCGGAATTTGAACGTTTGCTCGCGTTATGCGCCTGGGACGAACTGGAGCCGTCGCGCCGGGCCGGCGTTGAGCAGCATGTAGCCGCGTGCCCGGGCTGCGCGGCCGCTCTCCGCCGGGAAAATCAGCTGATGGAGGTTATCGCCGCGGCTGAAAGCGATGAACCTTCCGAGCTGTTCCTGGCTAGCTGCCGCCAATCGCTTTCCGGGGCTCTCGACCACACCGAGGTGGAAATCGGTTGGCTGGCCCGCGCGCGCCGAGCGCTTGGCCGTGTGCGCTTATCCGGTTGGGTCACCGAGCATCCGGCGTGGAGCGCTGCGCTGTTGGTGGTGATGGGCATGGCGCTGGGCCGAGTAGCGCCGCAGATCTCTTTCAGCGGAGCGCTGAAGCCTGCGACGGTGACACCGGCCTCTCAGGTGTATACCTCCGGCGAAGCCGCTCGCGCGGAAATTACCGGAATTCGCCGGCTTTCCGGCAATGGCGTGGAAGTGCTGATGACCTCGGAGCGCCCGTTAGTGGTGCAGGGTTCGGCGTCCGACCGCGATGTTCGCCTGGCGTTGGTACGCGCGCTTCGCGCCGGAGATAATTTCGACCCTGATGTGCGGCTCGATTCCGTGGAGCTGTTAAAGCCGCTGCTCGAAGACACCGATGTGCGCCAGGCGCTTTGCCAAGCGGCGCGCAGCGATCTGAATTCCAGCGTGCGCCTGAAAGCGGTGGAGGCCTTGCACGGATTTGAGCACGACGACCTGGTGCGCCAGACGTTACTCGACGCTTTGCAACACGACAAGAATCCCGGTGTGCGTGTAGAGGCGGTAGGCGCCTTGCGCGCTTTCCTGGAGAATCAGAGCGACCAGTCACCGCTGCGCGACGATCGCATCGCGCGCGTTCTGGCCGAGCGTACCGCGAAAGATCCCAACGAATTCGTGCGCATGCAGAGCGCCGCCGCAATGCAGCAGATCGCCGCCCGCAAAGAGGACTAGGCCGGTGCCAGGCGGCGCGTAAGATTTGGTCCATCATGAAAATGACTAACACCGATGTGCGCTCGACTGTGCGCTCGAGTTCGCGCCAGCGTTTGCGCGGCAGTTCAACGGTGAGGAGCGCCAACTATTTTGGCGCTCTCGCAGTTGTCGTGCTTTTCCTTTTTCCTCTGGCCGCCGCCGCGGGTCGCGGGCCGCGGTCTGGGCCCGCCGGCGAAGCGAGCGATCGCAGCGTCGGGAAGCGCCAGTTGCTGAGCGAGCAGAACGGCACAATCCCTATTCGCGACGCTGGAAGAGTGCGCGTGGAGATGGAGATGGGGGACGTGCGCATCCTCACCGGCGCGGCCGGCGCGGTCAGTTACCATTTGCGCGTGGAAGGTCCCGCGGGAGATTCCAGCGCGGCCGATAGAAAAAATGTCTTTACCGTCAGCGCGCAGGCCGCAGGAGATGGCGTCAATGTGTCTGGCCGCAAGATTTCCGAACGCCATGGCGGGCGCCTGTGGGTGAGCCTGGAATTGACCTTGCCGCGTAATTCTCCACTCGAAGTCAACACCCAGGGCGGCACCATTGATGTGGCGAGTATTGATGCGCGATTGCGTCTGGAAACCGGCGGCGGAAACATCACCGTCGGCAAGGTTGGCGGTGATGCGCGACTCGAAAGTGGCGGCGGCCACATCACCGTGCAGGACGTTTCCGGCGAGCTCACCGCGGAGACCGGCGGCGGCCATATCTCAGCCGGAAGAATTCGTGGTGACGCCGTTCTGCGCACCGGTGGCGGCCACATCCGCGTAGCAGAGGTCGACGGGACCGCGCGTTTAGAGACCGGCGGCGGAAATATTTTCCTCCAACAAGCAGGCTCGCGTTTGAACGTTTCCACCGGCGGTGGCCGCATCGTCGTGGGCGAAGCTTCGGGCGGTCTGCAGGCCTCCACCGGAGGCGGCGGAATCCGTATTCTGCGGGTGGTGGGGCCCACCGAGCTGCAGACCGGCGCCGGAGCGATTTTTCTGAGCCAGGTGCAGGGTAGCGTGAAAGCTTCTACCGCTTCTGGAGCCATCACCGCGTGGCTGGTTGCGCCGGCACTTCCGGCGCAGGGGAAAACAGCGGGCGGGGCGAAAATTCCAGCGCGGCCGGTGGATGCGGGGTCGGAACTGGAGAGCGGCAACGGCGACATCGTGGTGTACATGCCCCGGGACTTGGGGGTGGTCATTGAGGCCACACTCGAGAATTCCGAGGCTTACCACATCGATGCCGATCCTGCGCTGGCCCTCAAAGTGACCTCGGGACAGCCTGGGCGGGGCGGGGCACTGCGCGCGGAAGCCTCACTCAACGGCGGCGGCCGGCGCGTACGACTGAAAGCGGAGGACGGCAACATTCATCTGCGGCTGGCCACCGCGACCGGACCGGCGTTTTCGTTCGATGAATCCAAATTCGAGGCCGACCTTGAAAAATCAACTTCCGGACTCGATCACTTGCTGGACAACCTGGGCGTTATGATCGATCAGGAATTTGAAATGCAGCAGCGGAAATGCGAATTGGAAATGGATATGCAGCACAGCGTCGAGGACCTGAAACGCCACGCCCACGAAATGGCGGAGCATGGCAAAGAGATGGCGGAGCAGATGCGCCACGCCCACGAAAACAGAGCGGGCGTATGGGGCGATCGCGTCGTGGTGCCGGCCGACGAACTTCGCCAGAAAATCTCGCACCGCGTCGAGCCGGTCTATCCGGAGAGGGCGAAGCGGCAGCAGCTGGAAGGTACCGTCCGGCTCCGCGTAGCCGTCGACGCCAGCGGCCAGGTGGAGGACGTCAAAGTGCTCTCTGGATCTCCATTATTCACGCAGGCCGCTGCCGAGGCGGTTCGCCAGTGGCGTTTCGAGCCGACGATGCTCGAGGGCAAGTGCGTGCCGGTGGTCAGCGAGGTAGCAGTAACGTTCCGCTTGCCGTGAAAATCCGCGTGCGCTACGTATCCCGGCTCACTGTAGCAGCGACCTGTGAGGACAAAATGAATTGTACGCACAGCGGCTCGAAGGTCCGCTATTTCACGCGGGCCAGCGCTCTCGCGGTGGTCTGCCTTGCCGGCCTGGGCGCATTGGCCCAGCCTGGTCCCGCAGGACAGAAGAAGCCCGCGCCCCGCGCGGTAATCACCGAGAAATTTCAGCGCACTCTGCCGCTGGCCTGGGGCGGCACATTCTCGCTGGCCAATGTGAACGGATCGATCGAGGTGGAAGGCTGGTCACGCGAAGAGGTGCAGATCACCGCCCTGCAGACCAGGGCAGCCGACCTGGCAGAAGGGTCCGGCGTGAAAATCGAGGTGCTTGCCCGCGCGGACGGAATTGCGGTGCGCACGATTTACCCGGAAGGGGAAGGCGTCGACGTGGGCGTCGAATACCATGTGCGCGTTCCGCACCGCGTGCGTTTGGAAAGCGTGGCCACGGTGAACGGCACGGTGCGCGTTCGCGCCGTGGAAGGCGCGGGAGCGCTTCGTACGGTCAACGGGAATATCGAGTTTTACGACGGCGCCGGCCACTTCGACGCGCGCTCCACCAACGGCAACATCTATATGGAGCTTGGCCATCTCGGCGATACGCTCGCGGAAGGCGATGCGCCGGCCACCATCGAAACGATTAACGGCACGGTGGTGCTGGCCCTCCCTGCGCAGACCAATTCCGATCTCGACATCCGCAGCCTGAATGGGGATTTTTCATCTGAGCTGCCCGTGGAGCGCAGCGCCTCCGCCGGAGGGCGGCAGTTGCGCTGCCGCCTGGGCACGGGTGGGCGCCGGCTGCGTATTCAAACTATGAACGGAGCGGTGCGCTTACGGATGGCTGGCCCCATCGTCTAACCGGATGACTGCAAGGAGAAAGACATGAGAACGCATGCACTGAATTACCTGACTGGCGCGCTCTTGCTTACGCTGGTGGTCTTGCCCGGGGACAGCAGAGAACGAATCGCCGCAGGGCGCTCGGCGGTGGGGAATCAGCAACGTTCGCGTCCGGCAAAGCGTTCGCACCCTCACGGCGGCTTCAGCGAATGCCAGAAAGTCGAGCAGAACCAGTCTGTAATCGACATCGAAAACGCTGTCGTCGACATCGAAAATCTCGAAGCGAACCTGGAAGAGACAGTTAGTGCCGTGGAAGATGTGTGCCCTGTACTGCTGGCGCAGGATACGCAAGAGCTGACCTCCGATAACGTCTATTCGTTTTCCGTGAGCGAAGACCATGGCTGGTTGGGCGTAAGCGTCGCTGAGGTGACCCCGGAAAAAGTGAAAGAGCTAAAGCTGCCCGCCGAGCGGGGCGTGCTGATCAGTAACGTCGAAGCGGATTCACCGGCGGCCAAGGCTGGCCTGAAATCGGGGGACGTGATTACCGAGCTGGCCGGTCTGCGCATTGAAGGGGCCGCGCAGTTTCGCAGGCTGGTGCATGAGACGCCGCCAGGCCGTACTGTTGCATTCACCATCTGGCGCGACGGCCGTGCGCAGACAATTTCTGCCGCGCTGACCTCGCGACACGTAAACAGCCATTCGGGCGGGCATTTTGCGTGGCCCGATGGCGAGATGCACATGGTGATGCCGGCGATGCCGGATATGCCATCGATGCCCATCATGCCGTCGTTTCCTTCGATGGGCGAGATTTTCGCTCCAGGCACTCCTCGCCTGGGGATAGACGCCCAAGATCTTAGCGGCGAGTTGGGCAAATATTTTGGCGCGCCGGAAGGGGAAGGCGTGCTGATCCGCGAGGTGCGCAGTGGTTCGGCAGCGGAGAAAGCCGGACTCAAGGCGGGCGACGTAATCATCAAGCTGTCCGGCGAACGGGTGGGAAATTCGAGCGACCTGCGCACCGGTCTGCGCACCGGGCTGCGTGGCAAGCGTGAAAGCAAAACGGTAGACGTGGTTATTCTTCGGAAGGGAACCCAAATGACGCTGCCGGTTACGATTGAGCCGGTCGTTCCGCCCGCAGATCCCCGCACGGCGCGTCGCGTGGCGGTCTAGGGCAATAGACTCGAGACAATTAATGCCCCGGCGCTCCCCCGGGGGAAACCACTACTCGCGGATAATCTCTACTTTCGAGGAAGGCACGGAAATTCTCAGCAGTTTCGCGGAGCTGTCACAGTAGAGCTCGATTTCGTTGTCCGCGCTGCGCACCCGCAGCATCTCCAGCTGTACCCCTTCGACCACCTTGGCACCGCCATATTCAACCAACACGATGCCCGGAGTCGTATCTTGAGGAATGAAAACTGTAAACGATTGCGGCCCTTTGGCTTTCCAGTCGTACAGGCGAGCCAGGATGGCGTAGTGGTGATAAAGATTGTTATCCAGGATCACCACGCGCGCGGAGTCGAATGTAAAATCCTGATTGAACGGCGCGGCGTTGTCCATGCGCAGCTCCATCTTGGCCGTGCCGCCGCTGAATTCGATTACCGCCGAGGCCTTCTTCGGTGAAGACGCGCTCCACTCGTAACGCACCGGCCTGCCGTCGCCGGTGAGGTCGAGCTTTCCACTCACTTTTGATGTGCTACCCGCCGCCGATGCAGGAACCTCGGAATTTCCGCGGGCGTGCCACTCCCCGCCGTTCCCGGAGATCTGAAATTCTTCGGTAGCCACGAGCTGCCCGTCGGCCATCACCTTGAAGCGGCCCTTTTCATCAACGAACACGGGCGCGGAGCTTGCCGACGGTTTTGCGGATTTCTTTGTTTTTTCTTTAGCGGGTTTGTCCTGGGCATGGCCGGGCACTGGCCCGGTGATAAAGAAAAATCCAGCCAGGACCGCAAAAATTCCTATTCGCTTCATGCACTCACCCTTTCGAATAGCTGCAAACTCAGGATCTGGGACACTACGTTGCGCGGATCGCCGGTGCTTTCCACGCGATGTTCGGCCATCTGGTAAGAAGGAAGGCGCTGAAGAAAAAGCTCTCGAAAGCTGGCTTCGTCTCGGAACAGCGGACGGTTGGTGATGGTGGCGCAGCGTGCGAAAAGTTCATCGACGGGACAATCCAGCCAGACCACCGCGGCGCCCTGTTCGCGCAGGGCGGCTTGGTTGCCGGGCCGGGCGTAGGTGCCGCCGCCCAGCGCCAGCACCGCCGGCTGGCCTTTCTCGGCAATCTCTCCCAGGATGAGCAGCAGTGTTTCATGCTCGAGCTCGCGAAAGCGCGCTTCGCCCTGGCGCTCGAAAAATTCGCGAATGCTGAGGCCGGAACGCTCCTCAATGCGCGTGTCCAGATCGATGAAGCGGTGCCCGGCCTGGCGGGCCAGCAACTGGCCGATGGTGCTCTTGCCGCTGCCCATAAAGCCGGCCAGGCAGACCAGTCGCGTGCGGCGCGAGTCACTTGTACTTGGCATGATCCGGAGACACCCAGACGGAGCGGGGGATTAAAGGATTACTCCCGCTTGCGAATGCGGATTGTACCATTGAAGGAAGTCAGTTCTATGCGCGCCAGCCCTTCATTGAGCGTGCCGGTGAGGCTGTTGGCAAACTTCCCGGGAAGGCGCAGCGCGCGATGTGTTTCCGGTTTCAGGTTGGCCTGATTTTCTACTTTGCCGTTTACCGAGGTGGCGGTCAGGTTCAGCGAGTCGTTATCGGAGAAGCGCACTTCGATCACTCCGCTCATGTTCTTCAAGGAGTACATTCCGCCGCGCATGAATTCACCGTCAAACAGCAAGTCGCCGGAGTTGGTCTGCGCGCGGACATTTGAGCTCATCGGTTGCAGCAGCTGTGCGCTGCCGCTAATGGAGTTGAAATCGATGTGACCGGCGCAATGCCGGCACAGGAATGATCCGCCGACCGTACGCACCGCCAGATACCCGGAGATTTCCTGCACTTCGACCGTGGCGGCCACGGTATCGATGGTGATGTCGCCGTAAACGCGCTCGACGTAGACGTTGCCGCCGTCATTTTTAATCTGCAGCTCGCTTTCTTCCGGCACGGAAATCTGGTAGTCGGCGGTAAGCTCGGCGGGGCTTACATTCTCTTCCAGCACGTGGGTAAGCAATTCAATCTGGCTGCCGCGCTGTACGGCGTCCACTTCTACACGATTGCTGGTGTGCTCCGCGACGATGGAGACTTCGTTGCGCTTCCAGGAGCTCACATGGATCTTGCCCTGGGCATTGCGCACGGTGACCATCGGCCGGCCGGTCACGGTAAACGTTTTTTCCAGACGATGCGCGAACGCCGGAGCCGCCGCCACGATGCTCATGGTGAGCAGGGAGGCGAGGCGCACGGACCTCGAGCGCGCGCGGGTCGAGCGTACGCGAAACGGGCGCACGCGAAACTCGGCAGCGACGGGGAGCGTATTTTCTGATCTTTCTGGCACGGGCTGCTTCATTACATCAATCTCCCAGGGTGCCCCGATCCACCATAGCCGCAAGCAAGTCCGCTTTCTGCTGGTAGGCGTTAAGCAGGTACTCGCGCGCCACGCTATTTTGTGGATCTTGTTGAACCCTTTTTTCACATACGGCAATAAAATTGTCAACGATAGCCAGATTCTGGCGGTACGAATCGGCAATCGCCGGATCCTGGGCGCGCACCGAGCCCATGGTGTTCAGCTCCACGTTAGCCAATTGCGCGGAATAGACGCTGTCGGGCGGCGCGGCGGTTGGCGTGGAGGCCAGCGGTGATGCGGAATTGCGCGTCGCGAGTTGCGCAAGCGGGTTATTGGAAGGGTGATGGGAGGTAGCGAAAAACAGCGCTACTCCGGCCGCGAACAGCGCCGCATAGGCCCCCGCCATTACGGGTCGCGGAGCCAGCGTAAACGAATCCTTCAGCCTATCGAGCCAGCTGCGCTGCGTGCGCAAAATACCTTCCGCCTGAAGTTGTGCGCGCACCGACAGCCACACCCGCTCCGGGGGCTCGGCGAACGGCTCGGCCAGCAGCGGCGCGGCATGCTGAATGGCTTCCAGGTCGGCTAGCAGCGCGCCGCACTGCGCGCAGGCGGAGCGGTGCGCTTGCGCCTCGGAGGACCAGTGTCCCTCCATCCAGTCGGCAGCACCCTCCATGAATTGTTGGCATTGCATGATTCTCTACTCCCGCTCCTGATCGGCCTTCCGGTCAGCTTTCTGAATAACTTTCTGAGCAAATTTTTGTGAACCTATATCGTCCACCTGTTGATGATTCCCTGACTCGTGATTCGCCAGTCCATGATCCACGGGCGCGTCGCGTTCGTCCATACGCGTCTGCCGCGCCTGTTCCCGCACAATATCGTGGAGGATCTCCCGCAAACGGGTCCGCGCCTTGTGCAGCTGAGACTTGGAATTGCCAATCGAACATTCCATCAAATTGGCAATTTCGTTGTGCTCGAACCCCTGCACGTCGTGCAGCAGAAACACCGAGCGATAACCCGGCGGCAACTGATCCACGGCGCGCTCCAGGTTCACGCGATCGATGGAGCCCGCCAGGGTTTTATCCACCGCGCCAATCTCCGTTTTCGGTGCGCTGTTCTCGTCGTCCGGCTCCATGGTCTCGTCGAGCGAGGTCATGGGCAGAACTTTCTTTCGCAGCTTCATTAGAACGACGTTTACCGCGAGCCGGTGCAACCAAGTCGAAAATGCCGAGTCGCCACGGAAGGTGTGAATTTTGCGGAATAACTGCAAGAAGGCTTCCTGGGTGAGGTCTTCTGCTTCCGCTGTATTTCCCACCATTCGCAGCACAACCGAATAAACCCGCCGGCTGTGCAAGCGGTAGAGCCGCTCGAAAGCCTCGGCGTCACCCTGTTGAGCGCGCCGGAGAGCTTCCGCTTCCGGCATCTCCGTTTCGTCGGATCGTTTTGGTCGGGCCACAGCGACAGTCAAAACGCATCCAGGCAATGGGATGCGTCCCCTCTCCTCTAAGTTGTCCTAGTGTTTCCGGGATGGAAACTTGTTCCGGGTTTGCCGGAACTCCCAGGTTTTCGATGAATTTCGAGCGCTACCGGTTCCAATGAAGCACTCAACCCGTGGCGCGTGCGAGTATCACAGGCTTTGCCGGGGACTCGGTTTCGCCGACCGCCTCGAGAAGCTGCCGGAAGCGGGGCAGCTCTTCTGCGGGCAGGGCCCGCAGAAAACACCTGATCATGACCACCATCTCGCGCAGGCAGGTATTCATATCGTCGTGTATCGCTTCGAGCGCCGCCCATTCCCCGGCGGGGTCAACGGTGGTTCCCGCGTTCAATTCCGTGGCTGCAGCGCAGAACTCGTCGCACGAGTCCTGAACGATTCCCTGCACGGTTTCCAGTTTATGGAACCAGCGCGCACGCCCTGCGAACAGCACGCCGTGCAACAGCGCGTTCCATGCCGCCGCCCGCTTGGACTCCAGCCGGCGGAAAGTGTCCGGGTCGAGCGGGGCCACAACGGGATGGGTTCCGTAATGCCTGGCGTGCAATTCCAGTGCCCTGCTGGCCTCTAGAAGCCGCACCGCCAGCTTCTCGATCAGCGCGCCGCACATGGGCGTTCCCGCACGCGCGCGGGCAAGCTCTTGCTGGCGTCGCAGGCCCAGAGCTTCGTCCAGGGTCACGCTGAGCATCAGGTAACTGACTTCGAGGCGCGCTTCCGCCGCGCGAAATGCCTGTTCTTTATCCGTGGTGAGACAAGCCGACCATTCATCGCGCACCGTGCGATCGGAGGGGGTTCTCAATTTTATTGGCTCCCAAGTGCCCGGGCCGGGCCCGCGGGTAAACTATAGCAGAGCCAGACCGCCGCGGGGAGGTACCCCCCTGCTGATTTAGGGGATTCTCTCCGCGCTACAAATGCCGGATACTAACGGATGCCGGATGAGGCGATAGGCGTGAGCGTAGACTGGACCGCGTAGCGATGCGAAGAAAAATTGCCATTACTTTCGTTCTGGCGCTACTGGCCGCTGTAGCCGGGATCGCGGCAGAGGCATGGATCATGATGCGCAAAGGAGTCAGTGCGCGCGAGGAGCCCTCTTTTCTGGAGAGTTACGTGGCCCGCGCCGCCCGGCGTATGGCGACACCGCGCGCCGCCAGGGATCAGAAGAATCCATTCATTCCCACGCCGGAGATTCTGGTGGAGGCGCGAAATCATTTCGCCGATCACTGCGCCACCTGCCATGGCAACGACGGTGCCGGACAGACGGAAATCGGCCGGAATCTCTACCCAAAGGCTCCCGACATGCGTCTGCCGTCAACGCAAGCGCTAACGGATGGCGAACTCTATTCCATAATCCATAACGGAATCCGCCTGACCGGGATGCCGGCTTGGGGCGAGGCCACCGACGATGAAGATAGCTGGAAGCTCGTCCTCTTTATTCGCCATCTGGTCAAGATGGGTCCTGAAGAGATGAAGGAAATGGGGCGCTTTAACCCAAAGAGCGAGGCGGAGCGCGAAGAGGAAAAGCAGGAAGAAGATTTTCTCGACGGCGAGACTTCTCCGGCCAAGGCGCCGGCCAAGTCCCCGCATCATCATTAAGACAGCCAGCATGGTTTCGAGCGCGGGACCCCGCTGGTTGTCTTGCGCTGGGACGCAGCCGCCGATATACTCCGCCCGAAAGATCCAGAGGAACACAGCTTGCCTTTCGAACCGCTCGAGCAGTACCAGCAACGGCAGAAAAATCTCCAGGAGATTGAAAAGCTGGGGGTAGAGGCCTACCCTCGCCGCTTTGATTTCACGCACACGCCAGCGGAAATTTTGTCCACGTTCGGCCCGCGCACGGCGCAGGAGCTTGACGCCCAAAAAGTCTCCGTCAAGGTAAGCGGCCGTTTGGTGAGCCTGCGAGGCCATGGCAAAGCCGGGTTCGCGCACATTCTCGGTCAGGGCGTGCGTTTGCAGATCTACGCAAAGCTGGACGTTGTCGGAGAACGCGGTTTCGAGCTCTACCGCCTTTTGGATATTGGCGACATTATTGGAATCACCGGGCATTTATTTCGCACCCGGACGGGCGAACTCTCCGTGTGGGCCACCGAGCTGCAACTTCTGGCCAAGGCGTTGCTGCCGCTGCCGGAGAAGTGGCACGGCTTGACCGACATCGAGCTGCGCTACCGCCAGCGGTACGTGGACCTCATTGCCAACGAGAAAGTGCGCGAAATTTTCACCGTGCGGGCGCGAATCGTGCAGGAGTTGCGCCGGTTTCTCGATGCGCGCGGCTTCATTGAAGTAGAAACGCCGATGATGCACCCCATCGCCGGCGGCGCCACGGCGCGGCCCTTCATCACTCACCACAACACACTGGATATCGATCTCTATTTGCGCATCGCCCCGGAACTGTATCTGAAGCGCCTGGTAGTCGGGGGCCTGGACCGCGTGTACGAGATTAATCGCAACTTTCGTAATGAGGGTCTGTCCCGGAATCACAACCCGGAATTCACCATGCTGGAGTTTTACCAGGCTTACGCCGACTATCGCGACTTCATGGATTTGAACGAGGAGATGGTGCGCGGCGTGGTGCAGACCATTGCCGGGGGCTTGACCGTGCATTACGGCGAGGTGGATCTGGATTTCAGCCGGTTCCAGCGCCTCTCCATGCGCGAAGCGATCTGCCATTACTGGCCGGCAAACGCCGGTGCTACGCCCACGGTGGCTGAGCTCTCCGCACCGGGCGGGCCGCGCAGTGTGACGGAGCGCTATAACGGCTCCGCAGCTTCACGTTCCAAGGAAGCTAATCCCGCAGCGAGTCCGGCAGGGTTAGAAATCAAATTCACCGACGGCGAGTTGACCGGCCAACTGTTTGAAAAGGTAGCGGAACAACACTTAATACAGCCGACCACAATCTACGATTTTCCCACGGACATTTCCCCGCTTTCGAAAGTGCGCAAGGACGACCCCACGCTCGCCGAGCGGTTTGAAATCTACGTGGCGGGCATGGAGATCGGCAACGGATTCTCCGAGCTGAACGACCCGGTGGAGCAGGAACGCCGTTTCGCGGCGCAAGTCGCGCAGGGCGGGATGGAAGTGCCCAAGCAAGTGGACCTTGATTACATTCGCGCTCTTTCCCACGGAATGCCGCCGGCCGCGGGCATGGGCTTGGGCGTCGACCGGCTGACCATGCTGCTCACCGACGCGCACTCCATCCGCGAGGTGATTCTCTTTCCGCTGCTGCGTCCCGAGGCAAACACGCGCAACGAAGCGGAAAAGCCCGGCGGAAACTGATGCGCGTTGAGTGGCTGGTGGCGCTTCGCTACCTGCGCTCGCGCAACAAGCCTGCCGTTTTGCGGCTGGTCTCCTGGCTTTCCGTATTGGGAGTTGCCGCCGGCGTGGCCACGCTCATTGTCGCCTTGGCGATGAACACGGGCTTCCGCAGCGCGCTGCAGGAGCGCCTCCTGGCCGTCTCCGCCCACGTTCATTTGTCACGCCCCGGCTCGGCCGGAATCGCTGATTACCTTTCCGTAGCTGATCGACTTCGCTCCGTGCCCGGGGTGGCGGGCGCCTCGCCTGCCCTCTATCAGACCGTGCTGCTCTCCACCGGCAATCAGGCGCGCGGACTTGTGCTCAAGGGAGTGGATCCCAACGTCGAGGGACAAACCAATCAGGTCTTCGCGCACATGTCTGGAGTGCCCGCGGCGTTTGCTGCGGATAAGGACGGAATTGCCGCGCTGCTGCTGGGGCGCGTGCTGGCGCAGGACCTGAAAATTGCCGCAGGCGATTACGTCACGCTGACCAGCCCGCAGGGCCGCCTCACGCCTTTCGGCGTGGTGCCACGGACGCGGCGCTTTCTGGTGAGTGGGGTTTTTGAATCCGGCTTCTATGATTACGATGCCAACTGGGGATTCGTTACGCTGGGCTCGGCGCAAGCACTGGCTGGCGCGGGTGACGTCGCCAACGTTATAGAAGTGCGTCTGAACCAGGCCGACCGGGCCGCTGCCGCCGCGCCGGAATTGGCGGGAAAAGCCGGCAACGGATTTGTTGCGCGCACCTGGGCGGAAGAAAATCGCGCGCTTTTTCGCGCGCTGCGCCTGGAAAAACTGGTGACCGCGATTTTCATCGGGCTGATCACCTTCGTCGCCGGGCTTAATATCCTCGTGGTTCTGGCCATGACCGTGGCCGACAAGGCGCGAGACATCGCCGTGCTGATGGCCCTGGGCGCGCGCCGTGAGCAGATACGCGCCATTTTTGTCCTCCAAGGATTGGTGGCCGGCGCGATAGGAACTCTGGCAGGCGCAGTGACCGGGTATTCCATAGCTCTAGCCGCGAACCATTGGAGGCTGGTAGCTCTTGACCCGGAGGTGTACGCCATTTCCTACGTGCCATTCCATCCGAGCGCGCTCGACGCTTTTTGGATTGCTCTGGCGGTGATCGCAATATGCGGCGGGGCGACGGTCTACCCGGCGCAAATGGCCGCGCGTATCGTACCTGCTGAAACCCTGCGTTATGAGTAAGATCCTGAAACCGGGAATCTTGCAGCCGCGACCGGATTGGCCGCCTGCGTGCTCCTTATACTTTCGCTTATCATTTGAAAAATCCACCACCGACGTAAGCTTGGTTCGAGGCCAGTTACGATTTTTCGCCAATGCTATGATTCGCGGTACTTTGCAGGAATCGTTGGGTGCCAGAAATGGGAGTAGGTGGGAATTCAGCGGGCTGCACACTATCGAATTGCTAAAAAGGGAAAACAATTGCGCACGACGCGATCGGCGGGTCCACCGGGCATAGTCTTTGCCTTCGCGGGCATCTAACCATCGAGAATGGCAGAAAGCAGTAACAATCCTGAAGCAAGGACAATAGCGACTGGGAACATGACAGTGACTGAGAACATGACCAGGGAGCGGCCGGATTCGGGCGGAGAAGTTCTCCGCGCCGAAGGCTTGCATAAGCATTATCGAGCGGCGGGAGAAATTTTGAGTGGAGTTACACTGAGCCTGCAGCGCGGAGAGATGGTGGCAGTGGTAGGGCCGTCGGGATGCGGAAAAAGCACACTGCTGCACATTCTGGCTGCGCTGGACACTCCAACAAGCGGTACAGTATACTTTGCAGGGAAAGTGGTGAGTTCCTTTTCAAACTCGGAGCTGGCCGAGTTTCGAAACCGCCAGATAGGATTTGTCTGGCAGCGTCATCATCTATTGGCGGATTTCACTGCCGCCGAGAACGTCGCCTTTCCACTGTTTTTGCGGGGGGTCTCTACCTCCACGGCACAGGCCACGGCGCATGAGCGGCTCGACCAGGTGGGACTTGGCAGCCGCGCGGAATCGAGCGCTGCCTCGCTTTCCGGCGGGGAGCAGCAACGTGTAGCGCTGGCGCGGGCACTGGCCGGGGATCCGGCGCTGCTGCTGGCGGATGAACCTACCGGCGACCTGGATGAGCAGACCGCGGAGTCGGTTTTCCAACTGATGCAGAGCTTGCACCGCACCCGGCAGTTGACGTCGTTAGTGGCAACGCATAATCTTTCCTTGGCGCGTCGTTGCGACCGCATTCTCAATCTCGAGCACGGCCTAATTACCGAGCGGGTGACGAATGTTTGAGCGATACACAGAAAAAGCGCGCCGGGTAATCTTTTTCGCCCGATACGAGGCGACCCAGTATGGCAGCCCGTACATCGAGACGGAGCATCTGCTGCTGGGTCTGCTGCGCGAAGATAAGGCTTTGGCCAATCGTTTTCTCCGCGCGCACGGCTCCATCGAATCGATTCGCAAGGAAATCGAAACGCGCATCACCATCCGCGATCGTATCTCCACTTCCGTGGAAGTCCCGCTCAGCCAGGAATGCCATCGCATTCTGAAATATGCCGCCGAAGAAGCCGATCGCCTGGGCCACAAGCACGTAGGCACGGAACATCTGCTGCTGGGAATTCTGCGCGAGGAAAAATGTTTCGGCTCGGAGTTGTTGCAGGAGCGTGGTCTGCGCCTATCGACTCTGCGCGAGGAACTGGCGCGCGCAGCAGGAGAAAAAGTGGCCGTCAACCGCCCCAAGGAAACTTCGCTGCTTACCGAATTCAGCCGCGACCTGACGCAGGCGGCCATGGAAGGCCAGCTCGATCCGCTGGTGGGCCGCGAGCGGGAACTGGAGCGCGCCATTCAGATCCTGTGCCGCCGCACTAAAAATAATCCTGTTCTGATCGGCGAGCCGGGCGTGGGCAAGACGGCCATCGTCGAGGGTCTGGCGCAGCGCATCGCCGACGGCGATGTTCCGCCATTTCTGGCCGATAAGCGCATCCTCTCTTTGGATCTCTCGCTGATCGTAGCGGGCACCAAGTATCGCGGCCAGTTTGAAGAGCGCCTGAAGACGATCATGAAGGAACTGATGGAGAGCCAGAACGCCATCGTCTTCATCGACGAGCTGCACACGCTGGTGGGCGCAGGCTCGGCCGAGGGCTCGCTGGACGCCGCCAACATTTTGAAGCCCGCGCTGAGCCGCGGCGAAATTCAATGCATCGGAGCGACCACCCCGGGGGAGTACCGCAAATCGGTGGAACGCGACCGCTCGCTGGAACGCCGTTTCCAGGCGATAAAAGTTTCCGCGCCCAATGAAGAGGAAGCCATTCGCGTGCTGCAGGGTGTGCGCGAGCGCTACGAAAAATTCCACGCGGTCAGCTACACGGAAGAGGCTATCCAGTACGCCGTCTATCTCTCGAACCGCTACATTCCGGATCGTTACCTTCCGGATAAGGCTATCGACCTGATCGATGAAGCGGGCGCGCGCGTCAAGTTGCGGCAGTCCATGCTCCCGGAAGAAATCACCGAAGTGCAGAAGCGCATCAAGTTCATCACTCACCGCATGGAAACGGCCATCGCCAATCATGAATTCGAGAAAGCGCGGTTCTACTCGGAAGAGGAGCGCAAGGAGCGCGAGCACCTGCAGGCGTTGCGCGAGAAGCTGAAAATCGACGATTCGGTTTCAGGGGTAGTCACCCGCGAAGACATCGAAGAGGTGGTAGCGCGCTGGACCGGAGTCGAGGTCACCGCCATCAAGGAAGACGAGCAGCAGAAGCTGATGCGCATCGAGGTGGAGCTGCATCGCCGGGTAATCAGCCAGGATCAAGCGATCACCGCGCTGGCGCGCGCGATCCGGCGCAGCCGCGCCGGGCTCAAGGCTCCCGGCCGCCCGGTGGGCTGCTTCCTGTTCCTGGGACCCACGGGAGTAGGCAAAACCGAAGTCGCGCGGCGTCTTGCTGAGTTCCTTTTCGGCAGTGAAAAAGCGCTTATCCGTTTCGACATGTCCGAGTACATGGAAAAGCACTCGGTTTCAAAGCTGATCGGCGCGCCTCCAGGGTACGTGGGTTATGAAGAGGGCGGGCAGCTTACCGAACGGGTGCGTCGCACGCCTTACTCCATTATTCTTCTCGACGAAATCGAGAAGGCCCATCCGGATCTCTACAATATTCTTTTGCAGGTTTTTGAAGATGGACAGCTCTCCGATGGCCTGGGCAATACGGTGGATTTCCGCAACACCATTCTGATCATGACCTCCAACCTGGGCGCGCGATTCCTCGAGAAACGCTCCACCATGGGCTTTCAGTCGAGCGCTGACGGATCCCACACACAGAAGATGGAAGACATGGTCATGGTGGAAGTGCGGCGCCAGTTCAATCCCGAATTCCTGAACCGCCTCGATGAAATCATTATTTTCAATCCACTGGCCGACGAGGATCTGTTGCGCATCATCGACATCCTGGCCAGCCAGATCAACGACACGTTGATTCATCGCCAGGTGCAGATCGTGCTCTCGCCCGAGGCGCGCCAGTGGATTCTGGAGAAGACCTGTGCGGACCGCAATTACGGCGCCCGGCCGCTGCGGCGCGCGCTGCAGCGATATGTGGAAGATCCGCTGTCCGAGACATTGATCCAGGGCAATCTTACGCGTCCCGCCACTCTTGAAGTCATTGTCTCGGGCGAAGCTCTCGGTTTCCGGCCTGCCGTCGAAGCAACCCCGGTGGTACACTAGCGAATCTCATCGGCTCAGACTGAAGCTGTGAAGGGGAAATACCCTTCGCAGGCGCGGTGCCTGGGCTAACAGGTAAGGAGCCACTATTTTGTTCTGGGGGATCGCGGCCTTGCCCGGGGGGCAGTCCGCTTTCGTAAAAGTTTCCCGTTACCTTCTTTCTCTGGCCGCCGTGGCCTGTCTGGTCCTGGCGAGCTTTGCCATTCCGCACGTCCAGGCACAGAACCCGGTCATCCAGCGCATCGATATCGTAGGCAATCGAAGAATCCCGCGCGACACTCTGCGCTCGCGTATTTTCACGCGTGAAGGCGATGCCTATAATGAAGAGACCCTGCGCCGCGATTTCCAGGCTCTGTGGAATACCCAGTATTTCGAGGACGTGCGGCTGGAGGTTGAGGATAGTCCGGATCGTCCGGACGCAAGAATTATCGTTTTCTACGTCAAGGAGCGGCCCACAATTCGTCGAATTGAATACAAGGGGGCCAGCTCGCTCACCGAGTCCGATATTCTCGACCGATTCAAGGAGCGCAAGGTCGGGCTGACGGTGGAGAGCCAGTTTGACCCCACGCGTATAAAGCGCGCCGAGGTGGCCCTCAAGGAGTTGCTGGGCGAGCACGGCCGGCAGTTCGCGGTCATCAAACCAACCTACGAACGGCTTCCCGGCACAAACGCGGTAAAACTCACCTTCTTCGTGGAAGAGGGTCCCAAGGTCAAAGTCGGGAAGATTACCTTCGTGGGCAACACCGCGTTCTCCGAGCGCAAGCTGGTGCGCTCCATGCGTCATTCGCGGCCTTACGCGATTCCCCTGGGAATCACCTACCTGGACGTGATGAGCAAGACTTACGATCGCCGCAAGCTGGATGAGGATCTGGAGATCGGAGTACGCGGGATGTACCAGGACAACGGATATTTTCAAGTTCTGGTGCAGGAGCCTACCCTCGAGACGGTAGACAAAGCCGGGGGCTTGCCGCTGCCGTTCCTGGGCAGCAAGAACGGCAAGGCCACGAACATCACCATAAACATCGACCAGGGCGATCTGTATCACATGGGACGCGTGCTGGTGCGCAGCATCGACCCCGACAAGCCGCTGTTTTTCAAGCCCGAGTTCCTGCAGCAGATTTTTCCGCTCAAGACCGGCGACATATTCTCCACGGCGAAAGTTCGCAAGGCTTTGGAGGACTACCACAAGCTATACGGCGATTACGGATACATCGATTTTACGCCGCAGCCGGCCACCGACGTGGATGCCGCGCACAAGCTGATCAACCTGACTCTGGAGTTTGACGAGCAGAAACAGTTTCACGTGGGGCGCATCGAGTTCGTGGGCAACACCACCACGCGCGACAAAGTCATTCGCCGCGAGATCCTGCTGGATGAAGGCGATATCTTCAGCAACCGCCTGTGGGAGGTCAGCATCCTGCGGCTGAACCAGTTAGACTATTTTGAGCCCGTCAAGCCGGAACACGCCGAACTCAAACGCAACCTGAAGGACAGCAGCGTGGATATCGCGCTCAAGCTGAAGGAGAAAGGTAAACAGTCCATCGGCCTGACCGGCGGGATCAGCGGCATCGCCGGTACGTTCGTCGGTTTCAGTTATCAGACCAACAATTTCCTGGGCCTGGGCGAGACGTTGAATTTCTCCGCCGAATTCGGCACGCGCCAGCGCAATTTTCTGTTCGGCTTCACCGAGCCCTACTTCCGCGACCGTCCCATCTCCACCGGATTCACCGTTTTCTCCAGCCGTTACAATTTCAACCAAAGCCGCGAAGCTTCGCTGATCCTCGGCCGCCAGGTAAACCTGGGCGATCCCAACGCCATTCAGAACTACAATCAGGACAGCAAAGGCTTTACTCTATTTGCCAGTTATCCCCTGAAGCGCCTGGCTTTCACGCGCATCGGCCTGAACTACGCGTACACCATCACCAGCATTTCCGCCTTTAGCGACGCCTCGCGGCTGCTTTTCGAGAACGTGCAGTTCCGCAGCATTGCCGGGCCTTCGGCGCTGAGCGGAATCCGCTCCAGTAAAGTGAGTCCTACGCTGAGCTACAACAGCACGGACAGCGTGCTCAATCCTACGCACGGCAAAACGTTTTTCGTTTCACTGGCGGTGGAGGGTGGACCGCTGCAGGGCAACGTCAATGCGTTCACGCCCACCTTTGAGATGAAATATTTTCATCCCATAAACAAGAAGCGCAACGTGATCGGTTTCCGCGTGCTTTCCGCTTTTGCCACCGGTTTTAACGGGACGGTGGTGCCGCCTTACAGCCGTTTTTTCATGGGCGGGGAAGACACCATTCGCGGTTTCGACGTGCGCACCATTACGCCGGTTGCTTTTGTTCCGCAACGGTCGAGCACGTCCATCAGCTTTCAGGACCCATTTAAGGTCGACGCCAACGGCAATCCGCTTTTGGTCACCTTGCCGGCGATTCCGATTCTTCTTTACAGCTATGCTTATCCCGGCGGCGACTTGGAGACCGTGGGCAATCTCGAATACCGCATACCGCTGGTGGGCCCGGTGAGCATGAGCCTGTTCATGGACGCCGGGGTGAATGGCATCCTGCGCCGCGATCAGCTGCGACTCGACCCGACCGGCCTCAACAATTTGCGCATGCAGTTCCCCAATCAGACGATTTCTTCGCGGCTGCAGCTGGCCCCTCAATCCAATTTTAAGCCGCGTGTTTCTACCGGCGTCGAGTTCGTGGTCCAGCTGCCCGTGGTCAATGCACCGTTCCGGATTTTCTGGGCTTACAACGCCTATCGCTACAAGCAGATCATCTCCACCCCGCGGGGCGATTTTTTTCTCAGCCCGCAAGTTATTCAGTCGCTCCCTGCGGGAGTGTATAACTCGCAGGTATTGCCGCAACTCAACCAGCTATTCGCACGGCAGGCGCAGGCTCTCAGTTATGCCGAGCCGCAGCGCGTTATCCGCTTTACCGTTAGCAGAACGTTTTAATCCGCGGGCGATAAGCGCCGCTAGGCCCTGCCAGATTACTAAGTACGCGTATGGGGCGCCGCGCAGTGCCCGCTAAACGCAGCGGGCCGATCATAAGGGGAAGGGGGACG
Source organism: Acidipila sp. (assembly GCA_010365215.1). Taxonomy (GTDB): domain Bacteria; phylum Acidobacteriota; class Terriglobia; order Acidiferrales; family UBA7541; genus JAAFGT01. The sequence continues at coordinate 6,749 of JAAFGT010000003.1, read as the reverse complement.
GAATGAGGTATTGGAAGTTGAGCTTGATTGTTCTTGGTTGTCTGGTCGTCGGCGCGTGCGGCTCTACGTCCAAAGCAAAAGTCACGGTCACCGTGGGCCCCAGCGCGGTGAATGTTCCATTGCTTCAGACCGTCCAGTTTACCGCCACCGTAGGCGGGGCCACTGATCAGACCGTGGTTTGGAAGGTCAATGACGTGGTCGGTGGCAACGCCACCACCGGCACGATTTCAACGGGTGGCCTTTACACCGCTCCCGCAGCTATTCCCACTCCCGCTACGGTTACGATTAAAGCCACCAGCAATGCGGATTCAACGGTCAGCGGGACAGCCACGGTCGGCCTCACGTCCGGCGTGGTACTCACGCTTACGCCGTTAACGGCCACGGTGGGCACTGGAGAAACGCTGCTGTTCACTGCCACGGTAACCGGGAATACAAATACTGGAGTGAACTGGTTCGTGAATGGCACGGCAGGCGGGGCAGCCACCACCGGCACCATCACCACAATGACTACTGGAGGAGCGCCCGCAACCTATACTGCGCCGGCGACGATTCCTACCGGCGGCTCGGTCACGGTAAAAGCTGTGTCGGCGGTGGATACCAACCAGATGGCAACGGCGACAGTGACCATCGTGACCGCGGCCAATCCTACGCTGTCATCGATTAGTCCGACCCACGCCGCAGCCGGTTCCGTTTTTCAGGATTTCTATCTCACCGGCACAAATTTCCTGAGTTCCTCTCGAGTCCTGATTGGGAGCACTCCGGTGCCGACTACGCTCCTCAGCACCACGCTTCTGCGTGCTCGCGCGCCAGCCAGCGTGCTAAGCAGTGCGGGAACACGCACAGTTGTCGTCCAGCGGCAGAACGGCGCACTGACCTCTTCGCTTAACATCGCTGTCGATTCGGTGCGCCCGGCGCTGGTTTCGGCCCTGCCTGAAAGTTCGCCGGTCACTGCCAGTACGGTCACTTACACTTTCCAGGGGGGATTCTACGGATCCGGCGTGTTTGGAGAATTTCAGGGTACACCGCAAACTTCGACGCCAGTCACACCGCAGCAGTTACAGGTCACGCTGGGCGCCGGAGCGTTGATGACTCCGGGACTCTTTGAAGTCGGCGTGAAGAATCCAGCGGCGACGCCGTCCATCTCCGCAGTCAACATCGCGCTGCAGCCGGTGATGTCCCCGGCGGTGACAAATACCATCGGCGCGGGTGTTCTGAACCAGCCGCAGGCCATAACCGTGGATACAAGTCTGGGAATCGCGGCGGTAGTGAACGGCGGCACCAGCGGAGCGAATGCGAATTCGCTATCGCTTATCGACGTGGTCAGCAAGACGATCATCGCCACAATTCCCGTGGGCATGGCGCCGAAATCGGTGGCGGTAGACAACGAGCGTGATTTGGCGCTGGTAACCGACAACGCCAGTTCCGATATCGCCGTGGTTAATCTGGTTACCCATGCGGTCACAATTCTTTCCGCACCGGGCACAACTTTGTTTACAAACCCGTATGGAGTGGGAGTGGATTCGATTCACGGCTTGGCGCTGGTGGCGAATCAAAGCACTAACTCAGCCACGATCATCGATCTCAGTACGCTGCCCGCAGGATCGCCTGCCACTGCCGTCTGCGATGTGCCGCCCGTGGCTGGCCACGTGCTGTGCACCACGGTGGGCATCAGCACGGGCACTGCTCCCCAGGTAGCCGTGCTCCCCCAGCTAGGCTGGGCCATGGTTACTCCCGGCGGCGGTGCTGGATCGCTATCGGTGGTGGATTTGGTGAATAAATCCGTGGTGTTCACCTCCACGGTCAATCTTTCCACGCGTGGGGTGGCTGTCAACACGGAGACCGAGAAGCTCCTGCTGGCCGATCCCGGTTCCAGCTTCGTTTCCGTATTCAGTCTGCAGGACCAGGCAGTGTCCACGGTCAATCTCGGGCTCAACAACGTAGCTGTTGCAGTGAACCCGCTAACGAATGTGGGAGTGGTCGTGAATCAGAGCACGAATTCAGTCGCCCTCGTCGACATGTTAGCCCCCGCCGCGCTGGGCACGCCGGTGACCGTGGGAGCCAACCCGCAAGCCGTGGCGATTGACCCCGGCACCGATACGGCGCTGGTGGCGAATCAGAGCGACAACACCGTTTCCATCATCAATCTCGGCGCCGTGACGTCCAACCCGCAGATCGTGCAAATGGATCCGGCGGTTATTTTCACGTCGGGTGCCAGTGTTCCCTTGACCCTGATCGGTGAGGGTTTTCTTCCTGGCGCGCAGGTGCGCTTTAACCAGCTGACGCCCGTAGCCGCCACGGTGAGTGCCAACGGCCGCAAGATCACCGCAACCATTCCGGCTACGCTGGTTTCACAGGCTAACCGCCTGGTGGTGGACGTGCAGAACCCCGCGAACGTCTTTTCCAACGTAGAGAATCTTCTGGTCATCCAGCCCGTGCCGGTGGGCACGGCTCCGCAGGGCGTGGCCATCGACCCGGAGCGTAACGTGGCCGTGGTCACCAACAAGGGCAGCAACAACATCACCGTGGTGGATATGAATACCGGCAACGTCTTGTCCACCTTTCCCGTGGGAACCAATCCCACTGCCGTCGCCGTGCTTTCGCGCACGGGCCAGGCGGTGGTTGCGAACGAAGGCAGCGGCAGCGCTTCCATCGTCGACCTCAGCGGGGTTGCGGCCACCGTTACCGTGGCGACCGGCGGCCAGCCGCACGGCGTGGCGATCAATCCCGACAGCGGCTACGCTTACGTTTCCAATGCCGCGAGCAATTCGCTCTCGTCATTCCTTATCACCGGTACGGGGACGCCTGTTTCCTCGGCGATCGCCGTGGATGCGAAGCCGGGAGCGATGGCCGTGGCGCCGGAGCTTAATGCTCTGGCGCTGGCTCACGAGACTTCGAACGACGTGCTGGTCCTGGACCTGACTGCTCCGGCTACGCCGGCGATACGCAGCCGCGTATCCGGCATCAACTTTCCCACGGGGGTTGCTTACGATCCGGTTTCTCAGCTTTTCATGGCGATCTCCAGCTTAGGTAACAATCTGGAGGTTATCGACCCGGTGGCCGGGCGGCTGATCCCGCCCCCCGTGCGCGTGGGAATCAATCCCACGTCGCTGGCGTACAATTTTCAGAGCAGTACACTGCTCACTGCCAACACGGGAAGCAATACGCTGTCGGTGATGGACTTTCCCAATCGCCGTGTGCGCTCGGTTCTGGCGCTGAATCTAAGCAGCACATTCCAGTTCGCCGTGGATATACACCCGCGCACCAACATTGCGGCGATAGTGGATACGGCGAATAACCGCCTGCTGCTGGTTCCCATGCCGCGCTGAAGTGCTGTTCACGCGCGGCGCACCGCTGCGGTGGGGCCAAGCGGGGCGCATGGATTCGGGGAATTGAACATTGACCGGTTCCAGCGGGCATGGGTATAATCCGGGGTTTGCTGGTACGGCAATTATCCGGGTAAGCGCGCGACCGCGTACTGGGGAAGTCCGCCGGACGTCAAATTCTACCGCGCAGTTGTTTCCGTCGCGGACTGATAAAATCGAATAGAAAGAATTCTAAAGATAGAAAGAAGGAAGGAGCCAGGATGAGTTTCCAATTTCGTGTATTGCATACCGCCGCTGTTCTCGCGCTTGCTGCCGCCGGTGCCGCCGGTGCCGCCGCGCAAACTCCCGCCGCTGCGCCGGCAGGTCCCGCGCCCAACAAGATTGCCGTGGTGGATATCCGCCAGGCGATTCAAAGCACCGGAGAGGGCAAGCAGGCCTCCGGTGAATTGCAGTCGCAGTTCAGCGCCCGGCAGTCCGAACTGGAGAACCTGCAGAAAAGCATCGAAGATCTGCAGGGCCGGCTCACCGCCGGCGCGCGAACGCTCAGCGATGAAGAGCGCGTGCGCATGCAGCGCCAGGGCGAACGCCAGGCCAGCCAGCTCAAGCGCAAGCAGGAGGAGTTTCAGGAAGACGCCAATGCCGCGCAGCAGGAAATTATCGATCGCATCGGTCGTAAGATGGTCGAGGTGGTTTCGCGATACGCGCGCGAAAACAGTTACAGCGTAATTCTCGATACGCAGACCGCCTGCGGCGTCTACTGTTCCAATCAGGTCGATGTGACGCAGGAAATTATTCGTCTCTATGACCAGGCGAACCCGGTCAAGCCCGGCTCTACATCCAATCCGGCGCAACCGCGTCCAGCGGCGAATCGGCCGCCGGTAAGCCGCCCGCCGGCACAACCGCCAGCCACCACGCCGGCCAAACCCAAACCGCCGCGCTAAGCGCCCGGTTCTCCGGGCCGTCGCGAGGCGCTTACCGGCAACAGCGCGCAATCAGGCGCGCTGTTGCTCGCGGCGTTTCGCGCGTCGCCCCTTCCTCCGGCGGTGGCTTGCTTTCATCGGCAATCCTAGCTATACTGATCAATCCGGAAGAGGGGCAAGCGAACCAGTGGGCGAAAGCCCACTTTTTTGTTGGGCGAGGCCTCTCGGCGCCAGCATGCGGCCGGGAGAGCCCGAGGGTAAAGTCTTCCCCGGCAGCTTTTGATTGACAGAATTGGTTCTTTGACGGAACAGCAATGAGCGTGGAAAAGATTCGTGAAGCCGCTGAGCGCGTGGCGCGTTCAGAAGGTCTTGAGATTGTGGATGTGGAGTGGAAGATCGGGAAGCAGCGCTTCCTGCGCATCTCCATCGATAAACCAGGCGGCGTGAATCATCACGACTGCGAAACGATGAGTCACCAGCTCGGCACGTTGCTCGACGTCGAGGATCTGGTGCCGGGACCAGCCTACATTCTGGAGGTCAGCTCACCGGGCATGGACCGGAAACTGACCAAAGCTGCCGACTTTGAGCGCTTTAGCGGCCGTCTGGCTCGTATTTCGTTGATTGAGCCGGTAGAAAATCTGAAGTATTTCGAGGGGCGGCTGGCGGGCTACCTGGACGGAATGGTGCAGATTGAAGTGGAGGGGCGCAAGCTGGCTCTTCCGCTGGCGGGGATCCGCAAGGCGCAGCTGGTGGTGGAATTTTAGTTGCAGGGCGACGATGCCGGTTGAGGCGACTCGGGCTGCCGGATTGCCGGGAATTTTGAGGGAGACCACGGATGGCGAATCCGCTGGCACAGATGATTGAGCAGATCAGCCGGGAGAAGCACATCGAGCCGGAAATCATTGTCGCGGCCATTGAGGACGCGATGGTGGTGGCGGCGCGGAAGTATTACAAAACTGAGGAAGATCTTCGCTCGAAATTCAATACGGAAACCGGCCACATTGACATCTTTGCGGTGCGCATCGTGGTTGAGCAAGTCGGGGATCCCAAGCACGAACTGACGCTGGCCGAAGCCCGCAAGTTTAATCCGCTGGCGGAGATCGGCACGGAAATTCTGCTGGTGAAACCCACCGAAGTGCTGGGGCGCATCGCCGCGCAGACCGCCAAACAGGTGATCATGCAGAAGGTGCGCGAGGCCGAGCGCGACACCATTTTCAACGAATTCAATGGCCGCGTGGGCGAGTTGATCAACTGCATCGTCAAGCGCGCCGAAGGGCCCGACTTCATCGTGGATCTGGGACGCACCGAAGCACGACTTCCCAAGCGCGAACAGTCGCGGCTGGAAACTTACAACCTTGGCGAGCGGCTGCGCGTGGTGATTCGCGCGGTGGAACGCGCTTCGCGCGGACCGCAGGTCGTCGTGTCGCGCGCTGATCCGACGCTGGTGCAGCGCCTCTTCGAAATGGAAGTTCCCGAAATCTACGACGCCACCGTGCGCATCCGCGCGGTGGCCCGCGAAGCCGGCGAGCGCACCAAGATCGCCGTGGAGAGCCGCGATAAAGACGTGGATCCAGTTGGCGCCTGCGTGGGCATGAAGGGCATGCGCGTGCAGTCCATTATCCGCGAGCTGCGCGGTGAAAAAATCGACATTATTCCCTTCAATGAGGACACGGTAAGTTTCGCGCAGAAAGCGCTCAGCCCGGCCAAGGTGACCCGCGTGCAGATCGTGGACGCCGAAGAGAAGCGCCTGGAAGTTATTGTCGAAGACACGCAGCTCTCGCTGGCCATCGGAAAAAAGGGCCAGAACGTGCGCCTGGCCAGCAAATTGATAGGCTGGGGCATCGACATCAAGAGCGAGGAAGAGAAGCGCCAGGAAATTGAAGAGCAGATGTCCGCGATGACCACCACCGCGACGCCGCTCAAGGAATTGAAGGGCATCGGGCCCAAGACGCTGGAAAAAATGGAAGTCCAGGGCATCAGCTCCATCGAACGCCTGGCGGATATGTCTGTGGAACAGCTGCTGGAAATCCCCGGCATCGGCGAGAAAATGGTGGAGAAAATCCGTCTCGCGGTTACCGCCTACTTCGAAGCTCTGGAAAGCGGAGCGGTGGCGCCTGCGGAGGGTGCCGTCGAAGAGCCCCCAGTGGCCGAGGAAGAGGCCGGCGCGGAAACTGCGCTGGTCGAGGAATCGATGCAGCCTGTTCCCGGCGCTGATGCCGTCGAGAAAAATGAGGAAGAGCCGGCAAGCGAAGTAGAGCCGGCAGGAGAAGAACAGCCCGCGCAGGTGCCGGCCGTCAAGTTACCAGAGGATCAGCCCTAACCGGGCACTATGTCTGACGTAGCGCAAATTCGTATTAACGAGCTGGCTCGCGAGCTGGAAGTCAAAGCCCGCGCCATTCTGGAGCTTTTGCCTGGCTTCGGGGTCACCGAGAAAAAAACCCATTCCAGCTCCGTCGATGTAGACGTCGCCGAAAAGCTTCGCAAGCATTTTCAAGGACTGGGAGCG
>JAAFGT010000034.1 GCA_010365215.1 Acidipila sp. | reverse complement strand
GCCCGCCGCACCGCCCCTCGCCGCGCCGCCCCTCGCCGCGCAGGAAAAGACCACCGCTTCCGGCGCCGACTCGCCCGCGCGCGTTGATTCCAATCAGATCTACGGCATGTATTCCGGCCTGGCGCTGCTAATGGACGTCTATCATCCGCGACAGCCCAACGGCTACGGCATAATTCTGATTCCCGGCTCCGGCTGGCTCGCGCCCACCACCTACAGCGCCGTTCCTCTGAAAAACGAGACCCATCAGGTGCTGCTTTTCGTGCCGCCGCTGCTCAAGGCCGGCTACGTAGTGTTCGTCATCAATCACCGCGCCGCACCGCGGTTTCGCTATCCCGCCGCCGTCGAAGATGCCCAGCGCGCCGTGCGCTTCATTCGCCACAACTCCAGAATCTATGGCGCGGACGCCGCTCGTCTCGGCGGCGTGGGCTATTCTTCCGGCGCGCACCTGGTCACCCTGCTGGGCTCGCTCGATGGCAAAGGCGATCCCGACGATCCCGACCCGGTAAACCGCGAAAGCGCCAAGCTGCAGTGCCTGGTCGCCGGAGGCACGCCCTCCGACCTCACCAATCCGCGCTCGCCCATGGGCGCGGAATATTCCTCCACGTTTCTGGGCATGCCGACGTTCGCCGACGACCTTCCCACCACCGAATCCTACAAAAAATATCGCGAAGCTTCCCCGCTCTTTCACGTCACCGAAAAAAGCGCCCCGGAAATGCTCTTTCACGGCACCGCTGACACGCTGGTCGAAATCGATCAGGCCGAGCGCCTGGCCGCAGCGCTCCAAAAAGCCGGCGTCCCGCAAAAGCTGGTGCGCATCCCCGGCGGCACGCACTACCAGATGTTCGTAAAAGACGGCCCGGATTTCCTGGGCGACATGGTCCGCTGGTTCGATCAATATCTCCGCGTCGCCCCACCGTCGCGCTGATCGCTGATATGGATTTTCTTGGGTGTTTACGAGACCTGGGAAACGGCTTGGGCTATCGGCCGGGCAGAAGAACGACCTGTGGTTTGGTGTTGCAACGACCGGTTAAGCCCGCAGCGTTAATCAGGACTTAATTCTCGCACCCGTCCACGTATGAGCTCGAACACCTGATTCGGGGCGGGGACTATGAACTGCGCGCTTCCTTCTGGCCAACTAACCTGAAGCAGTGGTGTGGGACGAGGAACCAGCATCTTTAAAAAGCCAGTCAATGTCTGAGCCGTCAGAGACAATTCAAGACTTTTGTTGGGACCCATCTCAAGAACAGAACGGTCCCGCGGAAGATTCATCTTGTGAGGCACGAATAAGAGCCCCAGTGGGCCGATATAGAGAACTCCGCCAACAGAAAAATTCTCGCTGCGCTTCCAGCTACAAGGCAAACGAAATTGCAGCTCCTTTTCTGGCGGCGGTGGGACGTCTATATCGGTGTCACCAGCATGCAGGCGGTCAATTATTGAAGACATTTTCTTGCGAAATCGATTGGGAAAGCCCTTCCCAAAGGCGATTCCAGCAAAAACTCCTGCCCCGATGCTGAGCAAGACGCGCCAGCCAAGTACAATTAATGAAGGCGTAAGAAAGTAACACGCGATTCCCATGAAGAGACCAAAGAAGATGCCTGTCACCAAGCCGAGCCGCTCTCGGTATCCGCTCTCATCAACGTCGTAAACTTCTCTAGGAGCGAGATTCTCCATCGTCATGCTCTCCGGCCCTCAGGCAGTAGTCTATGCAATCAAATCCGATTATATGGTTGAACAAGTTTCGTAAGTTGATGAGTTATAAATTTGTCTGCGGTCATCTACACACGCGTCTCCACCGACCGACACGTGGGTAACGCTAGCCTTGAAACGCAGGAAAGCTTTTCAATCTCTTAAATCCGAAGCAAGCGGGAAAAGAGGATTTGGTAGCGCCAGCGGGAATCGAACCCGCATTACCGCCTTGAAAGGGCGATGTGCTAACCGTTGCACCATGGCGCCACGCCTGAGGAAACACAGTCAAACGCGGACGATGAGTAGAGTAGAAGAGTTTTGCTGCTTTGACAACTAAGCGGAAATCCTAAAGCTGGTCCTGATACTCCTCGTGCCAGGCCATCTGGATCGCTTCCAGTTTCCCTTCATTCGAGGCTTTGGCGTCGCCGGAAAAACCTTCCAGCTCGGTTACCCATTTGTGCAGGTCGGTGAAGCGCACCTCGAGCGGATTTACCGCCGGAAATTTTTCCGCCAGCCGAATCCCAATCTCCTCCGCATTATCCCAATCAAATGTTCCCGGCATGATCACCCCGGCCTTCTAATGATGCTCTTTCGCGTAATTCTTATTCCACGACGGCACTTCAATCACAATGTCCGCCGTCCCATCCGGCACGCACTGGCAGCCCAGGCGCGACTTCGGAGTAATCCCCGGCGCCTCATCCAGCTCATCAAACTCGTCGTCGGTCGCTTCGTTGCACGATTCGCTGCCTTTCTCCACAATCACATGGCAGGTCGAGCACGCATTCACGCCGCCGCAGGCGTGATCCAGTCCAATGCCCGCGCCCAGCGCCACGTCAAGAATGCTGCCGGGCAGCCCGTCGTGCCCGTAAGGCACCTGCGCCGGATCCACTTCCACTTCTTTGGTCTCACCATCCACATGAAACGTAACTTTATATTTCTTCGTCGCCGGCTTGTACGGCGTTTCCTGGATGTACGGATTCTTGCCGCCCATCGTCGCTACCTCTCTGGAACTGCCTGAAACACTACACTTCGCTACTACACCTCGCTACTACACTTCGCTGACGCGCTTTCCTTCCACCGCTTCGTGCAGCACCTCATTCATCACCAGCTCCGCCAGATGCTGCGTACTCTGGTTGAGCGCATCGATGCGCTCGCGAATCAATTTGTAATCTTCTCCATCCATCGCTTTGCGCAATGCCGCCATGTCCGCATTCAGCGCGCTGCGCTCGCCAGCCTCGAGCTGCCCCGCAGCGGCCCCCGCAAGCGCCTTCCCCGTGGCCAGCAAAATGCTATCGCCCTCATTGCGCGCCTCAATCAATTGCCGCTGCGCGAAATCCTGCTCCGCATATTCAATGGAATCCTCGAGCATTTTTTCCACTTCCGCGTCGGTCAGCCCGTAGCTGGGCTGCACCTCCACGGTGCGCTCGTCGCCCGAAAGCAGGTCGCGCGCATGAACCTGCAGAATGCCGCTGGCGTCGATCAGGAATTTCACTTCCACGCGCGCCATCCCCGCCGGCACCGGCGGCACGCGCAGCTGGAACCGTGCCAGCGAACGGCAGTCCTTGGCCATCTCGCGTTCGCCTTGCAGCACATGCAAATCAATAGCCGTCTGATTGTCGACGCCAGTGGTAAAAAGCTCCTGCGCGCTCGCCGGAATCGTCGAGTTGCGCGGAATGATCTGCGCCACCACGCCGCCCATGGTCTCGATGCCCAGCGAAAGCGGCGTCACGTCCAGCAGCAGCATGTTGCGCACGCCGCTCTCCAGTATATCCGCCTGCACCGCTGCGCCCAGCGCCACCACTTCATCCGGATTGAGCTCCGCGTGCGGCACGCGGCCGAAAAATTCCTGCACGCGCCGCCGCACCAGCGGGATGCGCGTCGACCCGCCCACCAGCACCACCTCTTCGATGGCCTCGGGTTTCTGGTGCGCTTCCGCCAGCGCCTGCTTCACCGGGCCCATAGTGCGCTCGATGATCGGCCGCGCCAGCTCTTCAAATTCCGCAAGCGTAAGCTCGCGCTGATATCCCTGGCCCCCGGGCAGCAGCACGCGCACCAGCGCGGAGTCCGCGGAAGAGAGCTCGTGCTTCACGGCGATTAGCGCCTTGCGCAGCTCCTGCGCGGATTCGGAGTGCGCGTCAATTTCCAGCCCCAGACGCTCGCGAATTTCGCGCCGCGCCAGCTCGCCCAGCGCGTTATCAATGTCGTCGCCGCCCAAATGCGTGTCGCCGTTGGTGGAAAGCACCTGGTAAATATCGCCATCGCCCGTGGTGATCAGCTTCAACACGGAAATGTCGAACGTGCCGCCGCCGAAGTCGTAGACCGCCACCAGCCCGCGTTGCTGCCGGTGTAACCCGTAGGCCAGTGCTGCGGCGGTCGGCTCGTTCACCAGCCGCAAGACTTCCAGCCCCGCCAGCCGCCCCGCGTCGCGCGTAGCTTGCCGCTGCGCGTCGTTGAAATAAGCCGGCACGGTAATCACCGCGCGATCCACCGTATCGCCAAAAAAATTCTCTGCCCAGCTGCGTAGCTCGCGCAGGATGAACGCCGAAATTTCCGGCGGAGTAAAAACGCGCTCGCCCAGCCGCACGCGGATGACGCTTTCACTCCCCGAATCGATGCGGAATGGGAAGAAGTGCAATTCCTCCTGCACATCTTCCACGCCGCGGCCCATCAGCCGCTTCACGGAATAAATCGTGCGCTCCGGCTGGGTCAGCAGCCGCCGCCGCGCCGGCTCGCCCACCACGATTTTGCCGTCCGCATCGAGGCTCACCACCGAAGGGCACAGCGCGCTGCCATGCGGCCCCACAATGCACTGCGGCTGCTGCGTAGCCGGGTCTACGTAAGCCACCAGGCTGTAGGTCGTGCCCAGGTCGATTCCAACTGTGCGTCCCATATCGCTCGTTCTTCTCGCTTGAACTATTTTTTTTCAGAAGCTATTACGCGCTGCCCCAAACCAGGCGCGTTAATGCAAGTGCCGCTATTCCGCCAATTCCTGTTCCACGCTGCTGACCAGATTCCGGATATACGACCGGCGATTCAGAATGTCGTTCATTCTCGCCAGCAGCTTGCCACGTTCCGCATTGCTGGCATTGCCATTCGTCCCGCGATCCACGGCTGCGTCCCAGTCCCTCGCCGCGCCCGCCAGGTCCGCGTCCACTTCGCGCAGCTTGCCCTCAAAATTCTTTTGCGCCTCCTGCAGCCGCGGCCGCAAGGTGTTGATCTCTACCTGGTCGGCTGACTGCCGCGCGCCGCGCAGCTCATCCAGCGATTCATTCAGCTCGAACACCTCTTCCAGCAGCTCCGGCGGCGCCTGCTGCTTGGCCGCGCCCTCTTTGCGCATGCCCTCGAGCCCCAGAAGATATTCCACGCAGGCCACCGGGTCGCGCAGCACGCGGTACGCATCGTTCAATTGCGACGAGCGCTCCAGCGATAGCTGCCTCTCGGCTTCCGCGGCGCGCACAAAATTATCCGGGTGCAGCTTCCAGGAGAGCTGGTGAAATTTCGCCTCCAACGCGCTGCCCTCGATCACCAGCTTCCGCGGTAGCCCAAAAAACTGAAAATAATTCGCGTCGCGCGGCAGCGGCTGGATTTTTCCGCACGCCGCGCAGAAGTGCCCGCCGCCGGTGGCCGCATTACAGCTCCAGCAAGACGTTCCGGCGGCAGTCTGGGTAACATTCATTTTCATTCCAAGAGGGAATTATTGGTTGCTGGGTGCCGCCGGCGAAGCCGCAGGGAAGCTACGCGGTAAAAGAGCTGCCGCAGCCGCAAGACCGCGTGGCCAGGGGATTTTCGAACACAAAGCCCTGGCGCATCAGGTCTTCGCGGTAGTCGAGGGTGGTGTTGTTCAAGTACAGAAAACTTTTTGGATCAACAAACAAGCGCGCCCCATTTTCCTCGATGACCTGGTCCCGCTCGCGCGACTTAATTTCCAGGCGCATGGCGTAAGAAAGTCCCGAGCATCCCCCGCCCTGCACGCCCACGCGCAGGCCCCCGGTTTCGCCGGGGACGCCGTCCTTCACCAGCAAGTCGCGAATTTTCTGTGCCGCCTTTTCAGTGATCTGGATCATAGCGTCCTGCGCTCGTAATCCGCCCAGCCTACTGCTTGGCCGCCGCAGTAGTCGGCTCGGCCGCGGGAACTCCCGCCGCCTGCTTGCTCTTCCAGTCGTTGATCGCCGCCTTGATGGCGTCTTCCGCCAGCACCGAGCAGTGAATCTTCACCGGCGGCAGCGAAAGCTCGCGCACGATGTCCGTGTTCTTGATGCTCAGCGCTTCCTCGACGGTCTTGCCCTTCACCCATTCGGTGGCCAGCGATGAGCTGGCAATCGCCGATCCGCAGCCAAACGTCTTGAACTTGGCTTCCTCGATCACCTGGGTCTGCGGGTTGATCTTCACCTGCAGCTTCATCACGTCGCCGCATTCCGGCGCGCCCACCAGGCCGGTGCCCACGCTCGGATCTTTCTTGTCGAGCGAGCCGACGTTGCGCGGGTGGTTGTAGTGCTCCACTACTTTGTCTGAGTACGCCATGTTGCCTCCGGTGTTAAATCGTTAAAAATGTCAAATCGCTTTTCTGCCCAGCTTCTGCACCGCAAATTCAGTTCTAGTGCGTGTTCCACTGCATCTTGCTCAAATCCATTCCTTCTTTTGCCATTTCGTAAAGCGGCGACAGCTCGCGCAGGCGGACCACCGTCTCCACCACGCGCCCGGTAACATAATCGATTTCCTCTTCGGTATTGAACCGCCCGATGCCGAAGCGGATCGAGGTGTGCGCCAGATCCTCGCCCACGCCCAGCGCCTTCAGCACGTAGCTGGGTTCGAGCGTAGCCGAAGTGCACGCCGAGCCGCTCGACACGGCGATGTCGTTGATGCCCATGAGCATCGATTCGCCTTCCACGAACGCAAAGCTCATGTTCATGTTGTGCGGCAGGCGGTGCGTCATCGACCCGTTGATGTACACCTCATCGAGCTGGCTCAGAATGTTGTCCTTCAAGCGGTCGCGCAGCTTCATCAGCCGCGCCGACTCCACCGGCATTTCGTTCATGCAGATTTCGCTGGCCTTCCCGAAGCCCACAATCCCGGTCACGTTGAGCGTGCCCGAGCGCATTCCCCGCTCGTGGCCGCCGCCGTCCAGAATCGCCGAAAGCTGCACGCGCGGATTGCGCCGGCGAACATACAACGCGCCTACGCCCTTCGGTCCATACATCTTGTGCGCGGTCAGAGAAATCATGTCGATGTTGTCTTTCTGTACGTCCACGGGAATCTTGCCCGCGGCCTGCACCCCATCGGTGTGGAAGAAGACGCCCTTCTCGCGCGCGATCGCGCCAATTTCCGAAACCGGCTGGATCACGCCGATCTCGTTGTTGGCATACATGATCGAAATCAGGATCGTCTTCGGCGTAATCGCCTTGCGCAGGTCATCCAGGTCGATGCGCCCGTCCTTCTGCACAGGCAGGTAGGTCACTTCGTAGCCGTACTTTTCGAGGCGCTTGCAAGTGTCCAGCACCGCCTTGTGCTCGGTGGCCTCGGTAATAATGTGGTTGCCCTTCTCGCGGTACATTTCCGCCACGCCCTTGATGGCCAGGTTGTTCGACTCCGTCGCGCCGCTGGTAAAAATAATTTCCTTGGGCGTAGCGCCGATCAGCTTGGCGATGGCCGCGCGCGCATTTTCCACGCCCTCTTCGGCCTGCCATCCGAACGCGTGATTGCGGCTGGCCGCATTGCCGAACACTTCGGTGAAGTACGGCAGCATGGCCTGCACCACCCGCGGATCGCAGGGTGTAGTCGCGTGATTGTCCAGATAAATGGGAAGCTTGACGGCCATCGGTAATTCCCCCTATGCGCGCAGTTCCACCAGGCTCGAGCTCGCTCGCTCCTCGGTCATCTGCAAAATTGTTACCATCCCCAAAACCTGCAGCACACTCTCGTTCAAGCGTTGCAACGGCTCCCGCACCGTGCACTGCGTCGCGTGGTCGCACTCGCCGCGATGCGTGCGGCACGAGGTGATCATCAATGGCCCTTCAATGGCGCTGATGGCGTCGAGCGCGGTAATGTCGGAAGGGTCCTTGGCCAGCGTGTACCCGCCACTCGACCCGTGCCGCGCCCGCAGCAAGCCCTGCCGCGCCAGCTTCTGCAGCACCTTGGCCATCAGCGGCGCGGAAATTCCATACAGCTCAGCAATGTCACCAGCGCTCGCCGCGACCTGGTTGTTGTTGATCGCCAGGTGGCGCAGCGCAATAAGCCCGTAATCCGCTCGTTTAGATAGCTTGAACATTCCAGTTAATCAGCCCGTTCTAATAAATGAGAACGTAGGGTATACGACCTTTTCAGTCGTATATGAATACTACCTCTCGAAGTTGCTTCTGTCAAGCTCTCGAAATCACCCAAAGACCTTTGCTCGCTATGCCTTACAATACGACCATTCTAGTCGCCATTTGGTCAAAGCTCCTCCAGTGAACGGTCACCGTAATCAGCCGAGTGGTTCCATAGCAGGTCTGAACGGAGATCGCTCTTTGGCTGGCGGGGTGAGCTCCCTTGTGCCAATTGTAGGGGCGGGGCTTGCCCCGCCCTCGAGAGGCAAGGGCCCCTGCGCAGGACGCGGCGCCCAGGCCCCAATTGCGCAATGCTGCAAATCCACTCCCTACTCGATCCACTTCCACATAACCGACGTATCGCACCACCTTCCATCCGGATACACCGCATACTTTGGGATCACTCCCGTCTTGCTCCATCCCATTCGCAAGTACAACTTCTCCGCCTGATCTCCCGTCACCGTATCCAGCACCAGCAGACTTCTTCCGGCCTCCCGGCTTGCCTGTTCGGCGCGCTCCATCAACCGGCTTCCCACGCCCTGCCCGCGCGCCTCCCTCGCCACCAGCAACTTCGCCACATCCGCCCGGTGAGCCTGGTTCGGAGGCGTCGCCAATAAAACCTGCACCGTCCCCAGTAATTTCGATTCTATAAACGCGGCCAGCAATATACGCTCGCCCTTTCGCACTCCTTCCAGCACGCCTGCAAAAAATGTTTCAGCCTCAGCCTTCGAAAGCGATGCCATAAAGCTCACCGAGGCGCCCCCCGCCACGCAATCCAGCAGCACATCCGCCAGCGCGCCCAGGTATTGGCGCCCTTCCGCCGCATCCAATTGTCGAATCGCTATCACCACGTCACCTTACGATTTTACGCCAGACCACGCCACTGCAAATCCTGCCTAAAACGCGCGTTTCGATCTTGAATCTCTTGCACCTCAGATGTATAAAATCGTTTAGTGAGCAACTGCGCCGGCTGCTATGTCTGATCCCGTCGATGCGTTGATACTTGACCTGCTGGAATGGATCGGCCCACGCCCGCGACCCTACTCTGAGGTCATCGACGCGTGGCGCACTTCTTGTCCTCGTCTTCCCGTCTGGGAAGATGCCAATGCCAGGGGGTTCATTGTCCGGGAGGATCGAGTGGGCGTTGGCTCCTTCGTATCGGTGACAGCCGCCGGCCAAACCTACCTCGCTCAACATCGTCAACGTCTTGCGTGATGTCCACCGTGCGGGCCAGGTCATGAGCAGGCAAATTAGGACCCTACCCCGCGCCGCAAACCACTGACATTTCCCGCCACTCGGGGTAGAATATCCCTTCGTAGGCCCGCAAAAAAATGTCAGAAATTGTAGCCGTCTATCCCGGCTCGTTTGATCCCGTCACCAACGGGCATCTCGATCTCATCGCTCGGGGCGCCAAAATCTTCGATCATCTCATCGTGGGTGTGCTCCAGAATCGCGAAAAGGCCCCGCTCTTTTCCGCCGCCGAGCGTGTGGAGATGCTTCGCGAAGTCACTCGGCAATGGCCCACCGTGGAGGTGGACGTGTTCGACGGCCTGCTGGTCGAATACGTGCGCCGCCGCCAGGCCCGCGTAATCGTGCGCGGCATCCGCGCGGTCTCCGACTACGAATACGAGTTGCAGATGGCGCTGATGAATCGCCGCCTCGAGCCGCAGGTGGAAACAATTTTCATGATGCCCGACGCGCGCTACAGCTACCTGAGCTCGCGCCTGGTGCGCGAAATCGCGCAGTTCGGCGGGCGTATCGAGGGCCTTGTGCCTCCGGTCGTCGAGGAACGTCTGCGCGCAAAAGTGCCGTGAAATCGCGCGGCGTTAGAAATGCGCCGCCGGCCGGCATCTAAAATCGTTAACCGCCATCAGCAAAAGGGAGACCGCACCAGTGGAACTCGCGCAACGCATCGACCGCATCGCCGAATCCCCGACCATGGCCATGGCCGCCGAGGCCGAGCGCTACAAATCCCGCGGCGTCGACGTCGTGGACTTCAGCGTGGGAGAACCGGATTTCCCCACGCCCGAGCACATCAAGCGCGGCGCCATCCACGCGCTCGAGCAGAATCTGACGAAATACACCGCTGCGGGAGGCATCATGCCGCTGCGCCAGGCCATCTGCGACTGGCACCGCGCGCAGCTCGGCACTAACTACGAGGCTAAGGAATGCGTGGTCAGCGTGGGCGGCAAGCACGCCATCTTCAACGCCGTCAGCGTTCTGGTGAATTCCGGCGACGAGGTGCTCATCCCCTCGCCCTGTTGGGTCAGCTTTCCCGACATCGTGAAATATGCCGGCGGCAAGCCGGTGGCCCTGCAAACCTTGGCCAGCGAAAATTTCGCTCTGCGCGCTTCGGCCGTCGAGGCCGCCATCACTCCCCGCACCCGTATGGTCATCGTGAATTCGCCGTCCAATCCCACTGGCGCGGTGGTTCCCGATGAAGAGTTCGCGCGCATTCTCGACGTCTGCCAGCGCCGCGGCGTTTGGCTGCTCAGCGACGAGTGCTATTCACACTTTCTCTATGATGGCGCGCGTCCGTTTTCCATTGGCAGCGTGCCCGTAGAAAATAAAGACAAGCTCATCGTCATCGGCTCTTTTTCGAAAACTTTTGCCATGACCGGCTGGCGCCTGGGCTACGCGCTCGCTCCCGAGCTGCTGGTCAAGGCCATGATCAAGCTGCAAAGCCAGTCCACCTCCAATCCCACTTCCATCGCGCAATATGCCGGCCTCGAAGCCATGCGCGGATCCATGGATACCGTAGCCGTAATGCTCGCTGAATACGCGCGCCGTCGCGCCCGCGTAATGGCCGGCCTTCGCGCGATTCCCGGAGTCGTCTGCAGCGAGCCGGCCGGCGCGTTCTACGCCTTCCCCAATGTTTCTGGTGCCGCGCGCCAGGGCGGAGCAATCCCCGCGGCCGCAAACGAAAAGGGAAATGCCGCCGGTGTGGCGAAAGGTGGTGTGGCGCAAGATCTTCTCGAGCGCGTCCACGTCGCCGTGGTCCCTGGCGAGGCCTTCGGCGCGCCCGGCCATCTGCGCATCTCCTACGCCACCTCTATGGATCGCATCGATGAAGGACTTCGCCGCCTCGCGCAGTTTTTTTCCGCTGCGGCCGCCGCATGATTCCAGTTCCCTCGCGACTCGAACCGGTTTTTGACCGCCGCCTGTGGGGAATGTCCGATCTCTCTCCGCTCTTTCCCCAGTTCCACAAAGAAGCCTCTCCCATCGCCGAAGCCTGGTTGACCGGAGATCAATGTCCCGTCGCCACCGGCCCTTTTACCGGACACAAGCTTGGCGAGGCGTGGGCGGCCATGCCCCCCGAGTGGAAAGGCGCGCGCTGCCGCGATGAAAAACAGATTCCCCTGCTGGTAAAATTTCTTTTCCCGGGCGACCGCCCCTCGATTCAAGTCCATCCCGACGACGCCTACGCCGGCAAACACGAAGTGGCCGCAGGCGGTCGCGGAAAAACCGAAATGTGGCATTTCGTCGCCGCTCGTCCGGGCGCGGAGCTGTTATACGGCTTGCATAAAGATGTCACCGCGGAATCCTTTCGCCGCGCCATCGCCCAAGGCACGGTAGAAAGCCACGTCGCCGCTCTTCCCGTTGCCGCGGGCGACACCGTTTTTGTTCCCGCCGGCACGGTCCACACCATCGGCGCCGGCACCGTGCTCTGTGAGATCCAGCAGCAGTCGGACATCACCTATCGCGTTTTCGATTTCAATCGTCTTGGCCCCGACGGTAAGGCGCGCCCCCTGCACGTCGATAAAGCTCTCGCCGTCATCCGTTTTGAGCAACAGGTGGGAGGTAAAACCACGCCGGTTCGCATCGCTACGCCGCATCTCACCGAAAGCTATCTCGCCGCATGCCCCTATTTCGCCACCGAGAAATGGGAATTCGACCGGCGCATTGGCGGCGTCACCTCGCGCGAAAGTTTCGAGCTGCTGATTTTTCTTTCCGGCGCCGGCGCCATTGAATACAACGGCGAATCCGTCGACTACGCTCGCGCGCAGGCCTGGTTTCTGCCCGCTTCGCTGGGGCCATATCAACTGGAGCCGCGCGAGCCCACGGCGTTGCTGCGAACCTACGTTCCTGATCTCCACTCGTTCGTAGAACGGTTAAGCACTCGGAAGGTTTCGCCCGATCGAATGTCGGATATAGTTTTCCGGTGAGCCAGGTTTTCGCGTGAATCTGGTTTTCATACGAACCCGGATTTTCGACGAATCAGTTTTCCGTTCTCTCGTGAAATGTTGATGAAGAAATCCACCATCGCGCAAAATAAAGAGCAGCCCCTCGAGGCCCACGCCGTCATCCTCGCCGGAGGCCGCGGCACGCGTTTCTGGCCGCGTAGCCGGCTGCGCACGCCTAAGCAGTTGCTGAATATCGTCGGCCGCGAAACCATGTTCCAGCAAACCGTCGCGCGCCTGCTCCCGGTGTTTCCGTATTCTCGGCTTTGGGTCGTCACCAACGCTGAGCAGGCCCGCGGCGTCCGCCGCATTGCGCCGCGATTGAAACCGGATCACATTCTCGCCGAGCCTCTGGGCCGCAACACCGCGGCGGCAATCGGCCTGGCGGCATTCCATCTGGCCCGCCGCCACGGCGACGCCGTTATGGCGGTCCTTCCCGCGGATCATTTCATCGCCGACGCCGCGCGATACCGCACCGTCGTTCAGTCGGCCATTGCGCTCGCGGCGCGCGGGCCGAATCTGGTGACTCTAGGCATCCCGCCCACGCGGCCCGAAACCGGTTACGGCTACATCGAGCGCGCCGGCCCCATTCCCCATCCGCCCGGCGGCGAAAAATCCGCCGACCCTGCTTTCGCGGTCAAGCGTTTTACCGAGAAGCCCGACGAGCCCACCGCACAGCAATTCCTGATCTCAGGAAATTATTTGTGGAATGCCGGCATGTTCTTCTGGCGCGTCTCCACCTATCTCGACTGCCTGAAGCGCTTCCTGCCGGCCACCTACGCCGCGCTGGAAAAACTTTCGCGCGCCATGGGCACTCCGCGCTACTCGGGCGCTCTCCGCCGGATCTACTCCAAGCTCGAAAACATCTCGGTCGACTACGCCATCCTCGAACAGGCCACGCGCACTGACACCGAGGCCGCCAAGGTTTACGTCCTGCCCGCCGACGTAGGCTGGACGGACATAGGATCCTGGGCCGCGGTCTACGAGCTGGGCGCCGTCACCGAAGGCGCTAACGTTTCCGTGGGTCCGCTGCACGCGCTCGACGCCGCGGGCAACTACATCTTCAGCCCCACAAAATTCGTAGCCGCCATTGGCGTGAATAATCTCGTCGTCGTGGAAACGCCTGATGCCTTGCTGATCTGTTCGCGCGAACGTGCGCAGGACGTCGGCAAAATCGCCAAATGGCTCGAAGAAAAAAAGCATCACAAGCTGCTCTAACCTTCTAAAAATGGACACGCAAATTAAATTCGGCACCGACGGCTGGCGCGGCATTATCGCCGACGACTTCACCTTTGAAAACGTGCGCAAAGTCGTGCACGCCATCGCGCGCTACGTGGTGCGCGCGGAAGATCCCCGTCGCGGCGTGCTGGTGGGTTACGACAATCGTTTCCGCTCCGAATTTTTTGCCCGCGCCGCCGCTGAAACGCTCTCCGCCTGCGGCATTCCCGTTTGGCTGGCCGCGCAGGCTTCGCCCACTCCCGCCATTTCGCTGCTGGTCAGGCAGCGCGGCGCCGCCGGCGGCGTCATGATCACCGCCAGCCACAATCCCGCACGCTGGAATGGCGTCAAGTACAAAGCCAGCTACGGCAGCTCCGCGCTGCCCGCCATCGTCGCCCAGATTGAAAAGGAGCTGGCCGCAGTGCTTAGCGGCGGCGTGCCCGCCCTCCCGCCGCGCCCTGATCTGATTCAATCGCTCGACGTCCGCACTCCTTATCTCGATACGCTCGACAAGCTGGTCGACTGGGAAAAACTGCGCGCGGCAAAATTTTCATTCCTCATCGATCCCATGCACGGTTCGGGGCGTGGTCTGCTCCGCGAGCTCTTCACGCGCCACGGCATCGCCTGCGAAGAGATTCGCGGCACGCGCGATCCTTTATTCGGCGGCGCCAATCCCGAGCCCATCGAGCAGAATCTCGAGCCCATGCGCCAGGCCTTGCGCGCCGGTGCCTTCGACGCGGCCTTCGCCGCCGACGGCGACGCCGATCGCATCGCCGCCATGGATCGCGACGGCACCTTCGTAACCCCCCACCAGATTTTTGCCATCCTGTTGTGGCACCTCGCCGGCACGCGTCAAATCCCCGGCGACGTCGCCAAAACTTTTTCCGTCACCAAGATGGTCGACAAGATCGCTGCAAAATTCGGCCGCCAACTCTTCGAGGTGCCGGTAGGATTCAAATACATCTGCGAACTGATGCTCGAGCGCGACATTCTGCTGGGCGGCGAAGAGAGCGGCGGCATCGGCACCAAGCTCCACCTGCCCGAGCGCGACGCCACGGTCTGTGCTCTCCTGCTGGCCGAGGTGATGGCCTGGCACCGCAAATCATTGGGAGAAATTCTGCGCGAGCTGCACGCCGAGTTTGGCGAGTATCACTACGGCCGCGTGGATCTGGAGCTGAAGCCCGGGCAGAAGGAAAAGGCCCTCGGCTACTTCGCCAACCCCAAGCTCGCCACTTTTGCCGGCTTCCCCATCCTCCGCCGTGAAGACATCGACGGCCACAAAGTGTATCTTGGTGTGCGCCAAAGCGATGTGGGCGAGGCTAGTATGGGCCAAGCTAGTGTCGATCAAAGTAACGCGGGCTGGCTCATGGTTCGCGGCTCCGGCACCGAGCCCATGCTGCGGCTGTATTCCGAAACCGCATCGCCCGAAACTACACGGCGCATTCTCGATGAAACTGCGATATTTGTGCGCAGGCTGTAAGAAAATCCAAATGGCGCATTCGCCATTGAAAATTAATCATCCGCCCCCCGGCGTCATCGCCCTGGGCCGGCTCACCGGAGAAATCATCTTGAAACGGCGACTCTACACGCTCGACGTCTTCACCAATAAGCCTTACGCCGGTAATCCGCTCGCCGTGGTCACTGACGGTGACGGCCTGGCCACCGAGCGCATGCAATCCATCGCCCGCGAAATGAATCTCTCCGAAACGGTTTTCGTGCAGCGCCCCACCGGCGATCGCGCCCTCGCGCGCCTGCGAATTTTCACCACCACCCAGGAGCTCCCGCTGGCCGGTCATCCGGTCATCGGCACGTGGTTTCTGCTGGCTACGCTCGGCGTCGTTCCCGCCAGCGAAGGCAGCGTGCAGGTGCTCCAGGAAACCGGCGCCGGCGTGCTGCCCGTGGAGATCGAATTTCACCAGGGACGCCCCGGCCGCGTAACCATGCTGCAGAAGCCCGCGCGCTTTTTCCCCGCGCGCTTGCCCTCCAAGGCGCTGATGGGCGCGCTGGGCCTGCGCGTCAAAGACCTGCACCCCAAGCTGCCGCTGGAATACGTCTCCACGGGAATTTTCAATCTGATGGTTCCGCTGGCCAGCCGCGCCGTGTTGAAGCGCATCCACCTCGACATCCACGCGCTCGCGCAGTTGATGTCCGGCAAGGGCACTTTGGCCTACTGTTTCGCGCTGGGAAAGCGCGGCGAAGTTTTTTCGCGCGGCATGATCCCCTGGGAGCTGCACGAAGATCCTGCCACCGGCTCCGCGGCGGGTTCGCTCGGCGCCTACCTGGTGCAGCATGGAAAACTTTCCGTCGGCGAGCGCCTGGAAATCCTCCAGGGCGTGGAGATGAACCGCCCCAGCCAGATCCGCGTCGAGGTCACCGCCGCCGCCGGCAAATTCACCCCGCGAGTAAGCGGCACCGCCGTGCGCATGTTCGAGGGCGAAATTGACGCGTGATTCCGCCGGCCCACCACCCCCCGTGCACCACCCACTGGCTGCGTAATTGGTGGCCCGCTATCCTCTGGGCCGCCAGCATCTTTGTCTTTTCTAACGGACTTTTCTCCGCCGCCAACACTGGCCCGATCATCTTTGAAATTCTTTCGTGGCTTTTTCCCCGCGCCGGCGAAGCTGCGCTCGCGGCGGCTCATTTCTACGTCCGCAAGTCCGCCCATCTCAGCGAGTATTTTCTCTTCAGCCTGCTGGTGCTGCGCGGCTTCCGCGCCGGCCGCCCCGGCTGGTGCTGGACGTGGGCCTTGGCCACCCTCGCCGTAGTCGCCGCCTACGCCTCGCTCGATGAGTTCCACCAGTCGTTCGTGCCTTCGCGAACCGCCTCCATCTACGACGTAATGATCGACGTCACCGGCGCCACCCTCGCTTTGGCTGCCGCCGCCCTCTGGGCCGCCTACCAGCCGCGCATCCCGCCGCCAATTCACACCGCCGAGTGACGCTACGGGAAAGTAAGAAACCTGCCTGTAAGACCCTGCAGATTCTGGCCAACCCTGCCATCGGCCCGTGCACCTGACGGCGGCGTGGGCGTGTTCGAAATTGAACTGCCTCGCAGCGGCGAGTTATTGCATTCTATCCGCATGAAAAAGAATGAACTCACGCCCGAGCAGATAATTGCCGTCCCCTGTCCTGTTTGTCACGTAGCTGCCGGAAAGAGATGTGAGCTGCTGTCCGGAACGCCGCGTTCAGAGCCGCACGGAGACCGAAAGCTTTCTGCGATTGAAGCCATCGAAGGGAAATGAATCGCGCCTCCGGTAACAGCAAACAGGTCCGGCCGCCATTAGGCGAGGCGAAACCATAAAATCCGTCACTGCGGAAGCCCAATTCGGTGCAGCAGATCCCGGCAATCCACCAGCCCCGCCTCTCCCCCGGCAGTCGCCTGAAACAACTGAACGTTATAAAGTGGAGCTCGCCGCGCCGATAATAGCGCTTGAGCTTATTCCGCTTCAAAGAAAGAACTGCAACTATTGAGAACCACAGAGAAAGCACCGCACCCTTTAAAAACCAAAGGGTGCGGCACCCTCCTCATCACTCGGAGGGTACGTCTAGCGGTGATAGACTCTTCCCGTGCGCCCTTCTCAAGAAAGAAAATAGAGGAATTTCAGTGGGCCACCCGCCCCGGCACCTTGACCCCGAGATGCAACCCCATGTCGGACATGAAAAAAAAAGATGTGGCAACGCAGAAGAAAGCGGCCAAGGCGGTTCAGGATGGCAATGTGCCGATGCTTGCATCGGCTCTGGTTGAGGGAGCTGACCCGAACGGGAGATCTACACTAGGATTTCCCCTGTTACACGCTGCGTGCGAAAAAAACAATCCTCTGCTCGTCTCTCTTCTGCTTGAAAGCGGGGCGGACGCCAACGTGCCATCCAAGTACGGAGAATCTGCAATGCATCTGGCAGCAGAACGGAATTTCCACGCCGTCCTGATCATCTTGCTGGAGCATAAGGCCGATGCAAGTGTTCTGACTGAGGACGGAGACGCGGCACTTCACAAGGCAGCTCGGCACGGCAGCCGAGAGGCGGCATATGTCCTGCTCACCCGGGGAGCTGATACAAATGTGAAGAATTCGCATACAGGCCGAACGGCCTTGCACGAAGCGGCGAATAATAATAATGCCGAAATCGCCGGCCTACTATTGGACAAGGGCGCTCATATGCAAGCGAGAGATTCTGAAGGATTTACCCCACTGATGGTTGCGGCACAATCTGGAGCGAGAGAAGCGGTCAAATTGCTGTTGGATCGGAAGGCTGACCCAAACCAATCTGATCACTCCGGCCGAACGGCATTGATCTGGGCGGCTACCAAGGGCGATTACATAAAAATAGTCGAGTTATTGCTTCGAGCTAGAGCCAATCCGTTATTCAAAGATGACACCGGCAACACTGCGCTTTCCCGAGCCAAGCTGATGGGCCACAAGAAAACTGCCCATCTTCTTGAATGCCACACTAAGAGCCTGTAATTTTGTCATCGCGTTGCTTATGTAGTTCGGGGAAGGTGAGAGCGACGGGCGCCTGTCCTCATCCCCAGTCTGGATGCGAAAGGGCTTATTAGATAACGGTGTCGGCTCCTTCGACCTAGTAAACTTGGTAGGCGGGCGGCCTTTTGATGAACGACAAACTGCATCCCGAGAACCAGCACACGGCGGAGTTTACTTTCCTGGGGAATCCTCGCAGGGTAATCGACCGCGAGAGAGACAACCTGGAGCTTGAGAACTATTCAGTGATTTGGGAGAGAACCTTTGACGAGCGAGGGCGACCTCTGGAATGGAAGTTCTTCGAAGATTCAGCCCTCAGCTCCATCTCGGAATACCGTTACGAGGGCGAGGAGTGCGTCGTCACCGAACGAGATGCACAGGGAAAGGTCATCGAGACGATTAAGCAAAAGCCGTTCAGCGTGACCGTTCGAAATTGTGAGCGCATTTCGTGGCCTGATTCGGCGCCTGTCGCAGGAACGGGGTTAGTCGCCAGCTTCAAGCATGAGTTCGAATTCGATTCGAAAGGCAACTGGATAAAGCACACTACCACGACCACGCTATCCTCGGACAAGGCGGCCTACATTCACGTTGAGGAACGCGAGATAACCTACTGGTGATCGTCGTGGCCAGAGAGAGGTACCATGCGACGCATTTTCTGGACCTTGGCATGATATTACTCGTCTCGGTACCAGGCGCTGGTCGATGACAAGCAACAGCAAGAAGCGAAAGAGGAAATATCAACGGAGGCAGAAAGTTGTCCTGAAAGTACTCCCGCCCGGGCTCATAGATGGTTTGCCAGAGGAGGATCAGCGGGCCATAACAGCAGTGGTTGGCAAGGCGGGTGGCGCAGCCCGAGTGACCGAGCCCAACTTGGGTGCCGCATCCCCTTCCGCCCGCGGAAAGGGTGCGTGTTTTGACTTAGAAACGAGGTGACAGATGCGAAGACCTGGACAGAAAATAGTGTGGTATTTCATGTTAGCGGGATTTTTCCTTCCGTGCTTGTTGTTCTCAGTGATTCTCATTGGTGATATTAGGGTTGGAGGCAGCTGGGCGTGGATCCTCATGATTCCATGGCCTACATTCCCACTGATAATGTCAGCCGAGGCAGGTGGTGGCGCTGCTGGCGAGCTTCTAGCCTTCCTACAATCCGCTCTGGTCAATGCCTTGGTGTATGGAGCAGTTGGCGGCATAGTGGCTATTTCTTATCATCGGTTCTTCCTGCGAACAGAATGAATACGTTCAAAAACCAGTTCCAGCGGGCGGGTGGCACGGACGTAAAGGCGGGTGGCGCACCCCGAGTGACTGAGCACGATTCGATTTTGACTTTTCCAATCCTTCGCCTAGCTACCGTCAACTGCGCCCACTCACCCCGGCCCACCACCTTCCCGCCTCGAATTATTAGCCTATTCTAACTTGACTCTACGTAACAACTTGGTACTATACCCATGAGTATACTGAAATGGAATTTGCCGCCCAGAACGTTCAGAACCGCCAGACAAGCCGCCAGCGCTCCGGCCTATCCTCTTTGCATTCTGCACTTACAACAGTCGCTCCCGTAACCCCGTTTCGATTCCGCACTTACACCGCAACCACCACGCACTTCTTTCTATGTGCCCTCGAATGAACACTTAGACGTACCCCGGGGAGGGGGGGTACCCCTGTCCGAATCCAATCACCACAGCCTAAAAAGAGGTCGCCAATGATTACGGAAGTTAGCACCGGAAATATCCGCGCGGATTCCATTCCCATTTCTAACGCGTCCAAGTCCCCCACCCCCCGCTGTACCCACGCCTACGCCGACGGCCGCCGTTGCCGCGCGCGACGCGCTCCGGAATCTCACCTCTGCGCCGACCATGCCCGCCTGGCCCTCAAGATCGCTCGCTCGCCTGCTCTGGGTCAGCTTCTGGCGGGTCAGCGGAACCGGGAGGCCCGATCGGCTACTCCATCCTCAGTTCCACCTCTCCAAGGCAATCTCGATTCTCCAGATCTGGACGTTTCCTCTTACCTCCTCGGCCCCGTCGAAGATTTTCGCACCGCCGCCGCCGTCAATCACGCACTGGGAAAACTTTTAATTCTGCGGGCCGGTAACCGCATCTCGCCTCGTCGCGGTGCCGTTCTCGCTTATACCTGCCAGCTCCTTCTCCAAAGCGTTGCCGCGGTTGACAAGGAGATCTGGCTAACCGGCGACGCCGACGACATCACAAAAGAAGTCCGCTCGGTTCTCCGTGCCACCTCGCCCCTGCAAAATGACTAGCCCGGCGGCTTTTCCGGTGAGCCCGGTGAAGCCGTCAAATGAGCTGCCCACTCCCACCGCTCCCTGGCCGCCCCGAACGAACTCGCCACGGACGAACTGGCGGCGGATTTGACCTGCGCCCCGTCACAGCGTAGTTTGTAGAGCCAGCCCGGAACAAACGAATGGGGGAACGCATGAAAATGGAAAACATCACACGCCGCGGCTTCATTGCCGGAGCCTCCTGCATGGGCGCCGCCGCTGCCTTCCTGAAATATTTGCCGCTGCCCGCCTTGGCCGATTCTCTCGCGCAAGGCACACGCGTAGCCGCCTCGCCCCTCGTGGACAAAGGCTTCGCCAGCGTCCGCAAAATTGGCGAAGGTGTTTACGCCACCATCTCCGACCCGTCCAAAGGCCTCGCCACCTTGTGCAACGGCGGCTTCATCGCCGGCAAAGACGGCGCACTGCTCATCGAGGGTTTTGCCTCTCCCGCTGGCGCAGCGTTCCAGACCGAAGCTCTGCGCATGGTTTCCCAGGCGCCGGTGCGCGCCGCGCTCGACACCCACTATCACTTCGATCATTCCTTCGGCAACGCGTACTACGGCGTCAACGGCTTTCCGCTCTGGGCCCACGCCCGGGTCGCCCCGCTGATGGTGCAGCGCTACGCCACCATCCAGGGTAAGGACAAAAGCGCGGTGATTGGTCCTCTCCAGAAAAAGATAGATTCGGCGGCAAATGACGTCGAGAAGCAGCGCGCCGACGGCAACTTAAAAGCCATGAAC
Source organism: Acidipila sp. (assembly GCA_010365215.1). GTDB lineage: Bacteria > Acidobacteriota > Terriglobia > Acidiferrales > UBA7541 > JAAFGT01. The sequence goes on along the minus strand of JAAFGT010000034.1, from coordinate 19,506 downwards.
ATGCTGCTCCAGTCCGTGGACCAGACCCTTGTAACCTTGCCCAACCACTCGCTCGATCCGGCCAAACTTCCTATGAAGGTCGACCTCGGTGGCATCGAAGCGGTAATCGAGACCTATCCCGGCCACACTCCCGGCGACATCATCGTGCGCGTCCCCGCGCAGAATATCGTCTTCACCGGCGATCTGCTTTTCAACGGCAGCTATCCCGTCACCTTCGACGCCGATATGTTGGGCTACCGCGATACCGCCTCGAAATTTGCCGCCTTCGACAAAGACACCATCTTTGTTCCCGGCCACGGCCAGGTGTGCGGCCAGGAAGGTGTGGCGCTCGAGCGCGCCATCTTTGACGATCTGGCTGAGCACGCCAAAAAAATGGCCGCAGCCGGCGTTACCGTGGAAGACGCCCAGAAGCGCTATACCGTGCCGGAAAAGTTCAGCAAGCTGGGAATCTTCGCCTGGTCTTTTTGCATTGATTCTGCTGTCGCGCAGTTTTATAATGCTGCCAAAGCGGGAACACTCTAGCCGGGGATAATTTGTCGGAGAACCATAGGCGCAAAAGTTGAACGGCGCCGAAGGGGGAATTGCTCCAATGAAACCAACTACTGCCGTACTCAGGCCAAACGACCCGCAACGCGACGAACGCGACGATCTCTCAAAAGGTGCGTTCCGGAAGTGGCGCCAGCGCTGGGCCGCCCGCGGCGATGTCACCGGAAAGGCGCAGCATCTCCTCGTGGATGCGGCCGTTCGACGCAACGCACTGCATAAGATGGGGATGAAATAGCGTCCCTTTCCAGTCGGTAACCACGCCGCCCGCTTCGCGCACGATCAGCGTTCCCGCCGCGGTGTCCCACGGCTTCAGTCCGAATTCCCAAAAGCCGTCCAGGCGCCCGCAAGCCACCGAGCACAAATCCAGCGCCGCTGCGCCCATGCGCCGCACCCCATGCGAAGCCAGCGTGAACTGCCAGTAAAAATGGATGTTCGGATTCTGCGTGCGCTTGTGCGTGGGAAATCCCGTTCCCAACAGGCTCGTCGCGATACGCTCCATTTGTGATACGTGAATCGCTTTGCCGTTGAGGAATGCGCCCTCGCCGCGCGCCGCCGTGAACATCTCTCCATTCGCCGGATTGAGCACCACGCCTGCGAGCAGCTTCTCGCTTCCCACCGGTCCTTCCGCCAAGCCGATGGAAACGGCGAACCACGGAAAGCCGTGCGCGAAGTTGGTCGTACCGTCGAGCGGGTCCACATACCATCGGAACGCCGAGGAGTTCTCTTGCCCGCCGCCCTCTTCGCCGACAATGGCGTGCGCCGGAAACTCCCTCTTCAGATGCGCAACGATCGCCGCTTCCGACCGCCGGTCCGCCTCCGTCACCAGGTCCACATCGCCCTTATAGGAGATTTTCACCGGGCGGGAATGCTCGTCGCGCAGGATCGCTCCGGCTTCTTTTGCCGCCGCGACGGCAACATCGAGGTAAGAGCTCATTCCGCTTTGCCCCCTGTGAAATACACCTTGCGGTGGCGCACCGCATATCCGGCCGGAGCGCCCCGGTCCGCCGCGAGGGCCGTTACTTTGACCACGATATTACGCATGCTTCCGGGCGGCGGCGCAGGATTGGGATAATAGCCCAGCCGGTATTCCGCGCGGAGCTCACGACTGATCTGTTCAAAGACGGAGTCCAGGTGCTGCAGATCGTCAGAGGTGAACATGGCGCCGCCAGTGGCGTCCGTGATGGTGGAGAGCGCATGCTCACCGGCCAGGTTGCGGCCGGCATCGGACTTCACCGGCTGCGTGACCACAGTGTAAATCATCGCTTCCGACAGCAGCGCGGAACGCCGCGCCTCCTCAAAGCTCGCGGAGCTGGTGGTTTCACCCGCGTCGGTGACCAGCACGATCACCCGGCGCCGGCCAGCCGGGCGTCGCGCCAAAGAATTGCCCCCCAGGTACACCGCGTCATAGAGCGAAGTACCCGCCCCGGGCGCAATGCGCCGAACGCCGGACTCAAGCTCCCCAGGGTTTGAGGTAAAGCCGGTGTACTGCTGCACCGTATCGGCGAAACCAAAGACGGAAAGGCCGTCGCCGGGACGCACGACGTGTTGAATGAAACGGTTCGCCGCAGACTTCTCGAACTCGAGTTCTTTCAGCGCACTCAGGCTGGTGTCGATCATCAACACCAAATCCAGGGGAATTTGCGTTTCCGATTCGAAGATCTCGAGCTTCTGCGGTTGGCCATCTTCTGTGACGGAAAAGGATTCCCTGGGAAGGCCGGCAATCGGACGGCCGCCAGAGTCGGTGACGCTGACGATCAGACTTACCAGATTCACTTCCACGCGAAGGCGCGGGCGACCCTGTGGCTCCTGCGCCGCCATCGGCAGCGTAGATCCGGCAACGAGCGCCGCGGCCGCCGAGATAATTGCCAGGCAGACGCGCAAATTGATTCTGGTGAAAGTCATTCCATAGTTGATGCGGGGGGACGCGGAATCGGTTGGGCGGTTTCGCCATCCGCCCAAACGGCGCCATCGGCGAAATGCTCTTTTTTCCAGATGGGCACGGAACGCTTGAGCGTGTCGATGGCGAACCGGCAGGCGTCGAAAGCAACGGCGCGGTGCGCGGCGCTGACGGCGATGAACACGGACGTTTCGCCGATTTCCAGGCGGCCCAAACGATGGACCATCGCTATGCGGTCAATTGCAAACCGCGCGCGTATGGCCGCGCCTATGGCGCGCATTTTTTCTAAGGCCATCGGCTCATAGCCTTCGTAGTCGAGATAGAGCGTTTGGCGGCCGCTGGAATGATTGCGCACGATCCCATCGAAGGTGACCACGGCGCCATCGTGCGCCTGCTTGACTCGAGCGACGAGCGGCTCGGAGCGAATGGCCGCGCGCACCAATTCGAAAAGATCGCCGGCCATTGCAGATGGATGGGTACCGCCGCTGACCGGCGGAAGAAATGCCACCTCATCGCCGGATTTGAGCACTGCCGACCAATCGGAAAATTCTTGGTTCACCGAAGCAACTGCGGAGCTGCGAAAATCGATGAGGCCGGGATACTGCTGGCCGAAGCGGGCGAAAATATCTTCGACCACAGCTCCATCCGGAATTTCGACATGATCCTCGGCACGGCCGACAATTTCTTTCAGCCTCCCGAAAAACATCACGCTTATACGCATGACAGCCATTCTAGCTTTGCGGAGGCAGGTTGTCACCGCGCGCTTGCGCGGCCCAAGTCCGGACGGAAATAGAAAGCGGGATTCTCGCAGCGCTCGGAATGACGAACAAATGGCCGCATTCTCGCGACTCAGACGCTGCGACTTCTCCTAGCGCCGCCAGGATGCTCGCCGTCAATTCGGCTCAGTTGCACGAGCGACGTTACCGCCGGATGAAGTAATATGACCAGCCCGCGCAATTGCGGAGTGAGCCCAAATCTGAGGTTGCGCCGACCGAGATTTCGAGCAGGAAGGATCCGCGGAAATGAAGCGCCTCGATCTGGTTTACTTCGACGCCGGCGGCGGGCACCGCGCCGCAGCCACGGCGCTGGCCATGGTCATTGAAAAGCAGGTACGCCCGTGGGAAATCCGCCCGGTCAATCTTCAGGACGTTCTCGCGCCTCTCGACCTGATACGCAAGCTTACCGGCGTGCCTACGGAAGATTTTTACAATGGCATGCTGAAGAGTGGCGCCACGCTAGGCAGCGGGGCGGCGTTGAAAATCCTGCATGCCATTACGCGGGGTCTGCACTCCTCCGGTGTAGGCCTGCTGGAAAAATACTGGCGCGCACGCGAACCAGACATGGTGGTGTCGCTGGTGCCCAACATGAATCGCGTGCTAGGCGAGAGTTTCGCGCGTGCGTATCCGGGGCGGCCCTACGTGACCATACTCACCGACCTGGCCGACTATCCGCCGCACTTCTGGATGGAGCGGCAGCCGCAGTATTTCATCTGCGGAACGCAGCGCGCCGTAGAACAGGCCCACGCGCTGGGACACGATCAAGGACATGTTTTTCGCACTTCAGGGATGATTCTGCACCCACGGTTTTACGAGGCTGTTATCGCAGACCGCGCTGTAGAGCGGCAGCGGCTGGGACTTGGCGCCGAACGCCCTACCGCACTGGTACTCTTTGGGGGGCATGGCTCGCGAGTCATGAAGACGATTGTCGAGAGACTTGACCGCTCGGGCCTCGACCTGCAGCTCATCCTGATCTGTGGAAGAAATGCCAAGCTGGCCCGGACGCTGCGTGAGAAAAAGATTCGCATGCCGATCTTCGTTGAAGGATTTACGAAAGAGATTCCCTACTTTATGCATCTGGCGGATTTTTTCATCGGCAAACCCGGGCCGGGCAGCCTGAGCGAAGCGATCGCCATGCGATTGCCGGTGATTGTGGAGTGCAACGCCTGGACGCTGGTGCAGGAGCGTTTCAATGCCGCGTGGGTGCGCGAGCAGCAGATCGGCATTGTCCTGAAGAATTTTCGCGGGATCGCCGCGGCAGTGGAGGAAAGTCTGCGCCCGGGTGTTCTAGCGCGTTTCCGCGAGAATGAGGCCCGGCTCGAAAATCGCGCCGTGTTTGAGATACCGGAAATTCTGGAAAAGATACTTTCTGCTCCTACGTAGGCTATTCATTTCTTCCGCCGTGGAATGCGCGAAGCGCACGTGTCGCGCGCCCTGTGCGTAAGATGTACATCGCGAATTCTTCAAAACCGCTGAAGCCGATGTCCCTGACGCACTCGAGCGCGCGGCTGTGCGATGGGGCCTGCCGATGAGTTTCGTGCGAGGTTGACCGGTGGAGGAAGCGGAGGTAGCGTCAGAAGGAAAGGTTTTCTGTGAAGTGCGGCGCAACGGCTTAGTGCGCCCAGGTACGATCCGCCGAGCCGTGAGAATCGATAACGATGGGCGGAATGGATATCGACTCGGAGGAATAATTAGATGAAGTTTCTGATTTCCGGCGCCACTGGGCTGGTGGGGACGGCGCTTGCGGAAAGTTTGCGGCGCGACCGGCATGAGATCACTCGTCTGGTCCGGCCCGGGGGAGAGGTGCGCTCGGGAGATCTGCATTGGGATCCCAGCGCGGGCGCGCTAGATCTAGGCGCGGAGGGCACTGATTGCGTGGTGCATCTGGCCGGAGCCAGTATCGCCGACGGCCGATGGAACGCGGAACGCAAACAGGTGCTGCGTTCCAGCCGCGTGGAAGCAACCGAGCATTTGGTAGCCGGGCTCGCGCGCCTGAAGACGCCGCCAAAGGTGTTGGTCTGCGCGTCGGCGATAGGCTATTACGGCGATCGCGGCGAAGAATCGCTGACAGAAGAAAGCCCGCCCGGCAGCGACTTTCTCTCCCTGCTGGCGCGAGACTGGGAAGGCGCGGCAGCGGGCGCGGAGAAATTGCACATCCGCACAGTGATGCTGCGCTTCGGCATTATTCTGGCAGCACAAGGCGGCGCGCTGGCAAAAATGCTCCCGCCCTTTAAGTTCGGCCTCGGAGGGAAAATCGGATCGGGAAAGCAGTGGATGTCCTGGCTAACGTTAGAGGATGCGGTGGGCTGCATTCGCCACGGCATCGAGAACGCCGGGTTGCGCGGGCCGGTGAATGCCGTGACTCCGAATCCCGTGCGCAATTCTGAGTTCACTCGCGTGCTTGGCCACGCTCTCCACCGGCCGGCGATCCTGCCGCTGCCGTCGTTTGTGGCGCGTGCGGCATTCGGAGAAATGGCCGACGCGCTGCTGCTTTCGAGCCAGCGAGTGGTGCCGCGGCGGCTGGAGGCGAGCGGTTATCGTTTTCTAGCGCCGGAGCTGGAGGGGGCGCTGCGCACGGTATTGCACGAAAAGCAGTAAGCGCGCGTATTCCTTTGAAAACCCAGCGGATGGTGTGCTGAAAAGAACATGGCGGCCTCGAAATTTAGCGTCGCGATGTATTGACAATCACCGGGGCAGCGAATAGGATTTGTAGTGGAAGCAGTAGTGACCTGAGTGCCTTGTCCGGCACCCGGGGATGTTTGGAGGAGCTAACAGGAATGTTCGCACGTCAACTGCTCGCGAGTGCCTTGGTGGCGCTTATCGCTACCCCTGCATGGCCGGCTACCAATCCGGCAATGGCAACCGCCGGGCCAAGCCAGGAAGCCTCCGTACATGGAGTTGTACTTACCTCTGGCGCTACGCTTTTTAACGGAGATTACGTGCAAGTCGGCGCGCACGGTGATGCCGCGCTAAGTTTCGGGCGCGGCTCGATGGCGCGCCTTGGTGAAGAAACCACGCTGCAACTGGTGAAGAATAATAACGGCATTGCTTTTGAGCTGCTGCGCGGGCGGGTTGCCTTTCGAACTTCCGAGCAACTTCCCGTCGAGGCGCGCCTAGCGGATGCGAGTCTTCGTTCGGCGGATGGACTCGCCGCAATCGGCGTGGTCGGTTTCCGGACTCCTAAACTGGTGGTGGTTACCGCGCAGAAGGGCCATCTGCTGCTTAGCACGGCACATGATTCGCGCAGCGTATCTTTGAAAGAAGGCGAAAGCGTAGAGATGCGTCTGGACACTGCCGACCCGGATCAAGGTCAGGACCGTGACCATGATCGCCGCGCGGCGGGCGCGTCGGCTCCCGGCCTTTCGCATCGTCAGTGGGTTACCGTGGCAGTGATTCTGGGCGCCGCGACGCTGGCCGTAGGTTTAGCGATTGCTCTTGGCGCATTCGGTGCTTCGAATAAACAGGATCTAATCAGCCCGTTCAAGTTCCCATGATTCTGGCTTAGTTTCGTCATTTAGACCGCTGTTATCGATTGTTCGTCCCCCATTCTTCCTGATTTTTATTTCGCCCGCTCTCCGTGTATTCCCAAATGCATGCTGGAATGGCTACGCGCCGTTGGCAGGATCAAGCCGATCCCTCTGCTCGCTTCGATTCGTCCGCGGACGACACGATCTTGGCCCCCCGATGAATCCAGCTTCTTCGCTGGGTTCGCGGTGTGGCGTTGCGCGCAGGCGTTCTGATTTGTACTCCTTGCGGGTGCGGCGGTGGATGGTTTTTGCGGTAGACTCGCGGGCGCGATGCGAGCCGTTGACCTGATCCGCAAGAAACGCGATGGCGGGGAAATGACTGCCGAAGAAATCGGATTTTTGATTTCAGGCGCGACGGCTGACGAAATTCCAGAGTATCAGATCTCGGCATGGTTGATGGCCGTGTTGCTGCGCGGGATGACGCGCGCGGAGCTTGCTGCGCTGACTGCGGCGATGCTGGATTCGGGTGAGCGGCTGGATTTTTCCGCGCTGCTAGCGCCCAAGGTGGACAAGCATTCCACGGGCGGCGTTGGCGACAAGACTTCACTGGTGCTGGCGCCGCTGGCGGCCGCGGCCGGGCTGTACGTGCCGATGATCAGCGGGCGCGGACTTGGACACACCGGCGGCACGCTCGATAAGCTGGAGGCCATTCCAGGATTTAAGACGCAGCTTTCGCTGCAAGATTTCCACCGCGTTCTGGAAGCTTGCGGTTGCGCGATGATCGGCCAGACCGCGGAGATCGCGCCTGCGGATAAAAAACTCTACGCGCTGCGCGACGTGACCGGAACGGTGGAGAGCCCTTACCTGATCTGCGCGTCCATCATGAGCAAGAAACTGGCCGAGGGCCTGGACGCGCTGGTGCTGGACGTCAAGACCGGCAGCGGGGCCTTTATGAAGCGCGAGGAGGATGCCGCGTTTCTCGCCGAGCTGATGGTGGAAACGGGCCGGCTGATGGGCAAGCGCGTGGTTGCTTTGCTGACGGACATGGATCAGCCGTTGGGGCGCAACGTGGGTAACGCGCTGGAAGTGGAAGAATGCATCGCGGTGATGCGCGGAGAGGGAGCGGAGGATTTGAAGGATTTGTGCGTGGAGCTTGCCGCGTGGATGCTGCGCCTGGGCGGGTTGGGAGGTGGCGGCGCGAATGCGCTGGAGAATTGCCGCAAACTTGCGGGGGAGATTATTGCTAGCGGCCGCGCGCTCGACAAGTTTCGCGAGATGGTGCGATTGCAGGGCGGCGATGAGCACGTGGTGGATGATCCGCAACGATTGCCGCAGGCGCGCTATCGCGCCGAAGTGCTGAGCCCGGCTGCAGGGCGGATCGCGGCGTTGGCTTGCGAGCAGATTGGGCTCGCCAGTTGCGTGCTGGGAGGCGGACGCGAGAAAAAAGACGACGCGATCGATGCGGCCGTTGGGCTGGTGCTTCACAAAAAAGTAGGTGACAGCGTGGAGGCGGGAGAGCCGCTGTGCACCATTCACTACAATTCGAAGGCGCGGCTTGAGGCGGCGCGGGCGTTGCTTGAAAAGAGCTACCGAATTGAGAATGCTTCCGCCGCCGCGGTGGCTGGGCGCGAATTGATTCAGCGCGTGATTGGGGCGGAGGAAGGGAAGGGGTCGTGACGGCAGGATAAAACAGATTCCTCGCTACGCTCCCTTCGACGAGCCTGAGGCGGGCGGAATGACAGGTGGCAGTTGAAGCGCATTCCGCATTACACTGCGCTGGCACTTTCAGGCCGGGCCGCGGCGGCTTTGATTGCGGCGATTGATTTTCGGATGGGTGCATAAACCCGCCGCAAGGGCGTCTGATCTCCAGGGGGATGCGCATGGGGCGTTTCACCGGTGTGCTGGGCCTGCTGACGATGGTGTGCCTGGCGTACGTGTTTTCCACCAACCGCCGGGCCATCCGTGCGAAGACGGTGGCTTGGGGACTGGGCCTGCAGATTCTGCTGGCGCTATTTGTGCTGAAGTTTCCGCTGGGCGTGAGAATCCTGGCCGCGGCCGGCGATGCGGTAAAAAAATTCCTGGAGTTTTCGTATGCGGGGTCCACGATTGTGTTTGGTCCGCTGGGCCGTAAGGATTCGCCGCTGGGTTTGATCTTCGCGTTTCAGGTGCTGCCCACGATTATTTTTATCGCGGGATTTTTTGCGGTGCTCTACCACCTCGGAATTATGCAGTTCATCATTCGCCAGGCGGCGCGAGTGATGACCCGGTTGATGGGCACCAGCGGCGCGGAATCGTTGAATGTAGCGGCAAGTATTTTTATGGGCCAGACGGAAGCGCCTCTGACCATACGGCCGTACCTGCCGCTGCTGACGCGCTCCGAGCTGATGACGGTGATGACCTGCGGGTTTGCGCACGTGTCCGGCGGAATCATGGGCGCCTATATTCTTTATGGCATCGACGCGCGCCACCTGCTGACGGCCGTGATCATGACCGCGCCGGGGACGATTCTGGTGGCGAAAATGCTGGTCCCCGAAACCGAAGTGCCGGTGACTGCCGGGCGCGTGGAGATGCACGAAGACGAGTCCGAGAGATCCGCAAACGTGCTGGGCGCGCTGGCCAAGGGGACTACGGACGGCCTTTATTTATGCCTTAACATTGCCGCGATGCTGATCGCTTTTTTGGCTTTTGTGGCGATGATCAACGGCGTGATGGGCAGCATCCACAACCATCTGGCGGGCACGGTGATGTGGTGGTTCCCGGACAGCCTGGAGACGGTCTTTGGAGTGGTCTTCCGGCCGGTGGCGTGGCTGATCGGCATCCCGTGGAAAGATTCGGCGTTTGTGGGAAATCTTCTGGGCACGCGGATGGTGATCAACGAATTCGTCGCCTTTACAAAGCTTGGCGCGGTGAAAGGGCAAATCGATCCGCGAACATTTACGATTTCCACTTTTGCGCTGTGCGGGTTCGCAAATTTCGGTTCGATCGTAATTCAGATCGGCGGGATCAGCGCGCTGGCGCCCAACAAGCGCGATGAATTGGCTCGGCTTGGTTTTCGGGCGATGCTTGCGGGAACGATGGCCAATCTGATGTCGGCAGCGATTGTGAGCGTGCTGCTGTGAAGCGCGCGGCAAAAGAGAAAACCGGCGGCGCGGATATCTTTGCGCGGGCGGAACGCGCGGCGAAGTTTATTCGTTCCAAAACCAAGCTGCGGCCACAGATCGCCCTGGTGCTGGGCTCGGGCCTGGGCGCGTTTGCGGATGAATTCGGCAGCGCCACGCGTATTGATTACAAGAAAATCCCGGACTTCCCGAGTTCGACTGCATTGCAGCATGCCGGACGGCTGGTGATCGGCATGGTCGAAGGGATTCCCGTGGTGGCCATGCAAGGCCGCGTGCATTTTTATGAAGGCTACACCATGCAGCAGGTGACCTTTCCCATGCGCGTTCTCGCCCGGATGGGCGTGAAGGCCGTTATCCTGACCAACGCCGCCGGGGCGATCAACACCGATTTCCAGCAGGGAGCGCTGGTGGTTTTGCGCGACCACATTAATTTTCAGGGGACCAATCCCTTGATCGGAGCACATGACGAGCGCTGGGGCGTAATGTTCCCGGACATGAGCCGCGCTTACGATCGCCAGTTTCGCGCCGCCGCTCTCGAAGAGGGAAAGAAACTCGGCTTGAGTATGTTTGAGGGCGTATACGCCGCGGTGACCGGGCCAAGTTACGAGACTCCTGCGGAGATTCGTTTTTTCCGAACGGCGGGCGCCGACCTGGTGGGCATGTCCACGGTGCCGGAGGTGATCGTTGCGCGGCACATGGGCGTGCGGGTATTGGGAATTTCCTGCGCGACGAACATGGCGGCTGGAGTGCTGGACCAACTCTTGAGCGCCGAGGAAGTTTTCGAGACGACGGCGCGCGTCAACTCGCAGTTTGTGGCGCTATTGCGCGCGGTGATTCCGCGCGTGGCGCGCGCCCTAAAAGAGCCCTGAAAAAGAATGCGTAGAGACGGCGGCCTTTTTCCCGGAATTTATACCGCCGTATCTGGACGTGGTCCCTCTAGGATCATGACCGCGGAGTTTTCTATCCATGAGCCCAAAGGCCAGCAAAGCCATCGCGCGAGGTAAGCCTGGTTTAGGACGGAGTAAGGCGTTGATTGCCGCCGCGCGTGAAGCTCGCGCGAATGCCTGCGCGCCTTACTCGAAATTTCGCGTGGGCGCCGCCTTGAAGACCAGCTCAAAAAAGATTTACGGCGGCTGCAACGTGGAGAACGCCACCTACGGATTGACGGTGTGCGCCGAGCGCGTGGCCGTGTGGAAAGCGGTCTCCGAGGGTGCGCGAAAGTTTGAAGCGATCGCCATTGTGGCGGATACAGATAGATTGACGCCTCCGTGCGGAGCGTGCCGGCAGATTCTGTGGGAGTTCTGCGGCAACATCGAAATTATTCTGGCGAATCTGCGGGGCAAGACGGAAAGCTATCGTCTGGCGGAGCTTTTTCCAAAGCCGTTTGACGGGAAATTTCTGTAAGCGCCGGCACGGCGTGGAACCGTGTGAGCTCGGTGCTTTTATGATTCAACAAGAATTTGAGGTGAAATTGTGGATCGACGTTATTTGATCTTGCTTCAATTACTGCTTGCAGGCGGACTGATCGCGGCGGGCGCTGCACCGCAGAGGCCGCCGCAGCAAGCACCACCGCAACACTCTCAAGACCCGGCGCAAACTCACCTTACGACAGGGCAGCAGACTCAACCAGGGGCGCATCTGGACGCCGACCTGCTGGTGACCGGCGGGACGATCGTGACCATGGATGCCGGGCGACGGGTGATCGATGACGGGGCCATCGCTATTCGCGGCGACCAGATTGTGGCGGTGGGCACGCGCGCCGAACTGGAAGCTTCGTACCGGCCAGGACGCCGCATTGACGCGCGCGGGCGGGTGATTCTCCCCGGGCTGATCAACGGACACACCCATGCGGCCATGACGCTGATGCGCGGGATCGCCAATGACTTGAACCTGCAGGACTGGCTGGAGAAATATATTTTCCCCGCGGAGGCGCGCAACGTAACCGAAGATTTTGTCACCTGGGGCACGCGGCTGGCGGCGCTGGAAATGATCCGCGGCGGTACCACCACATTTGCGGACATGTACTATTTTGAAGATGCCGTGGCGCGCGAGACCAAAGCGGCGGGAATGCGCGGCGTCCTGGGAAGCAGCGTGATTGATTTTCCGGTTCCCGATGCCAAAACGCCGGACCAGGCGCTTCTCAATGCGGAGAAATTTCTGCAGCGCTGGAAGGGAGACCCGCTCATTCACGCCGGCATCGCGGCGCATTCACCGTATACCTGTTCGGCGGAAACGCTGAAAAAAGTTGCAGCGCTGGCGCGGCGGTATTCGGCGCCGATTCTGATTCATGTGTCGGAAACCAAGCGCGAGCGGGACGAAAGTCTCGCCAAGAAGAGTCTCACCCCGGTCGCTTATCTCGATTCTCTAGGTTTCCTGGGACCGGATGTCATTGCCGCGCACTGCGTGTGGTTCGACGACAAAGACATCAAGCTGGCGGTACAGCGCGGCGTGGGCTGCGTGCATAACCCCTCGAGCAACATGATGCTGGCGAGCGGCACAGCGCCGGTAGTGGAGATGCTGCGGGCGGGCATGCGATTGGGCCTGGGGACGGATGGCCCCGCAGGCAGCAACAACGACCTGAACATGATGGAAGAGATCGACCTGGCCGCTAAGTTGCAGAAGGTAACGCGACTCGATCCGCGCGCGCTCTCCGCCGAACAGGCGTTGGAGATGGCGACAATCGGAGGCGCGCGGGCGCTGCATCTGGAAAAGGAGATTGGCTCGCTCGAGGCGGGGAAAAAGGCGGATCTAATCCTGCTGCGCACGGATGCGCCGCACGCGGTGCCCATATACGAGGTCGTCTCGCAGGTGGCCTACGCGTTGAAGGCCAGCGATGTGGAAACGGTGATTATCGGCGGACGCATCGTTATGTTGAACGGCCGCGTGTCCACGCTAAACGAGCATGAAATTTTGGCGAAGGCGCGCGAGTACGCGGAGAAAGTGAAGCGCTCGCTGGGGCCGGAAAAGAAATGAAAGCCGCGGGCCGTGGGTGCGTTTGGGGTTTGCCGACTCCTCGCGCATGGGAAAATGCCCGCACGGCCAGCTTGCATGTCCACGAAAGTTTCCGAACGGGCAACGGCACGCCCGGTATGTGGCGGGCGCGAACGGCGCTTTTGCGACGTACCTCGTTATACGGCCAGCTGAGTGACGCGCATTGATTGGCACTATCCGTTGACCCATTTCTAGCGTGCCCGTAACATGGCACTCCAGAGTTTAGCCATCGCCATGATTGGACAAACCATCTCTCATTATCGCGTCCTTGAAAAGCTCGGCGGCGGGGGCATGGGTGTGGTTTACAAGGCGGAGGACGTGCGGCTGCATCGCTTCGTCGCGCTCAAGTTTCTGCCGCCCGATATCGCCCAGGATCCGCAAGCACTGGCGCGCTTCCAGCGCGAGGCCCAGTCCGCTTCGGCCCTGAGCCATTCCAACATCTGCACCATTTACGACATCGGCGAAGAGGACGGTAAGGCGTTCATCGCCATGGAATTTCTAGAGGGCGGGACGCTGAAGTGTCAAATCGCCGGGCGGCCCGTCGAGCTGGAAACGCTGCTCTCGCTCGGCATTGAGATCGCCGATGCGTTGGACGCCGCGCACGCCAAGGGCATCATCCACCGCGACATCAAGCCCGCTAATATTTTTGTTACCACCCGCGGGCAGGCTAAGATTCTTGATTTCGGGCTGGCCAAACTGGCCCAGAAACTACAGCCGGCACAAGGGGCAACGCAAGCCACACTGGACTCAGAAGGCGAGCACCTTACCAGTCCCGGCACCGCCGTGGGGACCATCGCCTACATGTCGCCGGAGCAGGCCTGCGGAAAAGAGCTGGACGCGCGCACGGACTTGTTTTCTTTTGGCGCCGTGCTGTATGAGATGGCCACCGGCACGCTGCCGTTCCGAGGCGATACTTCCGCTCTTATCTTCCAGGCGATTTTGGATCGTGCCCCCACGCCTCCGATGCGTCTAAATCCGGACCTGCCGGCTAAACTGGAAGACATCATCAACAAGTCGCTCGAGAAAGACCGTAATCTTCGCTACCAGCACGCCGCCGATATGCGCGCGGACTTGCAGCGCCTGAAGCGGGATAGTGATTCCGGCCGCACCGCCCAGCATAGTGTGCCAGTGGAGGCTGTCGCGTTACCCGCGGCGGCACCGGCACCGGCGGCGGGTTCTTCGGTAGCATCCGCGCGAGTAAGATCGCCCTTTGCGCGCCGGTGGCAACTGCTGGTCCCAGCGATGCTGCTTTTAGCGGCTCTTGTGGGAGGCGCTTTCTACTGGCGCTCCACTAAAGCCTCTGCGCTCACCGAAAAAGACTCCATTCTTCTAGCCGATTTCGTCAATACCACCGGCGATTCTGTTTTTGACGGAACCCTCAAACAAGCATTAGCCATACAGCTGCAGCAATCGCCGTTTCTTTACATCACACCGGAAGATCGCATTCGCAAAGCGCTGCAGTTTATGGGGCGATCACCCGATGAGCGGCTCACGAGCCAAGTAGCGCGCGAAATTTGCCAGCGTAACGGTATTAAGGCCATGCTGAGCGGGTCGATTGCTAGCCTCGGCAGCCAGTATGTCATTACCGTGAACGCGATCAACGTCACCACCGGCGATATCCTTGGCGCAGAGCAGGCCCAGGCCGGAAGCAAAGAGCAGATCCTGCCGGCGCTGGGCAAAGCAGCCGCAAGTCTTCGCGGCAAGCTGGGCGAATCCCTCAGCTCGATTCAGAGATTCGACAAGCCGCTCGAGGAAGCGACCACTCCGTCCCTGGAAGCCTTGAAGGCCTTCACCATGGGGACGGTGGAGCGCGACAAGGGGACGGAAGCCGAATCGATCCCATTTTTCAGGCGTGCTTTGGAGCTTGACCCGAACTTCGCTATCGCGTACGCCACATTGGCCACGGTTTACAGCAACCTGGGCCAGGACGAGCTTTCCATCGATTACAGCAAGAAGGCATTCGAGCGGCGCGAGCGCGCCAGCGAACCGGAGAAGCTTTATATCTCCAGCCATTATTACTGGCTCCTGGGAGATGAAGAGAAAGCCCGGCAGGAGTTCCAACTGATCGTCGAGGAATACCCCAGAGATTACTCTGCTCACAACAATCTGGCGCTTCTCTACCTCGAGGTGGGCAAATTTGACCGCGCCATTCCCGACGCCCACGAAGCCATTCGTATCAATCCGGACAGCCCTTTCGCTTACAGGAATCTGGCCATGGCGTATCTCTTGCTGGGCCGTTCGGACGAGGCTAAAGCGGTGCTGGAGACATCGCTCAGCCGCAAATTGGATTGGTCTGCAAGGCACATCATTCTAGCGTCGCTGGCGTTTCTTCGTGGAGACGAGGCAGAAATGCGCCGGGAGGTAGACTTCATGCAGGGCAAGCCGGGAGAAGTACGCGCCCTAACGCTCAAGGCTGGAGCTGAGGCCTTTTACGGACGACTGCACAGCTCCCGCGAGACTCGTGCTCATGCTTTAGAGATCGCAGAGCGCGGGACATTTCGCGAAGACCCGCTCCTGGTCCGCGCTGATGGAGCACTTATCGAGGCGGAGTTTGGGAATTACGGCGAGGCACGGCAACTTGCGGCTGTGGCCCTCGCCGGCGGTCCACGCCGTACAACAATTGCGGCGCTAGTGGCCATGGCAATGGCGGGCGATGGAGCTAAGGCTGAAGTCTGGGGGAAGAAACTGGCCAGCCGCTTTCCCGATGATGTGTTGCTCAACAGCAGGGATTTGCCGTCAGTCTATGCTGCTGTCCAGGTGAGACAAAAGAATTATACCCGTGCTATTGCATTGCTCGATGCTGCCCGGCCTTACGAAATCACCGACAACCAGTTCTACCCACCCATCACCGCAATCTATATCCGAGGCCTGGCTTACCTTGGAGAAGGAGCGGGGAACGAAGCAGCCGGGGAGTTTAGAAGAATCCTAGACCATCGAGAACTAAAACCATGCCATCCAGTCCACAGCTTAGCCAGTTTAGGGCTGGCTCGCGCCTATATTCTCGCCGGCGACAGGGGCAAAGCCCGAATGGCCTATCAGGACTTCCTCGCCCTCTGGAAGGAAGCCGACCACGACATTCCCATTCTTGTCGATGCCAAATCCGAATACACAAAACTGCAGTAAAATCGCCTGCCAGATTAGAATTCATAACTCTTTAGCGTATGACGCCTAACTGCGAATCTCACGGAGTCTAGCCTCTTTTCAGTTCTTTGCGGGTGCGCTGGAGCTTGGTGGCGGTCATGCGCAGGGTTTCGGGGACGTTTTTGTTGCCGACCAGATTCTTCAAATCCTGGGGAGTGAGCCTGGGCAACAGGTGGAGCGAGATATCAATGGGGGATTTTGGGTTGTTGCAGAGGTTCTTGGCCACAACGTAATTCTTGGCGAACTTGCGATTTTTGGCGATGAGGCGCAGGACTTCGTCAGTGAGGATGGCCATGGAGGCAAAGCCTTCCACTTCCTGATCCGTGAGCCGAGGCGATTGCAGCACGGCGCGCTGCACCATTTTGTTGGAGTCGCGGATCAGCACCATGCGTTCTTCGCGGTTTCCTTTGAGGGCCAGCTGGCAGCGTTCCACCACGCGCATGCCGGTGAGCTTCTGCAGCAGGGTGACGCGCTTTTGCACGTCGGGCTCCACGTCGCCCATGGCCGCTTCGATGGATTTGGCGTCGGTCTCCCGCTGCAATTCCTCGATGGTTCTTCGCTGTTCGACCGTGAGCGTCGCAGCGGAACCCAGCGCTTCCACCAGGACTCGCTCCATAGTCAGGCGATCGAGCTCGTCGATCAGTCCTTGAATGGTGTCGGAAGATAGATGCGCGGCCACACGTGCGACGATATCCTGCGGGCAGGTGGGATTATTGGCCATGGCGTCTGCCATGCCGGGCTGGCCGGAGAGATGGTCCGAAGCATATTCGTAAAGTGACCGCGCCATATTCTGCTGGCGTACCGCGCTCATGAAGGTTTCAAAGGGTACGGAGAGCAGCGCGTTTTGCGCTTTCTCCTTCACCATCGCGTCCTCGTCATTGGCCAGCATGGTCAGCAGCTCGGCGCGAACGTGCGCCTCGAGCCCCGCCCCGCCGGAAGCGACGGCCAGTTTCCGCTCGCGCGGCGCTTTCCCGGAGAGAATCATTTCGCGAATTTCGGCGCTGATGGCGTGCTCCTCAGGGTTTCTTCAGATCTTTGCGGGTGAGAGTGATCTTGCCGGGCGCTCCGGGAAGTCCGGGGGGCGCAAGAGTCTGGCCGTTGAGGTCCATCAGGATAGCGGTGGAATTCGAGGCGGCAACCTCGAAGCGCTCCCTGGCTTTGAACTGCTCGGCGCTGCCCGGAGTCATGGGGCCTGCGAATACGGTTTTGCCATCGGAGACTACAGTTAGCTCCGTGGACTGCGTGGCTTCTACTTTCAGTTCGAGCATGGCTGGGTTCGCGTTGGAGCTGCGCGTGGTGCGTTCTGTGTCGTTGCGCGTAGCGTTTGACGTACTCCCATCCGCCGGGCGTGCTGCGGGACTTGCTGCGGGGCCAGTGGAGGAGGTGGTTACGGGGGCAGCTACGTTGCCAGGCGCAGTACCCGCCAGGGTATTCGGCGCGGCAGTTGGTTCAGTCTTCAGTGCGGCGTCGTGCGACACGGCTGCGGCGGAAGGCGGGGGAGACTGCGCGCGTGCTGGCGCGGGGACCGGATGCCTCCAAGAACGCAAAGTGGCGCTGGAACCGCGCAAGATCCACGCACCGCCGGCCATGAGGATGACCAGCAAAGCCAGAAGGGCCCACTTCCAAATGCGTGGTGCGGGTTCTCGCGCGCCGGCAGAGCGCTCTGCACGCGTGGAAGTGGCCCAAACTGCTTTTTCCGGCTGGTCGTGCGTGAGCAGAGCGTACTCGCCTACCAAGCCGTCTTCATCCAGTCCCAGGAAGCGCGCTACGGAGCGGATAAAGCCGCGATTGAAGACGCCTCCGGGCAGGCGATCCCACTGCTCATTTTCCATGGCTTCCAGGAAGCGTACGGCGATGCGCGTGGCGGTGGAGATTTCTTCCAGCGAGACGCCGCGCATCTCGCGTTCGCGCCGCAGATGCTCGCCGAAGTTGGTTTTTTGCATGGCGGAAAAATGTGGAAGGCGGATGCGCTGGTCAACGCGCAGAAAGCCAATCCAAATGCACTATAGGCAGCCGCGTTCGCGCTGTCAATCCATGCTGGAGCCGGGCGTGAGCGTCTGGGAGAGTGCCCGCTGGTAGAATGGGCACTCCGCTCCACCGGGGAACCCACTGGGCACAGGGCGTCAACACGGAAGTTGCACATCGGGAAGAGCCTTCCCTATAATCCATGCGGGAAGGATACCGGCTCCCCGCCGCCGGTTGGAACCCGGACAGCGACGGCTATGGAGATGTCCAGACTAGCTGCTTTTGGATTCAGCCGAATGGTGGAGGAAAACAAAAATTTTGCCGGGATAGAACGCCGGCGCAATCCCATCATCGCTCACATGAAGCCCGATGCCCGCGGGCTGAGCGAGGTGGCGGTTTTCCACGAGCTTGGCAAGGCCCTCACCTCTTCTCTCCAGTTGGACCAAGTCCTCCGCACCATCATGCAGAAGGTCGAAGAGTTTCTGCATCCCGATACCTGGTCGCTGCTGCTGATGGACGAAGCCAAGCAGGAATTATATTTTGAAATTGCCACGGGTGAGGCCAGCACGGCGCTCAAAGATATCCGCATCAAGCTGGGGCAGGGAATCGCCGGATGGGTGGCGCAGACCGGTGAAGTGGTGATCGTTCCCGACACCAGCAAGGATTCGCGCTTCTTTTCCCAGGTGGATGAAAAAACGAAGATGGAGACGCGGTCGATCGTGGCGGTGCCGGTGCGCTTCCGGGACCGCGCCCTGGGAGTCATCGAGCTGATCAATTGCGTGGGCCCGGACGGATTCGGCGAGCGCGACCTGGCGCTGCTGGAAGTGCTGGCGGATTTCGCGGCCATCGCCATGGAGAATGCGCGGCACGTGCAGCGCATTCACGAACTGACCATCACGGATGACTGCACCACTCTTTACAACGCGCGGCACCTGAATTTCGTGCTGGAAACGGAGATCTACCGGTCGCAGCGCTACAACTACGAATTTTCGCTGATTTTTATCGATCTCGACCATTTCAAAAATATCAATGACACGTATGGCCACTTGACAGGCACCCGGCTGCTGGCCGAAATCGGCAACATGGTCAAGGCCAGCTGCCGGCTGATCGATTTTGCTTTTCGTTACGGCGGCGATGAATTTGTGGTGCTGCTGCCGCAGACCGGGAAAGAGAATGCTTTTGTGGTTGCGCGGCGCCTGCACCGGCGAATTCGCGAATCCACATGGCAGATGGACGGGGGCATTAACGTGCGCATCACGGCGAGCGTGGGCGTGGCGTCCTATCCTTCGGATTCGCGCGACAAGTCCAAGCTGCTGAGCCTGGCGGATGAAGCGATGTACCTGGTGAAGAATACAACGCGCGACAGCGTGGCCGCGGCGGGCATGGGAGTCTTGCCGGGGCTGGAAATTCCCGAGGAAGAGTCGCGCGCTCCCGCGCGCAGCAGCGATCTGTAAAGCCATCCTGTCCGGCCATCCTACCCCGGCGACAAACTTCCGGCCAAATCCAGAACTGCTATTTTAACGCACGCCGCGGAAGGCGGGGCTGGTCTTGAAGCGTTGGGGAAATTTCTCTTCGTAGGAAGACAGGCGGGGACAGATCAGTCG
>JAAFGT010000033.1 GCA_010365215.1 Acidipila sp. | reverse complement strand
GGGTGGCCGCGCCGAAGCCAGCGCGCGCGTAACGGTGAGCGCTGCCGCTCCCGTGGCGCCGCCGCCGCAGCCCGCCGCCAGCATGGACGAGCAGTTCCGCACCAACGTGGCCGATGCCTACTTCGACTACAACAAGGCGGACATCCGCGCCGACGCGCGCGATGCGCTGGCCAAGACGGCTCAATTCCTTCGCGGCAATCCGCAAATCAAGGTGAATATCGAAGGCCACTGCGACGAGCGTGGCTCGACGGAGTACAACCTGGGACTGGGCGAAACGCGCGCGCAGGCGGTGCGACAGTTCCTGATCTCGCTGGGAGTCGCGGCCGAGCGCCTCAACACGGTGAGCATGGGCAAGGAGAAGCCGTTCTGCACGGAAAGCACCGAGGAGTGCTGGCAGCAGAATCGCCGCGGGCATTTCGTGCAGGCCCGATAAAACTGCCCGACAAGAGCCGCTACCGTTCCGTTTGTAGGGGCGGGGCTTGCCCCGCCCCCCTAAGAAAAATACCGACGCGGCAGGCGTACAGCACAAGCGACCGCGCCCGGCATCGAAATTTATTGTGGGATATTTATTCTTGGCTATTGTTGGAGAATCATTCTCCAGGGAGGGTCTTACCTTGCGAAAGCAATGGCTTATGGTAACAGCGGCCGCGCTTAGCGCCGGCTTTGTATTTGGCGTGCTCTATTCGCCCGGGCCGGTGGGCGCGGCGTCGAAGGAGATGATCCAGCTGCAGCAGGACATCACGCGCCTGGTGGAAGGCCAGCGCGCCCTGGAAAGCTCCATCGACCAGAAACACGCCGTGCTGAAAACGCTGATCGAGCAGACCCTGGACAGCAACAACAAGCTGAGCACGGCGATGGCCTCGCTCAAGCAGTCCATGCAGGAATCCCAGGCGGGTTCCGGGTCGCGCGTGGACACGCTGGCCACGCAGGTGCAGGCGCTGGTGGACAACATTGAAGAGGTCAAGTCGCGCCTCAACAAGCTCAACCAGCAGGCTGCGGATACGCAGAGCGTGCTGCAGAACCTGGACGCCAAGATGGGCGGCGGCGCGCCGGGAATGGGCGCGGGGCCGGGTGGCATGGCCAATCCCGGGGCCGGTCCGGGAACGGCCGCGGCTCCGCCTTCCGCGGATGTGCTTTACTCTAACGCGCTGCGCGATTACGGCAGCGGCAAGAACGATATGGCGCGCGCGGAATTTCTCGACTACCTGAAATTTTTCCCGGACAACGACCTGGCATCCAATGCGCAGTTTTATCTGGGCGAGATTCTGTACATGCAGAAACAGTACGCCGATGCGGTGGTGGAATACGACAAGGTGCTGCAGAACTACCCGCGCAGCTTCAAGCTGGCCGGGGCGCAACTGAAGAAGGGCCTCTCGCTGATCGAGCTGGGCAGAAAAGCCAGCGGCATGCGCGAGCTGCACGAAGTGATTCGCCGCCACCCCGGCACGGAGGAAGCCAAGCGTGCCGCCGCGAAACTGCGGGAGATCGGATCGCGGTAAGCGCAGGGTCTCCGATTACCTGCGCCGAGGCCACGAAAATTTCGGTTCCGCTTAGCGCTAAGTTGGCGCGCCCTTGCCGCGCGCTTGCCTCGCATGATACGTTCCCTCGCAGAGGAAAAATAAAATGTCCGTCAACAAAGTGATGCTGGTAGGCCATTTGGGCCGCGATCCGGAAACGCGTTACACGTCGAGCGGCCAGGCGGTGGCGAATTTCAGCCTGGCCACGTCGGAAACCTATAAGGACAAGGCCGGCGAGCGGCAGAAGCGCACGGAATGGCACAAGATCGTGGTGTGGGGAAAACAGGCGGAGATCGCGCAAAAATATCTCAAGAAAGGCTCGCTGGTGTTCATCGAGGGCCGCATCCAATCGCGCGAGTGGCAGGACAAGGAAGGCGGCAAGCGCACCAGCTTCGAAATTGTGTGCAATAACTTCCGCATGCTGGGAGGCCGCCCCGATGGCGCTCGCGCCGAAGGCGGCGGAGGATATGGCGACTCTGCGCACGCCTCGGGCGCCTCGGGCGGCGGCGCCGACTTCGAGCACGCTGCACCGCCGGCGGGCGACGACCTGGGGCATGGCGGGCCGGAAATTTCCGATGAAGATATTCCCTTCTAAACGCCCGCTGTGCGGTTACTGGAAGCGTGACGAAAAATTATTCGACAATTATTCGCCAATTATTCGACCGGGGAGAGACTTGATGAACAAGAAGTGGATGCGAACTTCGTGCGTAGCAGCATCGGCCATCGCGCTGCTTACCGTGGGGGCTTATAGCCAGCAGAAGAGCGCGCCAGAGCCGACGCAGAAGGATTCGACGCAGAAGGACGCGCCGCAGAAGGACTCGCATACGATTGTGCACGCCCGGGATCTGCAATGGACACCGATCATGAAGGGATGCGACGTGGCGCAGGTAGCCGGCGATTACAACGTCGCGGGGGCGCCCTTCGTGGCGCGCATCCGCTGCGCGGACGGGGCCAAAATTCCCGCTCATTGGCATCCCACGGATGAAAATATAACCGTCTTGAGGGGAACGTTCCTGATGGCCATGGGCGAATCCTACGACGAGGCGAAATTGCAGCCCATGCCCGCCGGGACTTTTGCGCTGATTCCGAAAGGCATGCGGCATTTTGCGCTGAACAGAGGCGAGACTGTGGTGCAGATACACGGAAGCGGCCCATTCAAAGTGAACTGGGTAAATCCATCAGAAGTAATTCCTCCCGACGCAGCACCTGCGACGCCAAAACCCAAACCCTGACGGCCGGTGACAAAGACCGGGCGGCCAGCTATTCGTAGCGCAGCGCTTCGATGGGGTCGAGCTGCGCGGCTTTGAGCGCGGGGTAGTAGCCGAAGAACACGCCCACGCCCGCGGCAAATGCCGCTGCCGCGAGAATCGATTTCGCTGAAATCAGCGTGGGCCATGCCAGCAGGCTGCTGATGGCCGCCGAGCCAGCCACGCCGGCGACAATGCCGATCAGACCGCCAGCCATGCTGAGGGTCACCGCTTCAATCAGGAACTGATTTTTGACGCTGGCTTCGGTGGCGCCGACGGCCATGCGCAAGCCGATCTCGCGCGTACGCTCGGTGACCGACACCAGCATGATGTTCATGATGCCGATGCCGCCCACCAGCAGCGACACCGAAGCTACCGAGCCCAGCAGCATGGTCATCAGGCGCTGCGTGGCCGAGGCCAGGTCGGCCACGTCGGACTGCGTGCGCACGGTAAAATCCTCGTCCTCACCCGGGCGCACGCGATGGCGCTCGCGCAGCAGCGAGCGCACCTGCGCCACCGCGGCCACGGAAGCCTCGGGCGATACCGCCGAGGCGTTGATAAACTGGATCCAGGTAATTCCGGCAATTTTTCTCTGCACGGTGGTGTAGGGCGCAAAAATAACATCGTCCTGGTCGGTGCCCATCACCGACTGCCCTTTCGATTCCAGCACGCCAATCACTTGAAACGGCAGCGTGCCGATGCGGATGGTTTTCCCAACGGGGTCCTCGCCGGCAAAAAGGTACTGCGCGACCGTGCTGCCCAGCACGGCGACGTTGGCCGCCGAATCCACTTCCTGGTCGCCAAACGTTGCGCCCGAATTCGCCGCCCAGGTGCGGATCGGAAAGTAGTTGGGCGTAGTTCCCTGAATGGTAGTGCTCCAGTTGGCGTTCTGGTAGACCACCTGCGATCGCCGGACGACCATGGGAGCGGCTTCTTTAATCAGCGGCACTTCGCGCAGCACGGCGTTCATGTCGTCCATAGTCAGCGTCTTCACCGCCCACGAGCCCATGCGCAATCCGCCCGGCCGGCTGGAGCCCGAGCTGATGAACACGGCGTTGGTGCCCATGCTCTGGATGCCCTGCTGGATCAGATACTCCGCGCCGCTGCCGATGCTGACCGTAGCAATCACCGCGCCGACGCCGATGATAATTCCAAGCATGGTGAGCAGCGAGCGCATCTTGTTGCGTGCCAGCGCGCGCAAGGCCAGGCGAAGTGTGTTGGCGAAACCCATCAGCTCTTCTCTCTCAGTTGCGCTTTCACCTGCGTCGGAGCAACCATCCCCTCAACCCCGATTCCCTCAACTCCGATTTCCTAAATTCGGACTGGCCTGCACATTGTCTTCTTTATTCTCTTCTTCCAGCGTGGGCAAGGTCGGCAACACTTCGCTGGCGAACAGGCGACCGGTGACCGCGACGTCGCGCCGCATGCGGCCGTCGCGAAATTCCATAATCCGCTTGGCGTACTGCGCAATGTCCTGCTCGTGGGTCACCAGAACCACGGTGATGCCGTGGTCGGTGTTCAGCTTTTGGAAAATATCCATGATCTCGACGCTGGTGCGGCTGTCCAGGTTGCCGGTGGGTTCGTCGGCCAGCACGATCGACGGGCGATTCACCAGCGCGCGCGCGATGGCCACGCGCTGCTGCTGGCCGCCGGAAAGCTGGCTGGGATGATGCTCCGCGCGGTCCGCCAGTCCCACCAGCGCCAGCGATTCACGCGCGCGCTTCTCGCGTTCCTCCACCGGCAGCCCCGCATACACGGTGGGCAGCTCGACGTTTTCCAGCGCGGAGGTGCGCGAAAGCAGGTTGAACTGCTGGAACACGAATCCAATCTTGCGATTGCGCAGGCCGGCGAGCTGCGCTTTGCTGTATCCGCTGACTTCGACGTCCTCCAAGAAATAGTGCCCGCGGGTGGGCTTGTCGAGGCAGCCCAGAATGTTCATCAGCGTGGACTTTCCCGATCCCGAAGATCCCATCACCGCCACGAATTCGCCGGCAAATATTTCCAGGGACACCCCGCGCAGCGCGAAGACTTCGGTTTCTCCCAGATGGTAGGTCTTGTGCAAGCCTTCCAGGCGAATGACCGCCTTATCGACACTTGATGCGGGGCCTGGTGCGGCGCCTGCCAGGGCACCCGGCGTTTTGACCGGGCGCGAATCCGCGCGGGCCGCCTCTGCCGCTACCGGCGCCTTGAGAGGATTGAGAGGATTTTCCGTCATAAATAAACTGCCGCAAACAGGCCGTCAGAATTTCTTCGGCGTGCTCGCCGGACCGAGCGGCCCTCCGGCTTTCGATGGGGCAGCCGGCCCGCCTTGTCCGCTCCACTGCCCGATCACCAGCAGATCGCCGGGCTGCAGCGGGCCCTCTTTCATTTCCGTAAAGGTGAAGTCGGTGACGCCGATTTTTAACGGCACCGGTTGCAGCGATTTATCGGCGAGCAGCTTCCACACCACTCCCGAATCATTCCTCACCGGCCGTGGCCCACCGCCGCCAGCCTTGCCTCCTCCACCGCCGCCGGATCTCGAGCCCTTCGCCGCGCCGCCTGCGGAGGAATCGGGAACATTGTACTTCGCGTAAAGCGCCTTGCGGTCGGCATCGGGAATGTCCGGCTTAAAACGCAGCGCGCCGTTGGGAATTTTTACCGCATCGCTCGCGGAATCCACGGGGATGGTGACGTAGGCGGTCATCCCGGGGAAAAGCTTCCTCTCCGGATTGTCGAAGTCGATGATGGTGTCGTAGGTGACCACGTTCTGCACGGTCGTGGCGTTCATGCGCACCTGGGAAACGCGCCCGGCAAAGGTCTCCCGCGGAAACGAGTCCACGCGAAAGTTGGCCTGCGCGCCGGCTTTAATTTTGCCCACGTCGGCTTCATCCGTTTTCGCGTACACCTGCATCTTGGTAAGGTCCTGGGCGATGATGAAAAGCGTGGGGGCCTGCAAACTGGCGGCGACCGTCTGGCCCACGTCGATGTTGCGCAAAATAACCGTGCCATCGATGGGCGCGAGAATCGTGGTATGGCTCAGATTTACCTTGGAGAGCTCCGCGGCGGCGCTCTTCTGGCCCACCTGGGCCTTGGCCTGATCGAGCTGCGCCGCCGCCGACTTCAGCTTGGCGCGCGATTGCGCCAGTTGTGCCTGGGCCACCCCCACGCTGGCTGCCAGCGCGTCGTAATTGGACTGCGAGGTGTCGCGCACCTGCGCGGCGACGATTCCCTGTTTGAAAAGCTCCAGGTTGCGGTCCAATTGCGTCTTGGCATCGGCCAGTTGCGCCTGGGCATGAGCCACATTCGCGACGTTCGAGGCGATGTCCGCTTTCTGCGTCTCCATGGCCGCGGTCAGCCCTTGCACATTGGCTTGGGAATCGGCGAGGTCGGCCTGCGCTTGAAGAAGCTGGGCGTGAAAAATCGACGGGTCGATCTGCGCGACGACCTGCCCCTGCTTGACCTGGGAATTGAAATCCACGAAAAGTTTTTGAATGGTGCCGGAAACCTGCGAGCCCACCTGCACCGTGGTCACGGCGTTAATCGTGCCCGTGGCCTGCACCACCTGGGTGATATCGCCCTTCTCGACCTTGGCAGTGAAAAACTGTGTGTCTGTGCGGTTTCCGTATTTCCAGTAGCCCGCCGCCACCAGCAGCAGCACCACCGGCGCCACCAGCAGAGCGCGGTGCAGCACCGAGCGATTCCACAGCTCCGACAATTTCCCTGGGCTCATTATTTCAAGCTCCTGCCTGGCAACTACGAACCAGCCCGCGCCACATAATCTCTCGCCGCTCCCATTCGCGTGCCGGCTCCATGGATCGACGAGCGTAAGGCTATCATTACTGGATGTTATCGGAGGGGCAGGACTTGGGCATTAAGCCGGGATTAAGGTCTATTCATTTTGGATCGCACTGAAAACCGGTTCGTGCTGACACAGGTTGTGCGGAAACAGGTTCACGCGTAAGCAGGCTCCTCACTAAATACATTGCTGCTGGAGGTCAGTTTGGTTCCACTATTTTAGCCCTGCTGCTCATTTATGTTCCTGCTTCTTTCGCTCTTCGTCCATCTGGCGGAGGTACTCTTCGAACTTGGGGAGCTGATCGGGCCGCAGCACACCGCGAATACGCTGGCGGCCGGCCTGGCGGACTTCTTCGATCTGCGGACGAATGGGCTCGTAGATGCTGCGGTACTGGCCCATCACGTCATCCATGATCGCGCGAATGTCCTTTTGCTGCTCCGCCGATAGCGCGCATTTCGCGTCCAGCTGCTGCACCACTTCGCTGCTGGTGGAGGGCATGGGCCCGGTCTTCGTGCCCGCGGCCACGCGGCTGCCGAGCAGGTGGATGCCCAGCCCGCCCAGCACGATGCCCAGTAGAAATACGGCCAGAACCAGAACCGTGGCTTTGGATTTCATCGTTGCCTTCCCGTCTCGCTGCTGGCAAAAACCAGCATAGCTTCTCCGGCATTATCCGGTGGCCGCTTCATTTCCGGAAAGAGCACGCGTGCTTCCACGCGACGCTGTTCCCCGGCAGCGCCAAGTGCGGTCGTGGCATTGTGCGTCCGCGCCGTTTCCGCATTCCTGGCCGGCTGGTCCTGCCACGCTGCCCAGGCTCCCAGAATCATCGCTACGGAAAGCGCCACTCCGGCCAGGCGCAGCGACAGCACTTCGAGCGTGGGCCAGAAGTCGGCGCTCCGGACACGCGCCGCATCACCGCGCAGGCCCTCGAGCGCACGGATATGCGCCGACACGCGGCTGGCAAAGAAGGGATCCCCGGTCAAGCTAGCCGGCAGCGGCGCCCGGCCCTGCAGCAGCAATGCGCTGGACTGTCTGGCGTCCTCGAGGGCGCCGCGGCATCCCGCGCAGCCGTCGAGGTGCGCGATTAATTCCGTATCCGCCGCGAGAGCCACACCCTCGCGCAGCCGGCCCAGGTAATCCTCAAGCCGCGCTTCATTCTGCGCACATGCCTTATTCTTGCGTTTTTTTAAGAACATCGTACCGCCTCCCGACTGCCGCTACCGGCCCCGCGGGCCGAATCGCTTGAGATATAGATCCGCCAGCCGCCGCCGCGCGCGAAACATCCGCACTTTGACGGTATTGGTATTCTGCGCCATCATTTCGCTGATCTCTTCTATCGAAAACCCTTCCACTTCTTTGAGCACCAGCATCATGCGGTCTTCCGGACTGAGCTCGGCCAGCAGCCGGTCCACCATCTGCCGCGATTCCAGCCGCTCGAGTGCCAAAGGGGTCTGCTCGCCGGTGCAGGATTCGCTGGCATTTTCGTGAAGATGGCGCTCCTGCTCCTCGCTGAGGTCCGATTCATACACCAGCCGCCGCGCTTTTTTCTTGCGCAGGTGATCATAGGTCTCGTTGACGGTAATCTTGTAGAGCCAGGTGGAAAAACTGGAGCGCCCGTCGAAACGCTGGATCGAAAGATACACTTTGAGAAAAACCTGCTGGGAAACGTCTTCCACATCGTCCCGCCAGCGCAGGATTCCCCCGACAATGGACATCACCCGGCGCTGGTGCTTGCGCACCAGTCCCTCATAGGCCGGAACGTCCCCCTGCTGGGCGCGGCGGATCTGCTCGCTTTCCGCCATCTCCACCACAGGGGCCGCTGCCGACCCGGCCGAAAACTCCGGGCGCGCTGAGAGTATCGAAATCACCTCTGGTTTTGTGACGTGTGCCATGACGGAACGGTTACAAAAGTCCTACAAAAACCGCGCTTCCCGCTTGAACAGGTTATCAGCCTATGCTTTAATACCCTCATGATAATCGGAGACCGCATCCGCGCTCTGCGCGAAACCAAAGAGCTGTCCCAGGGAGATATCGAGAAGCGCACCGGGCTTCTGCGTTGCTACATCTCCCGCGTCGAAAACGGCCACACCGTGCCGGCCATTGAAACCATCGAGAAAATCGCCAGGGCTCTCGAGGTTCCGCTCTATCAACTGTTCTACGACGGCGAAGAGCCGCCCGTGCTGCCCACTCTGCCCAAGCGCCGCTCCTCCGACGACATCGTCTGGGGCACCGCCGGCAAGCATGCGCGCTTCCTCAACCGGCTTCGCCGTTTGCTGGGGAAGATTGAAGAGCCCGACCGCAAGCTCCTGTTGTACATGGCCCAGAAACTAGCCAGCCGGTAAAGCTTCGAAGCCTCGCCGGCCGAAAAAGTTTCTGCCGGCGAGGTTTTTCAGTGCAGGCCTCAGCAGAACTGTCTCCGCCCACAACTGTTCCGTTCTGAAACAACCGCGCTTAACTTTCACACTCAATCCGAGTCCGCCTGGGCGGGCTAGGAATTCCTCTTTCTGGCCGAGCCCTGCTAGGTGGGCTGCTGGTAGAGCCCCAGCACATTCCCCGCCGGGTCGCGAAATCTCGCGGTGATCTCAGGCGCATCCGCGCCGATGGGCTGCACAATCTGTCCCCCGTTGGCGACGATGGCGTCGAGTGTCGCGGCCACACTGTCGACCATTACATAAACGAGAAGGCCGGGCTGCGCGGCCGGTGGACGCCCGAGCACCCAAGAGCCGCTCACTTCACCAGTCGAATCATCAAAGGCGGTGCCGCCGTTACCGCGTTGCCTGACCTGCCAGCCGAAGACAGCTTTGTAAAAATCCGCCGAGCGCGCAATGTCGGTGGCGGGAAATTCGATGTAGCAAATTTTGCCATTCGCGAGTGTGGGCGGCATTTTCTATCCTCGGTTCATCATCACAGTTCATTCCCACTCGATAGTGCTGGGGGGCTTGGAGCTGATGTCGTAGACCACGCGAGTGACCCCGCGCACTTCGTTGACGATGCGCGTGGAGATGCGCTCGAGGACGTCGGCGGGGAGGCGCGACCAGTCGGCGGTCATGGCGTCTTCGGATTCGACTACGCGCACGGCGATGGTCCAGCCGTAGTGGCGCTCGTCGCCCATCACACCAACGCTGCGCACGGGCAGCAGCACGGCGAACGCTTGCCAGACTTTTTCGTAGAGTCCGGCGCGGCGAATTTCTTCCACCACGATGGCGTCGGCATCGCGCAACGTGTCGAGGCCTTCGGGCGTAAACTCACCGAGCATGCGCACGGCGAGCCCTGGCCCCGGGAAGGGGTGCTTGGTCAGCATTTCTTCCGGCAGGCCCAGTTCCCTTCCGATGCGCCGCACTTCATCCTTGAAGAGGTCGCGCAGCGGCTCGACCAGCTGGAAGGGCAGATCCGCGGGCAGGCCGCCTACGTTGTGATGGGTCTTGATGGTTTGCGACGGGCCGCGCACGGAGACCGACTCGATCACGTCGGGATAGAGCGTTCCCTGCACCAGGAATCCGATCTCGCCGAGCTTACGCGCTTCGTCGGCAAAAACTTCGATGAAGCCCCGGCCGATGCGGCGGCGCTTTTCCTCAGGGTCGGTAACTCCTTTGAGCGCCGCCAAAAATCGCTGGGACGCGTCGACGCCGATGACTTTCAGGTGCATGCGGTCGCGCAGGAGTTCCAGGGTGGTGCGAAATTCGTCTTTGCGCAGCAGGCCGGTATCGACGAAGACGTTGGTGAGGCGCGGGCCCAGTGCGCGGTGAACCAGCACGGCGGCCACGGCTGAATCCACGCCGCCGGAAAGCGCGCACAGCGCGGGGCGCGCGCCGACGCGCCGCTGGATGGCCTCCACCGTTTCGTGGATGAAGGCCTGCCCGCTCCAGTTGGGCTTGGCGGCGCAGATGCCAAAAACAAAATTGCGCAGGATGTCGGTGCCGCGGTCTGTGTGGCGCACCTCGGGATGGAACTCCACTGCGTAAATCCGGCGAGCGGTATCTTCCGCGGCGGCCAGCGCATTTTCCGTGCGGCCGGTCACCTGAAATCCCGCAGGCAGCGACTGCACGTGATCACCGTGGCTGTTCCAGATATTCAGTTTCCGCGGCAGCCCTTGGAATAGAACCGAGCCCGCCTGGCCATTTTCGGACGAGAGATCGATTACTGCCGGTCCATACTCGCGCCTTTTCGCCGGAGTCACTTTCCCGCCGAGGGTGTGGGTAATCCACTGCATGCCGTAACAGATACCCAGCACCGGCAAGCCCAGCTCCAGCACGCGCGGATCGCACACCGGCGCGGCCGGGTCGTATACGGAGTTGGGCCCGCCGGAAAGCACGATGCCCGACGGATGGTAGGCGCGCACATCGTCGAGCGAGGCGGAGCACGGCAGCACCGCGCTGAAGACTTCCTGCTCGCGAATCCGCCGCGCGATCAGCTGCGTGAACTGCGAGCCAAAATCCAGAATGACGATGCCACCCGGTACGCTCATTGCGCTCCTGCCACCCGCTCCTGCTCCAGCCCTCTTCGTAGGGGCACGGCGTGCCGTGCCCGCTGCCAGCGCGCCACAATACTCGCCGGCTTACTGGGGCCCTAACGCAACCACAAAATTCGCTAACCTTTACCCGCGCAAGGCAATGGTCACGATAACTTCCGCCTCAGTCAGACTACGCGATTCAGCAATATCCCATCGCGCTGCGCTTCCAGGTTAGCCACGGTGGTGTCGAGAATTCGCACCAGCGCTTCCCGGCTGTTGAACGCGTTATGCGGCGTAAACACCACGTTGTCGCGCTCGAGCAGCAGCCGCGTTCGCAGCGCCGTGCGCAGCTTTTCCCCGCTGCCCGGCTCGGAGAGCAGCTGCCGCTCTTCCTTGATCAGCTCCTCGCCTTCCAGCACGTCGAGCCCGGCGCCGCCCAGTTGCCCCGAGTCCAGCGCCTCCATCAGCGCGTCGGTATCCACCAGGCCTCCGCGCGCGGTGTTGATCAGCAGCGCGCCGCGCTTCACTTTGGCAAACTGCGCGCGCCCCAGCAGATGATGCGTGGCCGCGGTCATCGGGCAATGCAGCGTGACAATATCGCTTTCCTCGAGAATACGCGCGGTGTCGGCATATTCAAAGGCCAGCAGCTCGGCGAGAAATGGATCGCGGTGCACGTCGGCGGCCAGCACCCGCATCCCAAAGCCACGCGCAATGCGGATCACGTGCAGCCCGATGCGCCCGGCGCCAATCACACCGATGGTTTTTCCCTGCAGGTCGAATCCGGTGAGCACGGCGAGATCCAGGTGGCCCGCGCGCATTTGCATGTAGGACTGGTGCACCTTGCGCGAAAGCATCAAGATCAGCGCGAAGGTGTGCTCGGCGACGGTATTTTCGCCGTAGGTGGGCACGTTGGCGACGGCCACGCCGCGGCTACGGCAGGCGTCCACATCAATGTGATCGAAGCCGGTGGAACGCGTGGCAATGATTTTCAAGGAAGGTAGTTTGCTCAGGCGCTCCGCGGTAAGCTTGGAGTAGATGAATACCGACACACATTCCGCGCCGGCCGCGGCGGCCAGCTGCGCGTCATCCAGCGGCCCGGCCACGAAAGACGTTTCCGCCCAGGGTAATTTCCTCGCAAGATACTCGCGCTCCCAATCTTTAATTTCGAAAAACACGATCTTCACGGGAGCTGCACTCCTGATTTGATTGCTGCAACGCTGGGCCTGAGTAAAACGGGCACGGCATGCCGTGCCCCTACGCGACCAACCCCCGGCAGCCGTGCTCCTAGGCGACGACCCTGGCGAGTTCATCTGGATGCTTAAGCCACGACTATGTTCACTAATTTATCGGGCACCACCACTTTTTTCATCACCCGCTTGCCGGACATCCACTGGGCGATGCGCGGGTCGCCCAAGGCGCGCGCAGAAAGCTCGTCCTCGGGCAGGCCGGCCTCGACGGTGAGGCGGCCGCGCACCTTGCCGTTCACTTGAAGCACGACCTCGACCATCTCCGCGCGCGCCAGGTCTTCGTTCCATGCCGGCCACGACGCGTGCGTCAGCCCCTGGCTGTGACCGAGCTGGCTCCAAAACTCCTCGGCGATATGCGGCGCGATAGGCGCCAGCATCAGCACAAAAATCTCCAGCACCTCTTTGGCGACCGCGGGATTTATATTTTTTTCCAGCGGCTCCTGCGCCTGAAGTTCGTTGACCAGCTCCATCAGCAGCGCCACGGAAGTATTGAAGTGCCAGCGAACTTCGAAATCATGGGTGACGCGCTTGAGCGTCTGGTGGGCGCGGCGCAGCAGGCTCTTCTCCGCGTCTGTCGCGCGCGCGGCGTCAAAAGCAGTTGCGCCAGCCGCACTCGCTGCCGTGCGCGCCCAGGCGGCATGCCGCGAAACCAGGCGATACGCCTTATGCAAAAAACGCGAGCAGCCTTCAATGCTGCGCTCGTCCCATTCCATATCTTTTTCCGGCGGCGCGGCGAAAAGCGTGTACATCCGCGCGGTGTCGCAGCCGTATTTTTCCGCGATGTCGATGGCGCCCACCACATTGCCTTTGGATTTGGACATGGCCGTGCCGCCCTTAAGCACCGTGCCCTGGCAGAACAGCCGCAGAAACGGCTCGTCGTGGGTGACCATGCCCATGTCGCGCATCACTTTGCAGAAAAATCGCGAATACATCAGGTGCAGGATGGCGTGAACGATGCCGCCGATGTACTGATCCACCGGCGCCCAGTAGGCGGTGACATCTTTGTCGAAAGGCGCGCGATCGTTTTGGGGATCGGTGTAGCGGTAGTAATACCAGGAGGAATCGACGAAGGTATCCATGGTATCGGTTTCGCGCCGCGCCATTCCGTCGCAGCGCGGGCATTTTACGTTGACGAATTCGGGCACATTTTCAAGCGGCGAGCGGCCTTGCCCGGCTACCGCGAGATTGGGCGGCAGCAGCACGGGCAACTGGTCGTCGGGAACGGGAACCATTCCGCACGCGGTGCAGTAAATAATCGGAATCGGCGTGCCCCAATAACGCTGCCGGGAGATGCCCCAGTCTTTGAGGCGGTAGACAATTTTTCCTTCGCCGAAGCCGCCTTTCTCCGCGTCGGCGGTCATGCGGCGGATGGCTTCTTCGCTGATCAGGCCGTCGTAGGGCCCGGAACCACGCAGCCGGAAATTTCCGGTATAGGATTCGGCGAGCGATGCGCCATCCACGGTGGCCATTTTTTCAGCGACCCCGGGCGGCGGTTCCAGAACGATGCGCACGGGCAGGCCATACTTGCGGCAGAATTCGAAATCGCGCTGGTCGTGCGCGGGGACGGCCATCACCGCGCCGGTGCCGTATCCCGAGAGCACGAAGTTGGCGCACCACACGGGTATCTTTTCGCCATTGAACGGATTCACCGCCATGCGTCCGGTGAAGAATCCTTCTTTCTCGGCGGTGGCGACATCCTCGGCGCGCACGGTTTTCTGTTTCAGGCGGTGCGCTTCGGCATCGAGCGCGGCGCGCTGCGGATTTCCTTCGAGCAGTTTGGGCACCAGCGCGTGATCGGGCGCCAGGATGATCGCGGTGGCTCCGTAGATGGTGTCGATGCGCGTGGTGAATACGTCGATGTGCATCGCTGCATCGTTGGGGACTGCGTTGCCGGCCGCTGCGACTTTTCCCTCTACCGCAAAGCGCACGCGCGCGCCGTGCGACTTGCCGATCCAGTTGCGTTGCATGGTCAGCACGCGCTCGGGCCAGCCCGCCTCGATCTGGCTCATGTCCTCGAGCAACTGCTCGGCGTAGTCGGTGATTTTCAAAAACCACTGCTCGATTTCCTTGGCCTCCACCTGGGTATCTTCGTGCCGCCAGCAGCAGCCTTCCACCACCTGTTCGTTGGCCAGCACGGTCATGCACTGGGGACACCAGTTCACGCGGCTGCGCTTGCGATAGGCCAATCCGCGCTCCAGCATGCGCAGGAAAAGCCACTGGTTCCAGCGATAGTATTCCGGCTCGCAGCTGGAGATTTCGCGCCGCCAGTCGTAGCTGAATCCAAAGCGCTGGCAGGCGCGCTTGAGCTCGATGATATTGGCGTTGGTCCAATCGCGCGGGTGGATGCCGCGCTGGATGGCGGCGTTCTCCGCGGGCAGCCCGAAGGAATCCCAACCCAGCGGATGAATCACATTGAAGCCGCGCAGCCGCTTGAAGCGCGCGATGGCGTCTCCAATGGTGTAGTTGCGCATGTGTCCCATGTGCAGCGTGCCCGAAGGATACGGCAGCATTTCCAGCACATAGTATTTTTGACGCGCCGCGCCTTTGGCGGAGCGCAGCGGCTCGATGTCGGCGTGGGCCGCGCCCTGCTGGTCCCAGATTTTCTGGTAGCGGGCTTCGATTTCCTGTGGATTGTAATCAGACACGAGTCTTGGCCTTCCTGGGTGATGCGGCGGCGGAGCGTTTGCGTCTTGCCGCCGCGAACGAGGCCCGCTTCGCCCGTACCGGAGTGCTGCGTGTGCGCGGCTTCGATCGCGTTGATTTCTGCGTGCGTGAGCCGGCTGGTTTTTTGCGGGTTGTGGCAGTAGTGGGTTTTTTCTTGCGGAAACCATCGCGTATCACGCGGTGGCCTGCGCCGCGGCGCATCACCGGGATATTTTCCGGGTCCATCATTTCCCACAGCGCGCGCACATTTTCGCGGTCGTCGCCACGCTTGTCGATGGGCGTCTCCAGCAAAAACGCGCGCTCGGCGTCGCGCAGCCGCGGATGGTTGAGCACCCTGGTGAGCGCTTCGCGCCCGATCTCGCCGCGGCCCATGTGCTGGTGGCGATCCACGCGCGAGCCGAACGCGGTCTTGGAATCGTTCACGTGGATCACATGCACGCGCGCGAGCCCCAGCACGCGCTCAATCTCCTCGATGGTGCGCTCCAGTCCTTCGGCGGTGTGAATCTCATAGCCCGCGGCAAACAGGTGCGCGGTATCGAGGCAGACTCCCATGGCGGGCCCGGAACTATCCGCGGCGCACAGGTCTAGAATCTCGCGCAGCTCTTCCAGTTTGCAACCCACGCAAAATCCCTGCCCGGCGGTGTTTTCGAGCAGGATGCGCACCCGTCTGCCGTCGAAGCCCTGCGCGGCTTCCAGCAAGCCGCGCGCGACGCGGGCAATGGCCGGCGCAACTTCGCCGCCGCAGGAAGAACCCGGATGCAGAATCAGAAACTCCGCGCCCAGCGCTTCGCCGCGCACAATCTCGTCGCGAAACGCCGCCACCGAGCGCGTCCAGAGAAACGGGTCATTGGAAGCGAGATTGATCAGATAGTTGGCGTGAATGGCCAGAGGCCCGATGCCCAGCTCCGCGCGGCGCGCGCGAAAGCGTTCGGCAACCTCCGGCGCGATTCCCTTGCTGTCCGGCCGCGGCCACATGCGCGGGCTGCCGGAAAAAATCTGCAAGGCGTTGCATCCCAGACCGTGGGCAATCTCCAGCGCCTGCGCGCAATCACCGGCAATCGAAGTGTGCATCCCTATCCGCGGCCGCGTGGCCATACCGCCCCCAAACGTCAGTGGTTATTTGTGTAGCCAGCGCGTTGCGATCAGGCGCTGCACTCATCGGCATACACTTCCGTAAATGGCGCTTTACCGTCGCGCGCGCCCTGCGAGTGCTCATAACTTGAAACGCTGTGAGTGTAATTCCCCATTCTATCCGATGATTCGCCGCCTCCGCAAACGGCACCGCTCGAATCGTTTGTGCAGCACAGCCACGCTTGGCTGTGCTCGCGGGCCCGCGTCAGTTCTTGCCGGTGGGAACTTTGCGGCGAAGCTCGTCGAAGAAGTTGAAGATGAAGCTGACCTTGTCCACTTTGGGAGCTTCTCCGGCGCCAGGGGCCTTCAGCACGGCGAAGCGCGTGCCATCGGGGTGCAGGTCGAAGTTGTAATCGAGGATTAATCGGGGGGCAAACTGGCCGGGGGACCAGAGTTGCGGCTTATCCGCGTGGAAGGAGTCGGCGGAAGTGATGTAGGTGGCCACCATGATCCTGCTGTCGGCAGTACGAAAAAAAAGCTCCTTGCCGTTGTGGGACCACTTGGGGAAGCCGCCGCCGCCGGTGGAAACCTGCCCCTTGCCCCCCGGGCCGGGAAAAGCACGAACATACACTTCGTCATTCCCGGATTCATTGGACTGATAGGCGAGCCAACGACCGTCCGGGGAGAACGCGGGGGCCGATTCGGTGAAGGAAGTGTTCACGAAGGGCTTTGCCTCTCCGGGTTGCCAGCCGGACTTTTCGTTGCCTTCGACGGTCAGCGTCATGATGTCCATCTTGGTGCCGGGGTTGAATTGCTCGAACGCCAGGACCTTGCCGTCGGAGCGCCAGGATCGTGCGTACTGCGCGTTCTTGCTTTGCGTAAGGCGCTGGGCATTCCCGGCGCCATCGGCACGTTTCCACCAGAGGTTTAGCGTCCCGCCTTTCTCCTCAGAGGAATAAACGAGTCTTTGGCCGTCGGGAGTCCAAACCGGATTCGAGTTTACTTTCTCGGCAAAAGTTAAACGTGTGAGACTGTCGCGGGCCCAGTCGTCCACCCAGACTTCGGACCCCCGGTCAAAGATTTCCACGGCCAAGCGTTTCCCGTCGGGGGAGAACGCGGGATTGGAGTAGGCGGCGGGAGTCTCGCGTAAGGGCGTGAATTTGCCCGCGCGGTCCATCCAGTAGATAGAGACGTATCGAGTGGTGCTGGCGCCGCCGATATACACGAGGTTTCCGGTTTCAGAAGCGGAGAACTGCGCCCCGCCACGGCCGGGATCGGTGACCACACCATCGAGAATCGGCGCTGGTGGGCTGGTCACCTCCAGGCGTTTCAGATCGAAGGCTACGGCAAACATTCTGCCCTCGTGCATATAGACCAGGTGGCCGCTGGGTAGATAGTGGACGTAAAATCCGCCTCGCTGCACCGTCTTTCGCTGTCCTCCGGCTATCGAGTACACGACCATCTCGGCGTCCTCATAGTTGGCCCCGTCAGTGCTGGACGTGAACAGTACGGCCTTGCCTCCGGGCAGTACCTGGGGCCAGCGGTGCGTGACTTCGCCGGTTTGCTGATCGAGCGTGGTGAGCGCTTCGGTTCTGCCTCCCTCCGAGGAGACTTTGTATAAACCCACGTTCATATCCGGCGCGAACACGATGGTTCCGTCTTCGGCCCAGCTTCCGCCGCGGCCGTTGGGAGCATCGCAAAGTGTGGCTGCCGCGCCGCCCTGGACAGAGATCTTCTTTAGCTTGTCGTCTGCAAAGAAGGCAATCCATTGGCCGTCGGGCGAAAAGAAGGGATCACGCGCGTTCTCCGTGCCGGCAAGGACGGTAGCCTGCAACTGGTCGAGCGAGCGGACGTAGATGCGCTGCTTCTGGTCGGAGCCGGCGGCGGCGAATACCAGTCGCGTGCCGTTGGGGGAAAGAATTACAGCGGGCCCAAAGTTGGTGTACAGCGTTGCGTCCGCGCCAATTTCCGCGCTCAGGCGAACAGGCTGCGGTAGCTTCGGGGTACGCAGAAAAAAAGCGGCGGCGAAAGCGATGGCGGTGAGGGCCAGCACGAGAGCTGCCGACCAGGCCACGCGCGTGGAGGTTTTGTTTGGTGAGCGCAGCCCTGCCAGCGCGGGCGCTATGGTTTGCGAGCCCGGTTCGCCGATCCATTTTAATTCGATAGCCAGGTCGCGCGCGGTCTGCCAGCGATCTTCCGGGTCTTTGGCCAGGCACCGGCGGATCGCGCGGTCCAGCACCGGCGGGGTCATGGGTTTCACAGTGCTGATGGGCGCGGGTTCTTTTTCCAGGATCGCGGAGACCACGCTGAGCTGGCTCTTGCCCGGGAAGGCGCGCTGGCCAGTCAGCATTTCGTAAAGCACGGCGCCAAAGGAAAAAATGTCGCTGCGGCCGTCCAGCTCTTTTCCTTCGATCTGCTCGGGCGACATATATTGAATGGTGCCCACGATAGTTCCCTGCACGGTGACTGGGTGGGCCTGTGCAGGTTGCCCCGCCGGGTGCGCGGCTGCGGTAAGAGTGGCCATGTCCGCCAGCGGTGCGGCGGATTTGGCCAGGCCGAAATCCAGCAGCTTTGCGCCGGTGGGTGTGAGCATGATGTTGCCCGGCTTGAGGTCGCGGTGCACCACGCCGCTGCGATGCGCCTTGTCCAGCGCGTCGCCAATTTGCGCGCCGAACTTCAGCACCTGTTCGAGTGGCAGCGCGCCCTTCTCCAGGCGCTTGGCGAGAGTTTCGCCTTCGACGCACTCCATCACCAGATAGTCGATGCCATCCTGATGGCCGACGTCATGCAGCACGCAGATGTGCGGATGATTGAGGCTGGAAATGGCTTTCGCTTCGCGTTCGAAGCGCTGTTTGCGCGCGGGATCGGAAGAATGATCGGCGGGAAGAACCTTGATGGCTACGTCGCGTCCCAGGCGCGTGTCGCGCGCGCGATACACCTCTCCCATCCCGCCCGCTCCGAGCGGCGCGGTAATTTCATAAGGGCCAAAATGTGTGCCGGGAGCGAGAGGCATAAGCGGGCGCGATTATAACCCCGGAAAACGATATGCGGTATCGAAGCCGGCTTGCGAAACGGCATTTGGCTTCTCGAAACGGCCTGGCGTCAGTGTCGCCAGCTTACGCTGGCGCTGACGGAGCGGGAAAGCCGAAGTGAATCGGCGTTGTCACATTTGCGCACTCTCGCGCGCCGGGTGTACCGTGAAGACCATACCCTCGTGTCGGACAGTATCGGTGCGAATGGAGCCGGTAAAATGAGCGATGCGGCCGGAATTGCGAATTCATCCTCCCCACCTCCCCAAGATCGATTCGCCGCTGAGCTACGAGGATTCGGGCCTCTGGGCATCCTCGCAATAGTCGTCATTGCTGCCGGTCAGATCCTCGCACCGCTCAGTGCTGTGCTGGTTCTGGAGTGGACCAGAATGTCGCGCACGCCATGGCGCGAGATCGGCTACGTGCGGCCCAAGAATTGGATAGCGAGCCTGGTAGCCGGCATCACTTTCGGGATATTTTTTAAATTCCTCATGAAGGCGATCGTCATGCCCCTTCTCGGGGCCAGTCCAATTAATCAGACCTACCATTATCTGGTCGGAAATCCGGCTGCGCTCCCGGCAGCCGTGTGGACCATGATTGTCGTCGCGGGCTTCGGGGAGGAGACGGTATTCCGCGGGTACCTGTTCGAACGATTCGGCAAGCTGCTGGGACGGAGCCTGCCCGCCCAGATCGTGACCGTGCTGATAACGGCTGCAATGTTTGGGTCGATCCACTACTTCGACCAAGGTCTGGCCGGTGTCCAACAGGCGACTATTTCGGGTCTCGTGTTCGGGACCATCTTCGCGGTCACTGGGCGGATCTGGATGCTGATGTGTGCGCATGCCGCATTCGACCTGACTGCGGTGGCCATCATTTACTGTAATGTCGAATCCGCGGTCGCTCATTTAATCTTCAAATAGGCAGAGCAGTCGCGTGGCATTTGCCAGGCTTCACGGCGATGACCAACGATGGGCGCAAAGTGTAAAGGAAGGGCCAATGACTAGATCTTGTCTTGAAACAGAAACGGAGGAGGCTCTTCCATATCCACTCGTCGAACCGGCGACCGGGCATAGTCATGCGCCGTAGTGCACTTGGGACAATGAATCAACAACGGCGCAGGTATGGATACGTTTGTCTGTTCCGGAGCCAGCCCCTTCTCGCCTAAATATCTTAAAACGTGAATCGAACTGCAACCAGGCGTCTTGCAATCGACTACCAGATAGACATGCATCTGCAATCCTTCTTGAGCCGCTCTTTTCGCTTCAGAGTCTAGCAGGGCGGCGGCGGCCGCGAGACGCAAACTTTGCCGGCAATTGCGACCTCTCGCGCGGATGAAGTAAACTCGGGGATTGCCGTGCCGATGCGGCGCTGGTCTGTGCGGCGGCAGCGTGATTCGGCCGCTGGCGCGGCGGCCGCCGGGCAAAAAGCGCACGGTCAAGAGTGGCTGTGCTGGAAAAACATGCGTGGCCGTATAAATTACCGCCTGCTCTTCGCACTGCTGCTGCTGCTCGGCGGCGTGGCGCGCCAGGTGGCGAAAGACAACCGCGCCGCGGTGCTCGGCCCCGGCCAGCATCTTTACGCCTACGTGGCCAATGCCGGCGACGCCAGCGTCACCGTAGTCGATCTGGTAGCCCTCTCCGTGCGCGCGCAGATTTCCGTGGGGCCGCGGCCCTCGGGCATTCGCGTGCACCCCACGCGCGAAGAAATCTGGGGCGTGAGCACGGAGAAAGGCACGGCGTGGGTGATCGACGCGCGCAGCGGTGCGGTGGCCGCGCAGATTCCCGTGGGCGCCGGGCCTTTCGCCATCGAGTTTTCGCACGACGGCCGCAAAGCCTACGTGGCCTCTTCCGGCGCCGGCACGGTCGTGGCTATCGACTGCGCCACCCGCGCGGTGGTGGCTCGCGCGCGCGTCGGCCAGAAACCCTGGCTGGTGCGCGCCACGCCCGACGGAAAACTGCTGCTGGTCACCGGTCGCGGCGATAATTCCCTTTCGCTGATCGACCCGGCTACGCTGGCGCTGGTGGCGCGCATCCCCGTAGCCGCGCAGCCCGAGCAGATGGTGGTGCTGCCGGACAGCTCCAAGGCCTTCATTGCTTCCGGCAGCTCCACGCAGATTACCGTGGTGGATCTGGCGCAGCGCACCGTGCTGGCGAATCTTGCGGTGGGCAGCCAGCCGCGCGAGCTGATTCTCTCGGCGGATGGCGGCGAACTCTACGTGCCCTCGGCGGATTCGCACGGGTTGGACGTAATCGACACCTGGCGGAATGAAACGGGCGACCACATCGCGCTGGGCAACGCGCCATCGAATGGCGCGTACAGCGCGCAGTCGGGAACGCTCTACGTCACGGATACCGGCGCCGGCCGCATCATCCCGGTGGATATGGCCATTCGCCGGGTGCAGGGCTCGATCGCTGTGGGCCAGCGGCCGGTGGTGGCGCGGCTTACGCCGGACGAAACTCTGCTGCTGGTGGTCAACGAAGGCTCGAACGATATGGCCATCATCCGCACGCGCACGAACAGCCTGCTCACGCTGATCCCCGTAGGCCAGGGCCCCCGCGACATCGCCATAAAAATGTTTTGATGTTTGTAGCGCCGGCATCCTGACCGGCTCTTGGGTTGCTGGGTCTCGTAGGGGCGAGGCAAGCCTCGCCTCTGCCACCGCAAATCCCCGAATTAAACAGAATTGCGGTCTACCCGGCGGGCTGCACGGTGGGTTTCGCCGGGGGGCGCGGCGGCAAATACTTTTTGTTGATCTTGGCGATCACCACGTAATTCGGGTCCACCATTTCCGTCAGGTGAATTTCCGCCACCTTGGAAAGCAGTTCGTAGGCGTCCAGCTTGGAGAAACCGTAATCCGCCTCCATCCAGTTCACCATTTCGCTGAAGGCGATGCGCAGCGCATCGTCGAGCGGCCGGTAGGCTCCCACGGCCATGATCTCCTGGTCATTTTCGAATCTCGGCCAGGCAATGGTTTTGCCCTTGATCACGCTCACTTGCAGGCGCACGCGCAAGGGAACTTCGATGGCCGTGCCGGCCACTTCCCCGTCGCCCATGGCCGCGTGGCCGTCGCCCAGATACAGCAGCGCGCCGGCCACATTGACCGGCAGGTACAGCGTGTTTCCGGCGCTGACTTCGGGCGCGTCCATGTTGCCGCCGAATTCCGCAGGCACCACCGAGCTGCGCGCCTCGCCACCGGCCGGGGCCACGCCGATGCAGCCGAGAAACGGGTGCAGCGGAATCTTGACGGAAAATTTGGAATCGAGCGCGTGAAACGTGGCCGTGTTGCTGGCGTGGTCGATGGGATAGAGCCAGATTTTCTCCGGGACGCCGGGGCTGATCATCGGTGTGTAACCGGTTGGGTTGAGCGCCCCAAAGCCTGGAGCCAGCGCGCCTACGCCTTGATTGCTGTCAACATCCACGCTGATCACTTTGACCGCCAGGGTATCGCCCGGCGCGGCGCCGTCAATATAAAACGGCCCGGTGAGGGGATTGTCTCCCTTGACCAGGCTGAGGCTGTCGCCGGGCTTCTGAATGGCATTGCCGAACGCGTCCACCGTATTGGTGTCTAGAAAGTCGCCGGATTTCAGCCGGGCCACCGGAGCAGCGACGCCGTAAACGTATTTCACGTCGTTCATGGTGACGTGATATTTCACCAGGTTGGTGGGCCGCGAAGCGCCGCCCAACGGGCCTGGCGTCGCAGGTCGTTCGGCATTTTGCGCACCTGGGGCCTGAGCACGCGCCAATACTGGCGTGAGCAAGACCACGGCGCACATTGCGAATGAACTTTTCATGGCTCTCCTTCAGTCCTAA
The DNA here is from genome assembly GCA_010365215.1 of Acidipila sp. Lineage (GTDB taxonomy): Bacteria > Acidobacteriota > Terriglobia > Acidiferrales > UBA7541 > JAAFGT01. The sequence goes on along the minus strand of JAAFGT010000033.1, from coordinate 17,671 downwards.
AAAGTTATGCGCACGCCCAATTGCAACTGGCGGGGCGGCGAAATTATATCCGTCGGCTTGCCAAAGGCTGAGCCGGGATTCTGCAACCCGCCGCAGGTCGCCGGAGTCGAATTCGACGGGCATCCGGCATTGAGCGTGCCGATATAGGACTCGGCGTCGAAATTGGGATGGTTGGGCACGTTAAACATATCAATGGTTGGAATGATGCGGACACGCTCGCCGATCTTAATGGGGCGGGAGAGACGGGTGTCCCAAATAACCGTGGCCGCCGCGCGGCCGGCATTGCGGCCCACCCCCGCGGGACGGTCTTTCACGTGGCCATCCCCGTTATCGTCAGTACCGGTAGTTATGTTGTAGGGGCGCCCCGACTGCAACGCGACGATGTTGGAAGTCTCAAACCCGAAGGGCAATTTAACGATTCCGCTCCACACAAAGCGGTGGCGCGCATCGCGCAGCGTGGGGCCTTTATCGGCGAACAGGTTGTTGCTGTCCTGCGGCACGCCGGGTTCGAAAATATCATCGGAGAGGCTGACCGCCTTGGACAACGTGTAGGCCAGTTGAAATTGAATATGTTCATCCAGATTTTTTCGCACGCTCACCTGCAGCGCGTTGTAGTGGCTGATGTTCATCGATTCAAAACTGACAAACGATCCCAGCGCGGGAAATGGAGGCGGCGTGGGATTTCCCAGCGCATCCTTACCGGCAGGATTCAATTCGCGGGACATCCAGCCATGCAGTCCCAGAATATGCAGATAGGACGCATCGAGGACCATGCGCCAGGGCAGTTCCTGGCTGATCCCGATCGACGCCTGCTCGGTATAGGGAGTTTTGACCGGGCCGTTGATGGCGTTGCCGCCCGGCGGCACAGGACTGGAAAATGCGGGGTCGTTGATATCCGGCTGCGAAGGCCCATATCCGGCGATCAAATATTTCACGCCGTTGAAAGTGCGGTCGATGTAGGAAATTTCCCAGGGAGTTGAATCGTAATAAATTCCCCAACCGCCGCGGATCACCGTCTTGCTCTTTCCGGTGAGGTCGTAGGCAAATCCCACCCGCGGGCCGAAATCGGTTTTGTCGGTCTTGCGCGTGCGGCTGTTGAAGAAGGGGGCGCTGCCTTCGAGCGGGTGATGAAAGCCCGCATTGACGAATCCACTCTCATATTCATACCGCAGGCCCAGATTGATCACCAGGCGGCTGGTCAATCTCCAATCGTCTTGCGCGTAATAGGCCATCTGCCACACCGTGGTGCCTTCTTCGCGCGTGGAGCCGGTGGCCCTGAGCGCGAAAGCGATGGGGTTGGGCGATCCCGGTGGCAGGTTGTTATTGCAGGTGACCGGAGAAGAACAGGTCAGCGTGGGAACGTCGGTGTTGAAAACGAAGGTAGGCGTCTTGAACAAGTCGAACAGCGAATTATATTTGATTCGCGGGTTGAGATCCGTGCCAAATTTAAAATTATGCGTGCCGTGCCACTGCTTCTGCGTGGAAAGGTCGTCGCGCAGTTGCAAACGATCCTGCTGCACGCCCTGCGGCGTGGAAGCGTTTTGTCCCACCACCACGGAGGGAAACCGCAGGTCAATGCCTAAAGTGGTGGGAGCCAGCTCATTGATGAAGCGGTTAAATTGCACGGTGAACTGATTGAGAGTGCGCACGGACATCACCCAGGTGTGCATGCCCTGCCAGGAAATATCCTCATTGGTGGCGACCTGGAACGCGCTTCCCGTGGGCGGCCCTCCCACGGAGATATTGGGATCCTTCAGCAATCCCTCTTTGGAGCTGTTGCGTTGGAAAGTCGCGCGCAGGCTCACCGAGTGCGCGGCGTTGAAATGATGATCGAGCTTGGCCACCATCAGCAGGTCGCGCAGGGGCGCGGCGAAGGAGCCCTCGAACTGGGGAAAGATTCCCGCGGTATTGACGGTCTGCGATTTCTGCTGGCGGTTGCGCTCGAAGGCAAAAAATCCAAACGTCTTATCCAAGACGATGGGCCCGCCCAGCGCGGCGCCGAACTGCTCGCGGTTGAAATCCGGCTTGGTGGGTTCGAAAAATCCGCGCGCCTGCAGATTTTTGTGGCGGTAAAGCAAGAACGCGCTTCCGTGCACCAGGTTGGTGCCGGATTTTGTAACCACGTTGATAAACGGCCCCGACGAATGGCCGTATTCCGCTGAAAACTGATTGGTGGCCACCTGAAATTCCTGAATGGCGTCCTCCGGCACCAGACCGACCGGCCCGCCGACGATGTTGTCGTTAAAATTTCCGCCATCGATGCTGATGCCCGAGCTTCGCGCCGTAGCCCCGCCCGAAACCACGCCGCCGTAGAGGCGCTTGGTCGGGTCGTAAGATGGCGCGGGCGCCGCGCCGGGAATGAAGTCGGCCAGCGACTGGAAATTGCGGTCATTGATGGGCAGATTCTCGATCTGCACCTGCTGCACCAGGCCCTGCACCTGCGAATTTGAAGTTTCCACCTGGGCGGCGTCTGCCATCACCGTAACTTTTTCTGATTGCGCTCCCACTTGCAGAGTCATGTTGGCGTTGATGGTCTCTCCCACCGCCAGTGCGACACCCTGCACGCGCCCGGTGACAAAGCCGGACTTCGCCGCGCGCACTTCGTAAGATCCTCGCGGCAGTAAATTAAAACGGTAGAAGCCTTCGCCGTTGGTCAGCGTCTCGCGGGCCACGCCCGTATCGATGTTCAGGGCGCTCACTGCGGCATCGGGCACCACGCCGCCGGTGCCATCCGTCACCACACCCTGTAGATTCGCTGTTACCACTTGCGCGCGCGCCTGGCTGACCATGAGAAATAGCGCCAAGCCGCACACCAAAGCGGTCGCCGTTGGTTTACTCATAATTGGCTACACTCCCAGCCACTGGGAATCATTTCCGAGACCAGTGGCATGCCCCCGTAAAGGTTGATAGAACTCTGCGCGAACGATACGGCGGCACGGGCTGATCTGTCAATCGCTGAACTGTCAATCGCTGACCGGCGGCGCCGCCTTCAGTTGGCCCAGGCAAAACATTCCGTACCAAGCGCTATGGTGAAAGCGCCTTCGGCGGGCAGCACATCCACCGGAAGGCCGCCATGCCAGAGCCCTACGCCGATGGCCAGGGAGTTTTGCGGGCGGCCCGGCAGGAGCGCGCGGGAAATTCTTACTTCCAGAATATTCGCGTAGGCCGCGGCCACCCGGCCAGCGCTATCGAGCAGGCACATGTTGTCGCGCTCCGCGGAAACGTTCACCACGGCACGATCTTTAATTTGCGCGATCACCAGCAGATCCTCGTGAGCTTTTATCCTCAGGTGGAATTCAAATTCGTGCAGCTCCTCAAGCGCCCCGGGCAAGGCATCCACGCGCACGAAAAGATTTTCTTCATCGAACCCGTAGCGCACCTCGTGCAGGTAGTACGCGCGACCGTGCATGGCGCCGCCGTGACGCTCGGGAGAATAGAGTCCCGCGCCCAGCCATTCGAAATAGGAACTCTCGCGGCCATCCACTTTCACCTGGAGATATTCCGACGGCGGCACCACCAGCGCGTGTTCCGGCGCGCGCTTCACCGGCTGCGCCAGCGTCTCCGGCGTCTGCATGCCCAGCGCCACGTACACTTCGGTGAGGTGCGCGCGGTAAAGCGCGTCGAATTCCGCGTCGTTCGCCGAGCTGTGCTCCGGGCCATACCACCAGCACCAGTCGCTGCCCTCCGCGGCCAGCAGCGATTCGTACGCCGCGGCCAGATTTTCCGCGGACGGAGCCCCGGCATTGCCTTGCTGCTGTGAACGCAAAAGCCTGGCGTAGGCTTCGCGGGCATCGCGCAGCAGCTCCCAGGCGCGGAGGTCTTCGGCGTCGCCGGCCCACACATCGAAATTCGCCTGGATCCACGACCCCGGCACCAGGTGGCTGACCGCTGGCGCGGCGTGCGGTGCTGCCGCCGCTTCGTCGGCTGCTTCCGACGCCGTCACCGTGCGGATATCCGCATCGTTGGCGATGAGGCGATAAAAGTGCCGCAAAAACTCGCGCCCGCCGGCTTGAAAATATTCCCAGGCGTTTTCGCCGTCGAGAATAATCGGTACCAGCAGCGGCTTAGGCGAGTTGGCTCGCTCGGCGATGGCGCGAATGCGCCGGTGCAGGTCGCTCGCGGCGGCGGGCTGGTTCATGCGGCTGTAGACGAAACCCACCAGGTCGGACATGTAGTGATCGCGAAAGAAGCCCACGATAGACCGCGCGGCTGGGAGCTCCGCTGCGCCGGCGGCGCCCGGAGCTTTTCCGAACTCGAGCCGCCACGGCGAATACAGCTTCTCGAGATTGTCGGGAATGCCCGAGCTGTCGCGGCCAAAGCCCGCGGAGATGGTGCGCCCGAGCACGCCTTCGTCCGAGGCAAACCAGCGGAAGCCCAACTCCGCGGCAATTTCCAGCGCCTGGTCGGACACCGAGCCTTCCGAAGGCCACAGTCCCACCGGCGCGCGGCCGAAAGTCTTTTCGTGCCAGGCGCGCGCGCGCAGCAGTTGCTCGCGGGCGTCCTCGGGATGCCGGAACGGCGGCTGCAGCAGCGGTGAGCGGCCGTTGGACTCGCGCGCCACGTCGCTATCGCACAGCAGCGGCAGGATGGGATGGTAAAACGGCGTGGTGGAGATTTCGATCTGCCCGCGATCCGCTGCGCGGCGGTACTCGGGCAGCACGCGGGCCAGCAGTTCGAGCTGCTTCAAGCGCAGCGCCGCTTTATTTTCCTCGGTAAAATTCCTGCCGCGCGCGGAGATTTCGCTGACCACCGGATCGTGCGCCAGATATTCTTCGTCCATCCACGCCAGTTGCGAGAGCGTCTGCAGGTCGCGCCAGTCGTTGAGGCTGAACGAGGCCGCGGCCTCGTCGCCGTGCGCGCGCATCTGCTGGTAGAGCTCCACGAAGCGCGGCCAGCGCGCCATCAGCGTTTCGTGATTCACCTGAAAGGCGCGCAGCAGGATTTCCGCTTTCTGCTCGGCGTTCAGATTTTCCGCCAGCGTAAACGCCGTTTCGAACCAGGACTCGCGAAATTTTCCGGAAGCGTATTCCTCGAGCTGCTGGCCCAGCGCCGGCACTATGTTGAAAGTCATGCGCAGGCTGGGAAATTCCTCCACCAGCTTGACCATGCCGTAGTAATCCTTGAGCGCGTGCAGGCGCGTCCATGGCAGCACGTAGCGCCCGGACGAGGGGTGGCGGTACTGCGGCTGGTGCATGTGCCAGAGAATCAGCAGGTGGATGCGGGTCATCGCGGAGTCATCATGAAGGCCGTGATCATCTCCAATTCTCAGCAGCTTGGTTGAACCGCCGCCAGGTGTAGGGCAGCGTGATAGAATACACGCGTTCTGAGGGAATTTCCCGCAGAACTGCCGGTCTATGCGACTCCTTGATGCGACTCATTGATGCGACTCATTGATCGCTATATTTTCCGCGAGATCATCTCCTACGCGCTGCTGGGGCTGGCCGTCTTCACCTTTGTATTTTTCGTTCCGCAACTGGTGCGGCTGATGGATCTGGTGGTGCGGCACTCCGCGGACGCCCCCACGGTGGCGCTGCTGTTTGCGTGCACGCTCCCTGCGGTTTTTACTTTCACCGTGCCCATGGCCGTGCTGGTGGGCGTGCTGATCGGCCTCGGGCGGCTCTCCGCGGATAGCGAGCTCGTGGCGCTGCAAGCGCTCGGCTTCGACCGGCGGCGCCTGCTGATTCCGGTGGGCGGCCTCGCAGCGCTGACCACTGTACTCACACTCCTGATGACGCTGGTGCTCGGCCCAATGGCGCTGGCGCGATTTCACGCGATCGAAGGGCAGCTCGCCGCGGGGCAGGCCTCTTTCCAGATTCAACCGCGCGTCTTCGACGAGCATTTCCCCGGCATGGTGCTTTACGTTCAGGACGTCGACGCCACCAGCACGCGCTGGCGCGGCCTCTTTCTGGCGCAAACCAGCGGCGAGAAAACCTCGCGGCTGACCTTCGCCGAAGAGGCCATCGTCATCCCCGACCCGGCGCAGGGCACGCTGCAGTTCCATTTGAAGAATGGCACCACTCACGAGTACAGCCGCACCGATTCCGGCCGCTACTCCGTCTCCACGTTCGCGGAAAGCGATATGCCCATATCCATCAGCGAACTCAGCCACCAGCGAAAAACCGAATTGAGCGTGGCCGAGCAGCCGCTGGCCATGTTGCTGTGGGGCCCGAACGCGCATCGGCGCGAGACGCGCCTCGAGCTGCATCGCCGCCTCTCTTTCCCCGTGGCCTGCCTGGTGTTTGCGCTGCTGGGCGTGTCGCTGGGCGTACGGCCGCACCGCGGAGGCCGCGCCGTGGGGTTTATTCTCACCCTGCTGATGATTTTTATTTACTACATGGTGTTTGTTTACGGTGCGGGACTCGCCCGCCGCGGCGCGGTGTCGCCCTTCCTGGGAATGTGGGCGGCAAACCTGCTGGCTGGCGCGGTGGGGCTGGCGCTGGTGCCGCACATGGACGCGATTCACGGCGACGCGCGCTTCTTTGGCTGGATTGAGGACGCCTCCCGCCGCTTTGCTTCCTGGCGCGCGCGCCGCCGCGGCACCGCCGAGATGCGCTCCGGCTTCCGCGCGGCCACCCCATCTTCCTCGCGGATCGCCCACAGCTTTGGATTTCCGCTGCTCATTGACGTCTACCTGCTGGAATCTTTTTTCTCCTACTCGCTGCTTTTTCTGCTGGGGTTTCTTCTGTTGTTCCATACCTTCACGTTTTTTGAGCTGCTCGAAGATATTTCCCGCAACAAAATTCCCGCGCACATCGTGCTGAGCTATTTCCTGAACCTGACGCCGTTTCTGGTGTATCAGCTGCTGCCGGTGGCGGAGCTGGTGGGTGTGCTGGTGACCCTTGGCGTGCTTTCCAAAAACAACGAAGTGGTGGCCTTCAAGGCCAGCGGGGTCAGCCTCTACCGCCTGGCGGTGCCGCTGCTGGTGGCGGGAGTGGTGCTGGCCGTGGGCATGTTCATTCTCGACGACACCTATCTGCCCGAAGCCAACCAGCGCCAGGACCTGCTGCGCAACCAGATCAAAGGGCGCCCGCCGCGCACGTTTTTTCAGCCGCGCCGCCAGTGGATTTTTGGCGAAAATACCAAGCTCTACAACTACGAGCTGTTCGACGCCTACCGCAATCTTTTCGGCGGCTTGAATGTTTTTGAGCTGGACCCGAAAACATTTCAGCTGCGCCGCCGCGTCTACGCCACACGCGCGCGCTGGGCCGACGAGCTGCAGGCCTGGGTCTTGGAACAGGGCTGGGTGCGCGACCTGGAAGGCAGCCGCGTGGTGAATTACATTCCCTTCAAAGTGCTGGAGCTCTCCGAGCTTTCCGAGCCGCCCGCTTATTTCAACCGCGAAGTGCACGCCTCCTCGCAGCTCAACTGGCTCGAGCTGGGCCGCTACATTCGCGAGCTGGAGACCGCCGGCTTCGACGTGGCGCGGCTTTCCGTGCAGTGGCACAAGAAATTCGCTTTCCCGCTGATCGCGCCGATTATTATTTTGCTGGCTGTGCCCTTCGCGTTTCTGGTGGGCACGCGCGGCGCGGTGGGCGGCCTGGCGCTAGGCGTCTCCATCACCATTCTCTACTGGCTCATCTCCAATCTGTTCGAAGCGCTGGGGGCCATCGGGCAGCTGCCGCCGGTGGTGGCCGGGTGGGCGCCTACATTTATTTTCGCTTTTGCGGGGATGTATTTCTTCCTGCGCATGCGCACATAAGTTCAACGCGGGCATCTATGAATCGATCCATTCCTGCAATTGGCTAAGACGAGGTCGCCGCCTACCAGCGCGACGGCGCAGTGTGCTTCCGCCAGTTTTTCACGCCCCAAGAAATCGAACTGTTGCGCTCGGGAATCGACGCCAACATTGCAAATCCTTCGCCACGCGCGAAAGTGGCCAGCCGTCCCGACGACCCGGGCTGGTTTCTGGAGGATTTTTGCAACTGGCAGGAAAATGAGGCCTACCGGAAATTTATTTTTGATTCTCCCGCCGCGGCGCTGGCGGGAAGTTTAATGCGCTCAAAAACCGCGCGGCTCTATCACGACCACATGCTCACCAAGGAGCCCGGCACGCGCCAGAAAACTCCCTGGCACCAGGACCAGCCGTATTACAACATCGACGGCTTCCAGAACTGCAGCCTGTGGATTCCCGTGGACCCGGTGGCGCGCGAATCTTCGCTGGAATTCATCGCCGGCTCGCACCGCGGGCCGTGGCTGATGCCGCGCTCGTTCATGGATCATCAGGCGAAATGGTTTCCCGAAGGCAGTTTGAATGATTTGCCGGCCATCGAAGCCAATCGGGCGGCGTTTCCCATTTGCGGCTGGGAAGTTCAGCCCGGCGACGTGATCGCTTTTCATATGCTCACGCTTCACTCGGCCGGTGGCGTCAGCGGCAGCCAGCGCCGCCGCGTCTTTTCCGTGCGCTTCCTCGGCGACGACATCCGTCACGCGCCCCGCCGCTGGAAAACTTCTCCGGAATTCCCCGGACTCACCGACGCATTGCCCCCCGGAGCGCCGATGGATCATGCCTTATTCCCGGTTGTGTGGACCAGCAGCCTGTAGGGTCGAGGCTGGTCTACCCTCCGCGCCGTGGCGCCGGACAGTCATGCGATAATGAATTGCGATGAGCGATTCCCCGATGATCATTCAAGGCGGCATGGGTGTGGGCGTATCGAGCTGGCGGCTGGCGCAGGCGGTGTCGCGCCTCGGCCAACTGGGCGTTGTTGCCGGCACCGCTCTGGATCAGATTTTTGCGCGGCGCCTGCAGGATGGCGATCCCGGCGGGCACATGCGCCGGGGCCTGGATCATTTTCCATTCCCACGCATGGCCGAACGCGTGTGGCAGACCTATTACATCCCTGCAGGAAAGCCCGCAAGCGCCTCGTATAAAGTTCTGCCGTCGCATGTGCAAGACGGTCCTCGCGAGCTGCGCGAGCTCTGCATCGTGGCCAACTTTGTGGAAGTGTTTCTGGCCCGCGAAGGCCACAGCAATGCGGTGGGCATCAACTTCCTCGAAAAGATTCAGATTCCGCATCTGCCTTCCCTCTATGGCGCGATGCTCGCCGGCGTGGGCTACGTGCTGATGGGCGCGGGAGTGCCATTACGAATTCCCGGCATTCTCGACCGCTTCGCCAATCACGAAGCGGCCAGCTACAGTTTGCAGGTCACCGGCGCTCAGGAGACCGACGACCGCACGATGACGCTCGTTCCGCGGGAGTTCATGGAGTGCGATCTTCCGCCGCTGGCGCGCCCCAGGTTTCTAGCCATCATTGCCTCCAACACGCTGGCCATAACCATGGTCAAAAAAGCCAACGGCCGCGTCGACGGATTTATCATCGAAGGGCCCACCGCCGGAGGTCACAACGCGCCGCCTCGCGGGAAGCTGCAGCTCAACGACGCGGGCGAACCCATTTACGGCGAGCGCGACGTGGTGGACCTCGCAAAGATTCGCGACCTGGGACTTCCCTTCTGGCTGGCGGGCGGCTACGGCGCGCCGGAAAAACTGCGCGAAGCGCTGGCCGCCGGCGCCGCCGGCGTGCAAGTGGGCACAGCCTTCGCGTTCTGCGCGGAGTCGGCGCTGCGCGACGACTACAAGCAGGCGGTTATCCAGCAAGTGATCTCCGGCGAAGCCCGCGTGTTTACCGACGCGGAAGCTTCGCCCACTGGCTTCCCGTTCAAGGTCGCGCGCCTCGAGGGCACACTTTCCGAGCAGGAACAGTATGTTGCGCGGCCGCGCATTTGCGATCTGGGATATTTGCGCGAGGCCTACCGGACCCCCGAGGGCGCGATCGACTTTCGCTGCTCCGGAGAACCCGTTTCGCTCTATGTGTCGAAAGGTGGGCAGCCGGAAGACTCAGTCGGGAAGAAATGCCTGTGCAATGCGCTTCTCGCCAATGTCGCTTATCCCCAGGTGCGCGCCGGCAAATATGTGGAAATAGGTCTGGTGACTACCGGGGATGACCTGCCTAAGATCGCAGCTTTTCTTGCGCCGCAAAGTTCCAGCTACACCGCCGCCGATGTGATCGCGAAGCTGACCAGCGCCTGAAAGTCTCGCCCCGGTCGCTGATCGAGAATCGAGTGGCCACTCCGCACGCAAAGCTGACCCCGCGCACAGAACCCTGAAGGCGCGGAATTAAATTACGCCCTACGGCGTCGAGCTCTTTTTATGTTTTACAGACTTCTGCCTATTCTCTTCGATCACCGCTTGCGCGGCGGCGAGGCGGGAGATGGGCACGCGGAATGGCGAGGCGCTGACGTAGTCCATGCCCAGCTCATGGCAGAATTTCACGCTTTCGGCGTCGCCGCCATGTTCGCCGCAGATGCCCACTTTGAGCTTAGGCCGGGTCGAACGTCCCTTGCTGATGGCCCAACGCATCAGCAGGCCGACGCCGGCTTTATCGAGCGTCTGAAAAGGATCGCAGAGAAAGATGGCGGCTTTGCGCTCGTCCACGTAGTCGGGCAGGAAGCGCCCCGCATCGTCGCGCGAAAGACCCATGGTGGTCTGGGTGAGGTCGTTCGTGCCGAAGGAGAAAAATTCCGCCACTTCGGCAATCTCATCGGCCAGCAGCGCCGCGCGTGGCAGCTCGATCATGGTGCCCACCAGGTAGTCCAATTTTATGCCGGACTTGGCGATGATGGCGTCGGCAACCTGGCGCGTAGCGACTTCAAGTATTTTCAACTCCTTTCGATCTAAAACCAAGGGATGCATTATCTCAGGTATTACTTTAATTTTTCGTTTCTTGCAGTCGATGGCCGCTTCGATGATGGCGCGCACCTGCATTTCTAAAATTTCCGGGTAGGTGATGGAGAGGCGGCAGCCACGATGGCCGAGCATGGGATTGGCTTCGCGTAATTGCTCCACGCGGCGCGCCACAACTTCAACTTCCACGCCAATTTTTCTGGCGAGGTCTTCCTGGTGGGTGCGCTCGTGAGGAACGAACTCGTGCAGAGGCGGGTCGATCAGGCGGATGGTGACCGGGTAGCCGTCCATGGCTTCGAAGATTCCGATGAAGTCGCGCCGCTGGTATGGCAGGAGCTGTTCGAGCGCACGGACGCGATCTTCGCGGCTCTCGGCGACGATCATCTGCTGGATGGCAAATTGGCGGTCGATGCTGTGCTCCGGCTCCTCGAAATCCTTGAAGAACATGTGTTCGGTGCGGCAGAGGCCGATACCCTGCGCGCCCAACTCGCGGGCTTTGCGCGCGTCGTGCGGCGTATCGGCGTTGGTGCGCACGCCGAGGCGGCGGATCTGGTCGCACCAACCCATCAAGGTGGCGAAAGCTCGAGGAAATTGCGGCTTCACCAGCGGGATCTGCCCTTCGTAGACCGCGCCCGCGGTGCCGTCGAGGGTGATCCAATCGCCCTGGTGAATGGTGCGGCCGTTGGCGGTCATGTGCCTGGCGGCATCGTTTACTTCCAGATGCTCGCAGCCGACGACGCAGCATTTGCCCCAGCCGCGCGCGACCACTGCGGCGTGGCTGGTCTTGCCTCCGGTGGCGGTGAGAATCCCTTGCGCTACGAACATTCCACCTACGTCTTCAGGGCTGGTTTCGCGACGCACCAGAATCACGCGAGCGCCGTCGGCAGCCATGGCTTCCGCTTCGTGCGCGGAGAAGACGGCGCGTCCCACGGCGGCGCCGGGAACGGCGTTGACTCCGTGAGTGAGCAGGCGGCGCTGAAGGTCCTGGCGATCGTGCGATGGATCGATCACCGGGTAGAACAGACCTTCCACATGCTCGGGGCGGATGCGCAGAATGGCGTCCTGCCTGGAGATCAACCCTTCCTTGACCATATCCACAGCGATCTGAAACGCCGCGGCGGGGGCGCGCTTGCCGTCGCGCGTTTGCAGCATGTACAGCTTGCCTTCCTGCACGGTGAATTCAATGTCCTGCATCTCGCGGGTGTGACCTTCAAGTTTTTGTCGAACTTTTTCGATCTGCGTATAGAGCTTGGGCATGCGGCGCTTCATTTCCGTGAGCGGCATGACTTTGCGGATGCCGGCGACGACGTCCTCGCCTTGCGCGTTGCCCAGGAAATCGCCGAAGAAGATTTTTTCACCGGTGTTGGGGTTGCGCGTGAAGCAGACGCCGGTGCCGGAGTCGTCACCCATGTTTCCGAAAACCATTTGCACCACGCTGACGGCGGTGCCCAGCAGGCCGCTGATTTTTTCGAGCTGGCGATAGGTGACCGCCTTCTCCGCCATCCACGAACCGAAGACTGCGCGGATAGCGCCCCACAGCTGTTCCAGCGGATCCTGCGGAAAATCGCCACCGGTTTCGCGGCGGAAGATGGTCTTGTATTCGGCGACAAGATTTTTCCAGCCCTCGGCGGAAACTTTGGTGTCTTCCTTCACGCCCAGGCGATGCTTCAAAGAGCTCAAGCTGCCTTCAAGTGTTTCTTTCGGTAATCCAATGACCACAGTCGCGTACATCTGCACGAAGCGGCGGTAGGCATCGTAAGCAAATCGGGGATTGCCGGTCTTTTTCGCGAGCCCTTCCACGGACTGATCGTTGAGGCCGAGATTGAGAATGGTTTCCATCATGCCGGGCATGGAACGCGCCGAGCCGGAGCGCACGCTGACCAGCAGAGGGTCGTGGGCATCGCCCAGTTTTTTGCCGGTAATTTTTTCCAGGCGGTGAAGATTGGCCAGGACTTCGGGCTGGAGGCCGGGCGCGAACTTCCCTTCGTGCTTGAAGAAGTAATCACAGTTGGCGGCAGAGATGGTGAAGCCGGCAGGAACGGGCAGGCCGATGCGGGTCATCTCGTGGAGGCCGGAACCTTTGCCGCCGAGGATGTTGCGCATGGCCGCGGAGCCTTCCGCTTTGCCCGCGCCAAAAAAATAGACGTGTTTCATTTCCGCCTCTCCGCAATGATGAGTGATTTTAATTGGCCGCGAATTATTATGCGCGCAGTTGTTCGTTCGCAAGTTTGTGCTTTGGTTTGTCGGCACGCCGACAATCTGGTGCAGGCGAATTTATTTTGCAAGCGCAATTCTCTTTCTCACCCTTTCCCTCGTAACGCTTCAGAGCGATGATGGAAGCTCTCGGGATCAAGGAGGGCATACCACGACTTCTTGTCCGCGTCGAAATGAACAGTGCCCTCAAAGAGCAGGTCCTCTGGAGTACCGTCATCAGCAGCGTCGTCGCAGTGGAATTGAATTCGAAGTCCGTCTTTGAGGATCAGTTTAGTTCGTTCTAAGTCTTTCTTCGTGCCGATCTGACTCAAATACGTTCTCACGTTTGCAGACTTGGATTGGGGGCTGAGAAATATTCTTCCTTCCATTTTGTTCCTCTAGTTTTGACCAGGCTTAGGAGGCCGGCAGCAGACAGATGATGCGCTAGAAAGTTGTAATGCGCATCTGCCTTGCTCGGGAACGATACCAAACGACTACTTACGCCGCTTTTAACTTCTACTTGAAGTTCGTGTGGGAAGGAGATCCCTGTGGTGCGTCCGGAAAATCTTAGCGTAATTACTTAAGTACTTTTTTCAGTGACGATTTCGGAGAAGTCGGCGATGGTTGAAAATTCTTTCAGCAGGCCGGCCAGGAGGGTGAGGCGATTTTTGCGTATCGCGGGGTCTTCGGCCATGACCATCACCTTATCGAAGAAACGATCCACCGCGGGGCGCAGGCTGGATATATTTTCAAGCGCCTGGCGGTAGCGCCGGCTCTCTTTATGCTCGGCCGCATGGCGGGCCACTTCCTGCGCGGCAGCGTAGAGCGCCTTTTCCGCATCCTCGGTGAGCATGGCCGGATCGAACTGCTCCACGTTACCGGTCTCCGCAGGGCCGGCCTTCTCGATGATGTTGCGAATACGCTTGAAGGCCACGGCCAGCGGCTCAAAATCCGGCGTGCGGCGGATGGCCCGCAAGGCGGCGAGGCGATCCGCGGCGTCCAGCAGATCGTCGGCGCCGGCCGCGAATGTGGCGTTAATTTCGTCGTATGCAAAGGCGTGCCGCTGCTGGAAAGCGAAGCGCGCGCGGTCGAGGATGAAGTCGCGCAACTGCTTCTCGAGAGCAGGCGAAATTTTGAAGGCGGCGTTTTGTTCGTGCAGCGCTCGAAAGGCCGCATGGATGGCATGGTGAAGGGAGAGCGTCAGCCGGCGCTCGAGAACAATTTTAACGATGCCGGTAGCAGCGCGGCGCAACGCGAACGGATCGCTCGAGCCGCTGGGAATTCTGCCCACGGCAAAACACCCGGCGAGGGCATCGAGCTTGTCGGCCAGAGCAACGACGCAGCCGGTGAGGTTGCGGGGAATTTCTTCGTCGAGACTGAGCGGGCGGTAGTGGTCGTAGACGGCATCGGCAACTTCTTCAAGTTCTCCTTGAGCGCGCGCATACAGGCCGCCAACGATTCCCTGCAGCTCGGGAAATTCGCGAACCATTCCGGAAACCAGATCGCACTTGGCCAGCTCGGCGGCGCGGTCGACAGTTGAAGTAGAACACGAAGCAGCGGCGTGCTTGACGAGCCACGCGGAGATGCCGCGCATGCGCTGGACTTTTGCAAAGTAAGTTCCCAGTTTGGATTCGTAAACAACCTGTTTAAGTTTTTCGAGATTGTCGGCCAGCCGACATTTCAAGTCGGCATCCCAAAAAAATCTGGCGTCGGCAAAACGCGCGCGCAGCACGCGCTCGTGACCGTGCTGAATTTTTCCGGCGCGGTCGCGATCCAGATTGATGATGGCCACGAAATGCGGGGCCAGGCTGCCACCCTTTTTTTCGACGGCAAAATATTTCTGATGATCGCGCATCACGGTGATGAGGATTTCCCTGGGCAGGTCGAGAAAGCCGGGATCGAAATTCCCGAGGATGGCCGAGGGGAACTCGTTGAGATGGGTAACCAGGTCGAGCAAGCCCGCGTCGGGATGGATGCACAGCCCGCCTTTCTCCATCAGCTTTTGCAAATGCGCGGTGATGCGGGCGAGCCGCTCGGCGGGATCGACCAACACAAAATTGCTTTTCAGACGGCTGCGGTAGTTCCCTGCCCCGGAAACCAGAATTCCCTCGCGACCGAGAAAACGGTGGCCGTTGGTTTTATTTCCCGAGCGCACGTCGGCAAAGTTAAAGGGGATCACGCGCCCGTCGAGCAGCGCGACGATCCAGCGCACGGGCCGAATAAAACGAGGCACCGCCGCTCCAGCAGCCCGGGTCGCGTCGGTTTCGGCGGGGGCTGGCCCTGCTGCCGCGGCGTGCGGGGCACCGGCTCCGGAGGTCCAGCGCATGTTCTTGGGCCAGGAAATTTCCTGCATGACTCGCGGCAAGATTTCGCGCAAGACTTCCAGAGCGGCGCGGCCCGGGGTGACCTGCTTCGCGGCCACGTATTCCCCGCGCGGAGTGCTGCGGATGTAGAGCTGTTCGACGGGCACTCCCTGCTTGGCGGCAAATCCCTGCGCGGCTTTGGTGGCAGCTCCTGCGGCGTCGAACGCCACGGCCTTCACCGGGCCGGTAATTTCTTTTTCGGTATCCTGCTGGTGCAAGCGTACAGCGTCAATACTTGCAGCGAGCCTTCGCGGCCCACCAAAGACCTGCACCGTCGCGCCGTCCAGAAGGCCTGCGGCAGCAAAATATTTCTCAAGTAATACTTTAAGTTCCTGCACGGCTTTTGGAATCATCCACGCGGGAATTTCTTCGCAGCCGATTTCAAAGAAAAATTCTCCGTGAGTTTTTGTTTTCTTTGCGGCGAGAAATTTTGCTGTGGCCATGGTTTTCATGATGCGGACCGCCGGGTCATGCGGTTACGGCTGGCGCGGTGCGCGGCGAAGTTTGCTCGACATAGCTTGCGGCAACACCGCAGGCGAGCTTGCGGACGCGGCCAATCATCGCGGCTCGCTCGGTGACGGAGATGACCCCGCGCGAATCGAGCAGGTTAAAAAGATGCGAGCACTTCAGACAGAGATCGTAAGCGGGAAGAATGGGCACGCGCTTTTTGGCGTCGTCGCCGGCCTCGCGGTAGGCGGAGAGAAGTGCGAGGGCCTCCGCTTCGTGCAGATCGAAGAGCGCACGGGTGCGGGCGGGATCGGCGTACTCAAAACTGTAGGCGGAGAACTGCTGCTCTTCGGCGAGGCGCACCTGCCGGTAGGTGCGATCGTCGGACCAGCGAATGTCGAATACATTGTCAACGCCCTGCAAGAAGGCGGCAATGCGCTCGAGGCCATAAGTCAGCTCGACGGAGATGGGATCCAAGTCCAGGCCGCCGCATTGCTGGAAGTAGGTGAACTGCGTGATCTCCAAGCCATCGAGCAGCACTTGCCAGCCAATGCCCCAGGCGCCCAGGGTGGGCGATTCCCAGTTGTCTTCCTCAAAGCGAATGTCATGTTCCTCTAGAACGATGCCGATGGCGGCGAGGCTTTTGAGGTAGACGGCCTGCACATCCGCGGGAGAAGGTTTAAGAATTACTTGAAGCTGCTGGTGCTTGTAAAGGCGGTTGGGATTCTCACCGTAGCGGCCGTCGGCGGGACGGCGGCTGGGCTGCACGTAGGCCACGCGGTAAGGCTCGGAGCCGAGCACGCGCAGAAAAGTTTCCGGGTGCATAGTGCCGGCGCCGACTTCCACGTCGTAGGGTTGTTGGATGACGCACTGGCGACTGGCCCAGAATTCGAGCAGGCGGAAAATCATCCGCTGAAAAGTGAGACCTTGCGCGGGGCGAGGCGTCACGCGTGAGCCTCCAGCAGGCGGCGGGTGTGCAGCTTGCGTTCGCCGTTATGCTCGATCATGTCGAGAAGATATTCCTGAAACTCCCTGCCCGGGCTGACCGGCGCGGGCTCCGCAGCCAGGCGATCAAGCCTTTCAGAGAGCATGCGGCGCGCGGCGGAGAGACTTTGGCCGGGCATCAACTGCATTCCGGGGCGCTTACAGCGCGCGCAGGCCAGGCCGGGGTAAGCGGCGGCGGCGTACATGGCTTCATTGGCCGCGGAACGGCCGCACTTCACGCACGCGGTGAGATCGGGGAGCCAGCCGGCGAGCTTGACGGTCCACAGGCAGAAATAGGCCACGGGAAAAGCGGGGTCGCGGGTCTGCTTGATGGTACGCGCGGCGAGGAGCAGAAGGCGGAAGGCGGAGTCGGAAGATTCGCGCTCGGGAAGAACCGCTTCGCTGACCTCGGCAAGAAGAGCGAGGCCGATGCCGGCGGCGTAGTCCTGCTGCACATCGAGAAAAGATTCGATGAGCTCGGCCTGATTGAAGCGCACCAGCTCGCGCGTTTCGTTTTCATAAAACCACACGCGCAGATAGGTGAGCGGCTCGAGCAAACCGCCGAACGCGCTCTTGGGTTTGCGCGCCCCTTTGACCACACCCTTGATGCGGCCGAACGAACGCGTGAGCATGCTGACCAGGCGATCTGCATCGCCGAGCGGATAGGTGCGCAGGATGATGGCTTCAGATTCTCGAACGGGCATTTGGATGTCGGCACGCCGACCTGGCGGCCAAACCTTTAGCGCGAAGCGAACGCGCAGAAATACTTCGTACTAACGATACAGGAATTCTGAATTCGTAAGTTAAACATTTTGGGTGGAAGGAATTTTTTTTGAGAGTGGAAGATTTGGTGGTGGACTTTATTCTTAAAGTGCCAGATGAGAGATCAAATCTTCGGGGTACGGCGGGCTGCGGTACGGTTGGGAATTTTAGATTGCGGGGATCAAGAAAGACTTGAGATTACGCAGAGGATTGCTTGAGGCGTTGCAACGTTTGGGGGGGCGAG
>JAAFGT010000032.1 GCA_010365215.1 Acidipila sp. | reverse complement strand
CGGCCTCCCGCACCCCTGGCAGTGGCGCGGGCCGCGCCGATTGCGGCGCCCGTGGCCGCGGCTTCCATTTCGCGCCGGCCCCGGTTGGTATGGGTGGAGAGTTCGCCTTCCTGCCGTTCGTCGGCGACCAGATAATGATCGCCGGGAGCAGCCACCACGTCGGCCACCAGATAGAGTTTGCCGGCTTTTGTATCGATCTCGTCGAAGCTCAGCCACATTCTTCCGTGACCCGTGACGCTGGCCTGCTCGACGCGGCTGATATGGCCCCGCACTCGCGCGCCGGGCTCGATCACCAGACCGTCGGGCGTTTCCATCGGATCGATCGTCCGCGCTTTGAATTTTTTCCCCGGGTGGTGTTTGCCGGAGTTCAGATCATTTTCCAGGCGGATCAAAAAGCGCGTTCCGTTGGGCAAACTAGCTCGCACCGCGGCCGGAGCTGCAGGTGGGTTTTGTTGGCTGCGGACGGTGGCCGGGAGGGCGCCAGCTAAAAGGAGGCCGGAGAGTCCCAGTGCTCGAAAATCGCCATGCATATTGGCTCCTTGCGGCCCTTCGCGGGCCCCTGCAATATTCTGCCGATGTCCATAACAAGACACCGCTTTATGAGATGGCAGCGGACAATTATGGGTGGCCTGGCCGAAAATTCGGGTTTCTGCCAGCAGCGGGCTAGTGTCTAGGATGAAAATGTTGGTAAATTCCTGCTTGCCTTGGAGATGGCTGCATTATAATGCTGACGTTGTTGTGCGCCACTTCGGCACACTGGTTTGTCCGTTTGTGGCTGGCACGGGGGAACGTACTTGGGCGCCGCGAATCCGCATTGCGAATTCAGACCGGAGTAAGGCTGAGCCCAGCGCCGTTTGAAAAGTTTCTAGGAGGATTGAGATGAAATCGCTGCTCCGCCTGTCGTGGTTGCCTGCCCTGGTGCTGGTGCTGGCTTCCGCCGCCCTGGCTAGCGAGCCCACCACGTCCCAGCCTGCGGCCGCTACGGCGGCAAAGACCGCGAAGGCTCGCCCGGCTCGCAAGGCCCGCGCCCAGGAAAACGAAAAGAAAGAGAAGCAAGACAAAATGGCTCACGAGCAAAGGGAACGCGAGCAGATGGACCGCGACACTCTTGCGGCTTCGCAAATCAACGTGCAGCCGGTTCCGCCGACCACCGGGGTGAACGGGCTGTTCACCATCGAATCCGGCGAGCCGCTGCCGCGCAAGACCATCGCCACCATGGTAGGGGTAAATAAGTTTACCCGCGCCCCGGCGAGCGTTTCCATTCTTAACACGTCGATGGGTCTGGGCTACCAGGTCAGCAAGCGCTGGAGCCTGTTTGTGAATTTTGACCCCAATCGTCACGTGCATATCGGGCGCCCCACGCAGCTCAGCGTCAATCCGATTACCCTGGGCTGCCCGCAGGTAGGCGCGACGATCTATCGCTCGATTTCCTGCACCGTGGGCGGGGCCGCCAGCTACGTGGAAGATTATCCGTTCGCCAACCGCGACGCCAATGGCGTGGGCGAGGTGGTGGTAGGCGCAAAATTCAATATTCTCTCGCAGCACCGCGGGAATCCCTTCGGACTCTCTTTGCGCGGCGACGTCTATATTCCCACGGCCACCGGCCTGGGCAATCTGCTCGACCGGCAGAACCAGACCGGGCAGGTTAACTTCGGCGTGACCGCGGCAGCTACGCGAAACTTCGGGCAGATCATGGAAGGCACGCTCAACGCCGGAGTGCGCCTGACGCGCAATCCCCGCAGCGGCAGCACGGAACTTCTGGAGCAGGCCAATCAATTTAAAGTAGGCCTGGGCCTGCTGATGTTTCCGCGCAGCCGCTTCCAGATTATTTCCGAATATAACGGCCTAATTTACTTCGGCAGCAGCACGCCGAACACTACCTTCGGGCCGCGCGATCCCGTCGATGGCATATGGGGCCTGCGGCTCTATCCCTGGAAGCAGGTGGCCGTGGACCTGGGTTACCGTTACATGCTGAATCTGAACGGCACCCACGACCGCCACGGTTTCGTGGTCAAGGTGGGAACCTCCTGGAGCCCGCCGCCTCCCGTGCCTCCTCCGATGCTGCCGCCGTCGGTGACGTGCTCGGTGGACAAAGGCTCGATCTACCTGGGATCCGGCGACGTGGTGAACGTCAGCGTTAACGCCACGGATGCCGATAACCATCCCATGACCTACTCTTACTCGGCGACCGGCGGAACTGTGGAAGGCAACGGGCCGCAGGCGCGTTGGAATCTCGATGCCATGCCCGCTGGCAATTACACGGTCACCACGCAGGTGGACGACGCTCACGGAGGCATCGTAAACTGCTCAGCGGATGTAAAAGTTGAGCCCAAGCCCAATCACCCGCCAGTCATGACCTGTTCGGTGGACCGCTCGAGCACAATTGCCGGCGAGCGAGTTCACGTTACCGCGAACGCTTCCGACGCCGACAACGATCCGCTCACTTACACTTGGCGCGCGAATGGCGGTCAAGTCACCGGAACCGGCGCCACCGTTGATTTCGACACCACTGGCCTAGCTCCGGGAAGCTACACGGTCACAGGCAGGGTGGAGGATGGCAAAGGCGGCGCCGCGGACTGCACCACCGACGTCAAGGTCGAGGCTCCCGCGCCTGCTCCGCAGTCTTCCAAGCTCAACGAGTGCTTCTTCCGCTCCGCCAGCGCGCGCGTGGACAACGTTTGCAAGCGCGTACTCGACGACGTGGCCCTGCGGCTCAGCTCCTCGCCGCGCGACCGCATTGTCATCGTCGGTTACTCGGATCCCAAGGAAGGCAAGACCGATAAACTGGCTAAGCAGCGCGCCGACAATGCCAGCAAGTATCTCCAGGGCAAAGGGGCTGCCGTAGCCCGTATTGAAACCCGTGCCGCGGGTGGACAGGCAGGCGCCGACAAGCAGAACCGCCGCTTGGACGTCGTCCTGGTTCCCGAAGGCGCCACCTACTAAACAGCAACCTCCAGAGGATGGGCTCCGTCCCTGTGGGCGGAGCCCATCCTCGTTTTGGAGCTCATACGAAGTTTGGAGAATGCACAGATTGGCCGCGCCCCAGCGGGCCGAGGACATGACCAAAGTAAATCGCTTCAGCTGCACAATTCACCGCGACCCCCTTCTTCGCGTTTTCTTATTTTTCACCTTGCTGGTCTTATGGACGGCCTGGTGCACGGCTGTGCCCGTCCGGGCGCAGACTTGGCGGCCCATGGGCCCTGCCGGCGGTGACGTGCGCTCGTTAACCGCGGACCCCGCGGATTCCCGGCGCATATTTTTAGGAACCACCGACGGCCACGTCTTCCGCTCGATCGACGCCGGGGAACATTGGGAGATCGCCGGCCGCGCGGGGCCGCGCCAGGACGCGGTGCTCACCGCGCTTGTATTTGACCCTCATGCGGAGACCCGCGGGGAGCCCATGGGGGATGCTCGCGGGGACTCTCGCGCCAGCTACACGCTTTACGCTTCCACCTGGACGCTTGACCCGCATGCCGGCGGCGGCGTTTTCAGCAGCACGGACGGCGGCCGCACGTGGATCGCCGCCGGACTTGCCGGCAAGGCCGTGCGCGCACTGGTGATTGTGGGACGAGAGAAGGGGCCGAGCGTGCTGGTGGCCGGAGCGCTCGATGGCGTTTATCGCTCTACCGATCCGCGCAAAGGTTGGGAGCGCATCTCGCCCGAAAACGATGAAGAGTTGCGCAACATCGATTCACTGGCCACCGATCCGCGCAATCCGCAGGTGATCTATGCCGGTACCTACCATCTTCCGTGGAAGACCATCGACGGGGGGCGGCACTGGCTTCCGATTCACGACGGCATGATCGATGACTCCGACGTGATGAGTATCTCCGTTGACCGCTCCAATCCACGTCGCGTGTTCGCCAGCGCGTGCTCGGGCATCTACCGCAGCGACAACGCCGGCGGCGTGTGGCGGAAAATTCAGGGCATTCCCTACACCGCGCGGCGCACACCGGTACTTCGCCAGGACCCGCGCCACCCGCAGGTGGTCTACGCCGGCACCACCGAAGGTCTGTGGAAGACGCTGAACTCGGGCTCATCCTGGCAGCGCGTCACGCCCGCCAACTGGGTGATCAATGCGCTCCAGATCGAGGAAGACCATCCGGAAGTGCTGGTGATCGGTACCGAGCAGCTCGGCGCGCTGCGCAGCGAAGATGGCGGCACGACGTTTCATGCCGCGAATGAAGGCTTCAATCACCGCCAGATCGTCTCTCTCGCGCTCGACCCGGAACGCCCCACGCGTGTGCTCGCCGTGCTCACCAACGCCCCCGAGCCCGTGCTGGCCACCGACGACGGTGGTGCCACCTGGCTGCCGTTGGGGCCCGGCCTCAAGACGGAAAGTCTGCGGCGCGTCTACGCTTCACCGGATGGCTGGTGGGCCGCCCTCGAGCGCGGGGGCCTGATGCGTTACGACGCGCAAAAAAGCGCGTGGGAAGCCGCGGGAATTTTTATTGCGCCGCCTCCCGAGGCACCCGGAAAACCGTCACCGGGAAGTCCGGCGAGCGCCAAGAAGGCACGCAAGCCTGCCGGGCCGCAGCCGCTGCGCCAGGTGGTTAACGATATGGCTTTCGCCGAAAGCGCGTGGTTTGCCGCCACCGAGGAAAATCTCCTGGTGTCGAAGGACCACGGCGCCACCTGGTCTCCGTTGCCGCTGGGCCCGGTGAATCTGCCCACGCGAAGCGTGCGCGCAACGCCCGATGGCCAGCGTCTGTGGGTCGTCTCTTTGCGCGGGATGGTTTTTTCTCTCGACGGCGGCATTACCTGGTCGTGGCGCGACCTGCCCCGCGAGGCCGGCGGCGCCCTGCGGCTGGACACCGCCGACGACCAGACGTTCCTGGCCACCGCTACAAACGCCCTCTATCTCTCGCGAGACGCCGGGCAGACCTGGCACAAAGCGGGGCGGGGAATTCCCGAAGCGCCCCTGCAAGGCCTGGCCATCATTGGAAAAATCCTTCTCGCTTCCATGGAAAGCGGCGGGCTTTTTCTTTCGCGCGACCTGGGGGTCACCTGGGAGCGAATCGAAGGGACGCTGGCCGAAGGATTTTTCCCTGTAGTCACCACCACGGTCACCGCGGAAACACTCTATGCCGCCTCCTCCACCGACAGTGTTTATGCCGTGGTGCTCGATAAAGAGAAAGATAAGGAGAAAGCTGGCGTGACCGCTTCTGAATTAATCCCTAAATAATCCCCGCCTTGACTGGTTCCTCAGTAACGAATCCAAATCGATCGTCGAGAACAGAGACGGCGAGGACCTCGCGTGAGATTCATTCCCGTCACAGGAATTTTGCTTCCCATTTCGGTAATTCATTTACTATCAAGCACCTACTCTATATCCTTATACTGTGACCCTTGACATTTTTCCCGATTCGACACATGCTCAGTTAATTGATTCATTGTGAATCGCTCGCAAGCGCTGTGTCTCTGTGCGGTTGTAAATATCTCCTGAATTGGCACTGTTCCTGCTCCACAGTGGTCCTGGAAACAGTCTAGGCCCTCGTGGAGACTGAACTTAAGTAGAAAGAACGTACTGCGAATCAGGCAAGCCGCAGGCCTGATTACCGTCGTTCTTTCCGCAATCCGGTCCGTGGGCCAGGGAGCCGGCGATGAATTCAAACAACGGTACGCACGACGAGAGTGTGCCCGACCACAGCAAGAACGAGAGCATGCGCGACCAAAGCAAGGCCGACCAGAGCACGCATGACCAGAGCCCGCATGACCGCAGCGAGAATCTCCCGCGCATAGCCAGCCCCGACACCCCAGGCAATTCGAGTAATGCTAGCAATGCTAGCAATGCTAGCAATGCCTTCACCGTGCTGGTGATCGACGATGAAGAGTCGGCGCGCAACCTGTGCGCGGAGGTGGCCGAAGAGGCCGGCCTGCGCGTCCGCGCCGCGGCGACCACGGAAGAAGCTCTGGAGATTCTCGAGCAATACCCCGTGGATATTGCTCTCACCGACATCCGCGTCCCCGCGCTGGGAGGCATTGAGCTCCTGCGCCGCATGCGCGCCAGCTTCCCGCGCATCGCCGTGCTGATGATGACCCAGTACGGGACGATCGAAACGGCTGTGGAAGCCACGCGCCTGGGCGCCATGGACTATGTGACCAAACCGTGTCACGTGGAGGAGCTGCGCAGCAAGCTGGAGCGGCTGGTTCACGGCCTTGAGCTCGAGCAGGAGAATCGCGTGCTGCGCGAAGAGCTGCGCAGCCGCCCCGGCTTCGGCGGATTGATCGGCGTGTCTTCAAAAATGCAGCGCGTTTACCACCTGATCGAGAAGGTGGCCGCGCACACCTGCCCGGTGCTGGTGCTGGGCGAGAGCGGAACCGGGAAGGAACTGGTGGCGCGCTCCATTCACTACAGCAGCGCCAGGCGGCAGCGGCCCTTCGTGCCCGTGGACTGCTCGGCGCTGGCGCCCACGCTGATCGAATCCGAGCTCTTCGGCTATTCCAAAGGAGCCTTTACCGGCGCGCTGCAGAATCGCCGTGGACTGCTGGAGGTCGCGGACGGCGGAACCGTCTTCCTGGATGAGATTGGCGATCTGCCGGTCGATCTGCAAGCCAAGCTGCTGCGCGCGCTGCAGGAAAAAGAGGTCAAGCCGGTAGGCTCCACCGAGCGCATCGGCATTAACGTGCGCGTGATCGCCGCCACGCACCGCGATCTGGAAGATTCCATCCGCAAGGGCAGCTTCCGACAGGATCTTTATTTCCGCCTGAACGTGGTGCAGGTAAAACTTCCGCCGCTGCGTGAACGGAAGCCGGACATTCCGCTGCTGGTGAACTCTTTTCTCGACAAATTCAGTACCCCGCAGCGCACGGTGCGCTCCATTTCAGAAGACGCCATGAGCCGTCTGATGGCTTATGACTGGCCCGGAAACGTCCGCGAGCTGGAGAATTCCATCGAACGCGGCGTGGCCCTGGGTTCGGGGCCCGAGCTGCAGGTCAGCGATCTGCCTACCAATCTGCAGCAAGGAACCGCTCCGCGCATCGCCGGCAGCGACGATATGGTGCCGCTCGAAGAGCTGGAACGCCGCGCCATCTTCCGCGCGCTGCGCGAGACTGCGGGCGACAAACTGGCCGCTGCGCGCCTGCTGGGCATCGGAAAAACAACGCTCTATCGCAAGCTGAAGGAATACGAAACGGTTAAGCTTCCCGCAATCTAAGCACCGGGCCCCCCGTTATCGTGTGGCCGAGATGCCGTCATTCCCCTCACGCTGAGGGCGAAGGGTGATGCAAGAGCTTGGCACTCCAGTTCGAGGGGCCGCGGAATCCCTCCCGTCCTTACTGCGTCGAGGCTGTAGCTGGGTTATTTTTCGAGCGTGCCGTAGGGTTTTAGCCCTCTAAATTTCCCCCAGTACCGTCAAGCCCCGGAGTCCGGATTTTTCCTCCTGATCCGACGATTCACGGCCGGCCACGTGATGAACTGACGCAGCTCCACGGAGAGTGGAGCGAACGAAATCCGTCTTCCGTGTTATCTGCGGTGAATTGCCCGTGTTTTTTTCTTGTCCACCGAGAGTAGTGCTTGACAGAAAATCAATCCGCTTCGGGAATCAAGTTCCTTAACAGGAATCTCTCGAGCCTGCATATCCGGCTTTTACACCGCACGACTCCTCATTACATTACCTTTAACTTCATACCGTCCGTGGTACCCGCGGTGCAGTAATCCAACACGAGTGCGTCTCTGCACTTAGCCTCCGAGGCACTTGGCTCCAGGCGCTGGGCGAGTCGCGAAAAGCATTGCTCTGCTGCCCGAGAGAGCAATGGTTCGTCAGGTTCGGCATGTCAAGCATCCGCGGAATCCGATTCTGGCAAGAAAACTCGCGCGAAGTCTCGCTCGCGGAATCGCTGGCGCGCGCGGCGACCACGAATGCGCCCGTGGAGAGCTTGCTGGTGTTGACGGCGCGGAGTCTGCTTGAGCAAGGGCAAGCGGATCGTGCGGCAGTATGGTTGCGAAGTGAAAAGGAGGCCGTGACCCTTGCGGGATGTGTAGTGGACGCGCGGTCGATGCATAAGACCGAGTCCTGGGAGCGCCTGGAGTTGGCGCCCTCTGCCTTGAACGATCTGCTGGCAGATCGCGAACCTTTCCTGATTCGCCAGGGAGAGGCGCCGTGGGCGGCGGTGCTGGAGCACCTTAAAGAGTCAAAGCCTCCAGGCCTGAAACCGGCCTCCGGAATCAGGTCTGCCATAGTGCTGCCGCTGGCCTGCGCCGGTGAAGTGTGGGGAGTGGCGCTGGTAGCCTATGCCGCGGAGGCCTCGCGCGAGTCCCTCGAATGCTTACACGCGATTACGGCGCATCTGGCGGTGGCGGTGTGTCAACGCCAGCAGGCGGTTCGCGCCCAACGGCTCAATCTGCAATTAAGCGCCTTCACCGAAGTGGAGCGGAGCCTGGCCGCGGAAGAGCCTGCGGAGGTGATTCTTGAACGCCTGGCGGAGTTCATGCGCGGGATCTCGGGAGCCGATTTTGTAGCCGTGGGCAGGTGCTCCGGTTCGCGAAGCGGGGTCTCGTTCAACGCGCTGGCAGGCGCCGGAGAAATTCTGCCGCTGTTGAATGAAGCCGTGCTCGCGCCTATCTGGCGGGAGGTGATAAAGGGCCGGCGCGCGATTGTCGAGAATCTTCACGCCGTGCCTGACGAAATCCCCTGGCGCAAACTACTTAGCAGGCGCGGGGTCGCTCAGATCCTGGTTCTGCCGCTGGAGGCCGGCGGCGAAATGCACGGCGTGCTGTCTGTGGGCCTGGGCACCGATCAATCGCCTGCCGCCGTGCGCCAAAACCTCGAGCCGCTGGCCGCGCTGGCCGCGCGAGCCCTCGGTGACGAGGCCCTGCGCATGCAACGCAAGGAAGTAGACGCCGAGCTGGCCGCGGTCCTGGATTCTATGGAAAGCGGAATCGTGGTATTCGACGCGCAGGGCCGGCTGCGGCTTTCCAACGCGCGATTTGCTCATTTGCTGGGTGTCGATCCGCTCCGGCTCCGGCAGCTGGCCGACTTCGAACAGTTGCTGGGAGAGGTGCGCCAACGCTTCCGCGACCCGCGGGTAGCGGAACGGCGCTGGCGTGAAATTATTGCCCGCGGCACGGAAGCTGCCTGGGATGAATTGGAAATCCTGCTGCCTGGCCGGCTGGTGCTGGAGCGGCATGGCCGGCCGGTACTGGGCGCCGACGGCCAACGGATC
Organism: Acidipila sp.; assembly: GCA_010365215.1. Taxonomy (GTDB): domain Bacteria; phylum Acidobacteriota; class Terriglobia; order Acidiferrales; family UBA7541; genus JAAFGT01. Next base: position 31,317 of record JAAFGT010000032.1, on the reverse strand, counting down.
GGCTGGCTGGAGCTCTATCGCGACATTACCGGAGAACGGATGATTCAATCTAAATTGCTGCAAACCGAAAAAATGGCCGCGCTGGGCCAGCTGGTTTCCGGAATCGCCCATGAGCTCAACAACCCGCTCACCGGGATCATGGGCTACGCGCAACTACTGCTCAGCCGCTCGCTCGACGCCCAACCGGCCGAGGAAGCCCGGCGTATTTTTGAAGAGGCCGAGCGCGCCGGACGAATCGTCAAAAATCTGCTGCTGTTTGCCAGCGGGAAAAAACCGGAGCGCAAGCCGGTGGACCTGAACGAAATTATCGAGCGCACCCTGGCCCTGCGCAGTTACGAACTCAAGGTACAGAATATAGCCGTAGTGCTGGAACTGGACCGGGAACTTCCTCTGGCCCTAGCGGATGCCCACCAGCTGCAGCAGGTGGTGCTCAATCTGCTGGTGAACGCCGAGCAAGCCCTTCAACAGTGCCGCGGCAGCGGCCGGATCACGGTGCGCACGCGACGTGTCTCCGCGGGGCGGATGGCCCTCGAGGTGAGCGATGATGGCCCGGGGATTCCTCCGGAGATTGCCTCGCGCATTTTCGATCCCTTCTTCACCACCAAGCCGGTGGGCGTAGGCACCGGACTGGGGCTCTCGATCGTCTACGGCATTGTGCAGGAACATGGCGGCGAGGTGACCGTGCAGACCGGGCCGGGGCGCGGCACCGATTTTGTGATCGAGCTGCCCACGCTCGGCCCGCAGCGGATTCCGGAGAAGCCCGCCGACCACCCGCTGACCGGCGCGCGCGTGCCGGCCTCCGCGCGCGGCCGGAAAATCCTGGTGATCGAGGATGAGCCTACCGTGGCGCAACTGGTGGTCGATGTGCTCAGCGAGGAAGGGCACCAGGCCGAAGCGCTCCTCGACAGTGTTGAGGCGCTGGCGCGCATCCAGAGGCAATCCTACGATCTGGTCATCTGCGACCTCAGGATGCCGCGCCTCGATGGACGCGACCTTCATTTAGCTCTGGTGCGCAACGGCAACAGCGTCCAGAACCGCATGATTTTCATCACCGGAGATACGCTGACCCCGCATACGCTGGAATTTCTTGAAGGGAATTCTTTGCCTTATCTGGCCAAGCCTTTCCTGGTGGAGGAATTAAAACGCGCGGTAGAACATGGCCTGAACCAGGGCCCGAAGCAGGGCCTGAAGCAGGGATTGAATCAGGAGTTGGATCGTGTAGGGCCTTCGCTGCTTCTCCCTGCAGGGAGAACAGGGCCGTACTTAACTTCTCCGCAGCGTGGTGGGAAAGGCTAGCAGGTTAGAACGGAGGGCGCGCTCGCGTCAGCGAAGAGGGACGGCGCTGTAGACACAAACGCAGTTCGAAGCACATCTAAACATATCCAAGGAATGACCGCACACCCACAAAATGTCCTGCTAGTGACCGCGGATGCCGCGCTTGCCAAGCGGATCGCCATGGAGCTTGCTCGCGGCCGCAGCGTGCCTCAGGTCGTGGTGGCCTCCACTGTGGCGCGCGCCCGCGAGCAACTGGCCGCGACGCCGCCCACAGTAATATTTTTGGACGGCGGCCTTCCGGGCGACATGCCGCGAAATCTGCTGGCTCGCGAGATGGCGCTTCGTGCGCCCGTAGTCATGGCCGCAAACCCGGCCTACAACGTCGAGCTGGCCCCGGTCATCTCCACGGGCGAAGTGGACTGCGTTGCTGCTGCGGGTGATTTTCTGCCGGTGGTACTGGCGCTGCTCGATCGCCGACTGCGCTTCGAGAAGCACTCCATGAAGTACGAGGAAGCGCTGGAAGCGGACGAGGTCGTGGACTTCAGTTCGTTGCTTCGTCACGACCTCAACAATCCGCTCACCGGCATTCTGGGGAATGCCGAGATGCTGCTGCGGCGCCGCGACCAGTTGTCGAGCGATGTGCTTATGCGTGTCGAGACGATTACCCACCTGACCTTGCGCCTGCGAGAGACCGTCCGGCGCATCAGCAACGCCTGGGAATCACGCCAGCAGCAGGGCCATCAGCAAGCCCGCAAGCAGATTCAGAAACTGAGCCGGCAAGAGACTACGCAAGGCTGACGCAGCCGCGCGCAATCGATTCAGCCCGTCCGGTTAGTTGGTTGGAGTTTTTGGGGGAAGTCCGGCGCCAGCCTGCCGGCACGCTTCACCCCGCTGGCAGATGAGTTTTCCGCCCTGCTTCATTCTCCAGTATTTACATCCGCGGTGGATTCTCCTAACATGAACCTGTTTCCCTGGTTCCCGCAAGCTGACAGGTGTCTCCATACGGCGCGGCAGGGAAGAGGCGCCCCCGCGGTGAGGAAAAGGAAAAGATGGCACGCACGCCCCGATTAATGCTCATCGAGCCGAGTGGCACACGACAAGAAGTGATCGTGCGCACCACTCCATTTCGCATCGGGCGGCAAAACGGAAACGAGCTGATGCTTCGCGACAACCGCATCAGCCGCCAGCAGGCGGAGATCGTCCTGGAGCACGGGAAATTTCTACTGGTGGATAACGACAGCCGCCACGGCACGCACGTCAACGGCAAGCGCGTCGACCGTCACGAGCTGCAGCCGCGCGACGTTATCGATTTCGGGGTTCCCGACTCCTTCACGGTCATGTACGCGGGCGAGGAATCTTCACTTGAGGAGATTATAGAGCGCGCGGAGACCGCTTCCAAAGTGGAGGGCTCGTCCAAGGAGCTTTATCACCTGGGCGTCTTGCTCGATGTGGCCCGCGCGTTGCACTCCAGCCTTTCGCTCGAAGATGTGCTGGCCACGGTGGTGGATTCGGCCATCCGCGTCACCAAGACGGAGCGCGGAGTTTTGCTGATGGCCAACGCGGCCGGCGAACTCGAGCCCATGGTGGCGCGGGATACGCGCCGCGCCTCACTCGATCCCCGCACGCTGGATATTTCCTCGTCGGTGCTGAAGCAGGTTTCGCTGTCGCGGCGCGAGTTGATCGTCACCGACGCAGGGGACGAAACCGCCTGGCAAAATCAGGCCAGCGTCGTTCGCCTGCAGATTCATACCGTGGTAGCGCTGCCGCTCGAACGCATGCACATGGCGGAGTCGGTGGAAACCACGGTGGTGGGCAAGACCGCCGAACTGCTTGGCGTGCTCTACCTGGACAGCCAGCAGCCCGCCGCGGCATTCACCGATCTGGATCGCGCCGTGCTGCGCTCGCTGGCCATTGAAGCCGGCACGGTGATTGAAAACGCCAAGCTCTTCACCGCCACGCGCCACATGGAGCGCATGCAGCACGAGCTGGAAATCGCTTCCGACCTGCAGCGCCAGCTGCTGCCCACGGCGTTTCCCAAAGCTTCGTATTTTACCGTGGCCGGCAGCAACCTGGCGTGCCAGTCGGTGGGCGGAGATTATTACGACGTGCTGGAGCTGCCCGCGGGGAAAATGGGATTTGTGGTGCTCGACGTTGCCGGCAAAGGAATACCTGCCGCGCTGCTGGCCTCCATGCTGCAGGGAATCATGTCCACCGCGGCGGCCATCGACTTGACTCCCGACGTCGTGGCGGCGCGCATCAACCGCTACCTGTTCGAGCGCAGCAGCATCGAACGCTACGCCACGCTTTTCTACGGCACGCTCGATGAAAAGGGCACTTTCGACTACGTCAACGCCGGCCATGTTCCGCCGCTGGTGCGCACCGCTTCGGGACAGGTGTATCCGCTGGCCTCGGAAAGTTTTCCGCTGGGTATGTTCGACTTCGCCGAATTCCACAGCTGCCACGCGCAACTGAGCCCCGGGGACATCGTGCTCATCTACACCGACGGCTTCACGGAAGCCTCCGACGCCAAGAGCGAGTTCTTCGGCGAGCAGCGCTTGCGCGACCACTTGAAACAGTTCAAGGGCGCAGCCGTCGAGGAATTGCTGGCGGATATTATTGCCGGCGTGCGCGTGTTTACCGGGGGCTTTCCGCAAAACGACGACATGACTTTGCTGGCCTTCCAATTTTGCGGCATCGCTTCATGAGCGACGTTTCCCAATCCGCGGTGGGAATCTTACTGTTGCAGCGGCTGGGCGACGCGCTCGGGGCGCTCAATCCGGAAACCGACGCCGACGATTTCTCCCGGCAGGTAGTGGAATCCGCGCGCGCGCAGTTTGGAATCTCGGGCGCACGTCTATGGCGCGTGGAAGGAGAAACTCCCACGGTGTGGCAGGAAAGCGGTGCGGTACCTGAGCCCGACACCGCCCTGGCGCGCAGCGCGCTGACAAAACATTCCGCTTTGCAGGAAGGCGGACGCCGCGCCGCCTGGGCCGTGGGCACCAACGGCCGTATGAACGGCGTGTTCGAAGCCATCTCCGCGGAGCCTTTGGACGAAGGCGCGCGCAGCGTGCTCGAGCTCTACGGCCGGTACGTGGGCGTAGCGCTCTCCCACAACGAGCGCCGTTACGCGCTGGAAGAGCTTTCCAGCATCCTCGAAGCCACCAAGAGCCTTAACTCCACCATCGACTTGGCCGAGTTGATCAATATTATTCTTCAACTGGCTACCCGGCAGACCGGCGCGGAACGCGGCACGGTATTTCTGGTGGACCATGAGACCAAGGAAATATGGTCGCTGGTTGGTCTGGGACTCCAGCAGCAGGAAATTCGCATGCCCATCGATAAGGGCCTGGCCGGCCATGTGGCCTGCTCGGGCGAAACTCTCAATATCGCCGACGCTTACCAGGACCCGCGCTTTTCGCGCGAATTCGATCAGAAGCTCGGTTTCCGCACGCGCTCGCTGCTCTGCCTTCCCATCCGGAATAAAGATGGGCACATTGCCGGCGTACTGCAGCTGCTCAACAAAAAAGGCGGCGCGTTCAGCGCCGCGGACGAAGGATTTTTGCAAGCCATCTCCATCCATATTGCGCTGGCCCTGGAAAACGCGCGCCTGCACCGCGCCATGCTCAGCAAGGAACGCATGGAGCGGGATCTGGCGCTGGCGCGCGGCATTCAGTCCAGCCTGCTTCCCGACAAAGCGCCGCAAGTGCCCGGCTTCCAGATTGCTGTTTTCCACCGGCCCTCGCAAATGGTGGGCGGCGACTACTACGATTTCATCACCCTGGACCCGGAGACGCTGCTCGCCGTGGTTGCCGACGTGGAAGGCAAAGGCGTGGCCTCCGCGCTGATGATGGCGAATCTCCAGGCGATGTTGCACACCCTGGTGGGTCATCTGCATTCGCTGGAACGCCTGGTGGAAGCGATCAACAATTTGATGGTGGCCGACCAGCGCCAGCGGAAATTCATGAGTATGTTCATCGCCATGCTCGACCGCCGCCATCGCGGGCTGCACTACATCAATGCCGGACACGTGCCGCCGCCGCTGGTCCGCGCCAACGGGGAAGTGGAATACCTGCGCGAGGGCGGTATGGTGGTGGGAGTGCTGCCCGGAGAAGTGTACAAGCGCGGTTACCTGATGCTGGAGCCGGGAGATATTTTCGTCTCCTGCACTGACGGCATCACCGAGGCCATGGACGCCAACGACGACGAATATGGAATCGAACGCATGGTGGAAGTGGTACGCAAACACCGCGCAGAGCCCGCGCAAGCCATCCTCGATAAGCTGATCGTCGACGTCGACCGCTTTTCCCGCCTGGGCACCCACGAGGACGACCGCGTCGTACTCATCCTGAAAGTGGAGTAGATCGCGCTTCAGCCTTAATCTGCCTGCGAGACTTGCCCCGGAGAGAATCGATCTTTGCCGAACCGGCCGTTCCTTACCCGCCTGTCTGCTGTTTTTGTTCGTGGATCTTTCCGAATAATTCAGTGACGCGCCGTTCAAATTCCTGCGGCGCCGCCCCGTATCCCCCGCAGTGGCCCGCCCCAGGGACCAGCCAAAGCGATTTGACTCCAGTTGCGGACTTGTGGATCGCCAGGGTGTGCCGGGGCGGAATATTATGGTCAAGCAAGCCGCAGATCAGCAGGACGGGAAACGGCCGGGCGGCCACGGCCTTTTCCGGCGAGACGTCGTCGGCGCGGAATCCCCCCTCTTTTTGCGCCGCGCGAAGCGCGGTAATCACCGCTGGCCGAAATAACGTTTTACCGAGCCACGGGAACCTGCGCAGCCCGGCGTAGTCGTAGCACACTTCTCGCAGGTTGCGGAAAGCGCTTTCCGCCACTACCGCTGCAATGCGCGGTTCGATCGCCGCGGACTGCAGCGCAATGGACGCCCCCATGGATTCCCCGAGTGCAAACAGACAGTGCACCTTCTCACTTGCGTAGAGCGCCTGCACCACCGCCGCGGTGTCGCGGCGCTCCAGCCAGCCGAAAGTGGCCATCGCGCCCGCGCTTGCGCCATGCGCGCGAGCGTCCATCATCACCAGGCTGTAGCCCAGTCGAACCAAGAACTCGGCGTAACCGGACATCCCACTGCGATTGTCGGAAACGCCGTGAAAAAGCAACACCCAGTCACCATTGGGATCGTGCGGCCGGACTTTCCATCCGCGGAGCTGGATGCCATCGGGCGCGGTGACGTCGAAATCTTCGCGTCGTGCCCCCGAACTCGAAAGCATCCGGTCCATCGCCGCCACACTCTCCGCCGAGAGGAGCAGCCGCGTGGGGTGCAAAAAACCGCCGCCGATGGCTGACCCCGCCACCCCAGCGCCGATCGCCAGCAGCAGCAACAGAACTACGGCGAGAATTGTGACTGTGCGCCCCATCGTTTCTTATTGTAGTACGCGTGGCGCTCTCGAATTGTTTGCCGGTCTGCGATCTAGAGTATAGGAAGTTTCCTGGTAGCGCCGGCTCCACTCAAGATGCTGACGCGGGAAGGGCTGGCTACGAGGAGACACGCAATTCATTACGTCGCGTCCCGGCGCCGGATTCCTCGCTCAGTTTTTGCGTGACGCTTCCTCAGCTTTCAGTTCGGCGACTATCTTTTCGAGATCGGCGCGGACGTTCGGATTGAGCTTCTCGGCCTTCTGGTATTCCTCGAACGCGGCCCGGGAATCGCCCTTGGCTTCGTATAGGGTGCCAAGATTCCAATGCCCAAATGCGCTGCTGGGATCGGATTCTAAGATCTCTAGCTTAGACCGAATCTCCTCATTCAAAAGCTCCTGCTCGGTTTTGGGGTGGCTCCCGACTGCTACCCTCAGGTGCGGGCCGTCGAAACCCACCACACACACGTTTTGGCCGGATGCAATTGGCTCGCTGGATGTGGCCATCCACTCCTTGGCGGCAACGAGGACCACCCCCAGCCGACCCTCACCAAGTGTGTCCACTGCCACACCTTCTGCTCCGATGATCTGTTCCTGGCCGGCGTAAATGTTCCAGCGGGTGAGCGATTCGAACGGAAACCAAATCCAATGGAAACCCGCGCCAAGTGGATGCGAGTAATCGGACATTGATTTGCCCGGCCCCAAAACCATTCCGCGCTCATTGCGCTTCAGGAACTTGAGGCTGCGAACCGCGGCAATGAGCACTAGTGCGCCCAGGAACAGCAGACCCAGAAAGGTCTTTAGTTCCGACCCGGGAAGGTCAAGCACGAATGCCTCCTGAACCGAACTGGGGCTTGAGATGAATTGGTTCTTGCCTTAGGCCTATGGATGACATGGACCGTAGTCTTTATCTAGCTTTTCCACTTCCCATGTTGGCGTGCCGCCTTTATCGCTTGATTTGATTTTCTTGCCCTGCACGCGGACTCGCTCACCGGCTTTGATACCTGCTGTATTTCCCGAAAGCTGGTAGGTCTGCTTGTCGTTCTCGGTGGTCATGGTCATCCCTTTGTCGTTCGTAGTGACGCAACCGGTGATCTTTTTCTTGTGCGTGACCACCAGAACGATGACGACGGCAATGCCGGCGAGCACACCCACGAGCGCCCCGACATACTTACCTGTGCTGGGACCGTAATTAGACGCCCTCGCACTGGCGGGTGTGGCTAGCGCTACGCATAGCAGTCCAACCAACAGCCCACGCAGAAGGTTCCGATGCATCATCCTGTCCTCCTCTCAATTGTGTCGACACTGTACCGAGAATGAAACGGAAAGGGCAGATATACACCAAGTAATTAACATTCACAATGTTCTAAACGAGCTGCGGAGCGTCTGCAGTTCAGTTGTCGTTCGCGGAAGCTGAGCGGTGTTGCTAGTCGAAAGTTCAGCTCGCCTATTTGGGTTCTGTATTCCTAAGCCGTGGAGTGCCGACCTAGGAACCTGTTGAGGAATACTGGCGCAGGCCGCGGTTCCAGGTGAATAGCATCACCGCAAGGCATGCCGCCGCCATGACCGGCGCCAGCAGCCAAAGGTTGCGCATCTCCGGGCGCCCCAGCAAGCGCGCGCTGGGATAGAACGACGCGAAGGCGAACGGGATAATCCAGCTCAGCAAAAACTGGATGAGCTGGCTGTAAATGCTCAGCGGATAGCGCCCAAAGGCGATGAGGTTGTAAACCGGAGGGTGCACGCCGACGCGGTCTTCAAACCAGAACGACACGCAGCTCAGCAGCGTGAATATCGAAACGTAGATCACCGCTCCGCACAGCACAAACAGTACGGACAACATCAGCGTCCCGACGCTCCACTCAATTCCCAACCGCCGCGACGCCCACCACACCGCCAGTACACCGATGAGCACCTCGTGCAGCGATTCAATGCGAAACACTTCGAAGAGCACCTGAAAAAGCGAAGAGATGGGCCGCAGCAGAACGCGATCGAACTTGCCTTCGATGATGTAGGTGTTCCCGAACTCGTAGATGTTCAAGCTGACTACGTTGAAGATCCCAAAGGGAATCAGTCCGAAGCCGTAGAGGAACACGGCCTCCTCCAACCGCCAGCCGGCCAATCTGGGAATTTTCGAAAAAAGAATCAGCAGGAAGCCAAAACCAAATGCGGTAGCCAGCATGCTGGTGGCCAGGCCGATCAGGAAATCGCCGCGATAGGCCAGACGCACTTTCACGTATTGCGCGAAATAGGCTCGAAGCAGCGTGAGGTGGCGGCGCACGTCAGCCTCCATGAATGGTGATTTTTTTAATAGAGAACCGCCACCACAGCGCGCCCAGGGCGACGAGCGCCCCCACCCAAAGCCATTGCATCAGCAGAACCACCAGCGCCGCGCGGGGCTCGAGCTTGCCCAGATAAATCTGCAGCGGGCTATAAGCAATGTGCTGGAACGGCAGCCAGCGCAGGATGCTTTGCGCCCAGCCGGGAAAGAAAGTCATGGGCAGCAGCACGCCGGAAAGCAGCTCGATCAGCCAGAACTTCGCGCGGATTAACGCGAGAATGCTTTCCAGGTGGATGGCGCAAGTGCCAATCATAAAATTGAGCGCGCCCATCAACAAAAAGCTTCCCGCCACGGCGGGCAGAAACAGCGCAAAGTGGACGGCCGAGGCCGGAGGCAGCACAGGAAAGATCAGCGCCACGGCGAGCGCGGTGGGTGCGGTGAGCAGTCCCAGCCGAAACGCCGATTCACCCGCCGCGCGCGAAAGCCACATCCACTGCACGGAAAGCGGCCGGAGCAAAGAAGTAGCAATTTTTCCTTCGATAACCTCGTAGGCCATCTCCTGGTCAATGGTGTTCCAGTAGAATGACCGCATGATCCAGCCGATGGATACGTAGGTAACCATCTGCGCGAGGTTGTAGCCGGCAATGGGCGGGCCGGAGCCATACACGGCGCGCCAAATAAAATAGTAGACGGTCACATTGATGAGGTAAGTAAAAATCCCCGTGTAATAACGCAGCCGGAACGCAAGATTATTGATGAAGCCGATGCGCGCACACTCCAGGTAGACCGCCGCCGCGCTCACAGGGTCACCTCGCGCAAGGCTTCGCCGGCATAGATGCGCTTGACCACCTCTTCGATAGGCTCGTCTTCGATCACCAGGTCGCGCACTTCCACCGCGCCCAGGATTTCGCGCATCAGGTCGCCCGTAGAAACCTTGGTGCGGTCGAAGCGGATGCGAAAGGTCAGCTCGTCCACCTCGTCAATGGCCAGGCCGCCGGTGCCGATCGCGCGCAGGCGCGCTCCGGCAGCGGCATCGCGCAACACGAATTTCACCTGACGCGTGCGCAGAAGTTTTTGTTTGAGCAGGTCGAGCGGCCCGTCGTAGAGCAGGCGCCCGCGATCGATGATCACAATGCGCTTGCAAAGCGCTTCGATGTCGTCGAGGTCGTGCGTGGTGAGCAGCACGGTGGTGCGGAAGCGCTGGTTCACGCTGCGCAAAAACTGCCGGATGTGATCCTTGGCCACCACGTCGAGGCCGATGGTGGGCTCGTCAAGAAACAGCAGCGGCGGATTGTGCAGCAGGGCCGCAGCCAGATCGCAGCGCATGCGCTCGCCCAGCGAAAGCTTGCGCACCGGCGTGTGCAGGTATTTATTAATTCCCAGGATGTCGCCGAACAGCGCCATACGTTCGTCAAAATCGCGCTGCGATACGCCGTAGATTTTCTGCAGCAGGCGGAAGGATTCCATGACGGCAATATCCCACCACAATTGCGTGCGCTGCCCGAACACCACGCCGATGGTCTTCACATAAGTGGTGCGATCGCGCCAGGGAACGTAGCCTCCCACCTGGATGGTCCCCGAACTGGGCACCAGGATTCCGGTGAGCATTTTGATGGTGGTGGATTTTCCGGCGCCGTTAGGCCCGATGTAGCCGACCATTTCGCCGCGGTCGATGTCGAAGGTGATGTGGTCCACCGCTTTGACGGTGAGGTACTCGCGTACAAAAAGATTTTGTATGCCGCCCCACACGCCTTCGCGGCGCCGGAACGTGCGGAAGTCTTTGGACAGGTCACGAACGGCAATCAGCGGTGCTTCAGCCATAAACCGGGGATTCTAGCACGCCAGCGGCAGCAGGGCAGAAGCGTCCAACCAGAACGGGCGGCGATGGACGGCGCGCCCGAAAAGTTTACTCTCGCCGTCTCCCCTAACTCTCTTCTCTAACTGTCTTCTCTAACTGCGGAACAGGACGTCCTCGCGCTGGAAAAGTTCTACCGCGGCGAAGAGCGCCAGAGCAGCGTAGAAGCAGGAGGAGCCGAAGATGAGCGCGATGTAGTTCCAGTGGTAGGTGCCGCTGACAATTTCTTTGCTCACCAGGCTGGTATTGAGGATAGGAATCAGCGCCAGGCGCATATTGAGCTCGACGCCGGGCAGTATCGAGGCCACCGCCGGCAGGATCACGACGATCATCAGCGGCGAGATGTAGCTCTGCGCTTCCTTATAGCTTTTTGCGAACACGGAAATTGCCAGCAGCACCGCGGAAAAAAGCACGGCGATGGGCAGCACCATGGCAAACACCGCGGCCACCGCTTTGGGGTCAATCACCATGTGGAATTGTGCCGTAGCCTCGGGCGGCACATCGCCCAGCAGGTATTTGGCGTAGCGCGCAGAAATTCCCATGGAGGCCACGGCGAGCGCCGCGGTGGCAATCGAGGCGGTGAGCACGGTAAGAAATTTTCCCAGCACCAGATGCGTGCGCGATACCGGACTGGTGAGAATCGTCTCCATGGTGCCCCGCTCTTTTTCGCCTGCGGTCAAATCCATGGCTGGATACATCGCTCCGGTGAGGCACAGCAGGATCACCAGGTAGGGAATCAACCCGGCAAAAGCGGCGGCGCCCGCTTTTGCCGCCGGGGCGACGTTTTCGCGCGCCACCTCGAATGGCCGGATGAGATTCGCGGAAAGATTGCGCGCGGTCAGCCGCTCTTCCACCGTGCGCTGGCGCAGATCCTTGAAAAAGGATTCCAGGCGCCCGGCGGCGATCTCCGACATGATTTCGCCTTCGTAATAGAGGATATCGACGCGCGCCGGCTCACCTTTTTCGATGGCGTGGTCGAAGCCGTCGGGAATGCGCACCGCGGCGCGCAACTCCTTATTGGAAATTTGCCGCTCATAATCCCGGCTGGCGGGCGCGAACTGCATGGCCGGCAGCCCGGCGAGCGAGCGCAGCACGCGCGGGGAATTGCTGCCGCCGAGGATCATCACGCGCGGCGTCTCTTTCTGCGCGCGGCGCAGCAGGCGCAGCGAGACGGCGCCGATGCCGATGGTCATCAGCGGCATGAGCAGCACGGGGATGACCACCATGGAAATCAGCGTGCGGCGGTCGCGCAGCGAATCGATCATTTCTTTGCGGTAGACCGTGCCGATATTCCGCAAGCTCATGATTGGTTCTCTGCGGGCCCGCGATCTGCGGATCCGCTTTCCGCGGATCTGCTTACTGCGACCCCAGGGCCGCCCAGACCGTCGACTACGCGCACGAAAATATCTTCGAGGTCTCCCGGGCCATGCCGCGCGCGCAAATCGGCCACGGTGCCTTCTTCCAGCAGGCGGCCGCCGTGGATGATAGCGATGTGGTCGCACAGTTTTTCCGCTTCGCTCATCACGTGGGTGGAGAAAATCACCGTCTTACCGCGCTCGCGGCATTCGCGGATGAAGGCAATGATAGTGCGCGAGGTCATCACGTCGAGGCCGCTGGTGGGTTCGTCGAAAATCATCACCGGGGGATCGTGCACCAGCGTGCGGGCGATGGAAGTTTTCTGCTTCATGCCGGTGGAGAGGCGGTCGCAGCGGCGGTCACGAAATTCGTTCATCTCCAGACGGGCAAAGATTTCGTCGATGCGGCGGCGAAGCGTTTCTTCGGAAAGGCCGTAGAGGCGGCCGAAATATTGGACCATCTCGAGCGCGCTGAGCCGCGCGTAGAGCGCCGTGGCGGTGGAAAGAAATCCCACGCTGCAGCGAACTTTTTCCGGCTCGCGGACGACGTCGTATCCGGCCACAACTGCGGTGCCGGAGGTAGGCTCGATGAGCGTGGCCAGCATACGCAGGGTAGTGGTTTTTCCGGCGCCATTGGCGCCCAGCAGGCCGTAAATCCGGCCAGGGCTGCAGCGAAAACTCACGCCATCGACAGCGCGAATCTCGCCGCGCTTCTTGTCGCGAAAAGTTTTGGTCAGTTGACGCGCTTCGATCATCGGGCGGGCTTGCGAAAAAAAGGGAAAGCCTGAAAAGAAATCACTACCCCTTATGGCAGTTGGAGCACTGTTTGGCGTCGTAGCGGTCGGCGGTGACCAGAAACATGTTGTTGCACTGGATGCAGACGCGGTGAATCAGGGGTTTGCCCGGGGTGTTGGCGTGGGGGTCGGGGTTTGGGGGTGCATCGGTTTTCTGCGCGTCGGTCATGGGTCCATTGTACCCGCAGGCACGCGGCGTGGGTCAAGGGGTGAGATGCATCAGGTGGGCCTGAGGCGGCCTTTTTCCAGGATGAATTCTTCTTCGCGCCAGCGGACGCGGCGTCCGGTGTAGCTGCCGATCCAGACGGCGAGGCCGACCAGGTCGCGGAGGGGGAGGAGCCAGATATTGCGCCAGAGGTGGCGGTCGTGGAGGATTTTGCGGCCGACGGTGTCGGCGACGGCGAGGCGCAGAAAGATGATCAGTGCGAGCAACATCCAGCCCCACTCGGATCCCCATCCGGTCACGGAGACCGCGCTGCTTGACGGGAGATAGGACGCGGCCAGGGCGGCCAGGGCCCACGGGAGGCCTTGGGTCAGCAGGACGCCGGTGTAGCCCCATGGGCGCGAGTCGCGGGTGCTGCGGCCCCAACGGAGTTGATGGGCAAAAAAATCGACGAAGGTGTAGTTGGGCAGATGGGTTTCGACGACCACGTCGGCGAGGAAGACTTCGAAGCCGGCGGCGGCGATGCGGCTGCCCAGCTCGAAATCGTCGGCGAGATAATCGAGCAGTGGCTCGAAGCCGCCGATGGCGGCGAGGGCGCGGCGCGGAAAAGCCAGAGTGGAGCCGAGAGCGAAGCGCATGCCTTTTTCCAGGCGCAGCGCCGCGAGCACGCCGGGAAAAAATTCCGTGCTGATGGCGAGCGCTTCGAGTCGGGAGCCGAGGGTGCGGCCGGGTACGCCGCGGTAGAGGCAGGTGACCATGCCCACGCGCTGGTCGCGGAACGGCGCCAGGATGCGGCGGAGATAGTCGCGAGGTACGAAGATGTCGCTGTCGTTGATGAGCAGGTGATCGTGGGCGGCGTGCGGAAGCATCTGAATGAGGTTGCTGACTTTGCGGTTGGTGCCGAGCGCCTGAGAGCAGATGACCAGGCGAATGTCGCGCGCGGGAAATTCGCGGATGAGGCGCTCGACCAGGGCGACCGCGGGGTCGGCGGGATCGGCGACGCCAAAGAGAATTTCGTACTGCGGATAATCGAGCACGCAGTGGCTGCGCAGACTTTCGTAGGCGTGCGGGTCGGTGCCGCGCAAAGGCTTGAGGAGAGAGACCGGCGGGGTGAAGGGTTTCTCCGCGGTGCGCGCATCGCCGCCTGGCGAGGAAGAAACGGCGTGGGCGGCGCGGCGGCGGAAGGTTGCGGCGCCGAGCAGCGCAACCACGTAAAAGCCGGCGGCGCTGAGGGCGCCCGTAGCGGTGACGATCTTGAGCAGCAGGAAAAACATGCTTAGACTTTTTCTGGCTTGCTAGATAAGCCCAGCCTACTACGCAAGTGTGACCTACGAGACAATTTTAACCCACTGATTTAACCCAGTGAAAAGTCGCTAACCGGCCCAGACCAGACTTACGCCCACGACAACCATCCCTACGCCAAGCCAGCGGAGGCCGCTGACTTCTTCCCGCAGAAGAAATTTCGCTCCCACCGCGGCGATGACATAGCTGAGCGCGGTGACGGGCACGGCGAAGCTGACGTTTTCCCAGGAGAGCAGCAGCAGAAGGGAAAAGAACGCCACGGCCATGAGAAGAAGGCCCAGCCACATGAAGGGACGCGCCATGGATTGCAGGACCACGCGGAAAATTGCGCGAGGGGTGAAGCGCGTGACCTCGCCGATATCTTTCATGGCGCGGCCGACGGACATCTCACCGAGGGTGCCGGCGACGGTGACCAGGAAGACGAGGATGGTGTTGCGCACGGTCAGCTCCCCGTCGCGGCTGGCGCGTGGGAGGCGGAACGCGCGGGCGCGGGAGCGGGTGCGAGAGTGGTAGTGCTTGGCGGCGTGTTGCCTACCAGCACTACGCCGACGCAGATGAAGGCGACGCCGGTCCAACGCAGCGGGCTGACGGCTTCACCAAGGAACAGGTGGCCGAGGAGCGGGACAACGGCGTAGCCGGCGGCGGAGGCGGGGAGGACGTAACTGAAATCCGCCCAACTGAGCACGATCATGTAGGCCAGAAAGAAAAGCAGCAGGCACGAGATGCCCAGCCAGACGGTAGGATTTAATAAAGCGGGCAAGAGAAAATGAAACAGCGCGGGGAGGGTCCAGGCGGTTAGCTTGCCGACTTCCTTCATGCCTTTGCCGAGGAGGACGTCGCCCGAGGAGCCGAATAAAACCATGAGGGCGATCAGGACGAAGGTCTTCGTCCGCAAAGTGTGCACGGCAGGCATGCAGCGAGTGAATTAATCCGCGGCTGGGCCGGAACTGGACGGCGCGGCGACGGCGACCAGGGGCTTCTTGGTCATGCCCTGGCGCGCGATTTTGACGCGCTCGCGGCGCAGCTTGAGAAAGCTGACGGCTTCGTCGTAGAGGCGCTTGCGTTCGCTGGAATCCCACAGCGCTTCGCGGACGATACGCCAGGCGACGCGGGGGCGGAAATAGTAATCGTCGTAGAAGCGATTGACGCCGTCCAGCATTTCGTCGCGCGAGATGCCGGGATACTGCAAGTGGGGAAGCTGGTGGCCGCCAGCGTCGGCGAGAGCTTCGGTGGCGAGGAAGCCGTTCTGGTCGGCGAAAGTGTAAAGCTCGGTGCCGGGCATGGCGTGGGCGAGCGAGACCTGAATGGTCTCGCAGTCGAGCTCCTTGGCGAATTCGATGGTCTTGGCGATGGTCTCCTTGGTTTCGCCGGGGAGGCCGATGATGAAATCGCCGTGCACGCGGATACCGACTTTTTTGCAGTTCTTCATGAAGGTGCGAGCCATCTCCAGGGTGGCGCCCTTCTTGACGTTCTTGAGGATTTGCGCGTCGCCCGATTCAAAACCCACGATGAGCAGGCGGCCGCCGCCGTCGGACATGGCTTTCAGAGTTTCGTAGTCGCTGTGCACGCGGGCGTTGGCGCTCCAGCGGCAGCCGATTTTCGCGAAGCGCTTGCAGAGGTCGATGACGCGGTCTTTGCGGATGTTAAACGTGTCGTCGTCGAAGTAAAACTCTTTGGCCTGCGGAAACATTTTATAGGCCTGAGCGAGCTCGCGGGCGACGTTGTCATTCGAGCGCACCCTCCAAGCGTGGCCGGAGAGAGTCTGCGGCCACATGCAAAACGTGCACAGGGCGGGGCAGCCGCGCGAAGTATAAAAGGAAACAAAGGGATGCATCAGGAAGGGCACGGTGTATTTTTCGATGGTCAGATCGCGCTTATACACTTCGGTGACGAAGGGCAGGGCGTCGAGCTCTTCGGTGTGCAGTTTGTCGCGTTCGTTATTGTGAACGATGCGGCCATTTTTGCGGTAGCTGACGTTCTCGATGGATTCGAGCGGATGTCCCTCGGCGAAAGCCACCACGGCGAGCTCAAATTCGCCGCGCACGATGAAGTCGATATCGGCGCTCTGGTTGAGGCTGCGGTCCGGCTGGGTCTGGACATGCGGGCCGACGAAGCAGATTTTCAGGTCGGGCTTGGCAGCTTTCATTTCGCGAGCCAGGCGCAGATCGCTGTTAAAGCCAACGGTGGAGGTAAATAAAACCACGAAGTCGTAGCCGGCAGCGATACGCACGGTTTCCGCCGGGGTGATTTTGTGCGGGCCAGCGTCGAGCAGCCGGCTTCCGGGCAACATGCCGGCCGGGTAGGCCAGCCAGACGGGGTACCAGTAGGATTCAATCTCGCGAGTCGCCGGCCAGCGCGAGCTGGCGCCGCCGTCGAAATTCTCGAAGCTCGGCGGGTTCAACAGCAGGGTCTTCATTACGGACGAACTCATCATCTACCCCCAAATTCGACTACTACCCCCAAATTCGACTACCAAAATCGGGCACCCAAATCGGTTTATGAAACCGCCGCCTAAGACCGTCAGAGTCGCACAAATCGAGGCTCTACCGGGAGGCGCGCAGGGCTCTCCGCGCTGGGTGGAACAAGTTTCCCCTTGGAAGGACGGAGAGCTGGAACGGCAATTATACCCGAATCGAAGCGAATCGCCCAATCCGATGCTGGCGAATGTTACTGAAGTATAGACGCCAGTTGGCCGGTCTGGCGGAGCAGTTCGAGACGAGCTTTTTGGTACTCGAAGTCGGCGTCGATGTAGGCCAGCCAGCGAGTGGTTTCTTCGAGGCGCAATTTCTCCATGTCGCGCAGGCCGGCGCGGCCTTCGTCGAAGCGCGCCTGAAGCACGCGCAAATCTTCCTGAGCAAGCTTGAGCTCGAGGCGCGCGACCTCGCGGCCGGATTCCAGCTCGCGAGTATAGCGAGCCTCGCGGCGCACGTCGTTTTCCACCTGGGTGCGGCGCGAGCGCACCTGTAGCTCCGCGGCGGAAAGGTTGGCCCGGGCGAAATCGACGGCGGCGCGAGTGTTGGCGCTGTAAATGGGAACGGTAATCTGCAGGCCAAGGTTGAGGTTGTTGCGCTGGAAGCGCTTGAAGAATTTGTCGTAGTTATTGATTTTGCTGAGCAGGCTGTATTCGCCGACTACGTCTACGGTGGGCCAGTAGCCGCCGCGTTCGCCATGCAGGTGTTGCTGGCGGGCTTGATACTCGAGCTGTGCTTGCTTGAGCTCGATGCTGCTGGCGATGCCCAGGCTGACCAACTCGGGAAGGGGCTGGTCGGCCTGGCCGGCGGCGGGCAAGGCGGGGAGCATTTCCGGCTGGTCGGCAAGAATGACGCGGCGGTCGGGAGCGAGGCCGCAGAGGTCGCGAAGCTGCGCTTCGAGAACGTCCTCGCGCCCTTCGAAACGCAGATTCTGCTGTTCTACGCGCGCGGCAGAAAGCTCAGAGCGGGTGAGCTCGATGGGCAGTTCGAGGCCGGCGACGACGCGGTCACGGGTCAGGTCCATAATACGCGTGGCGCTGGAGCGTTCCTTGCGGAGCAACGCCAGAGCGTGGCGCACGTTGGCCAGCTCGAAGTAGGTAGAGGCGGTGCTGACGATGACGTTGTCGCGCACACGGTCGGCTTCGAGGCGCTGGATGTCGGTGCGAGTTTGCGCGGCACGAAGCTCGCCGCGCAGCGGCGGATTGAATACCGTTTGTATGTAAGACAAGTTAAAGAGCGACGGCGCGGCGCCACCGGGCGTTTGAGGAAAGCCATTGGAATAGGCGATGCCGGAGCCCGTATAAAGATTCGGCATAAAGCGGGCGCGAGTGATTCCGGCGGATTTTTCCGCGACGCTGGCTTGCAAGCGCGCCAGGGCAACTTCGCGGCTGCTCTGGAGGGCCTGGCTTACCGCGCTTTTCAAGGTCAAGCGGGCGGAGGGGATGGTGTCGGTGCGCTGGTCGGCGTCTTGGGTTGGTGGTTCCGGAGTAGCGGGGTCATGGGCGGGCTGTTCCTGTGCGCGCGTAGCCAAGCCCAGCGCGAACATGCCGATCAGCAGCGCGGACGCGGCGCTGAAGCGAGGGGCAAAAGCGCGAGCCTGCGAGAAAAGATTTTTGAAAAATTGGAAGCTATTCATATCGCAAGGATTCAGTGGGCTGGAGTTTAGCGGCGCGATTGGCCGGTAGATAACCGAAAAGAACGCCGGAAAGACAGGTGACGCCGAAAGCCAACAGGATGGAGACCCAGGAAACGGAAATGGAAATGCTGCCGGGCAGCCAGGGCTTTACCAGCAGCGGGATGCTGACGGCGATCAGAATCCCCACAATTGCTCCCGTGCCGCTGATGATCAGGGCTTCGATCAGGAACTGCCAGCGAATTTCGCCGCGGGGCGCGCCAATGGCCATACGCACCCCGATCTCCCGCGTGCGCTCGGTGACGGTGACCAGCATGATGTTCATGATACCCACACCGCTGATGACCAGTGCAATTGCCGCGACGATGACCAGGATGATGGAGAGGACCAGCGAGATCAGCCGGGCGGCATCGAGCAGCGCGGTGAGATTCTTGACCGTGTAGGTGGCCTCCGGGCGATGGCGGGTGCGTAACACTTCCGTGACCTGGCGCGTCACGCTGGCTACATCCTCCGGGCGGCGGGCCTGGGCGTAGAGCACGCGCAGATAATCGTTGCCAGTGTAGTACTTCAGCAGCCCGAGAGGGATCAGCGCGGACTCCGCTTCGATTTCGGACTGGCCGAAAGTGGCCACGCGCTCGCGAAAAACGCCCACAACGGTGAAGCGCAGCTCGCCCACACGCAGCGTCTGGCCGATGGGATCGTCGTGGGGGAAGGCGTGCGCGGCAAGCTCCTCAGTGATCGCGGTGACTTTGCTGCGCGCGGCCAGGTCGTCGTCGTCGAGCAGGCGTCCGCGAACGACTACCAGGTTGCGAATCTGCTGGAAACCGGAAGTGATGCCGACCACGGTGACGGCGCGTTCCACGCCGTCGACGATCACGCTGAGGCTGAGATCGCGGCTGGCGCCTGCTTCCTTGATTTGCGGGATTCCCTCGCGCACCGCTTCCAGGTCGCCGACGGTGATCTCATCGGCCAGCACGGCGGTTTGCGGCGGGCCGGAGCGCAGCGCCTGGGCGTACACCAGGTTGGAGCCGACGCCTTCGATGACCGAAAGGATGTAGTTTTTCCCGGTGAGCGCGACGGTGACCACGAGTACGATGCAGGCGCTGCCGATCACCACGCCCAGCATGGTGAGGAAAGCTTTCACCTTGTTGGCGCGCAGGGCGTCGAGGGCGACGATGAGGGTTTCGCTTCTCAGCATGGCTATCTAGTGGATGCCTAAGCTCGCAGGCGGTGTTGCTCCGTCATGCTTGTTGCTTCTTGCTACCAAATCAACCTACTACGAACAAATCGCAGTGCTCAATGCGCCGGGAGAGTGGCCGCGCGGCGCAGATAATTTCTCTCGAAGTAATCGCGATATTCTCCGCTGCGCGTCTGGTCGAGCCAGGCGGAGTGCTGCTGATACCAGCGCAGCGTGGCGGTGAGCCCAGCCTCAAAGTTTTCCAGCGGCCGCCAACCCAGCTCGTTTGCCAGTTTGCTGGAGTCGAGAGCGTAACGGCGGTCGTGGCAGGGGCGGTCGGAGACGAATTGAATCAGGCTTTCGGGCTTGCCCATGCTGCGCAGAATCGCGCGGGCTACATCGATGTTGCGGCGCTCGCAGTCGCCGCCGATGTTGTAGATCTCGGCGTCGCGTCCGTAGTGAAGAATCAGATCGAGCGCGCGGCAGTGGTCGGAGACATGTATCCAATCGCGGACGTTAAGCCCGTCGCCATAAAGCGGCAGGGGCTGATTGTCGAGCGCCTGCGCGATGATCAAGGGAATAAATTTTTCAGGAAACTGGTAAGGCCCGTAATTGTTGGAGCAGCGCGTGACGATCGCGGGAAAGCCGTGGGTACGGACGAGCGAGAGGACCATCAGGTCGGCAGCCGCTTTGGTGGCGGCATAAGGGCTGCTGGGGTTCAGCGGGGAAGTCTCGGTGAATTTGCCGGCGGGCCCCAAGCTGCCATAAACCTCGTCGGTGCTGACCTGGAGGAAACGGCGCAGGCGATTCGCGCGGCAGGCTTCCGCTATGCGCCAGGTGCCCTCGACATTGGTGCGCGTAAACGCGGCGGCGTCTTCGATGCTGCGGTCGACGTGGGTTTCGGCGGCAAAATGCACCGCCAGGTCGCAGCCCTGCGCGGCTTCGGTTACCGCGGGATCGCAGATGTCCAGACGCACGAATTGCAGGCGCGGATTCTGCAGAGCGTTTTCCAGATTTTTGAGGTTTCCGGCATAGGTGAGCTTGTCGACCACGACGATGCGGTAGTCGGGATATTTTTCCAGCAGGTAGTGAACGAAGTTGGAGCCGATGAATCCAGCGCCGCCGGTGACCAGGACGCGAGTCATGGGCGCGTGGCTCCGGCGCCGCGAACTTTGCTTTCGGCGCCGCGGCCCTGAGCCGCGCGCACTTTTTCGCGGACCATTCCGCTGGCGCGCCACAGCGATTCGAGCGTTCCGGCGTCGGTCCACCAGCCGTCGAGGAGGGAATGGGAGAGCAGGCCGTCGCGCAGGTAAGAGTTATTGACGTCGGTGATTTCATACTCGGCGCGCGCCGAGGGCTGCAGAGTGCGGATGCGATTGAAGACCGTACCGTCGTAAAAGTAGATTCCGATCACGGCATAGGGAGACTGCGGGGACTGCGGCTTTTCTTCGATGCGCAGGATGCGCTCGCCCTCGAATACGGGGACGCCGAAGCGCTGCGGGTCGGGAACTTCTTTCAGCAGCACCATGGCGCCGCGGTCCTGGCGCTCGAATTTTTCGCGGGCCTGGCGGATGTCGCGCTCGATGAGATTATCGCCGAGCACGACGCAGATCTTTTCGCCGCCGGAAAAATATTCGGCCAGGCGCAGCGCGTCGGCGATGCCGCCTTCACCTTCCTGATAGGCAAAATTGAGCTGTTGCAGGCCGAAATCGACGCCATTGCGCAGCAGCCGCAAAAACTCACCGGCGCTGTTTCCGCCGCAGACGATGAGGATGTCGCGGATTCCGGCGTCCACCAGGATCTGCAGCGGGTAATAGATCATGGGCTTGTCGTAAACGGGGAGCAGGTGTTTGTTCGTGACGCGAGTGAGCGGATAGAGGCGCGAGCCGGTGCCGCCGGCCAGGATGATGCCTTTCATCGCGGCCTTCCGGCAGTTCCGGCGGCGATCGGGTGAACCGCGTCGGGTGCGCCGGGCTGTTGTGGGTGTTGTTGTGTGTGCTGTTGCCCGGGCTGTTGCGCGGCTTGGCGTTCTTCCAGGTAGGCGGCCAGAGCCTCTTGCCAGGAGCGCAAAGAAATTCCGCAGGCGCGCAGGCTGGTATTGGAAAGGACGGAATACTTTGGGCGGGGTGCGAGTCGTCCCGACTGTCCACTGCTGATCGCGCGGACGCTAACCTTGTTCATGCCCGAGGCGCGAAGTATCTCTTTCGCGAAGTCGAACCAGGAACACGCGCCGGCGTTGGTGGCGTGGATGACTCCTGCTGTGCGCGTTTCGGCGCAATGCAGTAGCGCGCCGGCCAGATCGCAATGGAAGGTGGGCGAGCCGATTTGGTCGTCGACCACAGATATTTCCGCGCGGGTTGCCGCGAGCTCGAGAATGGCGGCGGGGAAGCAGTGGCCGGTGGTTCCGAAAAGCCGCGCGGTGCGCACGATGCAGGCCTGCGGCAGAATTTCGAGCACCGCCGCTTCGCCGGCGGCTTTCGACCGGCCGTAGGCGCTGAGCGGATTCGGCGGGTCGCTAATTTCGTAGGGGGAATTCTTCGCGCCGTCGAAAACGTAATCGGTGCTGACGTAGAGCAGCCGCGAGCCGGATTCGAGCGCGGCGCGGGCCACGTGGGCGGCGCCCTTGAAGTTCACCTCTATGGCCAGATGGGGCTGCCGTTCGCAGCCGTCGACATCGGCGTAGGCCGCGGCGAGTATGGTGCAGTCCGGGCGCGTGCGCAGGAACAGCGCGCGAACAGCGGCGGCGTCGCGAATGTCGCCATCGTTTTTTGTGGCGCCGATGACGCCGCGCGAGCGACCCTGCTCAACCAGCGCGCTTCCCAGCAATCCGCCAGCGCCAATAACCAGAATTTTCATGGCAATTATTTGTGTTGCGTCTCCCAGTCGTAGGCGATTTCCGGATGATCGTGAGGCAGGCGCCCCTCGTCCGCGGGATTGTGATGACGGTCGGTGATGTAGAGAAGCTGCGCGGGTTCGTGGCCCAGCGTTTTGTAGCCGTGGGCCACGCCGGGCGGGATAAGGATTTCCCAGGGGCGAAATTTGCCGACGAAAAGTGTATTGATGCGCCCAAACGTGGCCGAGCCGCGGCGCAGGTCGTAGAGAAACACTTGCAACATCCCAGCGATGGGTACCCAAAGATCGGTCTGTTCGTAGTGATAATGAATCGCTTTGATGGCCCCGGGATAGGTCAGCGTCAGAGAGATTTGAATGCGGCGATCCCCGCCGGGAATCAATTTTTCGGCGATTCCCGGGCGGCCCAGGCGCGCGAGCTCGGTGAAGCAACCACGGTCGTCGGCAAAAAGCTGCAAGGGTTCGAGCGCGACGCCGGAAATTATTTCGGGAACGCCCAGGTGGGTGATGACGGCGCCCAGAGTTTTTGCGCTGCGGCGTTGAATCGCCAAGTTTAAATCGTTGCGCGCGCCGATAGCGACAATGTCTTGTTCGGCGGCCAGCGCAGATAGGTCAGCAGCAGGGCGTGTGGCCGAATTAGCGGGCATATCCAATCGTCCTCACCTGTTAAGCGGTCTCTCGGCGTCTGTGGGTACAGTCTAAAGTGTACCGCGACTGCGGTGAAATCGTCGCGTCACTGTGGCGCTGTTTCGTTATTACCAGCCCGCGCGACGGCTTAGTCGAGGCGGCAGACCATGAGCGCGTCATTCTGGTAGGGGCAAGTCAAACCGGGAACGCCGGGGGGTTGCAGCACAACCCAGGTTACTCCGTAGAGTTTTTTTAGCCGCGCGAAATCATCTCGCTGGAAATGGCTCCAACCGTCTTGCGCGCGAGCCTGTTCGCGCCAGTGGTCGGCTACGGGCAGATCGGGAAACATGGTTACAGCGCCGGAATCTTTGGTGTGGTCGGCCAGGCGGCTGCGCTCGGCGAGGGCGCGGAAACCGTGCTGGTCTTCGCCGGGCAGGGCCATGTGCGCGGGATCGAGAGCGAAAAGCGCATCGGTGGGAGTGTTGTCGCGGATCCATGTGAACGACTGCACCCAGGGATTGCGGGACGCGCGGCCGGGAAGTTCGAGATGCACGGTGCCGGGAAAAATCTGGCGCTGGGCGTAAAACATTCCCGCGCAGAGCGGCAGAAACAGCACAGCCCAACGCCACAGGCGATTTCTTAAAACGAATTGCGCGAGCAGGCCGCCGCCGAAGAGGATCAACAGAATATAAAGAATGTAGAAGCTGCGCATGGGCTGGAACCAGGCGAGGCTGAGCAGGTGGTCGGGGATGGTGATGATCAGCGCGAGGGCAAAGAAACTCAGCGCGAAGGGAATCAGCGCGCGCGACATCCGTTCCAGGGCGGCGAGTTGATTTTTTCCGGCGATGCGGCTGATCCACCAGAGGATCGCCAGCGGCGCGAAAATTCCCAGCCACTCGTACCAGGCCCACTGGAGGATAAAAAAATACGAGCGCGTGGCGACGGCTTCGCGGTAGGCCTCCGAGGGAGAATGCAGCGAAAGACCGAAAGGAAGCAGCAGTGCGGCTAGACGCACGGAGGAGTTTTCCGCGCCGCCGCGTGTGCGCGTGAAGAACAGGAAAAACAAGTAGGCCAGGCCAAACACGGACATCAACGGGTGGACTGCGGCGGTGAACACGATCCACAGCGCGGCCCAGAGATATTTCCTTTTCACGGCGTAAAAAATTGCAAAGAAAACGCTGAAGGCGGAGAGGGACCGCGAAGTGATGTACTGGTCCATGATGTAGAGCGCGGTGCCGGCTACCGGCAGAGTCAAAAGCGCGGCTACCAGCGCGACGCCGCACCAGCGGGCGCGGGAGTCGCGGAAACAGAGGCCGCTCAATTTCCAGCAGGCCAGCAGCAGCAGGAAAATCGAAAGCAGCTGCCACAGAAAAATCGCCACATCAAACGGCAGGTGGGAGAGGCGCACCGACCAGGCGATCAGGCGGGGAAAGAGCGTCATGTGCGCGTGGGAGAGAAAAAACTCTCCGCCAAAAGGGTAGAGCGCCGGGTTGAGAATTTTCTTCACGCCGGGAAGATAGATCTCGGCATCCTCGACGTAGGGATGATAGCCAGCGACCAGCATGGCGCCGATGGTGAGCAGGGCGAGATAGAGAAAATCTGCCGGCTTCGAGGAAGTTTGTGAATCGCTGAACTGGCGCGAAGAATTAACCAACGAATGCTCCAGCGAGGGAGGGTTCACGTGGGCAGCGTAGAGGTCTCGCGCAAGGGAGGAGCGTAATAGTTCAGCTCCAGCCGGCGGCCGCGCGGGCTGAAAATGCTGAAATGGGCCAGGCCCATTTTTTCGCAGGCGAATTTCAAGCTGGTGGCCAGCACGCCGAAACCGTATTTCACGCTGCGCCGAAAATTAATCGAGGAAGCCTCTTCAAAATATTTTGTGGGGCAGGAGACTTCGCCGATGCGATAGCCGAAAAAGACGGCCTGCGTGAGGATCTGGTTGTCGAAGACAAAATCGTCGGAATTTTCGAGCAGCGGCAAGGCCATCAGCACCTGGCGAGTGAAGCCGCGATAGCCGGTGTGGTATTCGGAGAGCTTGGCGCCGAGCAGCATATTCTGGAACGCGGTGAGCAGGCGGTTGGAAATATATTTGTAAAGCGGCATCCCGCCTTTAAGCGCGCCACCACCGATGATGCGCGAGCCCAGCACGATGTCGTAGACGCCGTAGGCGATCATGCTGGCGATGGCGGTGACCAGAAGCGGCGAATACTGATAGTCGGGATGCACCATGATAACGATGTCGGCGCCGGCGGAGAGCGCTTCGCGGTAGCAGGTCTGCTGGTTGCGGCCATAGCCGTAGTTGGCGTCGTGCACAAAGACTTTGAGGCCCAGGCGGTTGGCCACTTGCACGGTCTGATCGTTACTGTGATCGTCGACGAGAATTTTGGCGTCGACCAGATCGGGCAGCTCGCGAACGGTGGCCTCAAGAGTTTTTTCGGCGTTGTAGGCGGGCAGCACCACCACCACGCGCTTTCCGTTGATCATTTCACGGCCTTGTGAAGTGCGCAGGCTTGCGGCAGCTGCCGATGGGCCTAGCTTCTGTGCGGCATTTTGACTGTGAAGACGTAGAAAAACAAGCGGTGCAGAGTGATTAGCGCTGTGCGGTGACGCGTTTCAGGCCGTCGAGGGCGCGCTTGCGCGTGGGGTCGCTGGCCAGCGCCACACGGTATTCGGCTTCGGCGCGCGCGGGGCTGTTCAGCTTTTCGTAGAGAAGCCCCAGGCGCTCGTGGGCGTCCGCGTGGTTGGGCATATCGCTGCGGTCGGGACCTGCGTCGATGTACGTGCGCAGAGCCTTTTCCGCCTCGGGAAGTTCCTGGCCCGCAAAAACGCGGGCGACGGCGCGGTAATAGGCGATGCGCGGGTCGGCGGGGGCCAGGCGCGCGGCCGGCTCGAGAAACAGCTCGAGCTGCGTGGAATCCCTGCGGCTCTCGAAGAAATCGAGGGCCTCAAAATAGGGGCCGGGGCGCGAAGGCTTTTTCTCGAGAAGCAAGCGGTACTGCTGCGCCGCAGCCTCGGGATCGTCCACGTTGCGAGAGTAATCGGCGCGGGCGAGGATGCCTTCGATGGGATCCTGCTGCGCAATCGTTTCCACTTCCTGACGGGCTTTGCTCTTGCTGCCTCCGACGATCCACGGCGAATCGGAATAAAACTCAGCGAGATCCCGGCGCGCGCGAATATTTCCCGGCGCCAGGCGCACAGCTTCGTCGAGCTCACGCTTGGAGCGGCGAGCCAGAAAAAAACTGCGGTCGCGCTCCGCTTTGCGGCCTACGGCGCGGGCCAGCCAGAGGCGGTAGTCGGAATTTACGGGATCGAGCTGGCAGGCCTTCTCGAAGGACTGAATGGCGCGGTCGAACTGCAGCAATTCGTAAGTGCTGCGCGCCAGCCAAAAGTGGAGGCGCGCATCGGTAGGAGATTGAGCAAGCGCGGATTCCAGCGTGCGCACGGCCTCGGCGTAGTGGCCGGCTTCGAACTGGCGCTGGTATTCCGCTAACGGTGGAGGGACCTGACTGCCGGCTACGATGGCCACGCAGAGGATCAAGGTCAGGACAGATGAAGTGCGAAAAATCATTTTGATTTATACCGACGCTCGAACAACAGCTGCCGAATAACCGTTACCCACGAAAAATAGCGACAGTGGCCTACAGGGAATTTTCACTTTCGGACAACTACTGCCCGGGCTGATCGGGAGCCACTTGAACTTTGATGCCATCGGACAGATCCACGTCGCCCGGCAACGCTACGCGATCGCCCTCGGACAAGCCGTCG
Organism: Acidipila sp.; assembly: GCA_010365215.1. Taxonomy (GTDB): domain Bacteria; phylum Acidobacteriota; class Terriglobia; order Acidiferrales; family UBA7541; genus JAAFGT01. The sequence continues at coordinate 4,403 of JAAFGT010000032.1, read as the reverse complement.
GTGATTTCAAATTCCGTGGCGCTGGAAATGCCGACGTGAATCTCGCGGCGGTGAAGACGGCTGCCCGACCTTCCTAGATCGGCTGAATCCACGACCTGGAAAACGTAACGGTGGATGCCTTCGGTGCGGACGGCGCCGCGCGGAACCATCAGCACATTCTTGCGCTCCTGCACGTGGATGCGCACGTTGACGTTGGTATTCGGAAGCAGCTCGCCTTTTTCATTTACCACTGAGCAGAGCAGTTCGCCGACGCTGCGCGTGCCGCGCGGTACTACTGTTTTTGGAGTTTGCTCCGTGCTGCCCTGCCACACGCGGCTGGGCAGCGCGTCCCAGGTGATATCGACGGGCTGGCCGGGCTGGAGTAGACCCATGTCCGGCTCGTCGACAAAGGCGCGAACGCGGACGCGCGTGAGGTCGGCAACCTCGGCGAGGAGATCGCCGGGGTGCACGTAATCTCCCGCGCGAACGGGAAGCAGATAGAGGGTGCCGTCCACCGGAGAACGCAACTGGCCCTGACGCGCCTTCGCGGAGAGGGATGCCGTCTCCTCGCGGGCGCGCGTGCCGGAAAGCTGCGCGCGCTCGGCGTCGAGAGCTGCGCGACGTGCCATTTCCGTTTTGCGGGAGTCCAGGCGCTTGGCTTCGGCTTCGGCTTTATCGAGGGCGGCGCGGTTCTGAGCCAGCTCGTCCTTGGTGGCGGCCTGTTTCGCTACCAGGCGCTCGAGCGCGGCGCGTTCGCTGCGCAGGCGTTCCAAGTCGGAAGAAGATTTGCGGATGTCGCTATCCAGCTGGCCGAGCTCGTCGGCGCGGCCGCCGGCGCGCGCGGCGCGCAGATCTTCCTGGGCGGAAAGCTGAGCTTCGCGGGCTTGCGCGAGGTCGGCGCGCGTGGCGGTCATGTCGAGTTGCAACAACAGGTCGCCGCGGCGCACGTGGCGGCCTTCCATGGCGGTGACGCCAGTGACAAAGCTGGAAAGCTCGGCGCGCAGGACAAACGGCTCGACCGCCTCAACTTTTCCGTTGGTGGAGACGGCGGCGTTGAGGTTGCCGCGTGTGACTTTGGCGGCGGTGACGCGCGGCGACGGGTCGGTGCGCCCAAGCGCCATGAGCAGCGCGACGATCGCTATGCTGGCGACGCCGCCGAGCAGCAGCCAGCGGATTTGTTTGCGTTGCATAGAAGTGAGATGCGCCCCCGGCCCGAAATCGTTCGCGCCGCGCCCACATGCGGCACGGAAATATTAGTCTAGCAGACCGCGGGAAAGTGCGGGTAGCGCGGGTTGGGCGAAAGTGCGGGAGCGGGCACGGCATGCCGTGCCCCTACTTCGGACATCACGATACCGGGCCAACGGGATGGAAGGTGCCAAGCGGGGTCTCTTTTTCGGTCAGGGATTCGCAGGATTCGTCCAAGAGCTTGTATTCCGCGGCGAAGTTATGGCGAAAAGTTTCATAGGCGTAAAGCGATTCCCAGTGGTCAACTGTAATGTAACGCCTGGCCATGCTTGCATCGCGGTACAGCTTTGTGCCCAGGTGACCGCCGGCGCGGCGGAACAAGTGGACCCAGTCGCCCGCGGGGCCGTAGATCTGCTCGAATCGGCTTTCGCAGCCCGGCTTGACCAGAAATTCCCAGATGGCCAAATGGTTGACTATGTGGTCTGTGGTCATTTTGTTCCTTCGGGTCTCGCAGATTCGATGCAGGCGGACTGCATTACACCTGGTCTCTCAGGTTCAAGAAATCCTCGCATGCGCGTAATCTAGCTCGGCTCCGTTAGACATTCAAGCGGGCAACGGCAACTGAAAATGCCACGCTTCTGGAAGCTGGGTCGCTCCAAATTACGGCGCTGGCCGTTTTTCCTCGGTTGACGAATGGCTGGTTCGCGAATAAAGTTAGAAGGTTGTGCGCGTGGCTTTTGAGCTGCGCATGCGACGCCTCCCGGCTGGGAGATCGTCCAATTGGCAGGACATCAGATTCTGGATCTGAGAATCATGGTTCGAGTCCATGTCTCCCAGCCAAACTTTTTTTCCTTGTAGCAAACCACCTCTTAGTTAATCACTCTTTTTTCAGGCGGCTTCTCCTGGGCCTCAGTCTGCCGGCCGCGAACAGCGCTGCGATCAGCGCGATGGCGGCCAGTGAGATTACGCCGCCTGCAGTGCGGTCGGGGGTTCGGGCGAAGAATACGCGCACGTTGCTGCGGCCTGCGGGGACGGAGACCAGCATTTGGCCGTCGTCGGGGTCGGATTGTTTTGCGCCAGGGCGGCCGTTCACCTCCACTTGCCAGGCAGGATAGTTGAAGAGGTGCAGGGAGAGCTGGGCCGCGCTTGAAGATTCGACGGCGAAGCGTTTTTCTTCCACCTGCCATTTTTCCATGACTACTTTAATTTTGCCGGGCGGCGAGTCCGAGTTGGCTAGTGCGACTTGCGGAGCTCCGTCTGGGAGCTGCTCGATATCGCCATCGGTGGGCAGGTATTCGCGCAGGCCTTCGTAGCCCGTGCCGGAGGCAATGGCGGCAGAGTAGTCGGAGATGTCTGAGTTATCCCAGACCGGCAGGGTCAGGTGATGACTCTCGATCTCCGAACCTGCCAGGAGATAGATCTTGAGGAGCAGCCACAGGATAGGGACCAGGAATCGCGAAGTGTAGCGGAAGCGGCTGGTGCCCGCGCCGGCAGCCGCGCCGATGGCGATGGCCAGGTTCAATACAAAAAGCCACCGCCAGGGGAATTGAATATTGCGCAGGTAGGGAAATAGTCGCCAAAGCGGCAGCGAGGGGCGCAGGAAGAGCACGGCCGCCGCCAAGCCGAGCGCGAGCATGGCGGTCAGCAGCAGAAGGCCGGGGGCCGGCGAGGGAGCGGTCTCGGCTGTGGTTCCGAAGGCTGCCTGGCCCGTTGCTTGTCTCGCTGCGCGTGATGACGTGCGGCGTCGGGGCCAGCGTTTGGCTGCAGCGATCATGGATAACGCCAGAGGGATCCCGAGACCCAGCTCGGTGATTTGAAGCCAGGAAATTTGGAAGTTAAATTCGTCGCCGGTTTGCGGATCGTTGTTGGGCCAGGCGAATGGCGCGGAGCGCGTGAAAAGGAAATTATCTTCGGGGCGCAAAGGGCTGGAGAAAGCGTCGGCGATATGCACCCATTTTTGTTCATAGACGGCGGGGACGATGTAAAAGCCGGCGATGGCCAGTCCCAGCGCGCCGGCCACCGCGCCGCGCAGGAGGGGCCGGAACGAACGGGTGTGCACGGTGGCGACGACGAAGAGCAGCGCGAGGGAGTAAGAGGTGATCACGGCGGCGGGAGCGTTGGTGAGCCAGATGGCCGCAACGACCAGCGCAAGGCTGATGATGTTGCGGATGTTTGCGCTGGCCTGCTTGCGTGTTTCGGGGTTGTCGCCGGCTTTCGAGGGATAGGTTGGCAAGCAGGCCAGGCGCAGCGCGAAAAGTACTGCGAGTGGGAAGATGGCGCTGGCCAGCAGCTCGGCAAAGGCGCTGCGGAAATAGATGTTGACCACGTTGTACGGGTTGGTTGCGTAAAGCGCTGCCGCCCAGAGCGCCGTGGGGCGGGGATGCGATTCGCGGACCAATAAGTAGGTGGTGAGGCCAGCGAGAGTCAGCGCCACCCAAGCGAAGGCTGCGGGCACGGCGATCCATGGCAGCAGAGTTCCCAGCGCGGCGCCGAGCAGCCAGGAGAGTGGCGGATAAAATAGGAAGCGCGGCTCGCCGAAGCCGCTGTGCGCTCCCGGAGCCCAACGCGGATAGAGGATGCCGTGACGCCACTGCGCTGCCGCCTCCATCCAGGAGGCAACGTGGACTTCGAAGTCATGGCCGGAGGCGTTGCCGTGGAAGATTATGGGCAGGATCATGCCGAGGGCGACTGCGGTGATCAGCAGGAAAGGCAGCCAGCCGCTTTTCTCGGCGGCTTGCGCGAGGTGGTGCTCCGCAACGATGGGCGGCAGAATGGCGTTGCGCGGACGTTTGGAGCGCGGGCGCACGGCAGGGTCTCCTCTAAATCACCGCTGAGGATACACGCGAAGCAGGGTAGTCATGCGCAGGAAAACGTGGCGAGGGCGGGCGTTGACAAGCGGCGCGCGGGCCGCGCAGAGTGAGGAGCGCTGCCAAAAAGGTCGGGCGGCTCGGAACTTCAGAGTGAGTTCTTAATTTGTCCGAACGCATGCCCATTTTCGCTGCGCTTGCCTTTACCGCCGTGGTGGCGCTGTTCGCCTGGAAACCTGCGTCGGGCGCGCCCGAGCCCTTCGATCTGCGCGCGCGGCCGCAGCCAACGACCACGCTGGTGGCCGTGGGCGATATTCTGCTGGGGCGCTCGCTGGGCGTGCTGATGGAGCAGGCGGGGGATTACTCGCTGCCGTTCGCGGATATTTCCGGGGAGCTTACCGGCGCGGATCTGACGTTCGGGAATCTCGAGGG